>NZ_JBRBDK010000001.1:0-622979 GCF_052805135.1 Agromyces arachidis
CCCCCCCCCCCCCCCCCCCCCCCCCCCCCCCCCCCCCCCCCCCCCCCCCCCCCGCTCCCGTAGCCCAATCGGCAGAGGCAGGCGACTTAAACTCGCCTCAGTCTGGGTTCGAATCCCAGCGGGAGCACCGTCTCTCCCTCCCGCGGCGGGCGTGCGTGCGCCACGCGGTCGAGGCCGCGTCACGATCGAGGAGGAGTCGCCGGTGGACACCGTCCGACGTGCCCGCGAGCTCTTCGACGCCGGCAACCCCCGTGCGGCGATCGAGACGTTGAAGCCGGCCGCGACCCGCGACCGGCCGCCCTTCGAGCATCGACTGGCGCTGGCCGAGCTGTACCGGGACCTCGACTGCCCCGACCAAGCGGGCCGGTGGGGGATCGTGGTCGACGGGTGGACCACGGAGCGGGAACGCGACCGGCTCGCGCGGCTGCTCGCGTCGAGCGGCGTCGAGCGACGATGGCTCCGCGCGTTCCTCGCCGTCCCGATCGACCTCCCCGATCCGGCCGACCTGGATGCCGTGGTCCGGGTGCTCGTCCCGCGGTACCGCACCGGACCGACGCACGTCGACGGCCCGTGGGCCGCTCCGCCCTCGGCGGCCCCGGAGACCGCTCGCGAACTCGCCGAGGGAGCCGCCGGCATCGCGGTGATCGTCGCCGTGCTCACGCTCCTCGCGGTCTACGTCATCGCGATCACCGGCGCGGACGGCGCCCGGTTCTGGGCGGCCGCCGGCGGCACGGTCGTCCTGATCCTCTCCGGCATCGGCGTCGGCCTCGTCGGCCTGGCGCGCCTGTTCGAACGACGGCGAGTCGGCGGCGTCGCCGTACTCGCCGCCGGGCTCGGCGTCGTGGCGCTCGGAGTGCTCGGTCAGGTCCTGCTCGCCGGGTCCTAGCCGGCGCCGCGGCGCGTCGCGCCTCGTCGCGTCAGGAGAGGCGGTCGAGACGCCGCAGGATGAGTCCCTCGCGGAGCGCCCACGGCGACACCTCGAGGACCTTCGCCTTGAAGGCGCGCATCGTCTCGGAGAGCACGACCGCCCCGGCGACGATCTGGAACGTGCGATCGGCCGTGATGCCCGGCAGGTTCGGCCGAGCGTCGGCGGGGATCTTCGCGATCCTGGGGATCCAGTCGTCGAGCTGCGACAGCCGAAGGATGCTGCGGTCCTCCGACCCCACGCCCTCCTCGGTGTCGCCGGCCAGCTTCGCGAGCGAGCGGATCGTCTTCGACGAGCCGACGACGTGGTCGATCTCGGGGATCCCGCCCATGTCGTCCACGGCGTCGCGGAGCACCGACCTGGCGTGCTTGCGCAGCTTCTCGACCTGCTTGTCGGTGGGCGGGTCGTCCGGGAGGAACTCGATGGTCGACCGGCCTGCGCCGAGCGGGACCGACCGCGCGACATCCGGGACCTCGTCGCCGCCGTGCGCGATCTCGAGCGAGCCGCCGCCGATGTCGAACAGCAGCACGCGCCCGGCCGACCAGCCGTACCAGCGACGGACCGCGAGGAACGTGATCCGCGCCTCGTCGGGCCCGCTCAGCACGTCGAGGTGGATCCCGGCGGCCTCCTCCACGCGTTCGAGCACCTCGGCGCCGTTGGTCGCCTCGCGGATGGCCGACGTGGCGAAGGCCAGCATCTCGTCGATGCCGGACTTCCGGGCCACCTTCACCGCCTGGCGCACCGCGTCGAGGATGGCCTCGACGCCCTCCTCGCTGATCGCTCCGTCGTCGTCGAGGTAGCGCATCAGCCGCAGGACCGACTTCTCCGACGCGGTCGGAATCGGCCGCGCGCCCGGATGCGCATCGACGACGAGCAGGTGGACGGTGTTCGAACCGACGTCGAGTACCCCGAGGCGCATGGTGCGAGCGTACTGGGTCGCTGGCGCCCGGCGCGCCCCGGATGCATACTGTGGCCCGTGACCGCACTCGACCTCCGGCTCGACATCGGCGTCCCGGAACAGCCCGGCACGGCGCCGTGGGACGACCCGGCGCGGTTCTGGGGCGGCCTCGGGGCGGCGACCGCCGACCTCGATGCTCCGGTCGCGACGCTCCACCTCGGCGCGCTGCGGCACAACGCGCGCGACCTCGTCCGGCGCGCGGCGGGGACCCCGATCCGCGTCGCGTCGAAGTCGCTCCGCGTGCGCGGGGTGCTCGAGGCGCTCGGACGGATGCCGGGATACCGCGGCGTGCTCGCCTTCACGCTCGCCGAGGCGCTCTGGCTCGTCGGCACGGGCTCGGTCGAGGACGCGGTGGTCGGGTACCCGACGGCCGACCGGCGCGGCATCCGCCGCCTGGTCGAGGATCCGGAGGCCGCCGCGCGGGTGACGCTGATGGTCGACTCGGTCGACCAGCTCGACCTCGTCGACGCGGTTCGCCCGCCCGGCCGCGGCGAGACGGTGCGGCTCTGCCTCGACCTCGACGCGTCGTGGCGGGCACCGCTGCTCGGCCACGTTGGCGTGCGACGGTCGCCCGTGCACGAGCCGGCCGACGCGGTCGCACTCGCCGAGGCGATCGCGGCGCGACCGGGATTCCGGCTGGTGGGCATCATGTCGTACGAGGCGCAGGTGGCCGGGATCGCGGACCGGCCGGCCGGGCGGGCGCTCGAGGGCGCGCGGAACCGCTGGATGAAGTCTCGGTCGATGGCCGAGCTGGTCGAGCGACGCGCGCGAGCCGTGGCGGCGGTGCGCAAGATCGCGGACCTGGAGTTCGTGAACGCCGGCGGCACCGGGTCGATCGAGGCGACGGTCGCCGACCCGAGCGTCACCGAGGTCGCCGCGGGTTCCGGCCTGTTCGCCGGGCACCTGTTCGACGCCTACGAGGACTTCACGCCCGCGCCCGCCGCGGCGTTCGCACTCGACGTGGTGCGCTCGCCCGGCCCCGACCACGCCGCGCTGCTCGGCGGGGGATGGGTCGCGTCGGGGCCGCCGGGCGGGGATCGCCTGCCCGAGGTGTGCTGGCCCGACGGGCTGCGGATGCTGCCGCGCGAGGGGGCGGGAGAGGTGCAGACTCCTCTCAGCGGCCCCGGTGCCGGGCGGTTGCGCCCCGGCGACCGGGTCTGGTTGCGGCACGCGAAGTCCGGGGAGCTCGCCGAGCACGTCGCGTCGTTCGCGCTCGTCGACGGCGAGGCGGTCGTCGGCGAGCTGCCGACGTACCGCGGCGAGGGGAAGGCGTTCCTGTGACGGCGACGGGCGCCGTGTGGCGCAACTGGTCGCGCACCGAGGCGGTCCGGCCGGTCCGGGTGGAGCGCCCCGCCGACGCCGGCGCGGTCCAGCGCGCGGTGCAGGCCGCGGCGTCGTCCGGCCTCCGGATCAAGGCGGTCGGGTCCGGGCACAGCTTCACCGGGATCGCGGTGGCGCCCGATGTGCAGCTCGACCTCGGCGACCTCTCGGGGGTCCTCGACGCGGATGTCGCCGCGGGCCGGGTCACGCTCGGCGCGGGCACTCCGCTGCACCGGCTGCCGCGGCTGCTGGAGCCGTACGGCCTCGCGATGGCGAACATGGGCGACATCGACCGGCAGACGATCTCCGGCGCGGTGTCGACCGGGACCCACGGGACCGGACTCGCGTTCGGCGGGCTCGCGACGCAGGTGGTCGCGGCGACCCTCGTCGACGGCACCGGGCGGATGGTGCGCGTGAGCGATCGGGAACGGCCCGAGCTGCTCCCGGCGATCCGGCTCGGGCTCGGCGCGCTGGGCGTCCTCGTCGACGTCACCCTCCAGCTCGTGCCGCGCTTCGTGCTGCACGCGGTCGAGCGCACCGAGCCGTTCGACGAGGTCATCGACGGATGGACCGAGCGGGTGCGCGAGGTCGACCACCTCGACGTGTACTGGTTCCCGCACACCGGCAGCGCGCTGACCAAGACGAACACGCGCCTGCCCGGCGACGTGGAGCGCCGCCCCGTCGGCCGCATCTCGGGGTGGGTCGACGACGAGCTCCTCGCGAACGGGGCGCTGCGGGCGATCTGCGCAGCCGGACGGGTCGTGCCCGCGATCACCCCGCCGCTCGCCCGGCTGGTGGAGCGGCTCGCGCCCGATCGCGAGTTCTCGGACTTCTCTCCGGCGGTGTTCACCGCGGGACGATCGGCGCGGTTCCGCGAGATGGAGTACGCCATCCCGCTTGAGGCGGTCCCCGAGGCGGTGCGCGCGGTGCGCCGGCTGATCGAACGCAACGGATGGCGCATCAGCTTCCCGATCGAGGTCCGCGCCGCGGCATCCGACGACCTCTGGCTCTCGACCGCCTACGGGCGCGAGACCGGCTACGTCGCGGTGCACCGGTACTTCCGCGAGGACCCCCGGGAGTACTTCGGCGGCGTCGAGGCGATCATGCTCGACCTCGGCGGACGGCCGCACTGGGGCAAGGAGCATTCGCTCGGCGCCGAGGCCCTGCGCGATCGGTATCCGCGATTCGACGACTTCCTGCGCGTGCGGGACGAGCTCGACCCGGACGGGCGGTTCACGAACCCCTACCTCGACCGCGTGCTCGCTCGGAGTCGGATGGGAACTCCGGCGGCGGGGGACCCGCGCAGCGTAGACTGACGGAGACCCGATCGTCGCCGAAGCCTCAGGAGTCCGCGTCATGGAATGGCTGATCCCGCTCATCATCGTCGTCGTCCTGGTGCTGGTGATCGGCATCTACCTGTGGGCCACGTACAACTCGCTGGTCACGCTCAACGTGCGCGTCGACGAGGCGTGGAGCGACATCACCGTGCAGCTCAAGCGCCGTGCCGACCTCATCCCCAACCTGATCGAGGCGGTCAAGGGCTACGCGGCGCACGAGAAGGCGGTCTTCGAGAACGTCACGAAGGCCCGCGCCGAGACCCTGCAGGCGCAGGGGCCGGCCGAGGCGGGCGCGGCCGAGAACCACATGCAGCAGGCGCTGAAGTCGATCTTCGCCGTCGCCGAGGCGTACCCGCAGCTGCAGGCCAGCCAGAACTTCCTCCAGCTCCAGTCCGAGCTCGTCGACACCGAGGACAAGATCCAGGCGTCGCGCCGCTTCTACAACGGGGGCGTGCGCGAGCTCAACACGAAGATCAAGGTGTTCCCGAACACGCTCTTCGTGCGCAGCCTCGGGTTCCACGAGCGCGAGTTCTTCGAGGTCACGGAGCCCGCCGCGATCGCCGAGCCGCCGCGCGTGCAGTTCTAGCCGATGTACCGAGCGATCGCCCGGAACAAGCGCAACACCGTCTTCACCATCCTGCTCTTCCTCGCCATCGTCGGCGGGCTCGGGTACCTCGCATCGGTGATCTACGGCGACCTCACGATCGTCGTGATCACCATCGTGATCGCGACGGCCTACGCGCTGTTCCAGTACTTCACCGCCGACCGGCAGGCGCTGTCGATGTCGGGGGCCGTGGAGATCCACGGCGTCCGCGACCACCCGCGCCTGTGGCGCACGGTCGAGAACCTGTCCATCACGACGGGCACGCCGATGCCGCGCGTGTTCGTCATCTCCGATCCGGCTCCGAACGCGTTCGCCACGGGCCGCGACCCCGAGCACGCGGTCGTGGCGGCCACGACCGGGCTGCTCGAGATCATGGACGACTCGGAACTCGAGGGCGTCATGGCCCACGAGCTCGGGCACGTCCGCAACTACGACATCCGCCTCTCGATGGTCGTCTTCGGACTCGTCGTGGCGATCGGGTTCCTCGCCGACCTGTTCCTCCGCATGACCGTCTTCGGCCGGAACAACAACGGCAATCCGGTGGTGCTCGTCTTCGGCCTCGTCGCGATGCTCGTCGCGCCGCTCGTGGCGAGCATGGTGCAGCTCGCGATCTCGCGGCAGCGCGAGTACCTGGCGGATGCCACGGGCGCCATGACGACCCGGCATCCTGACGCGCTCGCGAGGGCCCTGCTCAAGCTCGAGCAGTACGGCCGGCCGATGCAGCGCCAGAACTCGTCGATGGCCCACCTGTGGATCGCGGACCCGCTGAAGCCGGGGGTCATCGACCGGCTCTTCGCCACGCACCCGCCCATCGCCGAGCGGGTGAAGCGGCTCCACGAGATGGGCCGCAGCTTCTAGTCGACCGCGTCAGGCGGCCGCGTCGAGCGCCGACGCGACCGCGCCGGCGAGGTCACCCCGCCCGGTGACCACCACGTCGTCGAGTCCCTGCCATCGCGCCGCGTCGCGCAGCACGGGGGCCAGCCGCTCGGCGGTCTCGGCCGGCGCGTGCGATTCCGCCCACGCGGACTGGACTCGGAGGACGCGCGCCGCCCGATCGCTCTTGAGGTCGATGCGACCCACGATCCGGTCGTCGAGCAGCACGGGCAGCGAGTAGTAGCCGAACTGCCGCTGCGCCTCGGGGGTGTAGATCTCGATCCGGTAGTGGAAGTCGAAGAGCCGCTCGGCCCGCGGCCGGAACCAGACCACCGGGTCGAACGGCGACAGCAGCGCGGCGGCCTCGACGCGGCGCGGCCGCCGCGCGTCGCGGTGGAGCCACGCCGGAACGGGGCGGCCGCCCGTGGTCCAGCCGGGCACCTCGACCGGCTGCAGCACTCCGGCGTCGACGAGGTCGCCGATCGCGGGGCGTACCTGCACGGCCTTCATCCGCCAGTAGTCGGCGAGGTCGGCGGCGGTGGCGATGCCGAGTGCGGAGGCCGCCCGCTCGACCAGGGCGCGGACCTGGTCGTCGGCAGCGGGCGCGCCCTCGAGCAGCGACGCGTCGAGCGCCTGCTCGGGGAGCGCGTAGACCCGTTCGAAGCGACGCCGGTCGACGCAGACCACCTCGCCGGTGCGGAACATCCACTCGAGGGTCCGCTTCACGTCGGACCATCCCCACCACGGGCCGCGGCGCGTGTTCGCGTCGTGCTCGATGGCGCTCGCGGGCATCGGTCCGTTGGCGGCCAGCTCGACCCGCAGCCAGTCGGCCAGCCGCCGGTTCTCGCTCAGCCAGCCGCCCCACTCGGAGGCGCCCTGCTGCCGGTACTCCTCGCGCCGGAACTCGAACAGCGGCCAGAGCTCGCGCGGGATGAACGCGGCCTGGTGCGCCCAGTACTCGACGAGCCGGCCGCGCCTGCCCCACGCGAGGCGGTCGAGCGCGCTGCGGTCGTAGGCACCGACGCGACTGAAGGCGGGCAGGTAGTGGCTCCGTTCGAACACGTTGACCGAGTCGATCTGGAGCAGGCCGAGCCGGTCGACGACGCCGGCGATCGCGCGGGTGCCGGCTGCGGCGGGACGCGGGCGGCCGAACCCCTGGGCGGCGAGCGCGATGCGGCGGGCGAGGGCGGGGCTGACGTGGTCGACCATGGTGCTCAGACCCTAGCGGGAGCCCGCGACATCCGGGCGGGTCGACCGCGACGCGGAGCCTAGACTGGGGACATGGCGGACGCCAAGGGCACCTCGCGCATCCGACGCGCGCGCACGCGGCGCGCCCCCGCGCCCGACACGCACGCCGAGCGTCGCGACGCGTCCGAGTCCGTGCCGTATCCGATGCGGGTCGCGGCCGCGTGGTCGTGGCGGCTGCTGCTCGTAGGCGGCGTCCTCGCGGTCGTCGTGTTCCTCGTGATCCAGCTGCGCTTCGTCGTGATCCCGGTCCTCGTCGCGGTGCTGCTCTCCGCGCTGCTCGTGCCCTTCTCCGAATTCCTGCAGCGGCACCGCTGGCCCAAGTGGCTCGCCGTCACGGTCGCGATGCTCACCACCCTGGTCGCCGTCGCAGGGCTACTGACGCTCGGCATCTCGCAGATCGTGCGCGGGTCCGGCGACCTGGCCCGGCAGAGCGTGATCGCGTGGGAGGACTTCCGCGCCTGGCTGCTGGAGGGACCGCTGCACATCACGTCGGCGCAGATCGACTCCTGGGTGCAGGAGGTCGTCGCGGCGATGCAGGACAACAGCAGCGTGCTCGTCAGCGGCGCGCTCTCGGTGGGCTCCACCGTCGGGCACTTCCTCGCCGGCCTCCTGCTGGCGCTCTTCGCGACCCTGTTCATCCTCATCGACGGGAAGTTCATCTGGAACTGGCTCGTCGGGATCTTCCCGCGCCGTGCCCGGGCGGCGATCGACGGCAGCGGCCGGGCCGGCTGGGCCACGCTGCAGAACTTCGTGAAGGTCCAGATCCTCGTCGCCACGATCGACGCGATCGGCATCGGGTTGGGGGCGCTGCTGCTCGGCGTGCCGCTCGCGATCCCCATCGCGATCCTGGTGTTCCTCGGCTCGTTCATCCCCATCGTCGGAGCGGTGGTCACGGGTGCGCTCGCGGTGTTCGTCGCGCTCGTGTACAACGGCTGGGGCATCGCGCTCGCCATGCTCGGCGTCGTGCTGCTCGTCCAGCAGGTCGAGGGCCACGTGCTGCAGCCGCTCATCATGGGCACCGCGGTGAAGGTGCATCCGCTCGGCGTGGTCATCGCGGTGACGACCGGGTCGCTGCTGGCCGGCATCCCGGGCGCGCTGTTCGCCGTCCCCGTCGCGGCGGTGCTGAACGTCATGATCCTCTACATCGCCGGCGGCACCTGGAAGCAGGCCGCGCCGCCGGCCCCCGCGGAGACCAGGTCGCCGCTGTGGCGCACCGTGCCGCAGCGCCCCGGATACGGACGGTGACATGAACCACGCCATCGACGCCCTCGCCCCGGACGCGACGCCCGTGCAGCCGCCCGGCCCGCCGGCCCCCGCCTGGCCCGGCCCCGACCTCGCGGGGTTCGAGCGCGCGCACGAGGTCGTCGCCCACGTCGCCCGACGCACGCCGATGGAGTCCTCGCGCTTCCTCGCGGCGCTCGCCGGCGTGCCGGTGCACCTGAAGTGCGAGAACCTCCAGCGCACGGGCTCCTACAAGCTCCGCGGCGCCTTCAACCGCATCTCGGCGCTGACGGCCGAGGAGCGCGCCAACGGGGTCGTGGCGGCGTCGGCCGGCAACCACGCCCAGGGCGTGGCGTACGCCGCGCGCGAGCTGGGCATCCGCGCGACGATCTTCATGCCCGTCGGCGTCGCGCTGCCGAAGCTCGAGGCCACACGCGCCTACGGCGCCGACGTGGTGCTCCGCGGCGACTCGGTGGGCGAGACCCTCGAGGCCGCCGCCGGCTTCGCGGAGGACACCGGCGCGGTCCTGATCCCGCCGTTCGACCACGCCGACGTCATCGCCGGCCAGGGCACCCTCGGACTCGAGATCCTCGAGCAGGCGCCCGACGTCACCACGATCATCGTGCCGATCGGCGGCGGGGGCCTCGCGGCCGGGATCGCCAGCGCGGCGAAGCAGCGGGCCGCCGCACTCGGCCGCACCGTGCGCGTCATCGGCGTCCAGGCGGAGAACGCGTCGCCGTATCCGCCGTCGCTGGAGGCCGGGGCGCCGACCACCGTGCCCGTCGTGCCCACGATCGCCGACGGCATCGCCGTGTACCGGCCCGGCGAGCTGAACTTCGACATCATCCGCCACGCGGTCGACGAGGTGGTGACCGTCACGGAGGACGACATCGCGCGGGCGCTCCTGGTGCTGCTCGAACGCGCGAAGCTCGTCGTCGAGCCGGCCGGGGCCGTCGGGGTCGCCGCGCTGATGACCGGTGCCGTGCGGCCGGACGGCCCCACGGTCGTGGTGCTCTCGGGCGGCAACATCGACCCGTTGCTCATGCAGCGCGTCATCGCGCACGGCCTGGCGGCATCCGACCGCTACCTGACGCTGCGCATCGGGCTGCCGGACCGGCCCGGCCAGCTGGCGCGCATCGCCGAGCTCGTCGCCGAGGCCAACGCGAACGTCGTCGAGGTCCTGCATACGCGCCACGGGGCCGGGATGCAGATCTCCGAGGTGGCGCTGCAGCTCTCGGTCGAGACGCGAGGCCCCGCGCATCGCGCGGAGGTCGTCGAGGTGCTGCGCCGCGCCGGCTACGAGCCCGAGATCATCGAGGAATGAGCGAGGGGCGGATGCCGCGCCGGAACGCGCGCACCCGCCCCTCGAGGCTCGGGTCGACGGCTACTGGCCGCCCCAGGTCTCGACCTTGCGGATCTCGACCGGGATCTCGCGCCCGTTGGGCGCGGTGTACGACGTCGAGTCGCCGACCTTCAGGCCGAGGATCGCCTCGCCGAGCGGGGACTGCTCGCTGAACACGTCGAGCTCGGAGTCGCCCGCGATCTCGCGGCTGCCGATGAGGAACCGCTCCTCGTCGCCGGCGACGACGGCCGTGATGACCGTGCCGGACTCGACGACGCCGCTCGACTGCGGCGCCTCGCCGACCTCGGCGTTGCGCAGCAGCTCGGTCAGCTGGCGGATGCGGGCCTCCTGCTTGCCCTGTTCGTCCTTCGCGGCGTGGTAGCCGCCGTTCTCCTTGAGGTCGCCCTCTTCACGCGCGGCCTCGATGCGCTTCGCGATCTCCTCGCGGCCGGTGGTGGAGAGGTGCTCGAGCTCGCCGGCGAGCCGGTCGTAGGCCTCCTGGGTGAGCCAGGTGACGGTTGCCTCCTGCGCCATGGTGCACACTCCCGTGTATAGACGTGACGCCCCGGCGAATGCCGGAGCGAATCTCCCATGTTAGATCAGCCAGCACTCCGTGACCAAACCGGTGTTCGGCTGCAGGGCCGTCCGGACGGTCTCGGTGAAGGTGCGGAGCGGCCGCTCGGATGCCGGGATCTCGACGATCCGCCACCCGACGACCGTGAAGTCGTCGTTGTAGGCCTGCACGATGCACGCCGTCTCGTTGCCGGCGGGGACCGAGAGGCGCCAGGTCACCTCGACCGCGTGGTCGTCGATGAGCCGGTGACCGAGGTCGGTCGCCTGGACCTGCGGCCGGCTGCCGTCGAGGCCCGCCCAGACCACCCACGACACGAGCACCACGGCGAAGGCCGCCGCGGCCCCGACGAGGAGCCAGCGGTCGCGGCGTCGGCGATCGGGCGTGCGGCCGTACCGCCGGTCGAGCTCGGCGGACGGCGCGGCGTCGGCGCCGCGCGCCACGGGCGACTCGACGGTGCCGTCCTCGGCTACGGCGTCGACGGCCGCGGCATCGGCGGACTCGCGTGGGGGCACCGCCCGGCTCCTTCCCGGTTCGGATCGTCTAGGCTTCCACCAAGCCTACGCCCCGCCCCTGAAGGGATCCCGATGCACCTCGCGTCGTCCGTCACCGCGCTGATCGCCCTCGCCGCGGAGGAGGAGTTCGACCCGAACGACGTCACCCCCGGCGTCGAGGGATTCGTGATCACGTTCATCGTGATGGCGGTGGTGCTGCTGCTGGTGCTCGACATGGTGCGCCGCATCCGGCGGGTGAATTACCGCGCCGAGGCGCAGGAGCGGCTCGACGCCGAGGAGCGCGCGGCGCGCGGCGAGACGGGGTCCGACGACGCGGCCGCATCCGACGCCCCGAACTCGAAGCCCGAGTAGCGCGCCCAGGTCGCGCGATCCGACGCGCCGCCCGGGCGGACGACGCGTCGCGTCGCGGGATCAGCCGGCGGGGTACAGCGGGTCGATGGCGATCAGCAGGGTCGCGGTCCAGTGGCACATGAACGCGAGCACCGTGCAGACGTGGAAGATCTCGTGGAAGCCGAAGTGCCCCGGCCAGGGGTTCGGCCGCTTCATGCCGTAGACGATCGCCCCGATCGTGTAGAGCACGCCGCCGACGATCACGAGGACCATCATCGCGACGCTCGCCTCGAGCAGATCGCCGAGGTACATCACCGCGGCCCACCCGAGCAGCAGGTACAGCGGCACGTACAGCCACCTCGGCGCGGTGATCCAGAACACCCGGAACGCGATGCCGAGCAGCGCCCCGCCCCAGACGAGCGTGAGCAGCACGATCCCCTTCTCCGGCGGGAGCGCGAGGATCGACAGGGGCGTGTACGTGCCCGCGATGAGCAGGAAGATGTTGGCGTGGTCGATGCGCTTCAGCACGACCTTGGTGCGCGGCTTCCAGTCGAAGCGGTGGTAGAGCGCCGAGTTGCCGAACAGCAGCATCGACGTCAGCACGAAGACGGCCGAGGCCCACTTCGCCGCAGCCCCGTCGGCGAGCGCGATGAGCACGATGCCCGCGGCGATCGCGACCGGGAACGTGCCCGCGTGGATCCAGCCGCGCCAGGTCGGCCGCACGTCGGCGGGGTGCTCCGGCGACGCGTCGATGAGCGGGAGGTTCGGCAGGTCCGGGCCTCGGGCGTCGTCGACGGCCACGGCCGCGTCGGCCGGGTCCAGCTCGGACTGCGGTCGGCGGAGGTGCTCGGCGACGTCTTCGGGTTCGCGCGCGGGGGTCATGACCACAGCGTACGGCCGCGCTGGTCACGGGATGCTGTGAGTGCCCGGCGCCCGCGGAGGAGTACCGTAGTCGGGTGCAGACGAGCGATCACCACCTCGGTCGCGGACTCCTCTACCGGCTCTACCAGAACCGGCTCCGGCGGGAGCTCGACCAGGCAGAACTGCCGCACCACGTGGCCATGATCATCGACGGCAACCGGCGCTGGGCGAAGCAGCTCGGCTACGAGACGGCCGCCCACGGGCACCGCGCCGGCGCGGCGAAGATGCGCGAGTTCCTCGAGTGGTGCGACGACCTCGGCATCGGGGTCGTGACGCTCTACCTGCTCTCCAGCGACAACCTCGGCAACCGCACCTCCGACGAGCTCACCGACCTCATCGAGATCATCGCCGACCTCGCCGAGGAGCTCAGCCACTACCGCGACTGGCGCGTGCAGCACGTCGGGACGAACACCGGCCTGCCCGAACCGCTCGTCGCGGCGCTCGACGCCGCGGAGCGTCGGACGGCCGGCAAGTCCGGCCTGCACGTCAACCTCGCGGTGGGGTACGGGGGCCGTCGCGAGATCACCGATGCCATGCGCTCGATCGTGGCCTCCCACCACGCGGAGGGCCGCAGCCTGGAGGACCTCGCGGAGTCGCTCACGCCCGACCTCATCGGCGAGCACCTCTACACCGGCGGGCAGCCCGACCCGGACCTCGTCATCCGCACCTCGGGCGAGCAGCGGCTGAGCGACTTCATGCTCTGGCAGGCCGCCCACAGCGAGTTCTACTTCGTCGAGGCGCTCGGCCCCGACCTCCGCCAGGTCGACTTCCTGCGCGCCATCCGCGACTACACCAAGCGGCACCGGCGTTTCGGCGGGTGAGCATTCCCCTCCGCGCATGTCAGGATATGGCCTGACGGAAGGGGATCGAGGCCCGATGAGCATGGACGCGTACCTCGCCGGGTTCTCCGAGGAGCCCGGCTACCTCGACTACGGGCGGGTCGGACCGATCGCGCGCGCGGCCGCCGAGGAGACCTTCGCCTTCACGCACGTGCTCGAGCGGGTCCGGCACGGCAGCCTCGACGCGCTGCGGGAGCAGGACGCGAGATTGCGTGCCGCGGCATCCGCGCTCACGGGTTTCGCGGCCGACCAGGTCGTCGCGATCCCGAACACGACCACCGGACTGATGCAGTCGATGTTCGGGCTCACCGGCACCGTGCTGCTCTCGCCGGGGGAGTTCCCCAGCCTGCCGATCGCCGCGGTCCGCGCGAACGAGGCGCTGCACTCGGTGCAGCCGGCGTGGCTCGAGACCGACCACGGCAAGGTCACGCCCGGCCGGATCCGCGAGCAGCTCGAGGCGAACGTGGCCGCGGTCGCCGTCAGCCTCGTCGACTCGCGGACCGGGTACCTCTGCGACCTGGAGGGCATCCGGCAGGTGATCGGCGACCGCCTGCTGATCGTGGACGCGATCCAGGGGTTCGGCATCGTCGACGCTCCGTGGAGCCTCGCCGACGTCGTCGTCACGGGCGGGCAGAAGTGGTGCCGTGCGGGCTGGGGCACGGGCGTCATGGCCGTGTCGGCGCGCGCCCGCGAGCAGCTCGTCCCCGTCTTCTCCGGGTACACCGGCACCGAGGAGGACGAGGTGTGGGACGAGGTCCCCCCGCCCGCGCCCACGGCGCGCGCCTTCCGGGTGACGAACCCCGACCCGATCGCCGCCGCGCGGTTCGCCGCCACGATGGAGGAGCTCGCCGTGGTCGGCGTCGACGCGGTCAACTCCCGGATCGCCGAGAACGTCAGCCGCGTCATCGACCTCGCCGACGAGTTCGCCGTCCCGGTCTCGTCGTCGCGCGACGAGCGCGAACGCGCCGGGATCGTCGTGCTCGAGCCGGAGCCCGAGCACGTGACGGTGCTCTCGGCGTCGCTGCACAACCACGGCGTGACCGCCACGACGCGGGCGGGCAGCGTGCGACTGAGCGTCCACGCGGCGCTCGACGGGGACACCGTCGAGATGCTGCGCGGCGCGTTCGTCTCGTTCAGCACCGCGGTCAGCTACTGAGGCCGGCCCGCGTATCGGTCCACGCGGCGATCACCGGGTGAACGGCGGATGGCGCGCCGCGTGTCGCTCACGCGGATGTCGCCGGTCGGTCGTACCGTCGAGGCATCGGGCAAGGCGCCCGGTCGAGTCGGCTCGTGAACCGCTCGTGGGAGGATCGCCGGCCGGCGCGTGAGCCGAGCGGAAGCTCGGGGCAGGAGCGGTCGTGACCTCTGTGGAACCCACCAACCCCGTCGGATCGATCGAGCCGGAGGCGCGGCGCACGCCCGCCGAGGCGTCGCCCGGCGGGATCGCGCAGGCCGAGCGCACCTACGTCCTCGATACGTCGGTGCTGCTGTCGGACCCGCGCGCCCTGTTCCGATTCGCCGAGCACTCGGTGGTGCTGCCGGTGGTGGTGATCACCGAGCTCGAATCCAAGCGCAACGACCCCGAGATCGGGTTCTTCGCCCGGAAGGCCCTGCGGATCCTCGACGACCTGCGCGTCGAGCACGAGCGGCTCGACTTCCCGATCCCCGTCGGCGACGGCGGTTCGCTGCGCGTCGAGCTCAACCACTCGAGCCTCTCCGTGCTCCCGAGCGGCCTGCAGCTCGCCGACAACGACTCGCGCATCCTCGCGTGCGCGATGAACCTCGCCAACGACGGGCTCGCGGTGACCGTCGTCTCGAAGGACCTCCCGCTGCGCGTCAAGGCCGCGTCGATCGGCCTCGATGCGCAGGAGTACCGGGCCGAGCTCGCCGTGGACTCCGGCTGGACGGGCATGGCCGAGCTCGCGCTCGGATCGAACGACATGGCGAGCCTCTACGAGCACGAGTCGCTCACGACCTCCGAGGTCGAGGGCATGCCGATCAACACCGGCCTGGTCATCCAGTCCGAGCGGGGGTCGGCGCTCGGCCGCGTGGTCGGCGAGCACGAGGTGCGACTGGTCCGCGGCGACCGCGACGTGTTCGGGGTGCACGGCCGTTCGGCCGAGCAGCGCCTCGCCATCGACCTGCTGCTCGACCAGGAGGTCGGCATCCTCTCCCTGGGCGGCCGCGCCGGAACCGGCAAGTCGGCGCTCGCCCTGTGCGCCGGCCTCGAGGCCGTCCTCGAGCGCCAGCAGCACAAGAAGATCATGGTGTTCCGCCCGCTCTACGCGGTGGGCGGGCAGGAACTCGGCTACCTGCCCGGCGACCAGGGCGAGAAGATGAACCCGTGGGCGCAGGCCGTCTTCGACACGCTCGGCGCCCTGGTGTCCGACAACGTGCTCGACGAGGTCGTCGACCGCGGCATCCTCGAGGTCCTGCCGCTCACCCACATCCGCGGTCGTTCGCTCCACGACGCGTTCGTCATCGTGGACGAGGCGCAGTCGCTCGAGCGCAACGTCCTGCTGACGGTGCTCAGCCGGGTCGGGCAGAACTCGCGGGTCGTGCTCACCCACGACGTGGCGCAGCGCGACAACCTGCGCGTCGGCCGTCACGACGGCGTCGCGAGCGTGATCGAGACGCTGAAGGGGCATCCGCTCTTCGCCCACATCACGCTGACGCGGTCCGAGCGCTCGGCGATCGCGGCGCTGGTCTCGGAGATGCTGGACGGAGCCGAGCTGGCCTGACCTGCCGGAGACGACGACGGCCCCGGAGCCGCTGGGCTACCGGGGCCGTCGTCGTCGTACGGATGGCGCGTGCCGCCGCTACCCCGCCTGCGGCGGACGCGTCATCGAGAGCAGGTCGAGCGCGTCGTCGAGCTGCGCCTCGGTGACCTCGCCGCGCTCGACGTAGCCCAGGTCGACGACGGCCTCGCGGACCGTGATGCCCTTGGCCACGGAGTGCTTGGCGATCTTCGCGGCGGCCTCGTAGCCGATGACCTTGTTCAGCGGCGTCACGATCGACGGCGACATGCCGGCCAGCGCGGTGGCGCGCTCCTCGTTGACGCGGAGCCCGTCGACGGTCTTGTCGGCGAGCACGCGCACCGAGTTGGACAGCAGCCGGATCGACTCGAGCAGGGCCGTGCCCATGACCGGGATCTGCACGTTCAGCTCGAACGAACCCGATGCGCCCGCCCAGGCGACGGTGGCGTCGTTGCCGACCACGCGCGAGGCGACCATCAGCACGGCTTCCGGCACGACCGGGTTCACCTTGCCCGGCATGATCGACGAGCCCGGCTGCAGGTCGGGGATGTACAGCTCGCCGAGGCCGGTGTTCGGGCCGGAGCCCATCCAGCGCAGGTCGTTGCAGATCTTGGTGAGGCTCACCGCGATGGTCCGCAGCGCACCCGAGGCCTCGACGAGGCCGTCGCGGTTCGCCTGCGCCTCGAAGTGGTCGGCGGCCTCGGTGATGGGCAGTTCGGTCTCGTCCTGCAGCAGCTGGATGACCAGCTGCGGGAAGCCGGCGGGCGTGTTGATGCCGGTGCCGACGGCGGTGCCGCCGAGCGGGACCTCGGCGACGCGGGGGAGCGCCGAGCGCACCCGCTCGATGCCGAGGCGGACCTGCCGGGCGTAGCCGCCGAACTCCTGGCCGAGGGTGACGGGCGTGGCGTCCATCAGGTGCGTGCGGCCGGCCTTCACGATGCCCGACCAGGCGTCGGCCTTCGCCTCGAGCGCGACCGCGAGGTGGTCGAGCGAGGGGATCAGCTCGTCGATGAGGGCGGCCGTGACGGCGATGTGCACCGACGTCGGGAAGACGTCGTTGGACGACTGCGACGCGTTGACGTGGTCGTTGGGGTGCACCGGGCTGCCGAGCTTCTCGGTCGCGATGGTGGCGAGCACCTCGTTCATGTTCATGTTCGACGAGGTGCCGGAACCGGTCTGGTAGACGTCGACCGGGAAGTGCTCGACGAACGAGTGCCGGCCCGCGATGACCTCGTCGGCGGCGTCGGCGATCGCCTGCGCGAGCTGGGCGTCGAGCACGCCGAGCCGGGCGTTCGCGAGCGCCGCGGACTTCTTGATGCGGGCGAGCGCGGCGATCTGGGCCGGCTCGAGGCCGGAGCCCGAGATCGGGAAGTTCTCGACGGCGCGCTGCGTCTGAGCACGGTACAGCGCCGACGCGGGGACCCGCACCTCGCCCATCGTGTCGTGTTCGATCCGGTAGTCGGCGGCGTTGTCCACCACGGTGTGTTCCCCTTCGATCTCGGGTTGTCTCGATGCCCGGCAGCGGCGTGCGAACGAGCGGATGCCGCCGACGGCGTCAGATGCGGCCGACGACGATGTCGGTCTCGGCGCGGCCCTCGAGCAGGCGGTAGTTCGCGCCGACGATAGCCAGCGTACCGGCTGCGATCGCGTCGCTGACCACCTCGGAACGCTCGAGGAGCTCGGCGACCGTGTCGCGCAGGTGCTCCCGGCCGACGTACGCGGCATCCACCGCGGCGGAATCGATCGGGCCCTCGGCCTCCCCGGCGACGCGACGCACGGCCGGCACGATCCGCTCGACGATCTTGGCGATGTGCGCCGGCAGCGGCTCGGCCCCGTCGCCCTGCGAGTCGATCGCCGCGCGCACCGCGCCGCACTGGTCGTGGCCGAGCACGAGGATGAGCGGCACGCCCAGCACGCCGACGGCGTACTCGAGGGAGCCGAGCACCGAGTCGGAGATGACCTGGCCGGCATTGCGGACGACGAACGCGTCGCCCAGCCCCACGTCGAAGATGATCTCGGCGGACAGCCGCGAGTCGCTGCAGCCGAAGATCGCCACGAGGGGGCGCTGGTGGTCGGCGAGCTCGGTGCGTCGGTCGACGTCCTGGCGCGGATGCTGCGGGGTGCCGGCGATGAAGCGCTGGTTGCCGGCGCGGAGCTCGCGCCAGGTCTCGGCGGGGGTGGTCGGACGTGCGGCGGCGGGCTGGCTCACGACCGCTCCTCTCGGCGCTGGGCGTCGATGGCCGGCGCGACGGCGCGGGCCAGGGTCTCGAACTCGGCGGTCGGCGCCGTGCCGAGCAGCACGAAGGTGCTGTCGCCGGCCTCGGCGATGAGCGCGTAGCGGGCGTTGCCGACGTCTGCGGCGCTCTCCCGGTTGTCGTACACGGTCCACTCGACGCCGTCGATCGTGGTCACGCCCGTCGCGATCGTGTTCGCGAGCAGGTCGGCGGTCCAGGTCGGGTTGGCGGCGAGGCCCTGGTACATGCCGACGTACTCGTCGCTCGGCGTGAGGTAGCCGGCGTACCACGCGGTGACGCCGTCGGCACGGTCGTCGCGCAGTTCCGCCGCGTTGGACCGCCAGCCCTCGGGCAGGTCCGGAACGGCCAGCGGCTGCTCGATCCCGACCTGCGCCTGCGCCGCGACCGACGGCACGTCGATGTCGCGCTCGATCGGCCCGTCGCTCCGCGGCACGAGGAGCACGATGATCGCGACCACGGCGAGGCTCGCCAGGAGCGAGCCGACGAGGTTCCGGACGGTCTGCCGTTGGCGTCGTCGCGCGGCGTCGTCGGCCTTCCGCGCCGCCGTCTCCTCCGGCGTCTCGGGCCGCCCGAGCTCGGCGACGACCCTGGGTTCACGCCGTGCCATCAGTCGTCGCCGCCGTCGCCCGCGGGCGCCGCGGCTCCGGCGCGCGCGGCGTCGAGTCGGGCCTTCGCGCCGACGAGCCACTCCTCGCACCGCTGGGCCAGTGCCTCGCCGCGCTCCCAGAGCGCCAACGACTCCTCGAGCGTGGGCGAGCCCTGCTCGAGCTCGGCGACCACGCGCACGAGCTCGTCGCGCGCCTGCTCGTAGGTCAGCTCGGCGACATCCGTGGGAGTGGTGGGCATGGACGGCATTCTATTCGCCGTCGCCGACAGGGCCCCGAGACGTCGCTGCGAGGCGACCTTCGGCGAGGGTGATCCGCAGCGTGGTGCCGTCGGGCGCCTGCTCCGGGCGGGTGAGGACCCCGTCGTGGTCGCGCTGGACGATGGCGTAGCCCCGCTGCAGCGTCGCGAGGGGGGAGAGGGCGCGCAACTGCGATCGGAGCTCGCCGACGCGCACGTGCGCGCGCTCGATCGCGCGGCCGGCGAGCTCGGCGCCGCGTGCCACCCAGCGCGTGAGCTCCTCGCCGCGGCGGTCGACGATCCAGCCGGGGTCGGCCAGCGCCGGGCGGGAGCGCAGGTGGCCGAGCCGGTCGATCTCGTGGCTCACCAGGCCGGTCATGCGCATGCGGAGCCGGGCGCGGGCCTGCTCGACCCGGACGAGCTCCTCGGCCACGTCGGGCACGACCCGCTTCGCGGCATCCGTCGGCGTCGAGGCCCGCAGGTCGGCGACCTCGTCGAGCAGCGGGCGGTCGGCCTCGTGCCCGATCGCGCTGACGATGGGGGTGACGGCCTCGGCGGCGGCGCGCAGGACCCGTTCGTCGCTGAACCCGAGCAGGTTCTGGAAGTCGCCGCCGCCGCGGGCGACGATGATGACGTCGACGTCCGGATCGGCGTCGAGGCGGCGGATCGCCGAGACCACCTCCGGGGCGCAGCGGTCGCCCTGTACGGCGGCGTGGACGACACGGAACTCGACCGCGGGCCATCGCAGCACCGCGTTGCGGATCACGTCCTTCTCGGCGTCGCTGTCCTTGCCGGTGACCAGGCCGATGACACCCGGCAGGAAGGGCAGGCGGACCTTGCGCGCCGGGGCGAACAGCCCCTCGGCGGCGAGCTGCGCACGGAGCCGTTCGAGGCGCTCGAGCAGGTCGCCGAGCCCCACGTGCCGCAGGTCGAACACCTGCATCGTGAGCGAGCCGCCCTTGACCCACCAGTTCGGCTTGACGAGCGCCACCACGTGGTCGCCGGCCTTGAACTGCTCGGCGAGCTTCGCGCGGGTCGACGACCAGATGGTGAACGACACCGTGGCATCCGCCTCGAGGTCCTTCAGCTTGCCGTAGACATTGCCGGCGGACACGCCCCACTGCGTGACCTCGCCCTCGATCCACACGGTGCCGAGGCGGTCGAGGTACTCCTTGAGCTTGCCCGAGAGCATCGAGACCGACCACGGGGTCTCCCGGGTCGTGGGGCCCTGAGCCATGCGCCTCCCAGCCGCCCGTCATCCGCACCCGCGTAGGATGGCACCCGTGACGAGCTTGACGGATGCCCCGCGAATCGACCTCGGCATGCCTCGGATCCCGAGCGTGCGCGGCCGGCTCAAGGATATCCCCGCCCAAGGACGCAAGAAGGTGCTGCTCGCGGCGCCCCGAGGCTACTGCGCCGGCGTCGACCGCGCCGTGATCGCCGTCGAGAAGGCGCTGGAGCACTACGGCGCGCCCGTGTACGTGCGCAAGCAGATCGTCCACAACATCCACGTCGTCACCGAGCTCGAGAAGCAGGGCGCGATCTTCGTCGAGGAGGTCGACGAGGTGCCCGAGGGCGCCCACGTCGTCTTCAGCGCACACGGCGTCTCGCCCGCGGTGGTCAACTCCGCCGCCGAGCGCGGCCTGCACGCGATCGACGCCACGTGCCCGCTCGTCACCAAGGTCCACCGCGAGGCCGTGCGCTTCGCGCGCGACGACTTCGAGATCCTGCTCATCGGCCACGAGGGCCACGAGGAGGTCGAGGGCACCGCCGGCGAGGCGCCCGACCACGTCACGCTGGTGAACAGCCCCGACGACGTGCCGAACATCGAGGTGCGCGATCCCGACAAGGTCGTCTGGCTCTCGCAGACCACGCTGTCGGTCGACGAGACCATGGAGACCGTGCGGCGCCTGCGCGAGCGGTTCCCGAACCTGCAGGACCCGCCGTCGGACGACATCTGCTACGCCACCCAGAACCGCCAGGTCGCGATCAAGAAGGTCGCGCGCGAGTCCGACGTGGTGATCGTCGTCGGGTCGGCGAACTCGTCGAACAGCGTGCGGCTGGTCGAGGTCGCGCTCGAGTACGGCGCGAAGCGCGCCTACCGGGTCGACTACTCGAGCGAGATCCGGCAGGAGTGGCTCGACGACGCCGAGACGGTCGGCGTTACCAGCGGCGCGTCCGTGCCCGAGGGGCTCGTCAAGGAGGTGCTCCTCGAACTCGAGGACGCCGGCTACGGCGAGGTCCAGGAGGTCAAGACGGCCGAGGAGGACCTGATGTTCTCCCTGCCGAAGGAACTCCGGAAGGACCTGCAGGGCAAGCGCGACGCGCGCGCCCTCGGCGGCCGGGGGCGCCAGGCCACCGCCTGACCCCGGCGCTCTGTCTCGGACCCGGCGCCCGCGGCGGGCGCGGGCCGGCTCAGGGCGTCGAACGCTGCTGGACGAAGGCGATGAACGTCGGGTCGGTCAGGAAGACCACGCCCGTGAGCACGATGGTCGCGACGAGCGCGACGACGCCGCCGACGACCGGCACCCAGAAGGCGAGCCTTCCGGCACGCAGGCGGGCGATCGACTAGCCGAGCACGCCCGCGTAGAGCGCGAGCATGAAGACGGTGCCGATCAGCGCCAGCGTGGGCAGCCACGGCTGCGGCGAGTACGTGCCGACGCCCTGCTGGGTGTACACGGCCTGGATGGCCGCGGGAAGCTGCTGCAGGCTCATCGCGCTGTTCCAGGCGCCGAACGCCCCCAGCACGAGCAGCGCGATGGTCGTCATCCGGTCGACCGTGCCGGTGCGGGTGGCCGCCGGCACGACCGGGGCGGGCGGCGGAGGCGGAGCGGTCGGCGCGGCCTCCGCTCGATCGTCGGCCGGAGGCTGCCACGACCAGCCCTCGGGCGCGTACTCGCCGTAGCGCGGACGAGGCCGCTCGTCACGCGGCGGGGGCGGCGGGGCGTCGGCGGCCCCGGCCTCCGCAGCGTCGTTCCGTGCGGCCTCGTCCTGCGTCATCCGCTGCCCTACGCCGAGATCGACTTGCCGGCCGAGCCGAGCTGGCGGGTCGACTCGCCCACGCGGGCGGCCATCGCCGTCTCGGCGACCTTGCCCCACGCGCGCGGGTCGTACTGCTTCTTGTTGCCGACCTCGCCGTCGACCTTGAGCACGCCGTCGTAGTTCTGGAACATGTAGCCCGCGATCGATCGGGTGAACGCGTACTGGGTGTCGGTGTCGATGTTCATCTTCACGACGCCGTTGGCGACCGCCTCGGCGATCTCCTCGTCGGTCGAGCCCGAGCCGCCGTGGAAGACGAGGTCGAGCGGCTTCTCGCCGGTGCCGTACTTCTCGGCGAGGCCGTCCTGGATCTCCTTCAGCAGCGCCGGGCGGAGCTTGACGTTGCCCGGCTTGTAGACGCCGTGCACGTTGCCGAAGGTGAGGGCGGCCATGTAGCGGCCCTGGTCGCCGAGGCCGAGCGCCTCGACGGCGGCGATGGCGTCGTTCAGGGTCGTGTACAGCGCCTCGTTGGAACCCTCGTGCTTGACCCCGTCCTCTTCTCCGCCGACGACGCCGATCTCGACCTCGAGGATGGCGTTGATGTTCTTGAGCCTCGGCAGGATCTCCTTGGCGATCTCGAGGTTCTCGTCGAGCGGCACGGCCGAGCCGTCCCACATGTGCGACTGGAAGATCGGGTTGCGGCCGGCCTTGACCTCCTCCTCGGAGGCGGCGATGAGCGGGTACACGAACCCGTCGAGGGCCTCCTTCGGGCAGTGGTCCGTGTGCAGCGCGACGGTCACCGGGTAGGCCTTGGCGACCTCGTGCGCGAACTTCGCGAACGCGAGCGCACCCGCGGCGCGCGCCTTGACCGTGTGGCCCGCGAAGTAGTCGGCGCCGCCCGTGGTGACCTGGATGATGCCGTCGGAGCCGGCCTCGGTGAGCCCCTGCAGCACCGCGTTCAGGGTCTGCGAGCTCGACACGTTGAACGCCGGGAACGCGAACCCCCGGGCCTTGGCGGTGTCGAGCATCTGCGCGTACTGCTCGGGAGTTGCGATGGGCATGCCTTGCTCCTTCGGAAGTCGTTGGGTTGGCACGAGTCTAGCGACGTGTCGAGAAGGGCTCAGGTGCGAGTGGGATGCCGCGGCCGCCATCGGGCACGATGGACGGATGCCGTCCTCCGCACCTGACGACCCGTCGCTCGCCCGCGCGCTCGCCGAGGCCGTGCGGCTCGCGGCGGTCGCCGCCGCACCGCTCGTCGGAAGCGGGGATCGCGACGCCGTCGACGGTGCCGCGGTCGCGGCGATGCGGGCCGCGCTCGCCTCCGTCGGGGCCGACGGCCGGGTGGTGGTCGGTGAGGGCGAGAAGGACGACGCCCCGATGCTCCACCTCGGCGAACGGTTCGGCACTGGCCGCGGGCCCGCGATCGACGTGGCCGTCGACCCCGTCGACGGCACGAGCCTCGCCGCGGCGGGGCTGCCGGGAGCGATGGCGATCATGGCCGTCGCGCCGCGGAACGCGTTCCTCGACATCGGCCCGGCGCACTACATGGCCAAGCTCGTGAGCCGCGTGCCCGGCCTCGAGCTCGACGCGCCCCTGGGCGAGACGATCGCCCGCATCGCGGCGGCGCGGGAGGTCCCCGTCGGCATGGTGCGGGTCGCTGTGCAGGACCGGCCGCGCAACGCGGCCCTGGCGTTCGCCGCGGACGAGTCGGGAGCGTCCGTCGAGCGCTTCGTCCACGGCGACGTCGAGCGCTGCCTGCGCGCCGCGCGCCGCGACGGCGACCTCGACCTGGTCGTCGGCATCGGCGGCGCCCCGGAGGGCGTGCTCACCGCCGCGGCGGTGCGCGCGCTCGGAGGGTGGATGCAGGCCCGCCTGGCGCCGCAGTCGGCCGGCGAGCGCGCGAGGCTGGCGGCCGCCGGCGTCGACGCCGACCGGGTCGTCGGGCTCGACGACCTGTGCGGCGACCACGTCGCGGTGTTCCTGACCGCGGTCACGCCGTGCGATCTGGGGCCGGGGCTCGCGCTGGCGGCGGGAGCGTCGTGGACCGTCCCGCCCGGCGCATCCGGCGGCGCTCGGACGGCATCGGACCAGCGGACCGCCCGTCCGAGCTCGGACGGTTAAGAACCGCCGATCTTTCACGTCGTTCCGAGCGGTTCCACCCGGCTCCGAGCAGGCCCCGTCACTAGGCTCGAACCGACGTCCGCTCCGCGAGACCCGCTGCGGTCGCCGCATCCGACGACTCATGGAAGGCCCTGCGATGGCGAGCACCGAGACCGAAAGCCTCTACCTCCACCCCGACCGCAACATCGCGCTCGAACTGGTCCGCGCGACCGAGGCGGCCGCCATCCGCTCCTATCCGTGGATCGGCCGCGGCGAGAAGATCGCTGCCGACAAGGCCGCAGTCGACGCGATGCGCGCGTTCCTCAGCACGGTCGACTTCGACGGCGTCGTCGTGATCGGCGAGGGCGAGAAGGACGAGGCGCCCATGCTCTTCAACGGCGAGCACGTCGGCAACGGCCGCGGCCCCGCGTGCGACATCGCCGTCGACCCGATCGACGGCACGACCCTCACCGCCGAGGGCCGCCAGAACGCGCTCTCCGTCATCGCGGTCGCCGATCGCGGCACGATGCTCGACGCGTCGTCGGTGTTCTACATGGACAAGATCGTCACGGATGCCGCCGGCATCGGGGTCGTCGACATCCGCAAGCCGATCGGCGAGAACCTGCGGGCGCTCGCGCGCGCGAAGGGCCGCGAGGTCACCGACATGCGCGTCGCGGTGCTCAACCGGCCGCGTCACGAGCAGCTCATCGCCGACATCCGGGCCGCCGGGGCCGGCACCCGGCTCATCAGCGACGGCGACGTCGCCGGCGGCATCAACGCGGCCCGGTACGAGTCGCGCATCGACATGTGCGTGGGCATCGGCGGCAGCCCCGAGGGCATCACGACCGCGTGCGCCATCAAGGCGCTCGGCGGGTTCATGCAGGGTCGGCTGGCGCCGAAGGACGACGAGGAGCGCGCGGCCGGCGAGGCGGCCGGGCTCGACTGCGACCGCGTCTACGAACTCGACGACCTCGTGCGCGGCGACAACACGTTCTTCGTGGCCACCGGCGTGACCGACGGCGAACTCGTCGACGGCGTGCGCCGGAAGGGACCGATCATCCGCACCGAGTCGATCGTGCTGCGCGGCAAGTCGGGCACGATCCGACGCGTGCGGGCCGACCACCTCGTCGAGAAGTGGCTCGACGCCGAGGACCGCTGAGCGCGGGGACCGCGCGTCCTGCGCTGCCGTGAGCGGAGGACCTCGCCACGGCGGCGACCGGTATCGCAGACTTGACGGGTGACCACCCAGACGCGCGTGCCGCGGGCGCTGCGACCGTTCACCTCGGCGCAGTACCGGTTGCTCGTCGTCGCGCTCGCGGCGTCGCTGCTGTCGGCGGGCGCGTGGATCGTGGCCGCCGCCTGGCAGGTCATCGAGCTCGGCGGAACGCCGATCGACCTGTCGGTCGTCGCGGTCGGCGCGAGCCTGGGCCTGGTGGCCGCCGTGCTCGTCGGCGGCGTGGTCGCCGATCGGGTGCCGCAGCGGCGCATCCTGCTCGTCATCGAGGTCGGGCGCGCCGTGGTCTTCGCCATCGCGGGCCTGCTCGCGGCGACGGGCGCGATCGAGGTGTGGCATCTCGCGGTGCTCTCGTTCGTGCTCGGGGTGGCCGACGGGTTCTTCTACCCGGCGTACTCGGCGTGGTTGCCGGCGCTGCTGCCGGCCGGGCAGTTGCTCGCTGCGAACGGCGTCGAGGGCGTGCTCCGCCCGGTGGCGCAGAATGCCGCCGGACCCGCGCTCGCGAGCCTCCTGATCGCCCTCCAGGGCCCGTGGCTCGCGTTCGTCGTGGTCGCCGCGCTCCAGGTGGTCGCGATCGGAGCGCTCGGCCTCATGCGCACCACGGCCGTACGCCGCGAGCTCGACGCGACACCGTCGCACCCGGTGCGCCGCATGCTCGTCGACCTCCGCGACGGATTCGGCTACCTCCTGCGCACCCGGTGGCTGTTCGCGACGCTGGCCTTCTCCATTCTTCTCGTGCTGGTGGTGATCGGCCCGATCGAGGTGCTCATCCCGTTCGCGGTGCGCGATCAGACCGGCGGCGGGGCGGGGGAGTTCGCACTGGTGCTGGCCTCGTTCGGCCTCGGTGGGGCGGCCGGCTCACTGCTGGTCTCCTCGTTCCGCCTGCCGAGGCGGTACCTCACCCTGATGATCCTCGCGTGGGGCTTCGGATGCCTCCCGCTCGCGATCATCGGCGTCACACCCTGGCTCTGGGTCATGGTCGTCGCGACCTTCGTCGTGGGGTTCCTCTTCGACGGGGCGCAGGTGGTCTGGGGCACGCTGCTCCAGCGGCGGGTGCCGCCGGCGATGCTCGGACGGGTCTCCAGCCTCGACTTCTTCGTGTCGCTCGCGCTGATGCCGCTGTCGATGGCGATCGCCGGTCCGCTCGGCGAGTGGCTGGGCCTCGGGCCGGCGTTCCTCATCGCCGGGTTCGTGCCTCCGGTGCTCGCCGTCGTCACGCTCGCGGCGGCCAGGCTCGGGCAGGACGAGCTCGCGCATCCCCTGGATGACGATTCGATGGACGCGAGCGTGGTGACCGGCGCGGAGGCGGCGGCGGGCCTCGCGTCGCCCGTCGACGAACCGCATGCCGATCCCCATGGCGGGCGCGAGCGGGACGGGGCTTGACGCGGTCGGCGCCCGGTCGGAGAGTTGGACGCGCCATCTGGGAGTGGCGATCGTGAAGGGGGAACGCGATGCTCGCGGTTGAGAATGCCTTCCCGGGGTTCAGCGTCGATGATCTCGACGCGGCCCGGGAGTTCTACGGATCGACGCTCGGACTGGACGTCGTCGACGAGGCCGTCGGCGGGCTGCGGCTGACACTGCCGTCGGGCCAGCCGGTCTTCGTCTACCCGAAGCCGGATCACGTGCCCGCTGGGTTCACCGTCTTGAACTTCGTGGTCGCGGACATCGACACGGCGGTGGACCAGCTGAACGACTCGGGGGTGACGACGAAGATCTACACGGACGGCTGGGCGTTCGGCACCGACGAGCGCGGGATCGCCCGAGGTTCGGAGGAGAACCCCGGCCCGGTCATCGCGTGGTTCCGCGATCCGGCGGGCAACGTGTTGAGCGTCATCGAGATGTGACGCTCAGTCGGACGATGCCGACCGGATGTGGGGGTCGAGGTCGGCGCCGTCGAACGGGGTGTCGATGAGCAGGCCCTCACCGGCTTCGGAGACGTCGCCGATCGCCGGGTCCGCCGCGGCCGGAACCTCGAGCGCGTGGGACGCAGCGAGCGGACGCGGAGCCTCGGCGAGCTCGGGGGCGTCGGTGAGTTCGGGCGCGGAGAGCCGGCGCGGCCCGTCGTGGATGGGCGCGGGCTCGGCGACCAGGGAGAGCTTCGTCTCGTTGATGCCGGGGAACTGACGGGCCGTGACGAGCACGCGCGATTCGAGCGAACTCGCGAACTTGTTGTAGCTGTCGACCGTGCGCTCGATCGCCTTGCGGAGCGAGTCGGCGTGACCGGCGAGCACGCCGATGCGCTGGTACAGCGTGTTGCCGAGGTCGAACAGCTTCTTCGCCTCATCGGAGACGGCCTGCTGCTGCCACGCGTAGTCGATCGTCTTGAGCACGGCGAAGAGGTTCACCGGTGATGCGAGCGCGACCCGGCGCTCGAAGGCGTAGTTGAGCAGGCCCGCGTCGGCCTCCAGGGCGGCCGAGAGCAGCGACTCGTTGGGGATGAAGGCGATGACGAACTCGGGCGCCTCGAGACCCTCCCAGTAGCCCTTCTTGCCGAGCGCGTCGATGTGCGAGCGCATGGCCTTCACGTGCTTCTCGATGAGCGACCTGCGGCGCGCGCCCTCCTCACCGATGGCGGTCTCGGGAATGGCGGATGCTGCGAGGTAGTGCTCGAGCGGGACCTTCGAGTCGAGGGGGATGAACTTGCCCCCGGGGAGGTAGACCACGAGGTCGGGACGGCCTCGGCCCTGGTCGGTGGCCACCTGGTGCTGCTCGCCGAAGTCGACGTGCTTGATGAGCCCCGCCGCCTCGACCACCCGGCGGAGCTGCGTCTCGCCCCAGACGCCGCGGGTGCTGTTGTTGCGGAGCGCGCTCGCAAGCGACTCGGTCGTCGCGCGCAGCTCGGCGTCGGAGAGCTGCGCGCGCTTGAGCTGCTCGGCGATCGATCCGTACTGCTCGCTGCGCTGCTGTTCGAGCTCGGACACCTTGCGCTGCATCGTCGCCAGCGTCTCGCGGACCGGGCTCAGGGCCTGCAGCACCGCGCTCTCGCGTCGCTCGCGCTCCGCGCGCTCGGCCTGGTCGAGCCGCTGCTGCTCGATCGCGTCGCGGTGCTGGCGCACCTGGTGGTCGATCTGCTCGCGGAGGCCGGCCGCCGCCGCTTCGGCCGCGGCCAGCTCGGCCCGCAGCGCCGCCTGCACCTGGTGCTGCTCGGCGAGCATCGCCGCGCGTTCCGCTTCCGCCGCCGCTCGCAGCTCCAGCAGCGCGCGCTCGTGCCGCGCCTCGACGAGCGCCGGGTCCTCCGTCGGCTGCACCTCGGCCGAGCGACGTGACGCGACGAGGTGCATGACCAGCGCGCCGAGCGCGCCGCCGACGAGGAGGCCGATGAGGAGCAGGAGGAGGTCCATGCCGCCAGTGTGGCAGCGCCCGCCGACATCCTCGTCGAGGCGGCCCGGCCGGGCGCCATCCGATCGGGGCGCGGCGCCGGCCCGCGGCTACTGCAGCGCCATCGGGCCGTGCAGCGACGCTCGCTGCGCCGTGGCGGCGGCGCCGATCGTGCCGACGCGGACGCGTGTCACGTGGGCCAGCTGCTCGAGGTGGTCGACGTCGTGCCGCTTCGCCGCGTGCACGATGATCGCCGCGCACGCCTCGGCGTCGGCGAGGGCGTCGTGGTGCGCGAAGTCCTCGAACCCCGCCGCCATCGCCGCCGCCGGGAGTCGGTACGAGTCGAGGTGGTAGGTCCGCCGCGCGACCTGGAGGCTGCAGAGGTACCGGAAGTCGGGCACCGCGAGCCCCAGCGCCTCGGAGGTCTTCGCGATCACGCCCATGTCGAAGCCGGCGTTGTGCGCGACCAGCCAGTCGTCACCCGCGAACTCGCGCAGCCACGGCAGGTGCGTCTCCCACCCGTCGGCGCCGGCGACCATGTCGGGGGTGATCCCGTGGATCCGCACGTTCCACGGCGAGAACTCGTCGTGCGGGAACGGCGGGCGGATGTAGCGGTGCTCCCGCTCGACGACGCGGCCGTCGGCCACCTTCACCACGCCGACGGAGCAGGCGGATGCAGGGGAGGAGTTGGCGGTCTCGAAGTCGATCGCGGTGAAGCTCACTGGCACGCGCCGATCGTCGCACGCCCCGACGACCTCCCGGCGCGCACCCGCCGTGCGCGCACGGATCCGCCCACGGCCATTGACGGATGGCTCGCCGCGGCGTGGAATGGCGAGGTGGACGAGGCAGACTCCGGCGCGGGTCTCGTGGCCGACCCGGCCGACCCCGCGACGAGGGCCGCGGCGCGGTCGTTCGGCGCCGCGGCATCCGTCTACGCCGCCGCCCGGCCGGGATACCCGGTCGAGGCCGTCGCCTGGTCGGTCGACGGCGCGCGGCGCGTGCTCGACCTCGGTGCCGGCACCGGCCGGCTCACCGAGGCACTCGTGGCGCTCGACCTCGATGTCGTCGCGGTCGATCCGGTGGAAGAGATGCTGGAGGAGCTCGAGGTCCGGGTCCCCGGCGTGCCGCGGATCCTCGGCACCGCCGAGGACATCCCGATCGAGGACGCCTCCGTCGACGCCGTCGTCGCCGGCCAGGCGTGGCACTGGTTCGTCCCGGAGCGCGCGGTCCCCGAGATCGCCCGCGTGCTGCGTCCCGGCGGCACGCTCGGCCTGGTCTGGAACAGCCGGGACACGTCGGTGGGCTGGCTGCGCGAGGCGGGCGCGATCATGCGCGAACGGCACGACGCCTCCGCCGGCGTCGAGGCGTACGCCCGGGTCGGCCGCCCGTTCGGGCCGCTCGAGGAGCACCGCGTGGACTGGGTCGAGCGGATGACGCGCGCGCGGTTCCTCGACCTCGTGCGATCGCGCAGCCACTTCATCACCGCCGACGAGTCGGAGCAGCGCGCCGTGATCGCCGCGATCGAGACGCTGCTCGACACCCACCCGGATGTCGCGGGCGCCGGCGAGCTCGCCGTGCCCTACGTCACGCGGTGCTTCCGAGCCAGGCGCCCGTGATCCGCGGCGACGGGGCGGCGGCCGATCGGAGGATCGGCCGCGGCGGCACGTTCGCGGTGACGCGCGCGACGCCCGTCTGGTCGTGATCGTCCGAGCCGACCACCTCGACGGTCAGTCGCAGGACGGCCAGGGTCTCGTCGTCGTCTCCGCGGATGACCACGGTCACGTCGCCGGGGCCGCGGTCGACGCCCACGAGCCGGAACGTCGCCGAGGCCGTGCCGTCCGGCGCCAGCCGCAGCGACCGGCTGCGGCGGCCGCCGAGCGCGACCTTGAGGCCGCGTGCGGCGACGGTGAGCGAGAGTCGTCGCGCGAGGGTCTCGGATGCGTCGGAGGCGGGGTCCGACGTCGATCGGCCCGGCATCGCGGTCAGCACCACCCGGAGCATGGTCGAGGCGCCCGTCGAGACGATCGGCTTGACCTGCGCCTCCGCGTGCGCCCCGACGGCGGCACGTCCCCCCTGCAGCATCCGAACCCCTTCTCCGTGTGTGCGCCGTGCGCGAGCGAGCGGGGAAGGACCTCCCCGCCGAATCGACGTTAGGTGGCGGCATCCGCCCGCACATCAGGGAGTGCACCGAGACGCACGGGGGACGCGGGGTACGATTGACCCCCGTGGCTCTCACCATCGGAATCGTCGGACTCCCGAACGTCGGCAAGTCGACCCTCTTCAACGCCCTGACCAAGAACACGGTGCTCGCCGCGAACTACCCGTTCGCGACGATCGAGCCGAACGTCGGCGTGGTGAACCTGCCCGACCCGCGACTCGAGGTGCTCGCCGGCATCTTCGGCTCCGAGCGCATCCTCCCGGCGGCCGTGTCGTTCGTCGACATCGCCGGCATCGTGAAGGGCGCCTCCGAGGGCGAGGGCCTCGGCAACAAGTTCCTCGCCAACATCCGCGAGGCCGACGCGATCGCGCAGGTCGTGCGCGGCTTCGAGGACTCCGACGTGGTGCACGTCGACGGCAGGGTCGACCCGAAGAACGACATGGAGACGATCAACGCCGAGCTGATCCTCGCCGACCTCGAGACCCTCGAGCGCGCCATCACGCGGTACGAGAAGGAGGTCAAGGGCAAGAAGCTCGACCCGTCGGTGCTCGCCGCCGCCAAGGAGGCGCAGGAGGAGCTGCAGAAGGGCACTCCGCTGTCGGCCTCGAAGGTCGACCTCGCGCCGATCGCCGAGCTCGGCCTGCTGACCGCGAAGCCCTTCATCTACGTCTTCAACGTCGACGAGGCGGTGCTGACGGATGCCGCCCGCAAGGCGGAGCTCGCCGCACTCGTCGCGCCCGCCGAGGCGGTCTTCCTCGACGCGAAGATCGAGTCCGAGCTGATCGACCTCGACCCTGCGGACGCCGCCGAGCTGCTCGCCTCGACCGGCCAGGAGGAGTCGGGCCTCGACCAGCTCGCCCGCGTCGGCTTCGACACGCTGGGCCTGCAGACCTACCTCACCGCCGGCCCGAAGGAGTCGCGCGCCTGGACCATCCGCAAGGGCTGGAAGGCCCCGCAGGCGGCCGGCGTGATCCACACCGACTTCGAGAAGGGCTTCATCAAGGCCGAGGTCATCTCGTTCGACGACCTCGTCGAGACGGGCTCGGTCGCCGAGGCCCGGGCGAAGGGCAAGGCCCGCATGGAGGGCAAGGACTACGTCATGCAGGACGGCGACGTGGTGGAGTTCCGCTTCAACGTCTGACGCTCCGTCGTCGACTCGGACTTCCGGGCGTCACTGCAGCCCGAACGCGTACAGCCTGTCGCCGCCGGACGCCGTGGAGCTCGACCCCCAGTACACCGTCCCGTTCGAGATCGCCGCGCCGGAGAGGCAGGGTCCGCCGCTCGCGAACTCCCAGAGCACCTGCCCGCTGGTCGCATCCAGCGCGTACATGTAGCCGTCAGGGTCGAGCGCGCATCCGAACACGACGCCGTTCGCCGTGGTCACCGGCCCCGAGATGCTGCCGCCGTGCGTCGGCCAGGTCTGCCACTGGATCTGCCCGGTGACGGCGTCCAGGGCGCTCCAGACGCCGTCCGTGTACCCGAGGTAGTCGACCTGGTTGCTGTTGGCGTTCGCGGTGTAGACGTGCGCCCCGTCGGTCGCCGAGCCCGACCCCAGGCCGCCGAAGGTGCCGCCGGGGCCGGCTTGGGTCACCCACTTGAGCGCACCGGTCGCGGGATCGAGCGCCCAGAACCGCCCGCTCTCCTGACCGACGCCGAGCGTCTCGACGCCCTTGCCGCGGCCGGACTTCGCCGTGGAGAGCATCGGAGCCTGCGCGAAGTCGTGGCCCGGTCCGGACGGCTCCGGGCAGTTCTCGGGGTTGCCGAAGGCGGGGAGGCACGAGAAGTTCCACACGTCGAACGGCAGCGTCCGGGTGGTCCACCTGATCGCGCCCGTCCGCAGGTCGAGGGCGACGATCGAGTCGAAAAGGTCGGCGGGATCCATGCAGGCGCGCTGGCCGTCCGGGTCGTCGCCCGCGGCCGCCACGCAGTCGAGCACCGGATCCGGCAGGTCGGTGTTGCTGCCGGTCGCTATGTAGACCGACTTGCGCTTCGCGTCGATCGCGGGTGAGCCGCCCACGACCGAGACGCCGGGGAATCCCTCGGGCGCCAGGTACGTCGTCCAGAGCACCACGCCGGTCGCGAGGTCGAGGGCCGTGAAGCTGCCGCGGAAGCTGCAGCAGTCGTAACCGGGGACCACCCCGGCCAGGAGGGGCTCCAGCGAGTCGGTGCCCACGTACACGATGCCGTCGAACACGGTCGCGGACTGCGTGATGACCGCCGCGGGATGGACCTCCACCTGCGTGCTCCACAGCAGTTCGCCCGTCGACTTGTCGACCGCCATCACGGCGCCGCCTCCGCCGGAGACGCCCCGGTTGCCGAGCACGAGGGCGCTGTCGGTGACCGCCGGCGTCACGATGGAGAGGTCGCCATCGATCCCCGTGTACGAGCCGATCTCCGTCGACCAGGCGAGCTGACCCGTCGCACGGTCGACGGCGTACAGGTTGCCGGCCGCGTCGGGCAGGTACACCCGCGTCGCGTCGACGGCGGGCGTCGCCGTGACGTCTCCCTCGGTGGTGAACACCCACGTGGGCGCGAGTCCGTCGACGTTCGCGGCCGAGACCTTCTTCTCGTTCGCGGCGTACCGGGTGTTCTGCCGATCGCCGCCGGCCACGGGCCATCCGTTGCCTCCGGGGTTGCCGCCCGGGGCGGCGAGCGCGGCGCCGCCGCCGAGCACGAGTGCGGCGATCGCACCACTCGCGATCGCGGTCCCGATGGCGTTCCGGCGTGTCCTGGGCATCCTGCGCTCCTCCCGCACCGACCGAGCGGTCATGAGTGGAACTGCGCCACACGCTACGGCCGCGGTTCGCCGGCGGATAGGCCCAGTACGGGGGCCCGCCGCACGGCCCGCGGCGCCCGAGACGCCCGCGGGAGGACGGAAGTCAGGGCGAGCCGGCGGCCTCTCCGCACCGCACGTCCGCGATCCAGCCGTAGTCGTAGTCGTCCTGGCCGAACACGACGGGGGTCGCCTCGCCGGCGCGGGCATCCGGGATCGCCACGGTCTCGCGGGCCTGCACGACCCAGGTCTCGTCGTCGTTCGTGAACTCCAGGTCGACCTCGAGCGACGGGCACGAGGCCTCGGGAATCAGCACCGCCTCCCAGCACCCCGCGGCGAACTCGGCGGGGCAGCGGGCCTGGTACCGCCCGTCGGCGTACTCCTCAAGGCCCGACGGGAACGTGAAGTAGGTCTCGTCCGCCGAGTAGCGGACCGCGTCGCCGTCGGACGACCAGTCCGCATCGTCGACCGTCACCGCGGCCTGGTCGACGAGCTGCTCCGCGAGCCTCGTCGCGCCGAGGCCGGCGCCGACGACGAGGGCGACGACGCCGGCGCTCGCGGCCACGATGCCGATGACGAGCACCGCCCTGCGGCGACGGCTCCAGCGGGGTGCTCCCGTCTGACCGGGTCGGGGCGTCGTGACGGGCCGAACGGGCGTCGCGGCGGCCGTCGGCGCGTGCTCCGTCACGGGCGTCGGCAGCACCCACGGCGCGGCGTCCGTGCTCGCGGACGGCAGGAGCGCGCGGCGCGCGTCGGCGAGCGTGCTCGCCCACGCCGTCGCGGCGTCGCGGCCCGCGGCATCCGGGTAGCGCGACGGATGCCGCTCCCAGGACTCGCGCGCGAAGGCGGATTCCACCGCCGCAGCGGTCAGGGGCTCGTCGGGGTCGAGGCGCAGCACCTGCCGCGCGGTGTTCGGGTCCACAGCAGGATCGTAGGGGCGCGACCGCCCGACCGCGTCCCCGGTCCGCTGATCGCGGCCGACCCGTGACCTTCGGCCCGCGGCGGCGACGTGCCGCGCTCGGCCGGCCCGTCGGCGACCTAGTCCAGCGGGCTGACGACCGTGACCCGGAACGGGGCGGCCATGAGCTCGGCCAGCGGCTCGAAGAGCCCGCCCGCCATGGCCTCCTCGAGGTGCGCCATCCGCGACTCGGCGGAGTCCCAGTCCGCGATCTCCACGAGGGTGTCCGGATCGTCCAGCACCTCGTAGCGGGTGCTGCCCAGGAAGCCGCGCCGGTCGCGCCCCTGGGCGGCGACCAGGTCGTCGAGCCGGCGCTTCAGCGCGTCGCGCTCCCCGGGCCTCGCCTTCATCTCGACGATCACCTTGATGGCCATCTCGCGACCTCCTCACGGGCGCCCGCCGCGGGCGGCGCTGACCGGATCCTACGCCGCGCCGCGCCGCGCAGGCAGGGTCATCCGCATCATCCGGGTGCGGCACGCGCCGCGAGCCGGTGGTGCGTGCAAGACTCGCCTCGATCGCGACACAGACATGTCGTGAGGATCGCCAGCACCGATGCCGAAGCCGACGAGTCGACCCAGGGGGTCCGGATGCCCGACCGCGCCGACCCGTCGACGGCCGATGCCGGCGACGACGCCCTGGCGTGGTTCACCGAGGTCGTGCAGCAGCATTCGACCGCGCTCGTCCGGTACTTCGCCCGCCGGGGCCCGCGGCAGGACGCGGAGGACCTCGCCGCCGACGTGTTCGCGACGGCGTGGCGGCGCCGCGACAACGTGCCCCGCGAAGCCGTGCTGCCGTGGCTCTACCGCACGGCGGGGTTCACGCTCGCGAACCACCGGCGCAAGCTCGTCGACCTTCCGGTCGACGCGGTGCCCGAGTCCGGGGCGCCGCGCGTCGCCGACGACCCGGAGCTGAGCGCACTCTTCGACGACGAGCTGCGCGGCGCCCTGATGAGCGTCGGGGAGCGCGACCGTCGCATCCTGCTCCTGCACGCGTGGGAGGGCCTCGACGGCGAGGGGCTCGCGCAGGTGCTCGGCATCTCGCGGTCGGGGGCCGACGCCGCCCTCTCCCGGGCGCGGAAGCGGCTCCGCGAGGCCTGGGGCGACCGGATGTCGTTCTGACGCCATCCCGTGCAAGGTTCGCCGCTCGCGGCACACAGGCATGGGTGAGAGCGGATGTCACGGAGGGCGATCGACATGGACGACGACGAGCAGCGCGACCCGATGCAGCGCCTTCGCGCCGCCGACCCCGCCGCCGGGGCCGAGCCCCGCGAGGGGTTCGCCGAGGAGGTCCTCATGCGGGCGACCTCCGCCGAGGCGGGGGCCGCGGCGGGACCGGCGGCGGCATCCGTCACCGATCTCGGCGCCGAGCGCGCGCGACGCCGGACGGGCTGGCTGCAGGTGGCGGCGATCGCCGCCGGGCTCGCGGTCGTCGGGACGGCGGGGTACGGGATCGGCGCGACCACTGGGGGAGCGGCGGACCTCGCCGGCGGTGCGGCGCCGCCGATCGTGCTGCAGGGCGCCGACGGCTCGAGCAGCGTCGAGCAGGGTCCGGGCGTGCCCGAGGGCCCCGTCTCGCCCGACGCCAAGTCGGCTGCGCCCGACGCCATGATCTGGCCGCCGTTCGGCGGGGGCCGGAACTCCTTCAGCGCGTCGGGGCTCTCGGACGAGGCGGGCACGGCTGCGGTGTACGGCTACGACGCCCGCGCGGCCTCGAACGCCCGGACCGTCGCCGAGCTGGCGGCGGCGCTCGGGGTCGAGGGAGCCCCGGAGCTCGTGGACGGCTCGTGGACGGTCGGCCCGCAGGACGGCACCGCGCCGTCCCTCGGCGTCTCGCTCGACGGCACGCTCGGCTTCTGGTACTCCGACCCGAGCCTCAACCCGTGGGATTGCCCGGTCTCCAGCGACGGCAGCGCGGAGCCGTGCGAGCCGACCGGCGAGCTTCCGGGCGAAGCGGCGGCGATCGACGCGCTGCGCTCGCTCCTGGCAGCGACGGGGCGCGACGTGGCGTCGTACGAGTTCACGTCGGAGACGTGGGAGGGCGCCGTCACCCGGACGGCGCAGGCGTGGCCCGTCGTCGACGGGCAGCGCGTCGACCAGGCGTGGAGCATCGAGCTCTCCGACGCGGGGATCGTCAGTGCCTCCGGCGTGCTCGCCGAGCTCATCGGTCTCGGCGACTACCCCGTCGTGAGCGAGCGGGAGGGCTTCGAGCGACTCTCCGACCCGAGGTTCGGCGCGTGGATGACGATCATGCCCGCCGCAGCCGAGGACGCCCCGGTCACGACGGAGGAGTGGGTGCCGCCGACCGAGCCGCCGGCCGCGCCCAGCCCCGGCGCCGAGGTCGCCTGGCCCGTGAACGACGTCGAGATCGTCGAGGCGCGCCTGGGCCTGGGAAGCCAGTGGCAGCCGGACGGGAGCGTGCTGGTCGTGCCCGCCTACGAGTTCACCGACGCGGACGGAGGCACATGGTCGGTCATCGCAGTCGCCGAGTCGAGCCTCGACTTCTCCGCCGAGTAGGCCTGTCGCCGCGCGGTCGCCCGGGCTAGGGTCGAGGGCACCCCGCGACGGCGCGGGGAGTCAGGAGCCCGCCATGCACGACCACGTCTACCGCGTCACCGAGATCGTCGGGAGTTCCTCGGAGAGCCAGGATGCCGCCATCCGCAACGCGATCGCACGGGCGACGTCGACGCTTCGGAACGTCGACTGGTTCGAGGTCGTCTCGACGCGGGGTCACGTCGCCGACGGCGACATCGCGCACTTCCAGGTCACCCTGAAGGTCGGATTCCGTCTCGAGGAGTGAGGCCGCTCAGTCGGCCGGGGCGACGCCGGTCTCGTCGCGGAGTCGAGGTTCGGTCCGCAGGTCCGGGCGCAGCCCGGCCTTGTCGGCGTAGAACGCGCGGATGCGGTCCATGTCGGCGGCGACGTCGCCGGTGAGTTCGAACGTCGGACCGAGGCCGGTCGTCATGGTGGTGCGATCGACGAACCCGAGCGTCACCGGCATCCCGGTCTCGCGGGCGATCCGGTAGAACCCGGACTTCCAGTAGGCGTTCGACCCGCGGGTGCCGTCCGGCGTCACGACCAGGCCGAAGACCTCGCCCGCGCGGATGCGCTCGACGACCTCGGACACGACACGGCTCGGGTCGTCGCGGTCGACGGGGATGCCGCCGAGCCCGCGCATGATCGGCCCGCGCCATCCGGCGAACAGGCTCTTCTTGCCGAGCCAGCGGATGTCGAGGCCGTAGCGCCAGGCGATGCCGAGCATCAGCACGAAGTCCCAGTTGGACGTGTGAGGCGCACCGATCAGGACCGACGGCCGCGTCGGGGCGGGATCGCCCGCCAGGGTCCACCTGCTGCAGGCCCAGTAGACGCGGGCGACCAGTCGTCGGAGCATCCGGCAACCGTACGACACCGCGTATGCCGCGCGCGGTATGGGCGGTTCCGCCGCACCGTGCGCGCTGTGGAGCGGTGACACGCCGGAGCGGCGTCACCTGCGACCTCGGCCCCGCGCGTAACCTGAGGGGTTCAGGACGAACGTTCAACTAGAACTTCACACTTCCGCCTTCCGCCCCTACACTGCGAGGACGAGCGTAGGGCGGTCCCACTCGCCCGCGCTCCTCCGTGGGGGAGGCGCAGCATGGTCGGATCGGTCCGTTCACGCCTGATCGTGACGATGACCTCGGCGATCGCGATCGCGCTCGGCGTCGCGGTGCCGGCCGGGGCCGAGGAACTCCTGCCGGTCTCGCAGGAGCCGGTCGTCGAGGCCACCGCGGCTCCCGAGTCGCCCTCGCCCTCGCCGGAGGCGACCGCATCGCCCTCGCCGAGCATCACCCCGACCGAGTCGCCGTCACCGAAGGGAGGCCAGCAGGGCCTCGCGGACACCACGCAGCAACTCTCCCTCCAGGAGGCGACCGAGCAAGCCGTCACCGAGGAGGCCGCGTCGCAGACGGTCGAGGGGCCGGTCATCGAGGCCTTCGCCTCCGGAGTGCACCGACTGGCCGGCGCCGATCGCTACGAGACCGCCGTCGCGATCTCGAAGCGCTTCGCCCCCGGCGTGCCGGTCCTCTACATCGCCACCGGACTCAACTTCCCGGACGGGCTGACGGCTGCGGCCGCGGCGGCCGCGGCCGGAGGGCCGCTGCTCCTGACGCGGACCGACGCGATCCCCGACGTCGTCCGGGCCGAGATCGTCCGTCTCGCGCCGGCGCGCATCGTCGTGGCGGGCAGCGACGCGGTCGTCGGCGCCGCGGTGTACGACGAGCTGGCGTCGCTCGCGCCGGCGATCAGCCGGTTCGGCGGGATCGATCGATACGAGACCGGCGAGCAGCTCGTCGGGGACGCCTTCGATGCGGCCACCGAGGCCTTCGTCGCGACGGGATACGACTTCCCCGACGCGCTGGCCGCGTCCGCGGCGGCCGGGGCGATCGGCGCTCCGGTGTTCCTGGTCGAGGGGCTCGCGCAGTCGGCCCGCTCCAGCACCATCGCGATGATGAAGTCCCTGGGCGTGCGGACCGTCCGCATCGCCGGCAGCGCGGGTGCGGTGAGCAGCGGGATCGCCGCGCAGCTCGCCGGCAACGGGTTCACGGTGCTGCGACACGAGGGGCCGGACCGGTACCTCACGGCGACCGCGATCAACGAAGCAGTGTTCCGCAGTACCGCATCGGCCGTGGGCAGTGCCTTCCTCGCCACCGGGGTCGAGTTCGCCGACGCGATGTCGGGTGCAGCCCTCGCCGGCGCACTGGGGTCGCCGCTCTACCTCACCAGAGCCACCTGCATCCCGTACCCGGCGTGGGACGCGCTGCGATCGATGGCCCCGCCCGCGCGCGTGATCCTCGGAAGCGTCGGCGTCGTGGGCGACGAGGTCGCGCGCAACGTCGCGTGCGCGACGGACTGGGCCAAGCCGGCCGAGGGGCGCATCACCAGCGACTTCGGCCCGCGCGACCCAATCTGCACGAGCGGCGGATGCACCTCGTCCTTCCACGGCGGCACCGACATCGGAACGGGCTGCAACGCGCCGATCTACGCGGCGAGCTCCGGGACCGTGAGCACCGCGGGGTGGGTCGGCACGTACGGGAACTTCATCAAGATCGCCCACGCGTCGGCCATCGACACCGGCTACGCCCATCTCGTCGACGGCGGCATCCGGGTCAAGGTGGGCCAGAAGGTGACGGTCGGCCAGCTGATCGGCTATTCGGGGACCACCGGCGCGTCGACCGGATGCCACCTGCACTTCGAGGTCTACCAGAGCGGGACGCGCATCGATCCGGTGCCGTTCATGGCGGCGCGCGGGGTCACGCTCGGCTGAGGTCGCCGGATCGTCGGGTCGGCGCGAGCGGCCGTCACGCGTCGGGGCAGTGCACGCGCGTCGGCGTCCCGGCGTTCCCCCGGTCGATGCGGTGACCGCCCATCGGCGCGCCGCACATCGGGCAGGTCGGGTCGGACGGAGCCCGGTAGGGCGCCTCGGGGCGACCGATGCCGACCTCGGCGGGCCCGGCGAACGGATAGAACACCCGGTTCACGCGCGCCCAGAAGCCGGGGACGCCCGCCCAGGGGTTGGGCAGTTTTGATTCGTGCACGAACAATGAGTGTACACACTATCCTCGGAGCATGGACGACCCCCTCGAGCTGGACCGGCAGCTGTGCTTCGCGCTCGCGGCGACCAGCCGCGAGGTGGTGCGGCTGTACCGCCCCTCCCTGGAGCCGCTCGGCCTCACGCACCCCCAGTACCTCGTCATGCTCGCCCTGTGGGAGCGCAGCCCGCAGCGCCTGCGGGACCTCGCCGAACGGCTCCGCCTCGAGCCCGCGACGGCCAGCCCGCTGGTGGGCCGCCTCGAGGCGGCCGGCCTGGTCACGCGTCAGCGCAGTGCATCGGATCCCCGCGCCGTCGACATCGCGCTCACCGCCGACGGCGCGGCCCTGCGCGAACGAGCGGTCCGGGTGCCGGGCGAGGTGGTCGAACGCCTGGGCCACCCGATCGCCCGTCTCGAGGCGCTCCGCGACGAACTCACCGCGTTGCTCGAGGCCGCTCGCACGATCGAGTGAGCCGCCGGGGTCGGCGGCTCCCACATCCCCGACCTCCGTGTCAAGACCCTCCCCGAAATCCGGCTGAGGCAGTGGAATGACCCCGCGGGTGACCCGAAGCCCGCGACAGGCCGTCGGCCCGCGTGGAAGTTCGACCACGCAGCCCGGTGCGACCGGGAAGGCCGGCGGCCTGACATCCCCCCGCATCGGAAGGACAGGCATGGGCAGTCTCTCGCTCGGCCGCATCGTCACGGTCGACCTCCCCGACGACGTGCTCGCCCACGTGCACGCCGTGATCATCGCCAAGCTCCGCGTCCGCGAGCCCGTCGTGGTCGGCTGGGTCGCCGAGGGCGGACACCACGACGAGGTGATGGTCAACCCGGCCATGCCCGTCCTCGCCCAGTACGACGACGACGACGCCCAGCTGGACCGGCGCTGGCTGAACCGGCTGATGATGGCGGCGAACGGCGTCCGGGGCCTGCAACTCACCCCGGACCTCGTCGACGCGCTGCACGCGATCCAGGACGAACCGGCGGATCCCGCGCCACCGGTGTCCACGACGGGCTGACCCGCCCGGAGCGTCGGCGCCCGGACCCGATGCGGATGTCGCAGGCCGGTGGCACCATTGGGTCGTGCCCGAGATGCCCGAGGTCGAGGCGCTCGTCGGTTTCCTCCGCGAGCGCGCGGTGGGCCGAGCCGTCGCCTCCGCGAGCGTCCTGGCGATCTCCGCCCTGAAGACCTTCGACCCGCCGCTGGACGCGCTGGCGGGCGGGCGCATCTCCGCGGCGAGCCGGCACGGCAAGTTCCTCGACCTCGCGATCGAACCACGCGGCGAGGTCGGCGGCGACCTGATCCATCTCGTGTTCCACCTCGCCCGTGCCGGTTGGCTGCGGTGGTACGACGAGGTCCCGGCCACGGTGCTGCGACCGGGCAGGTCGCCGATCGCGCTGCGGGTCCGGCTCGACGACGGCTCGGGGTTCGACCTCACCGAGGCCGGCACGAAGAAGTCGCTGGCCGTGTACGTGGTCCGCGACCCGGGCGCGGTGCCGGGCATCGCACGTCTCGGGCCCGATCCGATGTCCGCGGACTTCACGCTCGACGACTTCGCTGCGCTGCTCGCCGGGCGTCGAACGCGCGTGAAGGGCCTGCTGCGCGACCAGACGGTGCTCGCGGGCATCGGCAACGCCTACTCCGACGAGATCCTCCACGCGGCGAAGATGTCGCCGTACCGACTCGCGGCATCGCTCGAGCCCGACGACGTGGCCGTCCTCTTCGCCGCGATGCGCGAGACCCTCGGCGAGGCGCTCGCCGAGGCGTCCGGGCGTCCCGCCGCCGAGCTGAAGGACGCCAAGCGGCGACGACTCCGCGTGCACGGCCGCACCGGCGAACCATGCCCGGTGTGCGGCCACACCGTCCGCCAGGTCGAATTCCACGACTCGACGTTCCAGTACTGCCCCACCTGCCAGACGGGGGGCAAGCCGCTCGCCGACCGCGTGCGATCGCGACTGCTGAAGTAGGCCTGAGCGGATGCCGCGAGGGCGCTGAATCGCGCCCCGTTCCCAGCCGCGCGGTGGTTCACTCGGCCCATGGCGTCGATCGCGATGTTCCCGCTCGGGAGCGTGCTCTTCCCGCACATGCCGCTGGCGCTGCGGGTCTTCGAGGAGCGCTACCTCGTGATGATGTCGCGGATCCTGGCCGACCAGCCGGCCGAGTTCGGCGTGGTGCTGATCGAGAGCGGCCGCGAGGCCGCGGGATCGGAGCAGCAGCGTCGCTTCGCGCACGGCACGGTCGCGCAGGTCACCGAACTGGGCGAGACCGACGGCATGCTCGCGGTCGTCGCCCGCGGTGAGCGGCGGATCGAGGTCGTCGAGTGGCTCGCGGACGATCCGCATCCCGAGGCGGTGGTCCGCGAGCTTCCGGAGCTGGAGTGGGACCCGGCACTCGCCCCGCTCAGGGAGAAGGCGGAGCTCGTCGTGCGGCGGACGATCGCGCGGGCGAGCGAGTTCGTCGAGCTGCCGTGGGACGCCGACATCGCACTGAGCGACGACCCGGTTGCCTCCGCCTGGCAGCTCGCCGGCATCGCGCCGCTCACCGCGCTCGATCAGGTGAAGCTGCTGGGCTCGCGCACGCTGCAGGAGCTCCTGACCCGGTTGGTCGAGCTCACGCACGACGCCGGGGAGGTGCTCACGGCCGCATGGACCGCCGGCGACTCGCTCGACGCCGAGCTGGCCGGGCTCGCCGGCACCGGGCAGACCGCGCCCGGCGCGGAGCCCGGAGAGGCGGCCGACGGCGGACCCCACGACGACACCGACGACCGGGACGACAGCGAGGAGAACCACACGTGACCGATCGATGGACCCGAGTCGAATGCCCGAAGTGCGGCGGCATCGCCGCCGCACTGGTGACCGTCGTCCCGACCATGGGGGATGCCGGTCTCGCCGTCAGCTCGTATCGGTGCCCGAGCGGATGCGGCCTCGACGACGTGCACGCGCAGGTCGACGAGGCGCTCCACATCCGTCACGTCTTCGGCTGATCGGGCTCCGTCGTCCGCACGGGCTCCGCCGGAGCGGCGTCCGCCGGGTGGGCGTCCTGATCGTGCGCGGGGTCGCCGTCGTGACCGTGGTGGCTGACGGGCTCGTCGCGTCCGGCGTCGATGACGTCGTGCTCGTGGTGGCTGACGGACTCGTCGCGTCCGCCGTCGATGACGTCGGGATCGATCGCCTCGGCGCCTCGGGCGTGCTCGGCCTGCTCGGCTCGCAGCCGCTCGGCGTCCGATCGGTGTCCGCGGCTCTCATCGGCGAGCCGCTCGGCCTCGAGCTTCGCCTCGGCGGCCTTCGCCTCCGCCTCGCGCGCCGCCGCGTCCGCCTGCGCCGCGCTGACCTCGCGCTCGCGGGCCTGCTGCTCGGTCTCGGCCGCGCGCTGGCGGAGTTGCTCCGCCTCGTTGCGGCGCGCCTCGACCTGCGCCTCGCGACGGCGGTTCGACGTCGCCACCCAGGCGACGACGGCGATGAGCGCCACCACGGCGATCACGCCGATGACGATCCAGATGATGATGCCGGTGTCCAATTCCACGGTGCTCGACCTTTCCGTCGGGGATCGCCCAACTGAACCGCAGCGCGATCACCGGCAGGAAGGGGTTGCGCGCGTGCTCGGGGCTGTGCTCAGGCGCCGTCCGTGCCGCGAGCGTCGGGTGGGCGGGATGCCGCGGCGGCGAGGATGGCGCTGACGTCCTCGTCGCGCGTCTGACGGAAGTCGACGTACTGCATGCCCACCGACATGAAGTCCGCGGGTGCGCGGACGGCGACGACCTCGTCGGCCTCGGGGATGGCCGCGAGCGCGCGCGGCGACCCGACCGGCACGGCGAGCACGACCCGACCCGCGCCCCGGGCCCGCGCGATGCGGCAGGCGACCCGAGCGGTGCAGCCGGTCGCGACTCCGTCGTCCACCACCAGCACCGTGCGTCCTGCCAGTGGGAGCGGCGGGCGACCCGCGCGGAGGCGTCCGACCTCGGCGTCCAGGCCGGCGCGCGCGCGTCGCTCGATCTCCGCGAAGTCCTCGTCGGAGATCCGTGCCATCCCGACGACGTCGTCGTACCGGATCGTGGCGCCCTCCTCTCCGACCGCGCCCATCGCGACGCCCGGGCTGCGGGGGAGGCGGAGCACGCGAGTTCCGAGCACGTCGAGCGGCGCATCGAGCGCGCGCGCCACGACGTCGGCGACGGGCACGCCGCCGCGAGGCACGCCCATGACCACCGGGTCGCGCAGCCCGAGGCCGCCCACGACGGATGCCAGCTCGCGGCCCGCGGCACGACGATCGGGGAACCTGGTCATGAGCGGGCACCGCCGCGCGCCGGTGGGGAGGCCCCTGGTGGTGCGGCGCCCAGGTGCGCCGTCGGAGGAGCTGCGTCGGCGCGCCGGGTGGAGTTCGCCATTCGCTCACCTTCGCATATGCTGAGGACACCCTCCCCCTGGACGGGGGGACCCGTTCAGATTGGGATCGGCATCGCCCACGGCGCTGCCGTCCGACTTGGAGTGCCCGTGGGACGTCATAGCGTCGCGGCTTCGGTGAAGGTGCCGAACCGCCGATTCCTCCTGTCCGTCGCCGCCGGCGCGGCCGTCATCGCGCTCGTCGCGTCAGGCGTCTACATGTGGGTCGGGGGTCATCTCAACCCGCTGTTCGCGGCGGCCGACCAGCCGTCGTGCGACGAGCCGGAGCAGATGGTCGTCGTCGCCGACACGTCGATCGCGCCGTCGGTCGCCGAACTCGCAGCCGACTTCGACGCCGATCCGAAGCGCTGCGTGCAGACCGAGGTGCGCGCCCAGGACTCCGCCGACACGGCCGCCTCCGTCGCCGCCGGCACCTCCGACGCCGACGTGTGGATCCCGGACTCCACGTTCTGGATCGACCGCACCCGGGCCACCGCGACCTCCCTCGGCCTCGGGGCGCCCGTGCTCGACGTCCGCGATTCCGTCGCGACCTCGCCGATCGTCTTCGCCGCGGCCGCGTCCGACGCCGAGGAGCTCGCCGAGGAGCCGGTGAGCTGGGCCAGGGTGCTCGGCGGCCAGCTGCCGGCCCTCCTGCCCGACCCCGAGGCATCCGCCGCGAGCCTCGCCAGCCTCTTCGCGCTCAAGGGCCAGGCGTCGGCCGACGACCCCCGGCAGTTCGCCGGTGCGATGATCTCGCTGAGCAAGTCGATCCCCGCGTCGACGGATGCCGCGATGGCCACCGTCACCTCGTCGTCCTCGCCGCTGATCGTGCTGACGAGCGAGGCGCGGGTCGTCGAGCACAACTCCGACCAGTCCGCCGAGCCGCTCGTCGCGGCGTACCCGACGGAGGGCACCGTCGCGCTCGACTACCCGTTCGTGCGGATGGCCAAGGATCGCTCCGAGAACATCGACGCGTTCGAGAAGGCGCTGGGCAAGGCCGCCGAGCACCTCGCCGAGGCCGGCTTCCGCGGGCCCGACGGCAGCGGCGAGCTCGAGGTCCGCGGCGTCGCGGCGACCGCGCCGCCCGCGCAGACCGAACTGGACGGTGCCGCGCAGATCGAGATCCTCCGCTCGTGGGGCGTGTTGACGATGCGCGGTCGCATGCTGGCCGTGATCGACGTCTCCGGATCCATGGAGGAGCCCGCAGCCAACGGCCTCCGCCGCATCGACGTGTTCCAGCAGGCCGCGATGGGCGCGGTCCAGAAGTTCTCCGGCGAGGCCGAGCTCGGCGTCTGGCTGTTCTCCACGGCGCGCAACGGCACCCTCGACTACGAGGACGTCGCGCCGATCGCGCCGCTCGCCGACGCGGCGCACACCCAGCGCATCGGCGGCATCATCCAGTCGCTCCCGTCGCGCCTGGGCGGGGCCACGGGCCTCTACGACACCACCCTCGACGCGGTGAAGCGCGTGCGCGAATCGTACGACCCGGAGAAGATCAACTCGGTGCTCGTGATCACCGACGGCAAGAACGAGGACGACAACGGCATCAACCTCGACCAGCTCCTCGCCGAGCTGAAGAAGCTCGACGACCCGAACGAGCCCGTTCCCGTGATCATGATCGGCTTCGGTCCGGACACCGACCTTCCGGCCATGCAGAAGATCGCCAAGGCGACCAAGGGCGGGGCCTACTCGGCCTCGCAGCCCGAGGACCTGGGGACCGTGCTCGTCGACGCGATCTCCCAGCGCACCTGCCGGCCCGACTGCGGCTGAGCGCCGGCGCGCACCCGGAAGACGCGAACGCGGCGTCCGCCAGACGAGGCGGACGCCGCGTTCGCGTCGGTCTGCGTGATCAGTGCGCCGGCGGCGACTGCATCATGTCCGCGGGGCGGCGCACCATCGTCGCGCCCACGATCGCGAACACCGACACGATGGCGCCGGCGAGGAACGCGCTGCGCACGCCTGCCGCCTGCGCGGCGATCGGGTCGACCCCGGCGCTCTCGGCGGTCGCGGCGGTCGCGGTCATCACCGTGATGAAGAGCGCGGTTCCGGCCGCGCCCGCGACCTGCTGGAGCGTGCCGACGATGGCGGAACCGTGCGAGTACAGGTGCGGCTCCACCGAGCCGAGTGCGCTCGTGAAGAGCGGGGTGAACATGAATGCGAGCGCCGTCGAGAGCGCCATGTGGGCGATGAGCACCATCCAGAGCGGCGTCGACCCGGTGAGGAGCGTGAACGACCAGAGCACGCCGCTGACCACGACGCTGCCGGGGACGAGGAGCGGCGTCGGACCGACCCGGTCGTAGAGTCGCCCGACGGTCGGACCGAGCAGTCCCATGATCAATCCGCCCGGCAGGACGAGCAGTCCGCTCGTCAGCGGCTCCATCCCCAGCACGTCCTGCACGTAGACCGGCAGGAGGATGAGCGTGCCGAACAGCGCGGCCATCATGACCGCCATCAGCGCGATGGAGACCGCGAAGTTGCGCGTGCGGAACGTGCGCAGGTCGAGGAGGGCGTGGTCGGAGCGCTGCAGCCGCAGCTGGCGCAGGATGAACACGAGCACTCCCGCGGCGCCGACGGCGAGGCTGATCCACATCGCCGGCGCGTCGCCGGGGGCGCGCCCGCTGACGACGCCGCCCACCAGGCTGAGGCCGTAGACGAGCCCGCCGAATCCGAAGGCCGAGAGCACGACCGAGAACAGGTCGATCGGGAACACGCGCGTCTCGCCGACGCTGGTCACGCGACGCAGGCCGATGACGAGCATCGCGACCGCGATGGGCAGGACCAGCCAGAACATGTAGCGCCAGCCGAGGTAGTTCAGGATGAGGCCCGAGATCGCGGGCCCGATCGCCGGGGCGACCGACATCACGATCGAGACCCGGCCCATGAACCTGCCGCGGTCCGACGGTGCGACGAGGGTCATCAGGGTCGTCATGAGCAGCGGCATCATGATCGCGGTTCCCGTGGCCTGGACGATCCGGGCGGCGAGCAGCACCTCGAACCCGGGCGCGAGCGCCGCCAGCAGCGTGCCCGCGGAGAACAGGCTCATCGCGGTGCCGAAGATGGGCCGCGTCGGGAACCGCTGCAGCAGGAACCCCGTGACCGGGATGACGACAGCCATCGTGAGCATGAACGCGGTCGTCAGCCACTGGGCCGCGGCGAGCGTGATGCCGAGGTCGTCGACCAGGCGCGGGATCGCGACGCTCATGATCGTCTCGTTGAGGAACACGACGAACGTGGCGGCGAGCAGCAACCAGATCACGCGCGTCTCACGCGCGCCGCGCTGCGGGAGGGCCTCGCGGACGTGCTGGTCGATCGCCCGTTCCTCGGCCGAGCTCGGGTCGGCCGCGTCGGGTGCGGCGTCGATCCGGGGCATCGTGATCGAGCCGGTGTCGGGTGCGGTGCGGTCGGTCACGTTCGTCCTCGTCATCTTCGTCTGCGGCGTCGCCGGTCGAGCGGAAGCAGCGCTCCGCGCATTCGGCGAACGAGAGGTGCAACCGCGCCGCGGGGGCGCGCTATTCCCAGGCGGACGGATCCGTGCGGGCGAACGCGCCGGGGTACCCGACTCGGCGGGCCGGTTCAGCGAACGATATCCCGCACCGCCGACACGGCCTCGACGAGCGCGGCCGCGGCTCGTTCCACGTCGGACTCCGACGTCATCGCGCCGAAGGAGAACCGCACGGCGGTCCGCGCCACGTCCGGTGCGAACCCCATCGCGGTCAGCACGTGCGACGGCTCGTCGCTGCCCGCGGCGCACGCCGAGCCGCTCGAGACGATGACGTCGCGCCGCTCGAGCTCGAGCAGTACGGCCTCTCCGGACGTGCCCGGGAAGACGTACGAGACCGTTCCCGGGAGTCGACGCCCGGGGTGCCCGGTGGGGACGGCGTCCGGCACGGACGCCGCGACCAGCGCCCGGAAGCGGGATGCCAGCGAGGCCAGTCGCGGCGCGGCATCCGCCCGCTCGAGGTCGGCGAGGCGCAGGGCCGTCGCGAACGCCACCGCGCCGGCCACGTTCTCGGTGCCGGAGCGCCGCCCGCGCTCCTGGCCGCCGCCGTGCACGACGGGTTCGAGTGCGAGCCGGCCGCGCACGACCAGCGCGCCGGTGCCCTTCGGCGCGCCGACCTTGTGCCCCGCGAGCGACAGCGCGTCGACGCCCAGTCCGTCGAGCGGGAGCGGGAGCCATCCGGCCGCCTGCACGGCGTCGGTGTGCACGAGCGCGCCGGCCGCGTGGGCGACCCGGGCGAGGTCGGCGATCGGGTTCACCGTCCCGACCTCGTTGTTCGCGAGCTGCACCGAGACGAGCGTCGTGTCGGGCCGGACCACCCGGGCGAGGGCGTCCGCGTCGACCGCGCCGGTCGCGTCGACCGGGACCTCGTCGACGGCGAACCCGTGCAGCCGGTGCAGCGCGTCGGCCGCGGCGAGCACGGCCTCGTGCTCGACGGGGGAGACCACCACGTGCCGTCCGCGGGGGTTCGCGATCGACAGCCCCAGCACCGCCAGGTTGTCGGCCTCGGTCCCGCCCGAGGTGAAGACCACGTCGCCGGGCCGGCATCCGACGACCGCGGCGACCTGCTCCCGCGCCTCCGCGAGCGCGCGCGCCGCCTCCTCACCGAGTCCGTGCGAGCTGGAGGGGTTCCCGAACGCGCCGGTCAGGTATGGCCACATCGCCTCGAGCGCCTCGCGGCGCACGGGCCCGGTGGCGGCGTGGTCGGCGAAGATCACGGCGTCTCCCGCGCGGGGCCGGGCGAGGGCGGCTGCGCTCCCGGCTCGATCACCACGTCGAGCCCGAGGTCGAGCGCGCGGGCCGAGTGGGTGAGCGCGCCGACCGAGATCACGTCGACGCCCGTGGCGGCGATGGCGGCCACCGTCTCGAGGCGCACGCCGCCCGACGCCTCCACGATGGCGCGCCCGGCGATGAGCTCGACGCCGGCGCGCAGCTCGTCGACCGTGAAGTTGTCGAGCATGATCGTGTCGGCGCCGCCGGCGAGGACCGGCTCGATCTGGTCGATCCGGTCGACCTCGACCTCGAGGTGCGCCGTGTGCGGCATCCGCTCGCGGGCCTCGTGCAGCGCGGTCGCGAGGTCGGCGCCGCCGGCCGTCAGCACGGCGAGGTGGTTGTCCTTGGCCATGACCGCGTCGGAGAGCGACCGGCGGTGGTTGCGCCCGCCGCCGTCGCGCACCGCCTGGCGCTCGAGGGAGCGCAGGCCCGGCGTCGTCTTCCGCGTGTCGACGATCCGGGCGCGCGACCCCGCGACCGCGTCGACGTACCGAGCGGTGAGCGTCGCGACCCCCGACATCCGCTGCACCAGGTTGAGCGCGACGCGCTCGGCGCGCAGGATGCCGCGGGCCGGACCGGCGACGCGGGCGAGCACGTCGCCCGCGGCGAACCGCCGACCGTCCGGGGCCACCGCCGTCACCTCGATTCGCGGGTCGACGAGGCGGAAGGCGGCTTCGAGCACGCGCGCACCGCTGAAGACGCCGGGTTCGCGGGCTGCGAGCTCGGCGGTCGCGGTCGCGGCCTCGGGGATCAGCGTCTCGCCGGTCAGGTCGCCCCACGGCGCGTCCTCGTCGAGCGCGAGGAGCACGACGCGTTCGATCTCGCGCGATTCGGTCATCAGGCGGCCTCTCGTTCGTCGATGGCGTTCGTGGCGTCGGTGCGGGTGTGCGCGCCGACGCTGTGCGTGCGGGCGAGCGCCGCGGCGACCGTGAGCCGTGCGAGCTCCAGGAGGTTGCGGTCCTCGACGCTCCGGCGGTCGACGGGCTCGGGCGCCCGCCATCCGTCGAGGCGAGCGGATGCCGCGGCCAGCCCCTCGGCGTCGCGCTCGAGCCCGACGCGGTCCCACATGAGCTGCTGCAGTTCGCCGCGGTCGACGACCGGCAGGTCGTGGGTCTGCGAGTCGTCGGACGATCGGCCAGGCGTGCCGGGGGTGCCGTCGGCGTGTCGGTCGATCCGGCCGACGACCGGCCGGTTCGCCGGGGCGGGGGCGGATGCCGCGGCGGCGAGGTCGCGTGCGACCCGCTCGGCGAACACGGCGCCTTCGAGCAGCGAGTTCGAGGCGAGCCGGTTGGCGCCGTGCACGCCCGTTCGGGCGACCTCGCCGACCGCCCGGAGGCCGGGCAGGCTCGTGCGACCCTCGAGGTCGGTGACGATCCCGCCCATGGCGTAGTGCGCGGCGGGCACGACCGGCACGGGCTCGCGCGACCAGTCGAATCCGGCCGCCCGGCACGCGCGGTCGAGCGACGGGAACCGCCGGGCGAGGAACCCCGCTCCGAGCCCGGTGGCGTCGAGCCGCACCGGTTCGCCGCCCTGTTCGGCCATCCGCCGCCAGACCGCCCGGGCCACGACGTCGCGGGGCGCGAGCTCGGCACGGGCGTCGACCTCGGGCAGGAACCGTCGCCCCTCCGCGTCGCGGAGCACCGCGCCCTCGCCGCGCACGGCCTCGGAGATCAGGGGCGTGCCCGGCACGGCGAGCGCCGTGGGGTGGAACTGCACGAACTCGAGGTCGGCGACCGCGGCGCCGGCGCGCGCGGCCGCCGCGACGCCGTCTCCCGTCGCGAGGTCGGGGTTCGTCGTGTGCCGGAACAGGCACCCGGTGCCGCCGGTGGCCAGCACGACGGTGTCGGCCCCGAGTTCCCGCATGGCGCGGTCGCGGTCGAGGACGCGCACGCCGCGCACGTGCCCGGCGTCGACGAGCAGGTCGACGAGGATCGTGTGCTCGAGCACGTGCACGGCCCGCCGCCGGAGCGTCGCCACGAGCGCCGCCTCGATCGCGGCGCCGGTCGCGTCGCCGCCCGCGTGCAGGATCCGCGCGCGCGAGTGCGCCGCCTCGAGCCCGCGAGCGAGGCCGGACTCGTCGGCGTCGAAGGCGACGCCGAACCGGATCAGGTCGCGGATGCGTGCCGGTCCCTCCGACGTGAGCACGCGCACGGCGCCGGGGTCGCCGAGGCCCGCGCCGGCTGCGAGCGTGTCGGCCGCGTGCCGCTCGGGGGCGTCGCCGGCGAACACGGCCGCGGCGATCCCGCCCTGCGCCCACGGGGTCGCACCCTCGCCCAGGCCCGCCTTCGTCACGACCGTGACGTCGCATCCCGCTTCGGCAGCCCGGATCGCCGTCCACAGCCCGGCGATGCCGGAGCCGACGACGATGACGCGCGACATGTCAGGCTCCGACCCGGGACGCCGGCGCCGCGGCATCCGTCGCCGCGGCGATCGTGGAGCCGGCGGGCACGGTGACCGAAGCCGGCGGCTTCGCCGCGAGCATCCGCTCGAGCGCCACCCTGGCGGGCGCGGCGACGTCGTCCGCGACCTCGATGCGGTTCACTACCCGGCCGGCGACGAGCTCCTCGAGCACCCAGGCGAGGTAGCCCGGGTGGATGCGGTACATCGTCGAGCACGGGCAGACGACGGGGTCGAGGCAGAAGATCTCGTGCTCGGGGTGCTCGGCGGCCAGGCGCTGCACCAGGTTGATCTCGGTGCCGATCGCGAAGGTCGAGCCGGCGGGCGCCGCTTGGATCGCCTTCACGATGAAGTCGGTGGAGCCGGCGGCATCCGCGGCGTCGACGACGGGCATCGGGCACTCCGGGTGCACGATCACCTGCACGCCGGGGTGCTCGCGGCGGGCCTGCTCGATCTGGTCGATTGTGAAGCGCTTGTGCACCGAGCAGAATCCGTGCCAGAGGATGACGCGCGCGTCCTCGAGCTCGGCGGCGGTGCTGCCGCCGAGCGGCTTGCGCGGGTTCCACATCGGCATGGCCTCGAGCGGCACGCCCATGGCCTTGGCGGTGTTGCGCCCCAGGTGCTGGTCGGGGAAGAAGAGCACGCGCCGGCCGCGTTCGAACGCCCACTCCAGGACGGTCGTCGCGTTGGACGAGGTGCAGACGATGCCGCCGTTGCGGCCGACGAAGCCCTTCAACGCGGCCGACGAGTTCATGTAGGTGACGGGGATCACGGGCACGCGTCCGTCCGGACCCGGCGTCGCCAGGTCGCCGTAGAGCTCCTCGAGCTGCTCCCAGCACTCCTCGACGCTCGACGTGTCGGCCATGTCGGCCATCGAGCACCCGGCGGCCAGGTTCGGCAGGATGACGGCCTGCTCCGGCCGGGAGAGCATGTCGGCGGTCTCGGCCATGAAGTGCACGCCGCAGAAGACGATCGCCTCGGCCTCCGGCTTGGACTTGGCGGCGTTGGCCAGCTGGAACGAGTCGCCGGTGAAGTCGGCGTGCTGCACGACCTCGTCGCGCTGGTAGAAGTGGCCGAGCACGACGACGCGGTCGCCGAGCGCGGCCTTCGCCGCGCGGATGCGCTCGTCGAGCTCGTCGGCGCCCGCCTCGCGGTACTCGGCGGGCAGCGCGCCCTGCCGCGGCGCTCCCGCCGGGATGACGTCGCCCATCGACGAGCCCGGGCCGTAGCCCGCCGGCCCGCGGTCGAACTCCCACGGCCCCTTCGCGAGGTCGGGCGAGCAGGTCTCGCCGCGGGCCGCTCCGGTCGTGATGAGGCGGATGCCGCGGTCGACGGACGCCGCGTCGCGGATGCGGCGGGCCTCGATGTCGGTGACGGGGATGGTGGTGCTCATGGCGTGTCCTTGCTGTGGGTGCCGGGCCGTGCGGTCGTGGGTGCGGTGGCGGATGCCGCGTGCGGCGGCGCCGCGGGCGCCGGTGAGGGCGACGCCACGGGCGAGTGGGCGGGATCGAAGCGGTAGAGGGCGGGCGGCCGGTGGCGCGTGCCCGCGAGGCGTTCCCCGGTGTCGACGAGCGTGCCGGACGCCTCCATGGTGCGGCGGAAGTTCGCGGGGTCGAGGCGCTTGCGGAGCACGGCCTCGTGCACGCCGCGCAGTTCGGCCATCGTGAACGTCTCGCCGAGCAGCGCGTGGGCGATGCCCGAGTACTCGAGCTTCGTGCGCAGCCGTCGCAGCGCGTAGTCGAGGATCGCGGCGTGGTCGAATGCGAGGTCGGGCAGGTCGTCCTCGTCGAACCACCGCACGTTCTCGTCGGAGACGGCCCGCTCGACCTCGTCGGAGTGGACGAGCGCCCAGTACACGACCGACACGACGCGCTCGCCGGGCGAGCGGTCGGGGTCGCCGAAGGTGAAGAGCTGCTCGAGGTACCGCGGCGCGAGGCCCGTGGTCTCGTTGAGCGTGCGCGCGGCCGCGGCGTCGAGCGACTCGCGCACGGGCAGCCAGCCGCCCGGCAGCGCCCAGCGCCCGAGTCCGGGTTCGCGGAGGCGCCGGACGAGCGGCACCCGCAGGCTCGGCCGCTCGGTTCCGTCGCCGCCGGCCTCGGGGGAGAGCGCGAAGATGACCGTGGAGACGGCCAGGCGCGCTCGCGCGTCGTGCTGCGGCATCCGCTCGCCCCTCTCGCCGGCCTTAGTGTCAGGATGACGCTAAGTGGATCGGGACCAGCTTACAGTCAGGTTGACACGAACGCGAATCCCGTGACGAGGCGACCCCGGGCGACCGCCGGGAACGCGCGCCTTCGGCCGCCGGCATCCGGACGCGCGCGCGGCGCGGAGGGCGTTGTAGACTGCCCGGACAACCGCACATCGGGCCATCGACGCATCGCGGGAGAGCCGGCAGTCCACAGCGCCGGCACCGAAGGAGCAAGCCTCCCCGCCAATCTCTCAGGTCGCATCACCGCGATGACCAGGCCACTCTGAAAAGCGGATGCCGCGCACGCGGCATCCCGCCGAAGGTGAAAGCAAGCTCCCCGGGGCGCGCGAAGCTCTCAGGCCCATGACAGAGGGGGAGTTCTCGAGCGGCGCACCGCCGCGCCACCGCGCGATATGGAGAACTCGTGACCGACGCACCCGGCACCACCGACCCCGGCACCGCCACCGAACGACGCAGCCCCCTCGACGGGGTGCACCGCGCAGCCGGCGCGTCGTTCACCGACTTCGCCGGGTGGCAGATGCCCGTCCGGTACTCCAGCGACCTGGCCGAGCACCACGCCGTGCGCGAGCACGCCGGCCTCTTCGACCTGTCGCACATGGGCGAGATCCTGGTCGTCGGCCCCGAGGCGTCCGACGCGCTCGACTACGCGCTCGCGGGCAAGCTGTCCGCGATCGCCGAGGGCCAGGCGAAGTACTCGCTCCTGCTCGCCCGCGACGGCGGCGTCGTCGACGACCTCGTCGTGTACCGCACGGGGGAGGACCGCTACATGGTCGTCGCGAACGCCTCGAACCGCGACGTCGTGGTCGAGGAGCTGCGCAACCGCACGTCGCCGTTCGAGTGCGAGGTGTTCGACGAGTCCGACGACGTCGCGCTCATCGCGCTGCAGGGCCCCGACTCCCTCGAGGTCCTCCAGCAGACCGAGGGCTTCGGCATCCAGGGTCCGGGCAACGACGGCGAGGACTTCGTCGCCGCCGTCGCCGCCCTCAAGTACTACCGGGCGCTCGCCGCCGAGTTCGAGGGCGCCCCCGTGCTCGTCGCCCGGACCGGGTACACCGGCGAGGACGGCTTCGAGCTCTACCTCGCGCCCGAGCAGGCCGAGCGCCTCTGGGAGGCGCTGCGCGAGACGGGCGGTCCCCGCGTCGTGCCGTGCGGGCTCGCGAGCCGCGACACGCTCCGCCTCGAGGCGGGCATGCCGCTCTACGGCCACGAGCTGACCCGCGACGTGCTGCCCGTGCAGGCCGGCCTCGGCCGCGTCGTCGCGCTCTCGAAGGAGGGCGACTTCGTCGGCCGCGCCGCGATCGAGGAGGGGCCCGCCGACGGCGCGCCCGTGCTCGTGGGCCTCACCGCCGAGGGGCGGCGGGCGCCGCGCGCCGGCTACCCCGTGTACGACAGCGACGGCGAGGACGCCCGGAAGGTCGGCGAGGTCACGTCGGGCGCCCTCTCGCCGACGCTCGGCCACCCCGTCGCGATGGCGTTCGTGGCACCGGATGCGTCCGAGCCCGGCTCGGAGCTGTTCGTCGACGTGCGCGGCACGCGCGTCGCGGCATCCGTCACCGCCCTGCCGTTCTACAAGCGCGGCGCCTGAGCGCCGAAGCCCGACCGCACCGCACCGCACCGCACCGACCAGCATCGCCCGAGACCAGAGGAGCACCCCATGACCGATCGCACCGACCTCAAGTACACCGAAGAGCACGAGTGGGTGAAGGTCGACGGCGAGACCGTCACCATCGGCATCACCGACTACGCCGCGGAGAAGCTCGGCGACGTCGTCTACGTCGACCTGCCCGCGGCCGGGACCGCGATCACCACCGGCACGGTGGTCGGCGAGATCGAGTCCACGAAGTCGGTCGGCGAGCTCTTCGCGCCCGTCGACGGCGAGGTCGTCGAATCGAACCAGGCCGTCGTCGACTCGCCCGAGCTCGTCAACAGCGACCCCTTCGGCGAAGGCTGGCTCCTCAAGGTGACCGCCGCGTCGCTGCCCGAGCTGCTGAGCCTCGACGAGTACCGCGCCCTCACGGGCGAATGACGATCGCCCTCCCACGAAGGACATCATGACCAGCACCTCCTCGGCCTTCGACGTGGACGCCTTCGGGCGACGCCACATCGGCACGACCCCGCGCGACCACGAGTGGATGCTCGCCGCGCTCGGCTACGACTCGCTCGACGCGCTCATGGACGCCGCCGTGCCCACCGCGATCCGCATGCAGCAGGTCGTCGACTCGGTGATCCCCGCGGCGGCGACCGAGCGCGAGGCGATCGAGGAGCTCCGTGCGCTCGCCGACGCGAACACGGTGCGCACCTCGATGATCGGACTCGGGTACTCGGGCACCATCACGCCCGCCGTCATCCAGCGGAACGTGCTCGAGAACCCCAGCTGGTACACGGCCTACACGCCCTACCAGCCCGAGATCTCGCAGGGCCGCCTCGAGGCGCTGATCAACTTCCAGACGATGGTCTCCGACCTGACCGGGCTCGACACCGCCAACGCGTCGATGCTCGACGAGGGCACCGCGGTGGTCGAGGGCATGCTCCTCGCGCGCCGCGCCTCGAAGTCGGGCTCGAACCGCTTCGTCGTCGACGCCGACGCGCTGCCGCAGACCCGCGCGCTGCTCGAGTCCCGGGCCGACGCAGTGGGCATCGAGCTCGTGGTCGCCGACCTCGACGAGACGACGGATGTCGCGGGCCTCGGCGAGCACTTCGGCGTCTTCGTGCAGTATCCCGGCGCATCGGGTCGGGTCTGGGATCCGTCGGCGGTGATCGCCGCGTCGAAGGCCCAGGGCGCCCTCGCCGTGGTCGCGGCCGACCTGCTCGCGACCGCCCTGATCACCAGCCCGGGCGAGCTGGGCGCGGATGTCGCCGTCGGCACCACCCAGCGCTTCGGCGTGCCGATGGGCTTCGGCGGCCCGCACGCCGGGTACATGGCCGTGCGCAAGGGCCTCGAGCGCCAGATGCCCGGCCGGCTCGTCGGCGTCTCGCAGGACGCCGCCGGCCACCCCGCCTACCGGCTCAGCCTGCAGGCGCGCGAGCAGCACATCCGCCGGGAGAAGGCGACCTCGAACATCTGCACCGCGCAGGTGCTGCTGGCCGTCATGGCGTCGATGTACGCGGTGTACCACGGGCCGCGCGGCATCCGCCACATCGCCGTGTCGACCGCGGCGAAGGCGAGTGCGCTCGCCGAGGCCCTCTCCGGATCCGGGCTCGCCCTCGTGCACGAGGCGTACTTCGACGCGATCCGCGTCCGCGTGCCCGGCCGCGCCCGCGGCGTGGTCGAGCGCGCCCGCGAGCTCGGCGTGAACCTGTGGGAGGCCGATGAGGACACGGTCCACGTCGCCGTCGACGAGACCACCACCGAGGCCGAGCTCGCGCTCGTCGCGGAGGCGTTCGGCTCCGACGGGCGCGTCGAGGTCCACGTCGCGCTGCGCGAGGCGCCGGCCGGCCTGCCCGCCGCGATGCGGCGCACCTCGTCGTACCTCGAGCACCCGGTGTTCAACACGCACCAGTCCGAGACGCAGATGATGCGGTACCTGAAGTCCCTCGCCGACCGCGACTACGCGCTGGACCGCGGCATGATCCCGCTCGGCTCCTGCACGATGAAGCTCAACGCGGCGACCGAGATGCAGGCCGTCACCTGGCCGGAGTTCGCGAACCTGCACCCGTTCGCCCCCGAGGCCGACGTGCGCGGCTCGCTGGGCCTCATCGAGCAGCTCGAGGCCTGGCTCGCCGAGGTGACCGGCTACGACACCGTCTCGCTGCAGCCGAACGCGGGCAGCCAGGGCGAGCTCGCGGGGCTGCTCGCCATCCGCGGCTACCACCTCGCGAACGGCGACGTCGAGCGCGACGTGTGCCTGATCCCCTCGAGCGCGCACGGCACCAACGCGGCGTCCGCGGTCCTCGCGGGCATGCGCGTCGTGGTCGTCGCGTGCGACGAGCTCGGCAACGTCGACCTGGGCGACCTGCGTGCGAAGATCGCCGACCACGCCGACCGGATCGCGGCGCTGATGATCACCTACCCGTCGACCCACGGCGTGTACGAGCACGACGTGAAGGACATCACGAAGGCCGTGCACGACGCCGGCGGGCAGGTCTACATCGACGGCGCGAACCTGAACGCGCTGCTCGGATTCGCCCGGTTCGGCGACGTCGGCGGCGACGTGTCGCACCTCAACCTGCACAAGACCTTCTGCATCCCGCACGGCGGCGGCGGCCCGGGCGTCGGCCCGGTGGCGGCGAAGGCGCACCTCGCGCCGCACCTGCCCGGCCACCCGATGGCGCAGCGGAACGCCCACGCGGGCGGCGTGGCGCACGGCGGCGGCCCGGTGTCGGCGGCGCCCTACGGCAGCCCGTCGATCCTGCCGATCTCGTGGGCGTACGTGCGGATGATGGGCGCCGAGGGGCTGAAGCAGGCGACCGCCACGGCGGTCCTCGCGGCGAACTACGTCGCGGCGCGGCTGCGCGACCACTTCCCGGTGCTGTACACGGGCGAGAACGGCCTGGTCGCGCACGAGTGCATCCTCGACCTGCGGCCGCTGACCGCCGAGACCGGCGTCACGGTCGACGACGTCGCGAAGCGGCTCATCGACTACGGCTTCCACGCGCCGACCATGTCGTTCCCGGTCGCGGGCACGCTCATGGTGGAGCCGACCGAGTCGGAGGACCTCGCCGAACTCGACCGCTTCGTCGAGGCCATGATCCAGATCCGCGCCGAGGCCGATGCGGTCGCGAAGGGGGAGTGGCCGGCCGACGACAACCCGCTGCGCAACGCCCCGCACACGGCCGAGTCGGTGATCGCCGGCGAGTGGTCGCACCCGTACACGCGCGAGCAGGCGGTGTACCCGGTGCCGTCGCTCGTGCGGGCGAAGTACTGGGCACCGGTGCGGCGCATCGACCAGGCCTACGGCGACCGCAACCTCGTGTGCGCCTGCCCGCCGATCGAGGCGTTCGCCTGAGCTCGCACGGGACCGGCCGGTATGCGCACCCCGCCGGCCGGTCCCGCATCCGCCCCCATCGCGCCGCCACGGGAGTAAGCTGAGGAACTCTCGCACTGGGGGGTGCGCATGTCGAACGACCTGATCGCGGTCATCGCGACCATCGCCTTCGCCGGGGTGATGGTGGGCTGCACGCTGGCGGGCTCGGGGTCGCTCGGGCTCCAGCAGCGCGCCGGACTGCTCGAGCGGCGGAACCCGGGCCTGGCCGAGGCGCTCCGCCGGGCCGAGGGCATGAGCGACCTCGCGCGCGGCGGCTTCACGACCGGCGCGGAGGCCTTCTCGGCGGTGTGCACGCCGAGCCGCCGAAGCTGGATGGACGGCGCACGGGTCCGCGCGGCCGACTCCGACCTCCGGGTGGAGCCGCCCGAGGAGGCGCTGCCGCCGATGCCGGCGACGGTCGTCGCGCTCGCCGGGTCGCGCCATGTCGCCGAGGCGCCGCGGCCGCGGCATCCGTCGCCCCGGCCCTCGACCGGTGCGCCGGTCGGTCAGTCGCCGGCCGGTGCGAACAGGTCGGGCCACCACGCGAGCGCGAGCGGGTAGCCGACGAACGACACGATGTCGAGGAGCCAGTGCGCGATGACGAGCGGCATCGTGCGGCCCCACCGCGTGTAGGCCCAGCCGAACACGACGCCCATGATCGCGTTGCCCACGAAGGCGCCGACGCCCTGGTACAGGTGGTAGGTGCCGCGGAGCAGCGCGCTCGACAGGATCGTCGCCCACGGGCCCACGCCGAGCTCGCGGAGCCGCGTGAACAGGTAGCCGACGGCGACCACCTCCTCGACGAGGGCGGCCTTCAACGCGGCCAGCACGAGGATGGGCACGGTCCACCAGTACGCGTCGAGCGACTGGGGGACGACCGCGACCGTGAAGCCGAGCGCGCGCCCGGCCGCGTAGAGCGCGAGACCCGGCACGCCGATGATCGCGGCGAGCAGCAGCCCGGATGCCGCATCCCTGCCGGGTCGCCGGAAGTCGAGCCCGATCCGCCGGAACGGGTCGCGACCGGGCTGCCACAGCAGGTACAGCACGAGCGCCACGACCGCCACCCCGAACACCACGCCCAGGAACTGGTAGGTGAGGTCGAGCCACTCGCGCTCGGCGCGCGACGGGTTGAGCGCCGCGGACTGGTCGGAGATCGGCCGTTCGTCGGTGAGCCTGGCGATGATCGACACGATCGAGTAGACGGCCGACGCCCCGAGCGAGAGGGCCAGCACGATCGCGACCTCGATGCGCAGGCGTCCCGGCGTGTGCATGCGGCAATCCTCGCATGCGCGCGTCGGACGCAAGAATCGTGCGTCACCGGCTGCTCATCTGAGCAGACCGGCCGTCGTAGGTTTCGCCTCGGTAACGGTTGGCCGCTCGGGTTTGCGACGCCGTGACGCGCTTATAGTCTCGTCTCACCTACCAGCGCCCCCAGACCCGATCCTTCGCGTCCACCAGACTCGATCTCGTTCTGTCGCGCGCTCATCTCACAGGAGGAACATTGAAGATCAAGAGAATCGGCGTCGCAGCCATTGCTCTTGCGGCGGCCGGCGCGCTCGCGCTCAGCGGTTGCTCGACCAGCAGCGAGCCCGCGGCCCCCGAGGGCGACTCGACCGCGATCGTCACCACGAACGGCTCCGAGCCGCAGAACCCGCTGATCCCGACCAACACCAACGAGACCGGTGGCGGAAAGATCCTCGACTCGATCTTCGCGGGCCTGGTGTACTACGACGCCGACGGTGCCGCCAAGAACGACATGGCGGAGTCCATCGAGACCGAGGACGCCCAGACCTACACGATCACCATCAAGGAGGGTCAGGAGTTCACCAACGGTGAGCCCGTCACCGCCGAGTCGTTCGTGAAGGCCTGGAACTACGGCGCCGCGCTCGACAACGCGCAGCTCTCCAGCTACTTCTTCGAGTCGATCGAGGGCTTCAGCTACGACGAGAACGTCGACGAGCTGTCGGGCCTCGAGGTCGTCGACGAGCGCACCTTCACCGTGACCCTCAGCCAGCCGGAGTCGGACTTCCCGCTCCGACTCGGCTACTCGGCGTTCTTCCCGCTGCCCGAGGCGGCGTGGGAGGACCTCGAGGCCTTCGGCGAGAACCCCATCGGCAACGGCCCCTACAAGCTGGCCGAAGAGGGCGCCTGGAAGCACAACGAGCGCATCGACCTCGTGAAGAACGAGGACTACCAGGGTGACCGCCAGGCCGCCAACGGTGGTCTCTCGATCATCTTCTACGCGACGCAGGACGCGGCGTACGCCGACCTGCAGGGTGGCAACCTCGACATCATCGACGCCATCCCGGACAGCGCGCTCTCGACCTTCCAGGACGAGTTCGGCGACCGCTCCGTCTCGCAGGGCGCGGCGATCTTCCAGTCGTTCGTGGTCCCGGACCGTCTCGCGCACTTCGGTGGCGAGGAGGGCAAGCTCCGCCGCGCCGCGATCTCGCACGCGATCAACCGCGAAGAGGTCACCGACGTGATCTTCTCCGGCACCCGCACCCCGGCCAAGGACTTCACCTCGCCGGTCATCGACGGCTACTCGGAGGACATCGAGGGCTCTGACGTGCTCGAGTACGACCCGGAGCTCGCCAAGGAGCTGTGGGCCGAGGCCGACGCCATCAGCCCGTGGGAGGGTTCGTTCCAGATCGGCTACAACGCCGACGGCGGCCACCAGGGCTGGGTCGACGCGGTGACCAACCAGATCAAGAACGAGCTGGGCATCGACGCCTCGGGTGCTCCGTACCCGACCTTCGCCGAGTTCCGCACGGCCATCACCGACCGCGCCATCCAGACCGGCTTCCGCACCGGTTGGCAGGCCGACTACCCGTCGCTCTCCAACTTCCTCGGACCGATCTACGTGACCGGCGCCGGTTCGAACGATGGTGACTACTCGAACCCCGAGTTCGACGCCCTCATCAAGGAAGGCCTCTCGGAGACCGAGGTCGAGGCCGGCATCGAGAAGTTCCAGCAGGCGCAGGAGATCCTCTTCGAGGACCTCCCCGCGATCCCGCTCTGGTACTCCACCGTCAACGGTGCGTGGAACGAGCAGGTCGAGAACGTCGCGTTCGGCTGGAACTCGGTCCCGCTGTACTACCAGGTGACCAAGACCGAGGAGTAATTCTCGATCTCGGTGTCAGAGGGTTAGACTCTCAGACGCCCGTGGGGCGGCGGTCCGATGGATCGCCGCCCCACTCCCACGTATCCGGGGTGCAGGCAGAGCGCGTAACATCGTGAGGTCGCACTCCCACAACGGTGAGGTTTCTTCAACAATCATGTCCACTCACGAGAAGCACGAGGCCTGATCCATGGGCGGTTACATCGTGCGCCGACTGTTGCAGGCGATCCCTGTCCTGCTCGGCACCACCTTCCTGATCTACTTCATGGTCTTCGCCATGCCGGGCGACCCCGTGGTCGCCCTCTTCGGCGACAAGACCCCGCCGCCCCAGGTCCTCGAGGCGGTCCGCGAACGGTACAACCTCGACAAGCCGTTCATCGTCCAGTACCTGCTCTTCCTCGGCGGGATCTTCCAGGGCGACTTCGGCGTCTCGTTCTCCGGGCAGCCCGTGTCCGAGATCCTCGCCGAGACCTTCCCGGTCACGCTCCGACTCGCGGTGCTCGCCGTCTTCTTCGAGATGGTTGCCGGCATCACCATCGGACTCGTGTCGGGCCTGCGCAAGGGCGGGATCTTCGACGCGTCGTTCCTCGTCGTCAGCCTGATCCTGATCTCGCTGCCGATCTTCGTCGTCGCGTTCGTCGCGCAGTACGTGCTCGGCATCCAGCTCGGCCTCTTCCGGACCACCGTCGGTCCCGGTGCGCCGATCCAGGACCTGATCCTGCCGGCCATCGTGCTGGCGACGATCAGCTTCGCCCAGATCGTTCGACTGACAAGGGCGTCGGTCATCGATACGGATGGACAGGACTTCGTTCGCACCGCCGCGAGCAAGGGCCTGTCGCGCCGCCGTATCGTCCCCGTGCACATCCTGCGCAACTCGCTGATCCCCGTCGTGACCTACCTCGCCGTCGACTTCGGCGTGCTCATGGTCGGCGCGACCGTCACCGAGGGGATCTTCAACGTTCCCGGCGTAGGCCGCACCCTCTACCAGGCGATCATCCGCGGCGAGGGACCGACCGTCGTCTCGTTCGTGACCGTCATGGTGCTGATCTACCTCGTCATCAACCTCCTGGTGGATCTCCTGTACGCCGTGCTCGACCCGAGGATCCGCTATGCCAAGTAACACCACTCGCCCCACGCAGGCGCACTACGTCGCGCCGCTCGACGAGACGCCCCTCGTCGCGATCGACTCGGTCAAGGCCGAGGGCAAGCCCTCGAACCTCTGGCGCGACGCCTGGCGCGACGTGCGCAAGCCTCCGATGTTCTGGATCTCGTCGGCGCTCATCGTGCTGATCGTGATCGTCGCCCTGTTCCCGACCCTGTTCACCAGCGTCGACCCCCGGTACTGCCAGCTGTCGCTGAGCAACCAGGGCCCCGGCGACGGAAGCGTGCTCGGCTACAACCGCCAGGGCTGCGACATCTACTCGCGGATCATCCACGGCACGTCCACGTCGCTGTCGGTGGGCCTGATCGTGACCTTCCTCGTGGCCTCCCTCGGCATCCTCTTCGGTGCCCTGGCCGGCTTCTACGGCGGATGGGTCGACGCGGTCCTCTCCCGCCTCGGCGACATCTTCTTCTCGATCCCCTACATCCTCGCGGCCGTCGTCATCATGTCGGTGCTCTCGCAGTACGCGAGCGTGTGGACCATCTCGCTCGCGATCGGCATCTTCGCGTGGCCGGCCACGGCCCGTGTGCTGAGGGCCGAGATCCTGAGGGTCAAGAACTCGGACTTCGTCATGGCGGCCACGGCCGTCGGCGTCACCCGGTTCCGCATCCTGCTGCGCCACGTGCTCCCGAACTCGATCGCCCCGGTGATCGTGATCACCACCATCTCGCTCGCGTCGGCGATCGTCGCGGAGGCGACCCTGTCGTTCCTCGGCGTCGGACTGCCGTCGTCGACGATGTCGTGGGGCAATGACATCAGCCAGGCCCAGGTCGACCTGCGGACGAACCCGCAGACCCTGATCCTGCCCTCCATCGCGCTGTCGGTCACCGTCCTGAGCTTCATCATGCTCGGCGAGGTCGTCCGCGACGCGCTCGACCCGAAGGCGAGGGCGCAGCGATGACCAGCACCGTGAACGGAACCGATGTGAACCAGGCCACGCCAGGCACCGAGGAGCGGCCGCTCCTCGAGATCAAGGACCTCAAGGTCGCCTTCAACACGCAGGAGGGCGAGGTCACCGCGGTGGACGGCGTGAACATCACGCTGTACCGCGGCCAGAGCCTCGCCATCGTGGGCGAGTCCGGCTCGGGCAAGTCCACGACCGCGCACGCGATCATCAACCTCCTCCCGGGCACCGGCCACATCGCCGGCGGCCAGATCCTCCTCGACGGCCAGGACCTCACCAAGGCCTCCAAGAGGGAGATGGAGGAAATCCGCGGTCGCAAGATCGGCTTCGTGCCGCAGGACCCGATGTCGAACCTGAACCCGGTCTGGTCGATCGGATTCCAGGTCGAGGAGGCCATCAAGGCCAACGGGATCGCGACCGAGCGCAAGGAGGTCAAGGCCCGCGCCATCGAGGTGCTGAAGCAGGCCGGCCTGCAGGACGCGGACCGACGCCTGAAGCAGTTCCCGCACCAGTTCTCGGGCGGCATGCGCCAGCGCGTGCTGATCGGCATGGGACTCGCGGCCGACCCGCAGCTGCTCATCGCCGACGAGCCCACCTCGGCGCTCGACGTGACCGTCCAGCGGGTGATCCTCGATCACCTCGAGTCGCTCACGCGCGAGCTGGGCACGACCCTGCTCTTCATCACCCACGACCTCGGTCTCGCCGCGGAGCGCGCCGAGCAGCTGGTCGTGATGTACAAGGGCAAGATCGTCGAGTCCGGGCCCTCGCTCGAGATCCTCCAGAACCCGCAGCATCCCTACACCCAGCGGCTCGTCGCGGCCGCGCCGAGCCTCGCGTCGCGGCGCATCCAGTCCTCGGGCGGGATCGCGGCGGCCGAGGCCGCCGTCGCGGAGAACGCGGGCACCGCAGCGGGCGACGTGATCGACCTCATCGCCACCGCCGAGGCCCGGCACGACGCGGTCGAGGCGGCCAAGGCGAAGGAACCGGCGATCGTCGTCGAGAACCTCACCAAGGTGTTCAAGATCCGCGGTTCGGGCGACTTCACCGCCGTCGACGACGTCTCGTTCGAGATCCCCAAGGGCACCACGATGGCGCTCGTCGGCGAGTCGGGCTCGGGGAAGTCGACCGTGGCCAAGATGCTCCTGAAGCTCGAGGACGCGACCAGCGGCAAGATCGTGGTCGGCGGCAAGGACCTCGCGAGCACGTCCGGCAAGGAGCTGTTCGAGCTCCGCAGCCGGATGCAGCCCGTGTTCCAGGACCCGTACGGTTCGCTGAACCCGCTGCGCAACATCGGGAACACGATCGCGGAGCCGCTCTACACGCACTCGGTGGGCACCAAGGCCTCGCGTCGCGAGCGCGTCTTTGAACTGCTCGACCAGGTGTCGCTCCCGCGGACCCTCGTCGGCCGTTACCCCAACGAGCTCTCGGGCGGCCAGCGCCAGCGGATCGCGATCGCGCGGGCGCTCGCGCTGAAGCCCGAGATCGTCATCCTCGACGAGGCGGTGTCGGCGCTCGACGTGCTCGTGCAGGCGCAGATCCTGCGCCTGCTCGCCGACCTGCAGGCCGAGCTCGACCTGACGTACCTCTTCATCACGCACGACCTCGCGGTCGTGCGCGTCATCGCCGACAACGTGTGCGTGATGCAGAAGGGCCGGATCGTCGAGGCCGCGGCCACGGACGAGGTGTTCGACAACCCCAAGGAGCAGTACACCAAGGACCTGCTCGCGGCCATCCCGGGCGCGAACCTCAAGCTCGGCGCGTAGCGCCGGAGGTCCTCCACGCCGGACGCCCGGCCCCTCGACGGGGGCCGGGCGTTCGCCGTTCCTGCGACAGGGTAGGCTGGTGAGGCGCGATCCGTGTCGATCGGACCGACGCGCTCCCACCGACTCCCATCCAGCGCCTCCCGCGCTGCCGAACCGCGCCCCGGTGCCCTCACGGCGACCGGCGGCCACGCGAGGACCCACCATGGCCAAGGCCACCCGCAACGACCTGCGCAACGTCGCGATCGTCGCCCACGTCGACCACGGCAAGACGACCCTCGTCGACGCCATGCTCAAGCAGACGCACTCCTTCGCCGAGCACGCGCACGTCGACGAGCGTGCGATGGACTCCAACGAGCTCGAGCGGGAGAAGGGCATCACCATCCTCGCGAAGAACACCGCGGTGGAGTACAACGGGCGCCACGCGGCATCCGGCCCCGTCACGATCAACGTGATCGACACCCCGGGCCACGCCGACTTCGGCGGCGAGGTCGAGCGCGGCCTGTCGATGGTCGACGGCGTCGTGCTGCTCGTCGACGCGTCCGAGGGGCCGCTGCCCCAGACGCGCTTCGTGCTGCGCAAGGCGCTCGAGGCCCGCCTTCCGGTCATCCTGCTCGTCAACAAGACCGACCGTCCCGACGCGCGCATCGACGAGGTCGTCGCCGAGAGCCAGGACCTGCTGCTCGGCCTGGCCTCCGACCTCGCCGACGACGTCCCCGACCTCGACCTCGACGCCATCCTCGACGTGCCCGTCGTCTACGCCTCCGGCAAGGCGGGGCGCGCGTCGACGACCAAGCCGGCCGACGGGTCGCTGCCCGACAGCGACGACCTCGAGCCGCTCTTCGAGGCGATCCTCACGCACATCCCGGCGCCCACCTACGACGACGAGGCGCCGCTGCAGGCGTGGGTCACGAACCTCGACGCGTCGCCGTTCCTCGGTCGTCTCGCGCTGCTGCGCGTCTTCAACGGCACCATCCGCAAGGGGCAGACGGTCGCGTGGGTGCGCCACGACGGTTCGCACTCGAACGTCCGCATCACCGAGCTGCTGAAGACGAAGGCGCTCGAGCGCCACCCCGCCGAGGAGGCCGGCCCCGGCGACATCATCGCCGTCGCGGGCATCGACGAGATCACGATCGGCGAGACCCTCGCCGACCCCGAGGACGTGCGCCCGCTGCCGGCGATCTCGGTCGACGACCCGGCGATCTCGATGACGATCGGCACGAACACGTCGCCGCTGGTCGGCAAGGTGAAGGGCCACAAGCTGACGGCCCGGATGGTCAAGGACCGCCTCGACCGCGAACTGATCGGCAACGTCTCGCTCAAGGTGCTCGACATCGGCAAGCCCGACGCCTGGGAGGTGCAGGGCCGCGGCGAGCTCGCCCTCGCCATCCTGGTCGAGCAGATGCGCCGCGAGGGCTTCGAGCTGACCGTCGGCAAGCCGCAGGTGGTCACGAAGACCGTCGACGGCAAGGTGCACGAGCCGTACGAGCACCTGACGATCGACGCCCCCGAGGAGTACCTCGGCGCGATCACCCAGCTGCTCGCGGCGCGCAAGGGTCGCATGGACGGCATGTCGAACCACGGCACCGGATGGGTGCGGATGGAGTTCATCGTGCCGAGCCGCGGCCTCATCGGCTTCCGTACCGAGTTCCTCACGATCACGCGCGGCACCGGCATCGCCAACGCCATCTCGCACGGCTACGACGAGTGGGCGGGCACCATCACCACGCGCAACAACGGCTCGATCGTCGCGGACCGCTCGGGCGTCGTGACCCCGTTCGCGATCATCGCGCTGCAGGAGCGCATGACCTTCTTCGTGAACCCCACCGAGGAGGTCTACGAGGGCATGGTCATCGGCGAGAACTCCCGCAACGACGACATGGACGTCAACATCACGAAGGAGAAGAAGCTGACGAACATGCGCTCGTCGACGGCCGACACCTTCGAGTCGATGACCCCGTCGCGGCAGCTCACGCTCGAGGAGTGCCTCGAGTTCGCCCGCGAGGACGAGTGCGTCGAGGTGACCCCCGAGAAGGTGCGCATCCGCAAGGTCGAGCTCGACGCCACGGCGCGCGCACGTGCGGCCTCGCGCCTGAAGAAGCAGGGCTGACCCCTCGAGCGGATGCCGCGTGCCCGGGCTGCACGCGGCATCCGTTCGACCCGTTGATGAAGTTCACAGAAACGACGCCGTATGGTTGTCGGGTTCTTGAAACCCTACACGCCAGTTACGCAATCGTTACGTTCAGAAACCCCCTGTGACTCTATGACCAAGCCCCCCCACGGTCGCCGTGCCGCCACGCGCCCCCGCCCGGCCTCGCGCTCGACCCGAACCCCCGCCCCCCGAACCCGTCGTCCCGGCGCGGCACCGGCGCGATCGATCATGTCGATCGCGGCGATGTCCATCGCCGGCGGCATGCTCCTGGCCACGAGCGTCCCCGCGCTCGCGGTGAGCGCCACCGACACCGAGGTGCGTGCGTCCGTCTACGCCCCCGCGCAGGACGCCGTCACGCAGCGCGCCCAGTCGCTCGAGGTGAGCGCCGAGGCGGTGCTCGAGCCCATCGACGTCGAGGGATGGGACGTCGAGGCCGCTCCGCCGCCCATCGAGTCGAGCGTCGCCGGCGTCGGCGACGTGTCGCTCCTCGAGTCGCCGCGGATCGTGTGGCCGGTCGACCCGTCGCGCATCTCCGACGGCTTCGGCTACCGCAACGCCCCGTGCGGCGGCTGCTCGACCAACCACGACGGCATCGACTTCAACCCGGGCGAGGGCGCACCCGTCGTCTCGCTCGCCGACGGCGTGGTCATCACCGCGACCGAGGGCGGCGGCGGCTTCGGCGCCTACGTCGAGGTGCAGCACAACATCAACGGCGTGCTCATCACGTCGCTCTACGCGCACATGCAGTACGGGTCGATCCCGGTCTCCGTCGGCCAGCGCGTCAGCGCGGGCGACGTCGTCGGGGCGGTCGGCTCGACCGGCCAGTCGACCGGCCCGCACCTCCACCTGGAGATGTACGGCGCGGACGGCCTGCGGTTCGACGGCCTGGCCTGGCTCCAGTCCAACGTCACCGGCTGATCCGCGCGGTCGGGTGGGCGCGAGTCCGCCCGACCGCCGTCACCGCCCGCTGAAGTCGGGCGACCGCTTCTCGAGGAACGCCGCGACGCCCTCGCGCATGTCGTCCGTGCGGAACGCGTCGGCGAACCCCTCGACCTCGAGGTCGGTGGCCTGAGCCGTCGGCGTCCCGGACGCCTCGACCAGCACCCGCTTCGCGAGCGCGACGGCCGTCCACGCGTTGTCGGCGACCTCGGCGATGGTCGCACGAGCGCCCTCGAGCAGCGCCGCCCGATCCGGGAAACGGCGCGCGACCAGGCCCGCCGCCTCCGCGGTCGCTGCGTCGATGCGCCGGCCCGTGTAGATGAGTTCCTTGGCGAGCGAGAGGCCGACGGCGCGCGGGAGTCGCACCGTGCCGCCGAACCCGGGGATCAGGCCGAGCCGGACCTCGGGCTGGCCGAAGGCGGAGGCGTCCGTCGCGTAGACGAAGTCGCAGGCGAGCGCGAGCTCGAGCCCTCCGCCGAGCGCGAAGCCGTCGACGCAGGCGATGACGGGGGCGGGGAACGCCTCGATCGCGGCCGCGACCCGGTGGCCCAGTCGCGCGGCCTCCGCACCCTGCTCGGGCGTCAGCCCGGCGAGCGATCGGATGTCGGCACCGGCGACGAACGCGCGGCCTCCCTCGCCGACCACGATGACGCCGCGCACCGCGTCGCGCTCGGCGAGGAGCGACTCGAACGCGTCGGCGATCGCCGAGAGCACGTCGGGGGAGAGGGCGTTCAGCGCGGCGGGACGATCGATGACGACGGTCGCGACGGCTCCGTCGCGCTCGACGCGCACGGGCGCCTGGTCGGGTGCGGGCTGCTCGGTCATTCCTCGTCCTTCCCGGCGCGCCTCGGTGCCCGCCGCGACCACGCTACGCCATCGGCCGTGCCACGCGCCGACGATAGAATCGCGCCATGCGTGCTCTTCCCGCCCCCGCTCGCGCGGCGGCCGCGGTCTCCGCGGCCGCGCTCGTGCTCGGCCTGCTCTCCGGTTGCACCGGCACCCCGTTCGACGGCCTCTTCAGCCAAGGCGTCGAGGACGCGGTGAACGGGACCACGGGCGGCGAGGTCGACCTCAGCGGCGAGCTGCCGGCCGACTTCCCGGCCTCGGTTCCCCTCATCGACGGCGAGATCGAACTGACCGGGGGAGTCGGGAGCGCCGGCGGCTGGGTCGTCGTCCTCACGTCGGCGGCGGCCGATCCGCTGGCCGATGCGGCGGCGGCGTTGAAGGAGGCCGGGTTCTCGGAGCAGACCGGTGTCTCCGGACAGGTCGCCGCGGGGGCCCTCTACTCGGACGGCAGCCACCTCGTCGTGCTGGCCGGAGACGGGTCGACCGTGACCTACACGGTCACGGTCGCGCCGTGAGCGCCGGCCCCGTCGCGGGTGCGGAGCCCGAGACCGCGGAGACCTCGTGGCCGAGCCGGGTCGGCACCCTCCTCATCGCGGCGATCGTGGGGTTCGTCGCGGGCACGGTCACGACGATCGGGCATCGGCACGCGTGGCAGATCGGCGAGGTCTCGCTGCCGTGGGGCCTCGTGGCCGGCCTCGCAGCGGTGGCGGCGCTCCTCGTCGGCATCCGCCTCGTGGCCGGGGGCCGGGCGGCGTCGATCGCGGCGGCCGTCGGGATCGTGGGCGCCGTCGCCCTGTTCACGCTCCCCGGTCCGGGCGGATCGGTCCTGGTGGCGAGCGGCGTCGTCGGCACGGTGTGGTCGGTCGGCCCCGCCCTCATCGCGGTGCTCGTGACGGCATGGCCCTCGCTTCCGGCGCGGGGCGCCGCGCGCACGCCGACGCCCCCGTCGCACGCGTAGACTGGCACCCCAGCCTCATCGAAGGGACAGCGACCCACCGTGACCTATGTGATCGCCCTGCCGTGCGTCGATGTGAAGGACCGCGCCTGCATCGACGAGTGTCCCGTCGACTGCATCTACGAGGGTGAGCGTTCGCTCTACATCCACCCCGACGAGTGCGTCGACTGCGGTGCCTGCGAGCCCGTGTGCCCGGTCGAGGCCATCTACTACGAGGACGACCTGCCCGACGAGTGGGCCGACTACTACAAGGCGAATGTCGAGTTCTTCGACGACATCGGCTCCCCGGGCGGTGCCGCGAAGGTCGGCGTCATCGCGAAGGACCACCCGCTGATCGCCGCCCTGCCCCCGCAGGGGCACTGAGCATGGCGCTCGGCGCCCTGCCCGAGTACCCGTGGGACCTGATGGTCCCGTACCGGCAGCGCGCGGAGTCGCACCGCGAGGGGATCGTCGACCTGTCGATCGGGTCCCCGGTCGATCCGACGCCGCAGGTCGTGCGCGACGCGCTCGCATCCGCCGCCGACGCGCACGGCTACCCGGCCACGGTCGGCACGACGGCGCTCCGCCGTGCGATCGTCGACTGGTACGCGCGCCGTCGGGGCGTGGTCGGGCTGGACCCCGACGCGGTCCTGCCCACGATCGGCTCGAAGGAGCTCGTCGCGCTGCTGCCGTTCCTCCTCGGCGTCGGCGAGGGCGACGTGGTCGTGCACCCGAGGGCGGCGTACCCGACCTACGAGATGGGGGCCGTGTTCGCCGGAGCCCGCTCGCTCGCCTCCGACGACCCCGACGAGTGGCCCGCCGGAACGTGCCTGGTGTGGCTCAACTCGCCCGGCAACCCCGACGGACGCGTGCTCGGCGTCGATGAGCTCCGGCGCGCGGTCTCACGCGCCCGGGAGCTGGGCGCGATCATCGTCGGGGACGAGTGCTACGCCGAGCTCGGGTGGGAGGCGCCCTGGCGGGACGGCGCGGTGCCGAGCATCCTCGACCCGCGGGTCACCGGCGGCGACACGACCGGCGTCCTCGCGATCTACTCGCTGTCCAAGCAGTCCAACATGGCCGGGTACCGCGCCGCCTTCGTCGCCGGATGCCGCGACTCGATCGCCCGGCTCACGACGGCGCGGAAGCACGCCGGGCTCATGGTGCCCGCCCCGCTCCAGGCGGCGATGACCGTCGCGCTGGGCGACGACGCGCACGTCGCCGAGCAGAAGGAGCGGTACCGCGCGCGCCGCGATCGCCTCAAGGGCGCGCTGGAGGATGCGGGTTTCCGCATCGACCGGAGCGAGGCGGGCCTCTACCTCTGGGCCACCGAGGGGCGCGACGCGTGGGAGTCGGTCGGCCGGCTGGCCGACCTCGGCATCCTGGCCGGGCCCGGGCACTTCTACGGGGCTCACTTCCCGGAGCACGTCAGGTTGTCGCTGACGGCGCCCGACGAGCGCATCGCGGTCGCCGCCCGACGACTCAGTGCGACCGCGGTGCGCTGAAATCCTGTCGGATCCATCAACGCAGAGGCCGATCCCTTGGTGGTTGCGGCAATGTGCCGGTCGCCCGTCTAGGCTGTAGTGCGGGCCGCCGACGCCGACCGGCACGGGGCCGGAAAGCAGGTGATCCCGCAAGTGACGATCACAGGAGATGCCGTGAGCGACGTCGTGACCAACGCGGCCGGGGCCGACCGCCCCGACACCGCGACGCTGGCCTTCCCGGGCGGCTCCGCCGAGTTCCCCATCCACTCCGCCGTCCAGGGCAACTCGAGCATCGACCTGTCGACGCTCACGCGCCAGACCGGGCTCACGGCGCTCGACTACGGCTTCGTCAACACGGCGTCGACGAGGTCGGCCATCACGTACATCGACGGCGAGCAGGGCATCCTGCGGTACCGCGGGTACCCGATCGAGCAGCTGGCCGAGCAGTCGACCTACCTCGAGGTCGCCTGGCTCCTCATCTACGGCGAGCTCCCGACCGCCGACCAGCTCGCCGAGTTCGACGAGAAGATCCGCCGGCACACGCTGCTGCACGAAGACCTCAAGCGCTTCTTCTCGGCGCTGCCGCACACGGCCCACCCGATGGCCGTGCTCTCCAGCGCCGTCGCCGCGCTCTCGACCTACTACGAGGACTCCTCCGACCCGCACGACCCCGACCACGTCGAGTTGACCACCGTCCGCCTCCTCGCGAAGCTGCCGGTGATCGCGGCCTACGCGCACAAGAAGAGCATCGGTCAGGCGTTCCTGTACCCCGACAACTCGCTGAACTTCGTCGAGAACTTCCTCCGGCTGAACTTCGGCAACATGGCCGAGCCGTACTCGATCGACCCCACCCTCGCCAAGGCCCTCGACCGGCTGCTCATCCTCCACGAGGACCACGAGCAGAACGCCTCGACGTCCACGGTCCGCCTGGTCGGCTCGACCGGTGCGAACCTCTACGCGTCGATCTCCGCCGGCATCCAGGCGCTTTCGGGCCCGCTGCACGGCGGCGCGAACGAGGCGGTGCTCCAGATGCTCGCCCGCATCCGCGACTCCGGCGAGGGCGTCGGCAAGTTCGTCGAGCGCGTGAAGAACAAGGAGGACGGGGTCAAGCTCATGGGCTTCGGCCACCGCGTCTACAAGAACTACGACCCGCGCGCGAAGATCGTGAAGACCAGCGCCGATGCGGTGCTGGAGGGCCTCGGCGTGAACGATCCGCTGCTCGACATCGCCAAGGAGCTGGAGCAGTTCGCCCTCGAGGACGACTACTTCAAGCAGCGCCGCCTGTACCCGAACGTCGACTTCTACACCGGCGTGATCTACAAGGCGATGGGCTTCCCGACGCGCATGTTCACGGTGCTGTTCGCGATCGGCCGGCTCCCCGGCTGGATCGCCCACTGGCGCGAGATGAACCTCGACCCGCAGACCAAGATCGGACGGCCCCAGCAGCTGTACACGGGCTCGCTCGAGCGCCCGTACCCGAACGGCTGAGACCCGACCGGTCCGATGCGACGGCCCCGCCCCGACCAGGGGCGGGGCCGTCGGCGTCAGATCGCCGCCACCTCGTCGGCGGCGGCATCGTCGGCCGGCGTCTCGCGCCGGTCGACGAGGCCGGGACGGGGATCGAGGTGGATCCCGGCGAGCATGCAGCGCACCGATCCGCCCGCCAGCTCGATCGTCGGCACGTCGAGCGGCAGCAGCCGTGCCGAGCGCTCGATGCGCGCCCGCTGGTCGTCGGAGAGGGCGTCGTGGGCCCGCTGCGACAGTGCGAGCACCCGGCCACGGCTGCCCCACAGCTCGAGCGCGTTGCCGGCGAACTCGTCGACCTGCTCGTTCGTGAGCGCGATGACGTCGCGGCGGCCCCGTGCCGAGAGTCGGTCGACGATCTCCTGTCGTCGGGCCGGCGACACGATCATGTCGGTCGCCACCAGCGCGTACTCCGTCGCGATGCTCATGATCACGTTGGTGTGGTAGACGGCGACGCCCCGGCCGTCGACCGCGTCGAAGACCATCGGCTCGTAGCCGAAGTTCGTGCAGAATCGCTCGAGCGCGATCGGGTCGGCGCGGTTGGAGCGGGCGGCGTACGCGATGCGCGACTCGTGGTCGAGCACCATCGCGCCGGTGCCCTCGAGGAACACGTCGTCGTACTCGAGCCCGGAGTAGTCGATCACGTCCTGCACCCGGTAGGTGGTCTTCAGCAGTTCGACGATGTCGGGTCGGCGCTCGGTCCGGCGGTTCGGCGTGAACATCGGGAAGAGCGCGATGTGGCCGCCCGAGTGGGTCGAGATCCAGTTGTTCGGGAAGACGCTGTCGGGCCGGTGCGAGGTCTCGTCCTCGAACAGGTGGACCGTGACGCCGGCCTCCTCGAGGGCATGCGCAGCCCTGGTCGCCTCGGCGTAGGCCGAGGCCGCGAAGCCCGCCTCGTCGAGGCCCTCGGTGCTCGGCTGGAAGCCGTTGTCCTCGAGCGTCAGCGGGTTGGGGGAGAAGCGGTGCGGCCGGACCATGACGACCGCGGAGGGCGACTGGACGGACATCCGCTCAGCCCACCGGGGAGAACGCGCCGACGAGGCCGAAGAGGTCCTTGGGGTCGTCCGGATCGGCGACGAGGTCGATCCGCTGCTCATAGCGGGTTCCGGCCACCTGGTCGCGGACGTAGCGCAGTGCCGAGAAGTCCTCGATCGCGAAGCCGACGGAGTCGAACAGCGTGATCTGCTCGGCGCTCGTCCGCCCCGCCGCACGACCGGTGAGCGTCTCCCAGAGCTCGGTCACCGGGAAGTCGGGCGCCTTGGCCTGGATCTCACCCTCGATCCGGGTCTGCGGGGTGTACTCGACGAAGACGTCGGCGCGGTCGAGGATCGCCGGGTCGAGTTCGGTCTTGCCCGGGCAGTCGCCGCCGATCGCGTTCAGGTGCATGCCGGGCCGGACCCATTCGTCGGCGACCACGGTCGCGCGCGCCTTGTCGGCGGTGCACGTCGTGACCACGTCGGCGCCGTCGAGCGCCTCGGCGGCGCTGCCGGCGACCTCGATCTCGAATCCGAGCGGGAGCATGTTGCGCACGAACTTGGCGATCGCGTCCGGGTCGACGTCGTACACGCGGAGCTTCGTGATACCCAGGGCGCTGCGGAAGGCGAGCGCCTGGAACTCCGCCTGGCTGCCCGTGCCGATCATCGCCATGACCTCGGAGTCGGGCCGGGCCAGCAGCTTCGCGGCGAACGCCGACGTGGCCGCGGTGCGGAGCGCGGTGAGGACCGTCATCTCGGCGAGGAACGTCGGGTAGCCGTTGTGGACGTCGGCGAGCACGCCGAACGCGGTCACGGTCTGGTAGCCCCGCGCCGGGTTGGACGGGTGGCCGTTGACGTACTTGAACGCGTACGACTCGTGGTCGCTCGTCGGCATGAGCTCGATCACGCCGAACGGCGTGTGGCTGGCCACACGCGGGGTCTTGTCGAATCCCTCCCACCGGGCGAAGTCCTGCTCGAGGTACTCCATGATCCCGGCGATGATGTGCTCGGGTCCGGTGCCGGCGACCCAGCCGACCATGTTGCGTACGTCGACGAAGCTCGTCATCGGTGTCCTTTCGTGTGAGTGCAGTTCAGGCTAATTCCCGACGATATGCCTCAGCAACGACCTCAATGCTCACGGAACGTCGCCGAGAAGTGCACATCGATCACTGCGGACGTACGATGTGCGCATGAACCATCTCGACGACCTCGACCGGCGACTCCTGGCGCTCCTCCGCGAGGACGGCCGGGCGCCGGTGGCCGAGCTCGCGCGGCGTCTCGGGGTGGCCCGTGCGACCGTGAACGGGCGCATCGACCGGCTCGTGGCATCCGGCACCATCATCGGGTTCTCGGTGCGCGTGCGCGACGAGGCCGACCCGCTCGCGATCCACGCGATCTCGTTCGTCGAGGTCGAGGGCCGCAGCACCGACGACGTGATCCGCCGGCTCCGCGGCTTCCCCGAGATCATCGCGCTGCACACCACCAACGGCGGATGGGACCTCGTCGCCGAACTGCGCACCGAGACGCTCGGCGACTTCGATCGCGTGCTCGGGCGGATCAGGTCGATCGAGGGCGTCGTCAACAGCGAGACGAGCCTGCTGCTCAGCTCCGTGCTGCGCTGACCCCCGTCACGGCGCGGCCCCCGCGGTCGTGTCGCCGGGAGGACGGAGCTGCAGCGCCTGCCGGGTCGTCTCGCGCACCGCCGCGACGCTGAAGGCCCACGGCCGCATGTCGCCGGAGCGCCACAGCTCGGCCTGGTCGTCGTAGTTGGGGTGGAACGCGTGGCCGGACGTGCCCGTGAGGTTGATCCAGGTCGAGTCGTCGAAGTCCGAGAGGTCGACCACCATGCGCATCGACGGCACCCAGTCGACCTCGTAGCCGACCGAGGCGTCCCATCCGTTCGCGTCGACGATCGCGGAGCCGCCGCCGAGCCCGAACGGCCCGCGGTTGAAGACCCACTCGAACGCGCCGATCCCGGACGAGCCGAACGTCGAGTGCTCGAGGCTCAGCGTGTGCAGCGTCCCCCATCGCCACTGGGCCGGGTCGTCGCCCATCAGCGCGCCGGCCTCCGACCACGCGGCGTCGAGCGAGGCCGCGAGGACGGCGTCGCGACCGGCGGCGCCGGTCTCGTCGTCGGTCCACCAGGCGTCGTCCGGCTGGCCGAGCAGCGTCTGCACGACCGAGAACCAGCGGTCGCCGCCCTCCGGCCGGGTCGACTCGGGCAGGTCGCCGAACATGCGGTCGAGCAGGGTCCGCCAGAACACCGCGAAGTACGCCGCCTCGGCGCTGTCGGCGGCCGCGGAGGCGTCCCAGCCGTCGAGCAGGCGTGCGCCGCGCGCCGCGCCCCCCTCGAGGTCGAGTTCCGCGATGACCGGGAGCAGCGCCGCGGCGTTGGCGTCGTGGGTGTCGAGCTGGAGCTCGGCCATCCGGTCGGCCGTGAGCGGCTCGCCGGACGCGATGAGCTCCGCCAGGCGCACCTCGATCCGCTCGGCGCGGTAGCCCAGGTCCCAGTCGCGGGTGAGGACCGGTCCGTCGTCGTCGACGGCGTTGTTCGCGGTGACGAGGTATCCCCGGTCGGGGTTGAGCACCGAGGGCAGGTCGCCGAAGTCGACGAGGCCGGTCCATCCGTTCGCGCTCGTCCATCCGGGCATCGGGAGGGTGCCGTCGCCGGCGGCGCGGACGGGGATCCGCCCGGGCGCCTGGTACCCGATGTTGCCGTCCACGTCGGCGTAGACCAGGTTCTGGGCCGGGACGTCGAAGACCTCCGCAGCGGCGCGGAACTCCTCCCAGCTGCGAGCGCGGTTGATCGCGAGGATCGCGCTCGGCGTGGTTCCGGGCGTGAGCGCCGTCCATTGGAGCGACACCGCCGACTCCGACTCGGCGGCCGCCGGCGGTTCGCCGGGCGTGGCGACGGCGGCGTAGCCCTCGGCGACGCGCCCGAGGTCGGGGGTGGTGCCGCTCACGATGGGCCCGCGACCGGTCTCGCGGACGGTGATGGTCACCGGCTCGCCGCCGGCGACCTCGATCACCTCCTCGCGCGTCGTGAGCGGGACCAGCGCGCCGTCGAGCTCGTAGGAGTCGCCCTGCACGCGCTCGAGGTAGAGGTCGGCGACATCCGGCGCGAGGTTCGTGAGGCCCCACGCGATGCGGTCGTTGTGGCCGATGACGACGCCGGGCAGTCCCGCGAAGCCGAATCCGGCGACGTCGTAGTGGCACGCCGCGTTCACCTGCGCGCACCGCAGGGCGGTCTGGGTCCAGATGGAGGGCATCGCGGGGCCGAGGTGCGGGTCGTTGGCCAGCAGGGGTAGGCCCGATTCGGTGAGCGCGCCCGAGACGACCCACGAGTTCGATCCGAGGTCGCCGCCCTCGGGGCCGAGCAGCTCCGGCATGCCGTCGATCACGCCCGCCAGCGAGGCGAGCGCGTCGAGGTGCGCCGGGTCGGGAACCGCAGCCCCGACGGCGGCGGATTCCGCGCCCGAGACGCCGATCGGCCGCACCGCCTCGGCGGCGGGCGACGCGGCGACCGGCCCGTCGACGATGGTCGGCTTGGCACCGAACGGGAACGCCGGGTGGAGTCGGGCGACCTCCTCCGGCGGCAGTTCAGCCGACAGCAGTGCGCGGTCGATCTCGTCTCCGAGGTTCGACCGGAGGTCCCACGCCATCGCCTTGAGCCACGCGATCGAGTCGATCGCCGTCCAGGGCTCCGGCTCGTAGCCGGGACGCTGCAGCGAGAGCAGCGCGTACTCGAGCGAGAGCGCGGCGCCGGAGCGGCGGTCGAGGTAGGCGTTCACGCCCTCGGCGTACGCGTCGAACGCGGCGCGCGTGGGGGCGTCGAGCAGGCCGTACTCCTCCTCGGCGACGCCGCGCCAGTCGAGGGTGCGCACGAAGGCGTCGGTGGGCACCTGGGACTCCCCGAAGAGCTCGGCGAGCCGGCCGGCGGTCGCGTGGCGCCGCACGTCCATCTCCCAGAAGCGGTCCTGGGCGTGGACGTAGCCCTGCGCGAAGAAGAGGTCGGCGTCGGTCTCGGCGACGATGTGGGGGATTCCGGCGTCGTCGCGGTACACCGCCGCCGGGGCCGAGAGGCCCGAGACCACGATGCGGCCCGTCGCGGTCGGGAACGAGCGCTGCACGGTCCACCAGCCCACGCCCGCGGCGACCACCGCGATCACCAGCACCGCGACCAGCAGGCCGACCCAGAAGCGGCCCCACCCGTGCCGTGCGGTCCTCGGCGCGTCCGTCCCCACGTCACTCCTCCGTGCTCGTCGCATCGCCCCGTCGCGCATGCGCACGGCCGCCTGCGGGGCGGCCCGGGTCAACACCATACCCCGCCCGCCGCGTGCGGCCGGGTGCGACCGCGGGCGTGTGCTACGCGTGCAGCGCGGTGTTCAGCACGACCCCCTCGCCCGAGCGCGAGAGCACCTCGACGCTGCCGTCCAGCGAGTTGCGGCGGAACAGGAGGTTCGGCCGCCCCGAGAGCTCGACGGCCTTGGCGACCCGGTCCCGCTCGCCGCCGGCCCCCTTGACGACGACCTTGGTGCCGGCGGTGACGTAGAGCCCGGCTTCGACGACGCAGTCGTCGCCGACCGAGATGCCGATGCCGGCGTTCGCGCCGAGCAGCGCGCGCTCGCCGATCGACACGCGCTCCGTGCCGCCGCCCGAGAGGGTCCCCATGATCGACGCGCCGCCCCCGATGTCGCTGCCGTCGCCGACGACCACGCCCTGCGAGATCCGTCCCTCGACCATCGAGGCGCCGAGGGTGCCGGCGTTGAAGTTCACGAAGCCCTCGTGCATGACCGTCGTCCCGGGCGCGAGGTGGGCGCCGAGCCGGACGCGCGAGGCGTCGGCGATGCGCACCCGGTCCGGCGTCACGTAGTCCAGCAGGCGCGGGAACTTGTCGAGGCCCGTCACGTGGATGCCCGCGCGCTGCAACGCGGGCCGGAGCCGATCGAGGTCGGCGGGGAGCACGGGCCCGGCACTGGTCCAGGCCACGTTCGGCAGGTGGCCGAAGACGCCGTCGAGGTTCAGCCCGTTCGGTCGCACGAGCAGGTGCGACAGCAGGTGCAGCCGCAGGTAGGCGTCTGAGGTCCCCGCCGGCGGCTCGTCGAGCCGGATGGCGAGCCGCACGGCTTCGACGCGCACGTCGCGGCGGTCGTCGGCGCCGACGGCCCCGGGCGGCGGCGACCACGACTCGGGCTCCGGGTCGGGCAGCGGTCCCAGCCGCGGCTCGGGGTACCAGGTGTCGAGCACGGTGCCGTCGGCGGCGATGGTGGCGAGGCCGTCGCCCCAGGCGGCGGGCGCGGACGGGTTCGACGAGTCTGCGGGCATGCCACAAGGGTACCGAGGCGGCTCGCGCCGGGTCGGCGGATGACGCGGCTCCGCGTCCGCGGCATGCGCCCGCCCGCCCGGCCCGCCGTAGACTCGACGGCATGGCTGCCCACGTCCGGCCCACGGCCGAGCTCGACCTGTCCGCCGACGTCGTCGCCATCACGCAGGCGATCTGCGACGTGCCGAGCGTCTCCGGCGACGAGGGGCCGCTCGCCGACCTCATCGTCGACGCGCTCGCCGAGGCCGTGCACCTCGAGGTGATCCGCGACGGCGACACGATCATCGCGCGAACGAACCTCGGCCGGGCGCGCCGCGTGGTGATCGCGGGCCACCTCGACACCGTGCCGATCAACGACAACCTGCCGACGACGTTCGAGGAGGTCGACGGGCGCCGCATCCTCTGGGGTCGCGGCACGGTCGACATGAAGGCCGGCGTCGCGGTGCAGCTCAAGCTCGCGCACGATCTCGTCGACCCCGCGGTCGACGTGACCTGGATGTGGTACGACCACGAGGAGGTCATGGCCGACCTCAACGGACTCGGTCGCGTGCTCCGCGTGCACCCCGAGCTGTTCGAGGCCGACTTCGCGATCCTCGGCGAGCCGACGCGGGCCGAGGTCGAGGGCGGGTGCAACGGCACGCTGCGCGTCGACCTGCGGGCCCGGGGGAGGCGTGCGCATTCGGCCCGCAGCTGGGTCGGCGAGAACGCGATCCACAAGCTGGCGCCGGCGCTCGAGCGGCTCGCGGCCCATCGCCCCGAGACGGTCGAGGTCGACGGGCTCGAGTACCGCGAGGGCCTGAACGCGGTCCTCGTCCACGGCGGCGTCGCCGGCAACGTCATCCCCGACGAGGCCGTGCTGACCCTCAACTACCGGTTCGCGCCGAGCCGGTCGGTCGAGCAGGCGACCGCCCACGTGCGCGAGCTGTTCCCCGAGTACGAGGTCACCGTGACCGACTCGGCCGAGGGTGCCCGGCCCGGCCTGGACGACCCGCTGGCACGGCAGTTCGTCGCGGCCGTCGGCGCCGACGCGAGGCCCAAGTACGGCTGGACGGACGTCGCCCGTTTCAGCGCGCTCGGCATCCCGGCCGTGAACTTCGGCCCGGGCGACCCGATGCTCGCGCACGCCGACGACGAGCGGGTCGACTGCGACGAGATCCTCGCCTGCGAGCGGGCGCTGCGCGCCTGGCTCACCGGCGGCGCCGAGCCGCCCGCGTGAGCGACGTCGCGATCGACGGGCGTCGACCGGACCCGGCCCGCCACGGTCGGTGGTCGCCGCGCGTTCGATGGCGCCTGCTCCCGTGGTGGGCGCGCGTGCTGGTGGTGTACGCCGCCGCGCGGCTCGCGACCACCGCGATGGTGATGCTGCTGGCTCGCGAGCAGGGGGCGAACCCGTGGACCGGACCCCGGCCGGGGTACTTCGAGTACGCCAACATCTGGGACGCGCGGTGGTACTCGCTCATCGCCGCGCTCGGGTACCCGGTCGAGCTGCCCGTCACGGACGAGGGCCGCGTCGCCGAGAACGCGTGGGCGTTCCTCCCGGTGTACCCGGGCATCGTGCGGATCTTCACGACCGTGGGGCTCCCGTGGGATGTCGCGTCGGTGCTCGTGGCCCTCGCCGCCGGGCTCGGCGCCGCGCTGGTGTTCCACCGCCTCATGTCGCGCTTCCTCGACGCCGACCAGGCGATGTTCGCCGTCGTGCTGTTCTGCGTCGCCCCCGTCGCGCCGATCATGCAATTCGGCTACGCCGAGTCGCTCGGCTTCCTGTGGCTCGTGCTCGCCCTGCTCCTCCTCGTCGACCGCCGGTACGGATGGCTCGTGCCGGTGCTCGCCGTCTGGGCCTTCACCAGGCCCGGCGCGCTCGCGTTCGCCCTGACGCTGGGCCTGCACTGGATCGTGCGATGGCTCTCGCGCGACCGGGACCCGTTCCCGGGACGGGAGCGACTGGTCGTGGCATCCGTCACCGTCTTCGCGGGCGTGGCCGGGCTGGCCTGGCCGCTGATCGCCTGGGCGGTCACCGGGTCGCCGACCGCGTACACCGACACCGAGCTCGCGTGGCGGTCCGCCTACATCGGCTACGTCGACCTCGTGCCGCTCACGCCGTGGTTCCAGTCGGGCGTGTGGTGGCTCGGCCAGCCGATGGGCACGATCGTGCCCATCGCCCTCGTCGCCGCGTTCGCGCTGGCCCTGTTCTCGCCGTGGGTGCGGCGGCTCGGGGTCGACATCCGGCTGTGGCTCGCGAGCTACGCCCTCTACGTGTTCGCGGTCTTCTTCCCGCAGTCCAGCACGTTCCGCATCCTGGCCCCGTTGTTCCCGATCGTCGGCGCCGCCGCGATCCCGCGATCGCGCTGGTGGCGCGTCGGCCTCGTGGTGCTGTTCCTCGCGCTGCAGGCCGGATGGCTCCTCATCTGCTGGGGCATCGACGGGGCCGACTGGACGCCGCCCTGATCCACAGAACCGGAGGGGAGTACCCGGCGCGCTCCGCAGTACGGGATAATGGAGGTTCAGCCACGAAAGGGGTAGCTCAATGGCGGCCATGAAGCCACGCACTGGAGACGGACCGATGGAGGCTGTGAAGGAGGGGCGCCTCATCATCGTGCGCGTGCCGCTCGAAGGCGGCGGCCGCCTCGTCGTCTCGGTGAACGACGCTGAGGCCAAGGAGCTCTACGACGTCCTCGGCGGCGTCGTGAACGCTGCCTGAGGTCAGGCGCCCAGCTTCACGATCTGCAGCAGGCCGTCCCCGGCCGGCGAGATGGCGGTGACGACGGCGGAGGAGCCCGCGAGTTCCGAGATGAGCCCGCGGAACGCCGTCGCCGCGTCGTCCCGTCGCGCCGGGTCGGCCACCCTCCCCTTCCACAGGGCTCGCGCCACGAGCACGCTCCCGCCGGGCTTGGCGAGCCGGAGGCCGTGCTCGACGTATTCGATGACCGATGCGGCGTCCGCATCGACGAACACGATGTCGTACGAACCCTCGTTCATGCGGGGGAGCACCTCGCTCGCCCGGCCCGCGATCAGTCGCACCCGCGCGGGTGCGATCCCGGCCTCGGTGAAGTGCTCGCGCGCGTGCTGCTGGTACTCGGTCTCGGTGTCGATCGAGGTCAGGTGGGCCCCGCGCGCCGACTGCAGCATCCACAGTCCGGAGACGCCGACGCCGGTGCCGATCTCGATGATCGCCCGCGCGCCCGCCGCTGCCGCGATCACCGCGAGCTGGGCGCCCACCGCCGGCGAGACCGGCTCGACGCCGAGCTCGAGGGACTGCTGACGGGCCTTCGCGATCGACTCGGATTCGACGACCGACTCGTCGACGTACTTCCAGTTCAAGTCGTGTTCGGACACGTGGCGACTCCCGGGGTTCTCTCGACCCCCCAGCCTAGGGGCGCGACCGCGGGAGCCACGCACGCCTCGCCGCCCAGTATCCTTGACGACATGGGCGGCCTGACCTTCGACAAACTCCTCATCATCGGGGTGATCGCCGTCTTCCTGCTCGGCCCCGAGCGCCTGCCGCACTACGCCGCGCAGCTCGGCCGCCTCGTGCGGTCGCTGCGCGACCTCGCCAACGGCGCCAAGGACCGCATGCGGCAGGAGATGGGGCCGGATTTCGACGACGTCGACTGGCAGAAGCTCGACCCGCGGCAGTACGACCCGCGCCGCATCATCCGCGAGGCGCTGAGCGAGGTCGACCCGTTCGCCGAGCCGGCGCGACCGGTGGTCGCCCGCGCCGCGGTCAACGAGAACTCCGCGTACCTCCAGCGCAAGCGAAAGCGAGAGGCGCTCGCCGCCGGCGAGGGAGCTCCGTTCGACTCCGAGGCGACCTGAGCCGACGGGCCGACCCTGGCGTACCGGCCACGCCCGAGGTGCCCGTCAGGCGCGGCGGATGGCGCGGAGGACCCGCGCGAGGAGTACGAGCGGGGCGGCGAGCCGTGCGTACTCCGCGCCGGTGTGCGGCAGGGGGATGACGCGCCGGTTGACCGAGATCGTGACGGGGTCGACGAACCGCTTCAGCCCCTCCGGCCCGTTCCGACGTCCGATGCCCGACGCCTTGAGCCCGCCCATCGGGGCGTCGACGGAGCCGAAGCTGCCGCGGTAGCCCTCGTTGACGTTCACGCTCCCGGCGTCGATCTCGTGCGACAGGCGCAGTCCGTGGCGGGTCGAGCCCGTCAGCACCGAGGCGTTCAGTCCGTAGTCGGACTCGTTCGCGAGCAGCACCGCTTCGGTCTCGTTCTCGACGACCGCGATGCTCGCGATCGCCCCGAAGGTCTCCTCGGTGGCGACGCGCATGTCCGACGTGACGTCGGCGAGGATCGTCGGCTCGAACGCCCACGGGCCGATCTCCGGGCGGGCGCGGCCGCCGACGACCACGCGGGCGCCCTTGCCCACGGCATCGTCGAGATGGGCGGTGACCCGCTCGAGCTGGCCGGCGGTGGCCAGGCTCCCGTAGTCGGCGTCGTGGTCGAGGCCCGAGCCGATGCGCGGATCGGAGAGGCGGGCCGCGAGTGCCGCCGTGAACGGCTCGGCCACCCGGCGGTGGACGTAGATGCGCTCGATCGACACGCACAGCTGGCCCATCGACGAGAAGCACGCGTGCGCGGCATCCGCGGCGGCCTGCTCGACGTCGACGTCGTCGAGCACGATGAGCGCGTTCTTCCCGCCCAGCTCGAGCGATGCGCCGACGAGCCGGCGACCGGCCTTCTCGGCGATGCGCCGGCCGGTCGCGGTGGATCCGGTGAAGCAGATGTAGTCGACCTCGTCGGTGAGCGCCTCGCCGGCTTCGCCCGGTTCGCCCGCGACGACCGCCCAGAGCGCCTCGGGGAGGCCGGCGTCGATGAAGGCGCGCCGCAGGGCCAGCACCGACAGGGCGCCCTGGTCGTCGGCCTTCTGCACGACGGCGCACCCGGCGGCGAGCGCGGGGACGACATCCATCGCGCCGAGGCTGACGGCGTAGTTCCAGGGCGTGATGACGCCGACGACGCCCTTGGGCCGGTACCGCACCCGCGCGGAGAGCACGATCGGGATGCCCGCGCGCCGGCGACCGCCGCGGAGCACGCCTCGCGCCCTCACCGCGTTCCACCGGGTGACGGATGCCGCCTGGAACACCTCCTCGAAGGCCTGGCCGCGGGTCTTGCCGCTCTCGAGCTGCGTGAGGTCGAGGAGCTGCTCGCGGCGGTCGAGGATGAGGTCGTGCGCGCGCAGCAGCAGCCGGCGCCGCTCGGCGAACCCGAGGCGGGCCCACGCCACCTGGGCGAGCCGCGCGCGCGACACGGCGCCGCGCACGTCGTCGGCGCTGGAGCGCGGGAGGTCGAACAGGGGCTCGCCCGTCGCCGGCGACGGGACGGGGATGCTCCGCCCGCTCGAGGCGACGAGGTCGCCGAGCAGGGTCGCGAGCGAGGAGAGGACCGGCGTTCGGGTGTCGGCGTTGGTCACGCGGTCAGTCTAGGCCGATCGCCCGGCGGCCCCGCCGGCGTCGCCGCCTACAGGCCGCAGCGCTCGGTGTAGTACGCGTACAGGTCGGCCTTGAGGGCGTCGCCGGCGGCGATCTCGAGCGAGCCCGCCCGGCCGTCGTCGGTCTCGAGCACGAACGGCAGGATGGTGCCGCGCTTGTCGTCGGCGATGGCGTGCGCGTCGCAACGGGCGGGACGCACGGGCAGCGCCACCTCCGACGGCGCCGTGCCCGGCGACACGTCGAGGTCGAGGGTCCAGCCCTGTCCGTCCTCGTCGCCGATCAGCGTGGTCGCCGTCACGCCGTCGATGCGCAGGCTGCCGGAGCCGGACGCCACGGGGTCGATCCCGACGTCGATCCACGCCCGCGCCTCGGATCCGGTGCCGGTCGTGCGCAGGCGTTCGGGCAGGGTGATCGCGGCGACGGCCGCCACGGACTCGGCGAGGCACTCGGTGTCGGCGATGCGGGCCATGGTGTCGAACGGGTCGTCGGGCACGAGGACGCCCGACCGGCGGGCGTCGGGGCCCGACGCGGTCTCGACGTCGATCTCGATGCCGGCCGGGTCGCCGTCGCACACAGTCGCGGTGAGGTCGAGGCGGATGTCGATCGCGTCATCCGTCGTCAGCTCGAACGGCCGGTCGCGCGCCATGCCCGGCTCGAGCGCCGGCGAGCGCACCTCGATCGCGGTCACCGTGACCGGCTCGCCGGTGTTCTCGAAGTGCAGCACCAGGCGCCCGTCGGGCACGTCGAACCGGCCCTGCTGCACCGAGACGGTGAGCCCGTCCGGCAGTCCGTCGTCCGTCGCCGGCGCGGACGGCGTCGCGCACCCCGCGACGAGCGCCGCGATCGCCGTGCCGAGCAGGGTCAGGAGCGACGCGCGGGCGGTCATCGCACCGAGACGTCGAGGCGTCGCCCGGACAGCGAACGCGGGCGCCGGGCGAGTGCGTCTGCCGCCAGCTCGATGGCCCGGGCGGCGGGGTCGTCCGGCTCGGCGATCACCACGGGCACGCCGTCGTCGCCGCCGCGGCGGAGCGCGACGCTGAGCGGCACGGTCGCCAGCAGCGGCACCTCCGATTCGGCGCCCTCCGACAGCCGGCGGGCCACTTCGGCACCCCCGCCGGTGCCGAACAGGTCGAGCATGGAGCCGTCGGCCTGGGCGAATCCGGCCATGTTCTCGACCACGCCCACCACCTGCTGGCCCGTCTGGCGCGCGACCAGGCCGGAGCGCTCGGCGACGTCGGCCGCCGCCGGCTGCGGAGTGGTCACGACGACCACCTCGGCGTTCGGCAGCAGCTGGCCGAGCGAGATGGCGACGTCGCCGGTGCCGGGCGGGAGGTCGAGGAGCAGCACGTCGAGGTCGCCGAAGTACACGTCGGTCAGGAACTGCTGCAGCGTGCGATGCAGCATCGGTCCGCGCCACGCGACGGCGACGGAGGAGCCGCGCCCGCCCGGCGTCGTCGGCTCGACGAACATGCCGATCGAGACGACCTTCACGCCGTGCGCCACCGGGGGGAGGATCATCTCGTCGACGCGAGTGGGGCGCGGCGCGTTCCCCTGCTCGTCGACGAGCCCGAGCAGGCCCGGGATGGAGAACCCGTGGACGTCGGCGTCGACGAGGCCGACGGCCAGCCCCCTCGCGGCGAGCGCGACGGCGAGGTTGGCGGTGACCGTCGACTTCCCGACCCCGCCCTTGCCGCTGGTGACCGCGATGACGCGCGTCAGCGTGCCCGGTCCGAACGGGTTGCCCCGGGCGCTCCGTCCGCCGCGCAGCCGCTCGGTGAGGGCGTGCCGCTGCTCGGGCGTCATGACGCCGAGGCGGACGACCGCGTTCCCCTCGCCGACGACCGCCTCCGCGGCCGCTCGCACGTCGCGCTCGATGCGGTCCGAGGCGGGGCAGCCGACGATCGTCAGCCGGATGTCGACCTCGACCCCGCTCGCGGTGGCGGTGACCGCCTCGACCATGTCGAGTTCGGTGACCGGCTTGCGGATCTCGGGGTCGATGACGCCGGCCAGCGCGGCGCGGACGGCGCGCTCGACGTCGGCGCGCGGCATCCGGGTGGGCGCCGCGTCCTCAGGATGCGGCATTGGTCCCGTCCTCCTCGTCGCGGCGGTCGAGCTCCTCGAGCACCTGCCGCAGCTCCTGCCGGATGAAGTCCTTCGAGGCGAGGTCGCGCACGGCGAGCCGCAGCGCCACCACCTCGCGGGCCAGGTACTCGGTGTCGGCGAGGTTGCGCTCGGCGCGCTGCCGGTCCTGCTCGATCTGCACCCGGTCGCGGTCGTCCTGGCGGTTCTGGGCGAGGAGGATCAGCGGGGCCGCGTACGACGCCTGCAGCGAGAGCACGAGCGTCAGGGCGATGAAGCCGAGCTCGATCGAGTCGAATCGCCACGGCGCCGGCGCGAACGTGTTCCAGATGATCCAGAACGCCACGAACAGGGTCAGGCCGAGGAGGAACCAGGGCGTGCCCATGTTGCGCGCCACCCACTCGGTGAACCGGCCGAACCGGTCGCGGTCCCGGGGGAGTCGGAGCGGAGCGGCGGAGCGTCCGAGCCCCTTGGGGGTGTCGAACCGCCGATCGTCGGTCTCAGCGCGTGCCATCTCCTGCCCTCCTTCCGGGTGCGATCGGGATGCTGCCGGTGGCGAGCTGGGCGCGGGCGGTCGCGCGTCTGGTCACCTCCGATTCGGACTCGGGATGACTTCGCCAGTCGTCGGGGAGCAGGTAGTCGAGCACGTCGTCGATCGTGACCACCCCGACGAGGCGGTGCTTCTCGTCGACGACCGGCACCGAGACGAGGTCGTAGCTGGCCAGGATCCGGCTCACCTCGGCGGCGGACGTGTCGGCGGTGACGGGCTCCAGCCCCTGGTCGATGAGGGAGCCGAGACGCTCGTGCGGCGGGTAGCGGAGCATCCGCTGGAAGTGCACGATGCCGAGGAACCGGCCCGTCGGCGGCTCGTACGGCGGGAGCGTCACGCACACCGCCGCGCCGAGCGCCGGAGGCAGGTCGTGGCGGCGGATCAGGGCGAGCCCCTCGGCAACGGTGGCGTCGGCCGACACGATGATCGGCTCAGTGGTCATCAGGCCGCCCGCGGTGTCGGGGCCGTACGACAGCAGGAAACGGACGTCCTCCGCCTCCTCCGGCTCCATCAGCTCGAGCAGGTGCTCGCCGCGCTCCTCGGGCAGCTGGGCGATCAGGTCGGCGGCGTCGTCCGGCGACATGTGGTCGAGCACGTCGGCGGCCCGGTCGTCGCCGAGCTTGGCGAGGATCTCCACCTGGTCGACCTCGGGCATCTCCTCCAGCACGTCGGCGAGGCGGTCGTCGGGGAGCTCCGCGGCGACCTCCTGTCGCCGGCGCGGCGGCAGGTCGAGCAGCGTCGTGGCGAGGTCGGCGGGCTTGAGCTCGGAATAGGTCGCGATGAGCTGCTCGGCGGACTGCGCCTCGCCCGCCGCGGTGAGCTCCCGGACCTCGCGCCAGGTGACGTAGGCGGACGGTCCCTTCGCGAACGGCGACGCGCTCGTCTTCGGCCGCCGCACGAAGAGCTGGTCGACCTCCCATTCGCCGGGGTCGCGCTCCTCGATCGCGACGTCCTCGATCGTGGCGTTGCCCGACCCGTCGTTGAAGCCGACCTTCCGGCCCAGCATCTCGGCGATGACGCGGACCTCGCCGCCGCGCTGCTCGAAGCGGCGCAGGTTGATCAGCCCGGTCGTGATGATCTGCCCGCCGCCGATCGAGGTCACGCGCCCGATCGAGACGAACACGCGGCGCTTGCCGGGGATCTCGACGATGAGGCCGACGACGCGCGGCGGGTCGGACTTGCGGTAGACGACGAGCACGTCGCGCACCTTGCCGACGCGGTCTCCCGCGGGGTCGAAGACGGGGCACCCGGCGAGTCGGGCGACGAAGACTCTCGTGGCGCTCACATCCCCAACTTACCCCGCGCGACCGCCTTCGGGCCCGGGCCCGGGCGCGCGTGGGAGAATGGCCCGGTGAGCACGCAGAGTCCGTTCGGCGGCCGACTCGGCCGCACCTATCCCACGTTGCCCAAGGGCGAGACGATCGCGAGCTACGAGACCTACCAGGAGGCCCAGTCGGCGGTCGATCGCCTGGCCAAGGCCGAGTTCCCCGTCAAGGAGCTCTCGATCGTGGGCCACGACCTCACCACCGTCGAGCGCATCACCGGCAAGCTCACCTGGGGTCGGGCGGCCGGCGCCGGCGCGCTCTCCGGCGCGTGGTTCGGCACCTTCCTCGGCCTGCTGCTGTTCATCTTCTCGCCCGACGCGCTCGGCATCCTCGGCGCCGCGATCCTGATCGGGGCCGGGTTCGGCATGATCTTCGGCGTCGTGTCGTACTCGCTGAACCGCCGCCGACGCGACTTCACCTCGGTGATGCAGGTGCTCGCCACGCGCTACGCGATCATCGGCGAGCCGCAGCACGTGGCTCGCGCGCGGGACGTGCTGGGCGTGACGGATGCCGCGGCGCCGGCTCCGGTCGTCCCCGCCGCGCCGACCCCGGCCGGGACGGCACCGGCGCAGCCGACCGAGTCGCCGGCCGAGCCCGTCGCCGGCGAGCCCGTCGCCGGCGAGGGGGACGAGACCGGACCGTCGGCCGATCGTCCCGCGGCGGCCGAGCCCGCGAACGACGCGCGCCCGCTCACCTACGGCGAGGCGCAGGACGCGCGACGTCGCGCCGCACGCGAGGGCCGCGACGCGGGCGAGGCCTGACGAGGCGGCACCGCCCGCCGCGGGCGGTCGCGCCGCAGCGGGTCGGCGGTTTCCGCCGTCAGCCGCGCGCTGCGCGGACCCACGCCTCGACCTCGTCGGCCGTGCGCGGGATCCCGGCCGACAGGTTCTCGGCGCCGTCGGCGGTGACGAGGATGTCGTCCTCGATCCGCACGCCGATGCCGCGGAACTCCTCCGGCACCGTGAGGTCGTCCGCCTGGAAGTAGAGCCCCGGCTCGATGGTGAAGACCATGCCCTCCTCGAGCACCCCGTCGAGGTACATCGAACGCCGCGCCTGGGCGCAGTCGTGCACGTCGAGTCCGAGGTGGTGGCTCGTGCCGTGCACCATGTAGCGCCGGTGGTACTGGTTCTCGGGCAGCAGCGACTCCTCGGCCGAGACGGGGAGGAAGCCCCACTCCGCGGTGCGCTTCGCGATGACCTCCATCGCGGCGGCGTGGATCTCGCGGAAGATCGCCCCGGGCCGGACGATGCGGAACGCGGCGTCCGCCGCCTCGAGCACGGCCTCGTAGACCTGGCGCTGCACCGGCGAGAACGTGCCGTTCACCGGGAACGTGCGCGTGATGTCGGCGGTGTAGTAGCTGTCCATCTCGACGCCGGCGTCGAGCAGCACGAGGTCGCCGGGGACGACGGGCCCGTCGTTGCGGGTCCAGTGCAGGATGGTGGCGTGCGGCCCGGCGGCGGCGATCGACGCGTACCCGACGTCGTTGCCGTCGAGGCGGGCACGCGTGGCGAAGACGCCCTCGATGACCCGCTCGCCGCGCACCTCGCTCGTGATGCGGGGCAGCTCGGCGAGCACCTCGGCGAACCCGCGCTCGGTGGCGTCGACGGCGGCGCGGAGCTCGGCGACCTCGAAGTCGTCCTTGACCAGGCGCAGCTCGGAGAGCACGCGCGCGAGGTCGGCGTCGGGCTCGTGCTCCGCGTTGACCTCGAGGCTGAACGGGGCGTCGGCTGCGTTCGTCGAGAGCGCCGCCTCGGCCGCGTACCGCAGGCGCGCGTGGTCGACCCGCTCGGTGATCGACGCGTCGGCCTCGCGCAGCACGAGGGTCGCGGTGTCGACCGAGTCGACGACCGCCTCGAGTTCGGCGATCCCGCGCGTCTCGACCTGCAGGTCGGCCGCGACGTGGGCGAGCGAGGGGCGCGGGCCGATCCAGAACTCGCCGATCGCGGGGTTGGCGTAGAACTCCTCGGAGTCGCGCCCGGCCCGCTCGCGGAAGTACACCGTCGCGGTGTGCCCGTCGCCGTCCGGGTCCATCACGAGCACGGCACCGGGCTCGGAGTCCGATGCCCAGCCGGTGAGGTGGGCGAAGGCGGAGTGGGCCCGGAACGGGTAGTCGGTGTCGTTGGCGCGCTGCTTCATGTCGCCGGCCGGGATGATCAGCCGCCGGCCGGGGAACGCGGCCGAGACCGTCGCGCGTCGCCGGGCGGCGTACGCGGCCTGCGCGCGCGGGCCCGGCGTCGTCTCGTCGCGTTCGGCCCAGCCGCCGCCGATGAACGACTTGAAGCCCTCGGATTCGGGGGTCGTCGATCGGTTGGCGTTCCGGCCGGACTCCTCGGCCGTGGTCTCGTCGAGGGTGCGGGCGTCGGGGGCCGTCGCGGTGGCGTCGCCGGAGTTCGTCATGCGTCCATTCTCGCACCGAGCCCCGGCGCTCACTCCCGGGCGAGGACGGCCACGACCGGGCGGTGGTCGCTGCCGGCGTCGTCGTAGCCCTCGAGCACCCGGAACGCCTCGACCGACCAGCCGGGCGTCGCGAGCACGTGGTCGATCGGACTGCCGAGCAGCGCGGGGGTGCCGGTCGGCCAGGTGCCGACGCCGCCGGCGCCGCCGGCGATCGCCGCGTCGGCGCATCGTCCGAGGTCGCCCCCGTCGACGCCGCGTCCGGCGAAGTGGTCGACCGTCGCGTTGAAGTCGCCCGCCATGATGACGTCCGGCCCGGTGCACTGCTCGGCGAGCCAGTCCAGGTCGCTGCGCCAGTTGCGCAGCTCCCAGCGGATCGGCGCGACGGCGTGGACGGCGATGATGCGCGGACCGGAACCCGAGACGGGATCGGCGACCACGCTCGGCAGCGTGTTCGTGTTCCCCGGCGGGCCGGGGCCGTCGGCGCTGACGACGTCGTAGTCGCCGAGCTCGGGCGTGATGAGGATGGTGGTCGATCGTGCCTTGGCGATCTCGTCGAACGCCTGCGTGTGCACCCACATGGGCCGGCCGCCCTCGCGCATCGCGATCGCGACCTGCTCGCCGAGGGACTCCGTGGTCTCCGGGAGCACGACGATGTCGGCCCCCTCGTCGAGCGCGAGGCCGGCGATCGTGCCCGCGTCGGGCACCTCGCCGAGCGTGTTCCAGGAGAGGACCGTCACCGAGTCGGGGGCGTCGGTCGCCGCGGCCCCGCCGATGCCGATTCCGCGGACGACGAGCACGGCGGCGTTGCCCATCGCGAAGAGCAGGAGGATCGACGCCATGGCCGCCCCGAAGGCGCGGGCCGACCGGTTCGTCGCCAGCACCACGAAGATCACGGATGCCACGGCCGCGCAGAGCGCGGCGGCACCGCGGAGCGCGACGACGTGCGCGGCGATCCACTGGTTCTGCAGGCCGAACGCCTGCGGCCAGACGAGGACGACGGCGAGGACTGCGGTGCCGATCGCGGACATCCAGCCGAGGGTGCGGGGGAGCATCGCGTCCCAGCGTAGGCCAGCCCCCCGGACGACACGCGCGAGGCGCCCGTGAGTCGGCTGGGATCCGTCGGGAACGCCGAGCCTACGATATGAGGATGGCCGACTTCCCCGACGCCGTCCGGGCCGACCTGCACACGCACTCCACGGTCTCCGACGGCACCGACACGCCATCGGCGCTGGCCGCCGCGGCGGCGCGGGCGGGACTCGAGGCGTTCGCCATCACCGACCACGACTCGACCGCGGGGTGGGCCGAGGCCGCGGCATCCGCCCGCGAGCACGGGGTCGTGATGATCCCCGGGATCGAGCTCTCGACGCGAGTGCAGTTCGCCAGCGTGCACCTGCTCGGGTTCCTCGTCGATCCGCGCGAGGCGGGCCTGGTCGAGGAGACCGCGCGCATCCGCGAGTCGCGGCTGACCCGGGCGGAGCGGATCGTCGAGCGCATCGCGGCCGACTACGAGCTGACGTGGGACGACGTGCTCGCCCAGACCGCCGACGGCACGACGATCGGTCGCCCGCACATCGCCGACGCGCTCGTCGCGCGCGGTCACGCCCGCACCAGGTCCGACGCCTTCGCCGGCATCCTGCACTGGCGGTCGGGGTATGCGAGACCGCACTACGCGCCCGACCCGCTCACCGGGATCCGGCTCATCCGCGCGGCCGGCGGGGTGCCGGTGCTGGCACACCCGGGGACCCGCGGCGCGGAGGACGTCCTGCCGGAGTCGCGGATCCGCCAGATGGCCGATGCCGGGCTGTTCGGCATCGAGGTCGACCACCCCGAGAACACCGAGGCGGCGAAGCCGCGCCTGCGCGAGCTCGCCCTGCGGTTCGGCCTGGCCGTCACGGGCTCGAGCGACTACCACGGCCTCGGCAAGCCGAACCGGCTGGGCGAGTACACGACCGCACCGGAGGTGGTGGCCCGCATCCTCGCAGAGGGGACCGGCTCATCGCCCGTCCGCCCGACCGCCGTCGACCGGACGGCGGACTGAACCTCGGGAGCGACCCGCCGGGCGGGCCGCTCCCGAGGGGTCAGGCCTGCGCGGCCGGGGCTGCGGCGCCGCCGGAACGGCCGCCGCGGCGACGGCGCCGGCGCGGGGCCGGCTTGCCGTCGTGGTGCTCGTGCCCCTTGCCGTCGTGCGTGCCGGCGCCCGGCTCCTTCACCTCGGCCGGGGCGCCGGCCTCGGTCGGAGCCTCCGCGGGGGCCGCACCGTCGGGCCGCCCGCCACGGGTGCGGCGGCGCGAGCGCGACCGCGCGGGGCGGGTCGCGTCATCCGAGGGCGACTCCTTCTCGCGCCGTCCCGCGGTGCTCGACCGGGCCGGGGGAGCCGTCGGGGCGGGCTTGAGCCGCCCCTTGGTGCCCTCGGGGATGTCGAGGTCGGTGTAGAGGTGCGGGCTCGACGAGTAGGTCTCGGTGGGCTCGGGCTGGCCGAACTCGAGCGCGCGGTTGATGAGGGCCCACTTGTGCAGGTCGTCCCAGTCGACGAACGTCACGGCGATGCCGGTCTTGCCCGCACGGCCCGTCCGGCCGGCGCGGTGCAGGTACGTCTTCTCGTCGTCCGGGATGGTGTGGTTGATCACGTGGGTCACGTCGTCGACGTCGATGCCGCGCGCCGCCACGTCCGTGGCGATGAGGACGTCCTTCTTGCCGGCCTTGAAGGCGGCCATGGCCCGCTCGCGCTGGTCCTGGTTGAGATCGCCGTGCACGGCCGCCGCGTTGAAGCCGCGGTCGTTGAGCTCCTCGACGAGCTTGGCCGCGGCCCGCTTCGTGCGCGTGAAGATGACGGTCTTGCCCCGGCCGTCGGCCTGGAGGATGCGCGAGATCACCTCGTCCTTGTCGAGCGAGTGCGCACGGTAGATGAGGTGCTTGATGTTCGCCTGCGTGAGGCCCTCGTCGGGGTCGTTCGCGCGGATGTGGATCGGGCGCGTCATGAACCGGCGCGCCAGCGCGACGATCGGGCCGGGCATGGTCGCCGAGAAGAGCATCGTGTGGCGGGTCGCGGGGGTCTGCGAGAACAGCCGCTCGATGTCGGCCAGGAAGCCGAGGTCGAGCATCTTGTCGGCCTCGTCGAGGACCATCTCGCCGACGTTCTTGAGCGACAGCAGTCGCTGGCTCGCGAGGTCGAGCAGGCGGCCGGGGGTGCCCACGACGATCTGCGCGCCCGCCTTCAGCTGCTCGATCTGGCCCTCGTACGCCTTGCCGCCGTAGATCGAGACGATCTTGGTCGGCCGGTTCGACGCCGCGAGCTCGAGGTCCTCGGTGACCTGCACGCACAGCTCGCGCGTCGGCACCACGATGAGCGCCTTGACGCCGCCCTCGGGGTCGTCGCCGAGGCGCTGGATGAGCGGCAGTCCGAAGCCGAAGGTCTTGCCGGTGCCGGTCTTGGCCTGGCCGATGATGTCCTGGCCGGAGAGGGCCAGCGGGATGGTCTGCTCCTGGATCGGGAAGGCATCGACGATGCCCTTCCCGGCGAGGGCGTCGACGATGTCGGGCGCGATGCCGAGTTCGGTGAACGTGGTCAAGTATCTGCCTGTCGGTGATGCGGAATGAGAGGTGCGCCCTGTTCCGATCCCAGGCGCACGGCCGCGGTTCCATCGCCCGCGTGCACGGACAGCCTATCCGAGGCGGCTGGGAGCGCCCGGATATGCTGTCGGACATGGTGAACCGGTCACGAGCGCGGATGCCGCGTCCCGACGCGCCGCGGCTGCGACCCCGAGTGGCCGCGACCGAGCTGACGCGGATCGACTTCACCGAGATCGTGCCCGAGCCGGTGCCGTTCCTCGGCCAGGCCGCCTACATCCAGCTCGAGTTCTTCGAGAGCCTCGCTCGCGCCGTCGCGACCGCGCCGGACCTCGCCGCGAAGGAGGGGCTGAGCGCCGCCGCGGGCGTCGCGCTGCGCAAGCACCACGACCTCATCGCCGAGCTGCGACGCCTCGGCGCCGAGCCGGCCGAGGTGATGGCGCCGTTCGCGCCGGCGACCGACCGGTTCCGCCAGGCCACGTCGGGCGCCGACTGGTACGAGCTGCTCCTCGGCATCCACATCACCTCGGGCATGCTCGACGACTACTTCGCCCAGCTCTCCGAGGGGCTGCCCGCCGAGCTCGGCGCGCGCGTCCGCGGCATCCTGGGCGAGCGCGGTGCGAGCGAGGTGGTCGAGCGCGAGCTCGCCGCGGCCATCTCCACGCACCCCACGCTCGACGATCGACTCGCCCTCTGGGGTCGCAGCCTCGTCGGCGACACGCTGCTCATCGCGCACTCGGCGCTCCGTGCCGCCGAGGCGGGGCGGACCATCGGCGCCGACGTCGAGCCGGTCTTCACCGAGCTCATCGCCGCGCACACCCGCCGGATGGACGCCCTCGGGCTCACGGCCTGAGTCGGGTGTCCCCGCGGTCAGCCGCGGGTGACGCCGACCTTCGCGAGGTGCGCGAACAGCTCGGCGTCGTGGCGCTCGCGGCGCGGGCCCAGGACCATCGCCGCGGCGAACGAGGCGAGCCCCGCCGCCACGAGCGAGATCACCCAGATCCAGCCGCCGTCCCAGGCCAGGCCGATCCACGTGGAGGCGACCCAGACGACGGCCGCGACGGCCGCGCCGATCGCCGGGACCACGACCACGCCGTGCATCGTGCGACGGGGCACGGCGTAGCGGGCGGCGAGACCGAGCAGCGCGCCGCCGATCGTGACGAAGAGCAGCTCCATCAGCCGACGAACCCGATGCGGCGCGCCTCTTCGGTGCCGATCTCGACGTACGCGAGCGCCGCCGCGGGCACCACGTACACGGCCCCCTTCGAGTCCGTCAGCCGCAGCACCGGCGACTGGCCGGTCAGTGCGGCGGAGACGGCCTGCTCGACCTCCGCCGCCGTCTGCGAGGTCTCGAAGCCGAGCTCGCGGGGGGAGTTCTGGATGCCGATGCGAAGGTCCACGGTGCGCCTTTCTGTCGTTGACAAGACCCTACGACACGCGCGGTGCGGGCCCGGACCGTTTCACTGTCGGCGGACACGGATACCGTGGGGCGCATGCAGCCGCTCGCCCTCCCCGCGCCCTCTGCGATCGACCTCGTCGGCTCGGGGCACGCGGCGGTGTTCGGCGCACCGGGCAGCGGCAAGACGTCCCTCGCCGTCGAACTCGTCGCCGAGCAGGTCGCGGCCGGTGTCGATCCCTCGGAGGTCCTCGTGCTCGCGGCGACCCGGCGCACCGCGGCCACGCTGCGCGACGCGCTCGCCGTCCGGCTCGGGGTCCCCACCCGCGGGGCCCTCGCGCGGACGGCGAGCGCGCTCGCGTACGACCTCGTGCGGGCCCGCACCGGCCGGGGGGTGACCCTGCTCACGGGCGCCGAGCACGACCAGGTGATCGGCGAGCTCCTCGACGCGCAGGCGATCGACGGCGGCGGTCCGGAGTGGCCCGACGGGCTGGGCGACGAGGTCCGGGCGCTGCGCGGCTTCCGCTCCGAACTGCGCGACCTGCTGATGCGCGCGACCGAGCAGGGCCTCGACCCGACGGAGCTCGCGGGCCTGGGCGAACGGGCCCGACGCCCCGAGTGGTCGGCGGCGGCTCGATTCATGGCCGAGTACGCCGAGGTGAAGGAGCAGCTGCGCCCGACCCAGTTCGATTCGGCGGAGCTCGGGGCCTTCGCTGCCGCCGTCGTCCGGCGAAGCCTCGACGACCCGGCCGACGCCGCGGCGCTCGGCGACCTCGCCGCGCTCCGGCTGATCGTGGTCGACGACGCGCAGGAGGCGACCGAGGCCACGGCCGCGCTCCTGGCGGCCTTCGCGGCGCGCGGCGTGCGCATCGTGGCGATCGGCGACCCCGACGTGGCCAGCAACGGCTTCCGCGGCGGGCGCGCCGACCTGCTGGGGGCGCTCGGTCCCGTGCTCGGTGCCGAGGAGGTGCGCCGAGTGGTGCTGCCTGCGGTGCACCGCGGCCGGCCCGAGCACCGCGAACTCCTCGCCGGCGTGACCGCCCACATCGGCGCCGCACTGGGCGGCCGTCACCGGAGCGCGGAGCTCGTCGCCGCCGAGGCGGGCACCGACCCCGACCCGCTGGAGCCGATCGTCGGCGTCGCGGCGACGTCCGCCGCCGCCGAGGCCGCTCAGGTGGCGACCCTGCTGCGCGAGCGGCACCTGCTCGACGGCGTCCCGTGGTCCGCGATGGCGGTGGTGCTCCGATCGGGCGCCGAGCTCCCCGGCTTCGCGCGTGCGCTCGCGGCATCCGACGTGCCCGTGTCCGGCCGCCACGCGCGGTCCGCCCTCCGGGATGCGCCCGGAGCGGCCCCGCTCATCGACGCGGCGGCCTCCGTGCTCGGCATCGACGAGCCGACGCCGGAGTCCGCGACGGCGCTGCTCACGGGCCCGCTCGGCCGCCTCGACCGCGTCGGGCTGCGCCGGCTGCGGCTCGCTCTGCGGCATGAGGAGCTCGGCGGCGGCGGAACGCGCAGCGCCGACGAACTCCTCGTCGAGGCGCTCGGTGTTCCGGGCGGCTTCGCCACCGTCGACGCGCCGTCCGGGCGGCGCGCCGCGCGTCTGGCGCGCCTGCTGGACGCCGCGCGCCGGGCCGCGTCGCGCGGAGCGACCGTCGAGGAGCTGGTGTGGCTGCTCTGGCACGACAGCGGCCTCGAAGCCGAGTGGGCCGCGCAGGCCGCGGGCTCCGGCGTCCTCGCCGACGAGGCCGACCGCTCGATCGACGGCGTCGTCGCGCTCTTCGCGGCGGCGCGCCGCTTCGTCGAGCGCGAGCCCGGCGCGCCGGCGCGCCGCTTCGTCGACGAAGTCCGCCAGAACGTCCTCCCCGAGGATTCGCTCGCACCCGAGCGCGGCGACGACGCGGTCGTGCTGGCCACCCCTCCGGCGCTGATCGGCCGCGAGTTCGACGTCGTCGTGGTCGCCGGCCTGCAGGACGGCGTCTGGCCGAACCTCCGCCCGCGCGGCACGCTGCTCCACGCCGGCGCGCTCGGAGCCGCGGTCCTCGCCGCGCGCGCCGGAGCCCCGCTGCCGGAGCCCGATTCCGCGGCCGCGGTGCGACAGGCGGTCCGTGCCGACGAGCTGCGCCTGTTCGCGCTCGCCGTGTCGCGCGCCCGCCGCCAGGTCGTGCTCGCCTGCACCGCCAACGACGACGAGCAGCCGTCGGTGCTGATGGGATTCGCGCCCGAGCGCCGCGTGCCGAAGCGGCGACGACCGCTCCACCTGAGGGGCATGGTCGGCGCCCTGCGGCGCGACGCCGCCGCGGGCGATCGCGAGGCGGCCGCGGGTATCGCCCTCCTGGCCGAGCAGGGCGTGCCGGGGGCGCACCCCGACGACTGGTACGGGCTCGCCGCCCCGTCGACGCTCGCGCCGCTCGTCGACCTCGACGCCGACCCCGAGGCGCTCGTGCCGGTCTCGCCCTCGCAGATCGACCGCGTCGAGGAGTCGCCGCTCGGATGGTTCGTGGACCACGTCGCCGCTCCGCCGTCCGGCCTGGCCGCCTCGATCGGCACCATCGTGCACGCGGTGGTCGAAGAGGCGGCGGCCAGCGGCGACGTCGACGTCGAGACCCTCTGGGCCTCGGTCGAGCGACGCTGGCGCGACCTCCGCTTCGAAGCCGGCTGGGTGGCGGAGCGCGAACGTCGCGGCGCCCGGCGCATGACCGAGGGAGCGGCCGACTACCTCCGCAACGCCGACGACGACGGGGTGGTGGTGCTCGGCGCGGAGGGCCGGTTCACGCTCGTGAGCGGGCGCGTCCGCATCACCGGCACCATCGACCGGGTCGAAGCATCGCCCGACGGGACCACCGTGATCGTCGACCTCAAGACCGGTCGCACCCCGCCGACCGCGGCGAAGACCGCGGAGCATCCGCAGCTCGCGGCCTACCAGCTCGCCGCGCGCGCGGGGGCGCTGCCGAACGCCGGCCGGCTGGGCGGCGCGAAGCTGGTGTACGTCGCCCGCCCCGTCGGCGGCCGACTGTACACCGAGCGGGCGCAGCAGCCGTTCGACGACGACGCCGAGGCGGCATTCCGCGCGAGGCTCGACGAGGTGGCGGAGGTGATGTCCGGGGCGTCGTTCGAGTCGCCGCTGGAGTTCGCCCACGGGTCCCGGTTCGGCGACTGGCAGTACCGTGTGCACCTCGTCCCGGCGGTGTGCGCGTGAGCGCCGCTCGGCTCGGCGCCGACGAGATCGCGCTCCGACTGGGCCTGCACCAGCCGACCCCGGAGCAGCGGGCCGTCATCGAGGCGTCGCCGCGGGGCGGGAGCATCGTGGTCGCCGGCGCTGGGAGCGGCAAGACCGAGACGATGGCGAACCGGGTCGTCTGGCTGCTTGCGAACGGGTACGCCCAGGTGCCCGAGGTGCTCGGCCTGACCTTCACCCGGAAGGCGGCGGGCGAGCTGGCCGAACGGATCCGCGAGCGGATCGGCCAACTCGTCGACGAGGGGCTCGCCGACGTGCGCATCGATCCGCTCGAGTCGGCGGCGGTGGGCACCTACAACGCCTTCGCCGGGGCGATCTACCGCGAGCACGCGCTGCGCATCGGGCGGGAGCCCGACGCCGCGGTGCTCGGCGAGGCCGCGGCGTGGCAGCTCGCGCGCAGCATCGTCGCGGCATCCGCCGACCCGAGGCTCGTCGAGATCGACGCGTCGCTCGACCGCGTCACCGGCGCGGTCCTCTCGCTGAGCCGCGCGCTCGCCGAGAACGTGACCGACAGCCGCGACGTGCGCGCGTTCGTCCGCGACTTCCTCGCGATGTCCGACCTGCCGATCGAGGCGCCGCGCAAGCGCACGCCGTTCGAGAGCTTCACCTCGGCGCTCGGCGTGGTCGACGCGCTTCCCCCTCTGCTCGACCTCGCCGACGCCTACGCGGCGGCGAAGCGCGAGCGCGGGTACCTCGAGTTCTCCGACCAGGTCGCGCTCGCGCTCGAGATCTGCACCGCCCATCCCGAGGTGGCGATCGAGCACCGCGAGCGCCACGCCACGGTGCTGCTCGACGAGTACCAGGACACCAGCGTGGTGCAGACGCGCCTGCTCGCCACCCTGTTCCGCGACCATCCCGTGATGGCCGTCGGCGACCCCGACCAGTCGATCTACGGCTGGCGCGGTGCGAGCGCCGCGAACCTCGCCCGCTTCGCCGGGGACTTCGCGTCGGACGGCGAGGCCCGGGCCTACGACCTGTCGACCAGCTGGCGCAACCCGGTCGTCGTGCTCGACGCGGCGAACGCCCTGATCGCGCCGCTCGACGGCGGCATCGCGAAGGCGCCCCTCCGGCCGTCGCCCTTCGCGGGGCCGGGGCGACTCGACGTGTCGTGGTCCGAGACGATCGACGACGAGGCCGAGAACGTCGCGGAGTGGCTCGCGGAGCGCATGCGGCCGGGCGGCCGCACCGCCGCGCTGCTCTGCCGCACGTTCGCGCACGTCGACCTGTTCGCCGCCGCGCTCCGCGCGCGCGGCGTCCCGGTGCACGTGCTCGGCGTCGCCGGCCTGCTCGACCAGCCCGTGATCGCCGACCTCGTCTGCGCGCTGCGCGCCCTGCACGACCCCACCGCCGGATCGGAGCTCCTGCGGCTGCTCGGCGGCGCCCGGTGGCGGATCGGCACCGCCGACCTCGCCGCGCTCGGCGCCCTCGCGCGCTGGCTGGCCGATCGCGACCTCGCCACGCGCCGGCTGGCCGACGAGGTCCGCCGCGGCATCCGAGGCTCGATCGCGCCCGACGAGTCGCCCTCGCTCGTCGACGCCCTCGACTTCGTGCTCACGGCGCCCGACGATCACCGCGCGCTGGCGGCGATCTCCCCGGAGGGCCTCGCGCGGATGCGCCGCGCCGGGGCGCAACTGCAGTCGCTCCGGCGGCGCACGGGGCTGGGGCTCGTCGATTTCGCGACGCTCGTGCAGCAGGAGCTGCTGCTCGACGTCGAGGTCGCCGCGAACCCCGCCCAGCCGCTCGGCTCCGCGAGCCTCGAGGCGTTCGACGACCTGGTCTCCGGCTTCGTCGAGACCGCCGAGCACGCCACGCTCGGCGCCTTCCTCGGCTGGCTCACCGAGGCCGAGCAGCGCGACCGCCTGAGCCCGCGACAGGACGAACCGGAGCCCGGCGCCGTGCAGGTGCTGTCGATCCACGGCTCCAAGGGGCTCGAATGGGACGTCGTGGCGATCCCGCGCATGGTCGACGACGAGATCCCCTCCAAGCCGCGCAGCACCCGCGGATGGCTCGCCTTCGGCGCCCTGCCCGACGAGTTCCGGGGCGACCGCGACGAGATCCCGGAGCTCATGTGGCGCGGCGTGCAGAGCCAGGCCGAGTTCGACGAGGCCGTGCGGGCGTACGGCGCGGAGAACCGCGAGCGCCATGCCGACGAGGAGCGCCGCCTCGCCTACGTGGGCGTGACACGGGCCCGGTCCGAGCTCCTGCTCTCGGGCTCGTGGTGGGCCTCGCAGAAGGCGCCGCGGTCACCCAGCGTGTTCCTGCGCGAGCTGGTGCAGGTGGGCGTCGTCGAGCCCGCCGCCCTTCCCTCCGCTCCCGAGCACGACGAGAACCCCCGAACGGCCGGCGCCTCCACGGTGAGCTGGCCGCTCGATCCGCTCGGCGCCCGCCGGGCATCGGTCGAACGCGCTGCCGAACTGGTGCGCGAGGCCGCCGCCGCGCCGTCCGGAGCGGGCCTGAGCCCTCAGCTCGCCGACGAGCTCCGGATGCTGCTCGAGGAACGCCGTCGCCGGGCCGACCCGCGTCACGGCGCGGCGGTGCCGGTGCGCGTGCCCGCGTCGCGCTTCAAGGACTACGTGGACGACCCCGCCGCCGTCGCCGCCGAACTGGCCCGGCCGATGCCGCAGCGCCCGTACCGGGCCACCCGGATCGGCACGCTCTTCCACTCGTGGGTCGAGCAACGGGCGCTCGGCGAGGGCGACGGCTCCGTCGGCGCGGAGGCCGGCGACCTCGACGCGCTCGACTTCGACTTCGACCTCGACGCGTCCGAGGAGCTCGCCGATCCGACCGCCCCGCGACTCGCGGCGCTGCGAGCCACGTTCGCCGCATCGGAGTGGGGCGACCGTCGGCCCGAGGCCGTCGAACTCGAACTGCACCTCCCGCTCGACGGCCACGTGTTCGTGTGCAAGCTCGACGCGGTGTACGCGACCGAGCCGGGGTCGGAGGACGCCCGGCGCGGCATCCGCTACCAGGTCGTCGACTGGAAAACGGGCGCGGCACCGCGGGACGCACGCGAACTCGAACTGCGGCAGACCCAGCTCGCGCTGTACCGACTCGCGTACGCCCGCTGGTCCGGCATCCCGGTCGAGGAGATCGACGCGGTCTTCTACTACGTGGAGGACGACCTCGTGCTGCGCCCCGAGCGGCTCTACGACGAGGAGGCGTTGCGGCGCGCCTGGGCGTCGGTGTCGGCGTCGCGCGAGGCCGGACCGCTCCGCGCCGGCCCGTCGGTCGCGCTGCCGGAGGAGGTTCGGTCGGTCGTCGCGGAGGCCTGATCGCGCGAGGCCGGTCGCGCGCCGCCGGTCCCGCCCGACGCCGGTGCAGCGTCGCCCCAGTCGCTGAGGTCGAGCGGGATCGGCGCGGTCTCGTCGAGCGGCGGGCTTCCGTCCTCGTCGGTCGGAGCCTGCCGATCGGTGGCCACGTCGTCGGGGGCGTCGAAATGGCGTCGGAGCTCCTCGACGTCGAAGCTGTCGGTGAGCATGCTCGTCGCCGCGTCGCGCCGCACCGCATCGCGCGGGGTGGTCGCGAGGAGGCGTTCGACGTCGGTCACGGCCATCACCGGACCGGTGTCGGTCGTGAGCGGCTCCGAGGCGTGGTCGTGCACGCGCTCCACCAGCCCGTCGAGCAGGCCCACCGCGTCGTCGATCACCTCGTCGTCGTGCGTGTCGACGCCGTGCAGCAACCACCGCGCGAGCTCCAGCTCGCCGTACAGCAGCGCGCGGCGGGCGAGTTCGGCGTCGGCATCGCCGGCGCGGGCGGCGAGGTACGCGTCGAGGGTCTCCTCCGCGGCGTCCCCGGTGGCCGTCAGGATCCAGTGCAGGTCGCGAGCCGGATCGTCCTGCGCGAGCCCGGACCATCCGATCACCCCGGTGACCCGTTCCTCGTCGACGAGGAAGGAGTCGGCGGAGAGCTGGCCGTTGACCACGGTCGGGGCGAACCGCCACAGGGTGTCGTCGTCGGTCGCCTCCTCCCACCGTCGCACCAGCGCGGCGGGCAGGCGACCGGTGTCGGATGCGCGGTCGATGACCTCGACCGCGGCCTCGCGGGCCTGCTCCGCGGTGCGGCGGGGCAGCCCGGCCTCGCCGAGGAACGCGGCGGGGAGCGCGTGGATCGCGGCGATCGCGCGGCCCACCTCCGCAGCGAGCCCGGCGTGGGCGGTGAGCTCGTCGGCCGAGCGGGCGGCGCCGGGGATGAACTCGGTCACGATCGCCCGGGTCGGCCCGATCGGGGCCTGGCCGACGTACTCCGGCACGGCGAACGGCAGGCGCGAGCGGATGCCGGCCGAGAGCGCCCGCATGCCGACCAGGTCGGCGGACTGCTCGGCCTCGGCCGACTGCGACCGCGGCACGCGGATCAGCAGCCGCCGCCCGTCGGTCGCGAGCAGTTCGACGGCATCGAACGACCCCGACGCCCCGCGGGTGTGCGCGCGGGCCGCTCGCACGTCGAGTCCGGCCACCGCGGCCGTCGCCAACGCGGCTAGAGTGAGTGGGGGTCTGGCCATGGCATTCAGCCTAAGCAGGGTTCGCGCCTGCCCGGCGACCGCCACGCCTTCCCGACGACACCGGCCATGAGCGAGAGGTGGACCGTGCCCCAACCCGAGTCGCCCTCGCAGGGGGATGCGGCCGGCGGCGTCGCCCCGCCGCTCGCCCGCGAGCACCTCGACCGGGACGCCGAGCACCGCAACGATCCGGGCCGGCGCGCCGCGTTCGACGACGCCGCCGCCGCGCGGGTGATGGTCGTGCGCGACGACCGCGTGCTCATCGCGGCGGGCCGGGGTACGGCGCTCGAGCTGCGGCATCCGTCGACCCTGCCCGCGCCGTCGCTGCGCCTGTACCTCGGGCGCACGCTCGACGCGTCGACGGATGCCGAGGGGGAGGCCGTGCCGGCCGGGAGCCCGGTCGAGGCGTGGGTCCTCGCCGACGACGATGCCGTCGCGCTCGGCGGCGACGACCGGTGGCGCACGCTGCGGGCGGTGGCAACCGTCCTCGACGACCGCGACGCCGGACTCGCGATCGAGGCCGTCGCGCTCGCGAACTGGCATGCGACGCACGCGTTCTGCCCCGCCTGCGGCGGCGCGACCGAGGTCGTGAGCGCCGGCTGGGCGCGCCGCTGCCTCGTCGAGGACCGGATGCGCTTCCCGCGCACCGATCCGGCCGTGATCGTGATCGTCACCGACGACGCCGACCGCGTGCTGCTCGGCTCGAACGCGATGTGGGAGCAGGACCGCTTCTCGGTGCTCGCCGGGTTCGTGGAGCCGGGGGAGTCGCTCGAGGCGGCCGTGGTGCGCGAGATCGCCGAGGAGTCGGGCCTGGCCGTCGACCGGGTCGAGTACCTCGGCTCGCAGCCGTGGCCGTTCCCGGCGAGCCTGATGCTGGCGTTCCGCGCCCGGGTGGCGGACGGGGCGTCCGCCGCGCCCGTGCCCGACGGCGAGGAGATCGTCGAGTTGCGGTGGTTCGACCGGGCGGAGCTGCGTGCCGCGCTGGGACGCGTCGCCCTGCCCGGCGAGACGTCGATCGCGCGGTGGATGCTCGAGCGCTGGTACGGCGAACCGCTCGAATCGTCGCTGCCCTGGTCGACGTCGTGACCGGGGCCGACCCGCTCCTCGCCGCGCTCGACGACGAACAGCGCGTCGCCGCCGAGGCGCTCGTGGGACCGGTGTGCGTGCTCGCGGGCGCCGGCACCGGCAAGACCCGTGCGATCACGCACCGGATCGCGTACGGCGTGTCCTCGGGTGCCTACGACCCGGCCCGCGTGATGGCGCTCACCTTCACCAATCGCGCCGCGGCCGAGCTCCGCACGCGGCTGCGTGCGCTCGGGGCCGGCGGGGTTCCCGCGCGCACCTTCCACGCGGCGGCGCTCGCGCAGCTGAACCACTTCTGGCCGATCGTCGCCGGCGGCCCCGCGCCGCGGGTGCTCGAGTTCAAGGGCCGACTGCTCGGCCTCGCCGCCGAGCGATGCCGCCTGCGGGTCGACACGGCCACGCTGCGGGACGTCGCGGCCGAGATCGAGTGGCGGAAGGTGAGCGTCATCGGCATGGAGGAGTACCGGACCCGGCTCGCCGCGCGCGGCGCTCCCGGCGCGCTCGACGCCGACCAGTTCCTCGACCTCGTGGCGGCGTACGAGCAGTTGAAGGACGAGCGGCGCGCGATGGACTTCGAGGACGTGCTGCTCGCGACCGCGGGCATGATCGAGACGGAACCGGCCGTGGCCATGCAGGTCCGCGAGGGGTACCGGCACTTCGTGGTCGACGAGTACCAGGACGTGTCCCCGGCCCAGCAGCACCTGCTCGACCTGTGGCTCGGCGACCGCCGCGACGTGTGCGTCGTCGGCGACGCGAGCCAGACCATCTACTCGTTCGCGGGGGCCTCGGCCGAGTACCTGCTCGGCTTCGAACGGCGGTACCCGGATGCCACGGTCGTGCGCCTCGAGCGCAACTACCGCTCGACGCCCGAGATCGTCGAGGTCGCGAACCGCCTGGTGCGCGGCCGCCCGGGGGCGCTGCGCCTCGTCGCGGCCGCGCCCGATGCGGGGGACCCGGCGGTGGCGGCGACGGATGCTCCCGCCCCGGCGCCGTCGCGCGCGGTGGCGCACGGCGTGGCCCCGGAGGTCGTGGCGTACCCCGACGAGCTGGCCGAGGCGCGCGGCACGGCCACCCGGATCCGGGCGCGCATCGACGCGGGCGTCGCCCCGGAGCAGGTCGCGGTGCTGATGCGCGTCAACTCGCAGTCGGCGCTCATGGAGCAGGCGCTCGCCGAGGTCGGGGTGTCGACGAGGGTGCGGGGCGCGCAGCGCTTCTTCGACCAGCCCGAGGTCAAGCAGGCCGTGCATGCGATCCGGGCGCAGGCGCTGGCGGCGACCGGCGAGCCCTTGTTCAAGACGGTGAGCGACGTGCTCCGCTCGCTGGGCTGGTCGGTCGAGCCGCCCGACGGGCCGGGCGCGGTGCGCTCCCGCTGGGAATCCCTGAACGCACTCGCCCGCCTGGTGGACGACGTGCCGCCCGGCACGACCCTGCGGGCCTTCGCGGACGGTCTCTCGGCGCGTGCGGAGGCGCAGCACGAGCCGGCCATCGCCGCGGTGACCCTCGCGACGCTGCACTCCGCGAAGGGCCTCGAGTGGGACGAGGTGCACCTCGTCGGCCTCACCGAGGGCATGCTCCCGATCGCGTACGCGACCGGGCTCGAGGGGATCGACGAGGAGCGCCGCCTGCTCTACGTCGGGCTCACGCGGGCACGGCGTCGGCTGACGCTGAGCTGGGCCGCCCGGTCCGGCGGGCATCGAGGCGAGCGGGAGCCGTCGCGGTTCCTGCGGGAGCTCGACATCCGCACTCCGGATGCGGCGCGACCGGCTGCGCGAGTCGCGAGGTCCCCGGCGACGCGCCGCTGACGAGGACCGCCGACCCGTCGAGCTCGGTCGGGCGTCCGTGCACGAGGTCGTCGACGACGGATGCCGCGAGCGCGAGCGCCTCGTGCTCGACGCGGGGCGACGGCGGGGCCGGTGCGGCGACGGCCAGTTGCGCGGCGATCGCCGGCCACGCGGCATCCGCGTCGCGTCGCGCGAGGTGGACGCAGCGCAGGCACGCGCCCGAGCCGGGGCGCACGAGCGGGCCGACCTCGGCGCCGCGCTCGTCGAACACCACCGGGAGGTGGGGGACGTCGGCCGACAGCCAGGGCAGGTGGGCGGCCGGCGGCACCACCCGGGAGGCGAGGAGCACGACCCCGTCGACGGCGTCCGGGCGGGCGCTTCGGGCGTGCACCGCACGATGACCCAGGGCGTCGAGCAGGCCGGCGAGCGTGCCGGCCCGGCCGGGGTCGCCGTCGACGGCCACCACCGCGGCGCGCCGGTCGGAGGCGGGATCGGGCTCGGGCAGCAGCGCCCCGTCGAGTCGCTCCAGCAGTTCGGCGAGGTCGTCGTCGCCCCCGTCGAGCGCCCGCCCGATGACCGCGAGCGTCTCCCGGCTCGCCCCGGCGGCCAGCGCGCTCAGCATGCCGTTCTCGAAGGCCCCGGGGTCGGCCAGCACGGCCACCGCCCGCACGCCGCCGACCTGCAGTTCGGCGGGCGAGCGCCAGACGAGGGGGAGTGCGGGGTCCAGTCGCGGCGTCATGCGGGAAGCATGCCCGACCCGCGCACGGCGCACGGCCGGCCGTCCACAGGCGAGCCTGCGGCGGCGTCGGATGCCGCGGCGACGGTCAGTCGGCGGAGCGCCCTCCCGCGTCGGGCCCGGCGGAGTCGTCGGTGCCCGGATCGTCGTCGTCGGCGCCGGGTGCCGCGCCGGTCTCGCCGCGGAGCAGTGCCGCCAGCGCCTCGTCGAACTCCGCGTCGGCCTCGCCGGCCGCCTGGCCTCCGGCCGCGAGTCGCGCGGCGAGGGGGCCCGGGTCGTCGAGGTCGGCCGAGGTCGGCAGCAGGTCGGGGTGCGCCCACAGCGCGTCGCGCTTCGCGACGCCCACCGCGTCGCCGACGGCCCGCCACATCGCCGCGGCGTCGCGAAGGCGGCGGGGGCGCAGTTCCAGGCCGACGAGGGTCGCGAGTGCGGACTCGGCCGGCCCGCCGGTGGCGCGCCGCCGTCGGATGGTCTCGGCCACGGCGTCGGACTTCGGCAGCCGCGCCGTGGCATCCGCGGTGACGACGTCGACCCAGCCCTCGACGAGGGCGAGCATCGTCTCGAGCCGGTCGAGCGCCGCCTCCTGCTCGGCGCTCTTCGGCCGCAGCAGCGCGCCGTTGGCCACGGCGTCGCGCAGCTCGTCGGTGTTCGACGGGTCGAAGCCCTCCGCGAGCGATTCCAGGCGCTCGACGTCGACGTCGATGCCGCGCGCGAATGCCGTGATCGCCGTGATGAGGTGCAGGCGCAGCCATCGCGCGTGGCGGAAGAGCCGGGCGTGCGCGAGTTCGCGAACCGCGAGGTAGAGCTCGACCTGGTCGTCGGGGATGTCGAGGCCGGCACCGAACTCGGCGACGTTCTGCGGCAGCAGGGCGGCGCGGCCGTCGTCCAGCAGCGGGATGCCGACGTCGCCGCCCGAGACGACCTCGGTGGACAGCTGCCCGACGACCTGGCCGAGCTGCATGGCGAACATCGCCCCGCCGATGCCGCGCATCATGCGGCTCGCGCCCTGCACCATGGAGCGCATCTCCTCGGGCGCCTGCTCCGACATCACGCGCGTGAGCGAATCGGCGATGCTGAGCGCGACCGGCTCGGCCAGCTGCGACCAGATCGGCATGCTCGCCGCGGCCCATGCGCGGCGGGTGAGGAGCTCCGGCGCGGCCGGCAGCGCCGCCACGTCGACGACCTCGTCGAGCCAGAGCGCGGCGACCTGCGCCGCCCGGCCGAGGCGTTCGGCGTCGGCGGTCTCGACCTGGCGCTGGCCGTCGGACGCGCGCTGCTCGGCCTGCCGGAGGGCGAGCGACCAGTCGATGCCCTCGTCGTCGGATCGCTGCATCGCCTGCTGGAGCTGGCTGAAGATGGCGGCGAGGCTCGCCGGGTCGTTCGGCAGCCCTGCGGCATCGGCGAGCTTGGACGGGTCGATGCCACCGGATCCAGACAGCAGCTCGCGCAGCATGTCGCGGAACTCGTCCTCCGGGTTCCGGTCGGGCTGGTCGTCGCGTTCGGCCACCGGGGCCACCTCCCTCGCTCGGCCTTCCACGCTACAACCGCCCCTCGGCTTCCTTCCCGCGAATTGGCCTAGGCTTCCCTTCCGGGTGTCCGCCCATCGCGAACAGCGGCGACCGCGCCGCAGCGGGTCGGTCCTGCGGGCCCTGGGAAGGATGTCGGGGCATGGTGCTCTTCGGACCCGAGGCGGACGCCGAGCGGTCGCACGATCGCGACGCGTCCGGCGATTCGACGCGCCGGAGCCGCCGCGAGCGGATCGGCTGGGGTGCGATCGCCGTCGCCTCGGTCCTCGGGCTCGTGCTCGCCCTCGTGCCCTCGCCGTACGTGATCCAGCAGCCGGGTCCGGTCTTCGACACGCTCGGCACCGCCGAGGCCGACGGCGAGGAGATCCCGCTCATCTCGATCCCCGACGAGGAGACGTTCCCGACCGAGGGCTCGCTCGACCTGCTGACCTCCTCGGCCGTGGGCCGGCCCGGGCGGACCCCGGGCTGGCTCGACGTGGCGGCCGCCTGGTTCGACCCGCGCCGCGCGGTCGTCCCCGTCGAGGTGATCTTCCCGCCGCAGCTCAGCGAGGAGGACCGCGACGCCCGGAACGAGGCGCAGATGGTGGACTCGCAGCAGGACGCGATCGCGGCCGCGCTGATCGAGCTCGGCTACGAGTTCCCGCGCGAGGTCGTCGTCCAGGGCGTCGCGGAGGGGCTGCCGGCCGAGGGCGCGCTCGAGATCGGCGACGTCATCGTCGCCGTGGACGGCGCCGAGGTCCACTCGGTCGACGAGCTCCGCACCGCGCTCGCCGACCACGGCACGCAGACGCCCGCCGCCCTCGACGTCCTGCGCGACGACGAAGCCGTCCGGGTCGAGGTCACGCCGGTGGAGCGCGACGGGCAGGTGATCGTCGGCATCGGCGTCCGCATGCGCTACGAGTTCCCGATCGACGTCGAGATCCGGCTGGACGACGTCGGCGGCCCGAGCGCGGGGATGATGTTCGCGCTCGGCATCGTCGACAAGCTGACGCCGGGGGCGATGACCGGCGGCGAGATCGTGGCCGGCACCGGCACGATCGACTCCGACGGCGCCGTGGGGCCGATCGGCGCCATCCGCCAGAAGCTCTGGGGCGCGGTCGAGAACGACGCCGACTGGTTCCTCGCTCCGGAGTCCAACTGCGACGAGGTGGTCGGCAACATCCCCGACGGGCTCGAGGTGTTCGCCGTGGGCACCCTCGAGGACGCCCGGGAGATCGTCGAGGCGATCGGCGAGGGCGGCGACACGTCGTCGTTCGCGCGATGCGAGGCATCCGGCTGAACCGGTACCGGTTCGTTATCCGGGGGGCCTGCGGAGGGGCGCTGCCACCAGCAGTTTCAAAGACTGCCGACCATAGGATGGGAATCCGAACCCGTCCCGACCCGAATGAGGCCGAGAAGTGTCCACAGCACAGCCGCAGGAACCGAGGATGCCGCGCCGTCGCGCGCCCATCGCGATCACGCTCGGGATCGTGGGTGCCCTCGTCGTCGCGTTCTTCGTGTTCGCGGGGATCTACGCCGACGTGATGTGGTACCAGCAGCTCGGCTTCGTCGAGGTGCTGTACACCGAGTGGATCGCCCGCGTCGTGCTGTTCGTCATCGGCTTCGTCGCGATGGCGCTGCCGGTGTGGGTCTCGATCCAGATCGCCTACCGGACCCGGCCGGTCTACGCGAAGCTGAACTCGCAGCTGGACCGCTACCAGGAGGTCTTCGAGCCGCTGCGCCGACTGGCCATGTTCGGCGTGCCGATCGTGCTCGGCATCTTCGCGGGCGTCTCGACCGCGAGCCGCTGGGACTCCGTGCTCACGTGGCTGAACCGCACGCCCTTCGGCACCACCGACCCCCAGTTCGGGCTCGACGTCGGCTTCTACGTGTTCGAGCTGCCGTTCTACCGTTCCATCGTCGGCTTCGCCTCCGCCGTCGTGCTGCTGTCGGGCCTGCTCGTCATCGCGACGAACTACCTCTACGGCGCCATCCGGATCAGCGGACGCGAGGTCGTGATCTCGAAGGCCGCGCGCATCCAGATCGCGATCACCGCGGGGCTGTACCTGCTGCTCCAGGCCGTCAGCATCTGGCTCGACCAGTACGCCACGGTCACCGAGGTGGGCTCGCTCATCACCGGTGCGTCGTACACCGACGTGAACGCCACGATCCCGGGCCGCCAGATCCTCGCGCTCATCGCCGCGGCGGTCGCGATCCTCTTCCTCATCACGGCGTTCCTCGGGCGCTGGCGCCTCCCGCTCATCGGCGCCGTGCTGCTGGTCGTGTCGAGCCTGCTGATCGGGTCGCTCTACCCGTGGGTCGTGCAGCGCTTCCAGGTCGACCCGAGCGCGCGATCGCTCGAGGCGCCGTACATCCAGCGCAACATCGACCTCACCCGCGACGCGTTCGGCGTCTCCGACATCGAGGAGATCCCGTACGAGGCGAAGACCGACGCCGAGCCCGGAGCGCTCCGTGCCGACGCCGAGACCACGGCGAGCATCCGCCTGATGGACCCGGCGATCATCAGCCCGGCGTTCCGGCAGCTCGAGCAGTTCCGGCAGTACTACCAGTTCCCCGAGCAGCTCGACGTCGACCGGTACGAGCTCGACGGCGAGATGCAGGACACGGTCGTCGCCATCCGCGACCTCAACCTCGAGGGCCTCGGCGACGCCCAGACGTGGTTCAACAGCCACCTCGTCTACACGCACGGGTACGGCCTGGTCGCGGCGGCGGGCAACCAGCGCTCGAGCGACGGGCAGCCCGTGTTCCTGCAGTCCGGCATCCCGTCGACCGGCACCCTGCCCGAGTTCGAGCCGCGGGTGTACTTCGGCGAGAACTCGCCGGACTACTCCATCGTCGGTGCACCCGAGGGGTCGCGCGAGATCGAGCTCGACTTCCCCGCCGGCGGCGACGGCGAGCCCCAGCAGACCACCTTCGAGGGCGACGGCGGGCCGACGCTCGACAACGTCTTCACCAAGCTCGTCTACGCGCTGAAGTTCCAGTCGGAGCAGATCTTCCTCTCCGACCAGGTCAACGAGGAATCGCAGATCCTCTACGACCGCAACCCGATCGAGCGCGTGCAGAAGGTCGCGCCGTACCTGACGCTCGACACCGACACGTACCCCACGGTGGTCGACGGGCGCATCGTGTGGATCGTCGACGGGTACACGCTCTCCGACCAGTACCCGTACTCGAACAAGGTGAGCTACAGCGAGGCGATCTCGGACAGCGACACGGTCTCGTCGCCGCTCGCGTTCGACGAGGTCAACTACATCCGCAACTCGGTGAAGGCCACGGTCGACGCCTACGACGGCAGCGTGACGCTCTACGCGTGGGACGCCGACGACCCGATCCTCAAGACGTGGGAGAAGGTCTTCCCGTCGAAGGTGCGGCCGATGAGCGAGATGTCGGGCGAGCTGATGAGCCACGTGCGCTACCCGGCCGACCTGTTCAAGATGCAGCGCGCGGTGCTGGGGCGGTACCACGTGACCGAGGCCGACGCGTTCTACTCGCGCGAGGACGCCTGGACGACGCCGCTGGACCCCACGCAGGGGCAGGCGAGCACGCTGCTGCAGCCGCCGTACTACCTGACGATGCAGATGCCCGGCCAGGAGGCGCCGTCGTACTCGATCTACTCGACGTTCATCCCCGAGGCGCGAGGCCAGGCCAGCCGCAACGTGCTGCGCGGTTACCTCGCGGTCGACTCCGACGCCGGATCCGAGGACGGCGAGCGCGCCGAGGGCTACGGCAAGCTCCGCCTGCTGAACCTTCCCGAGGACGACAACGTGCCCGGCCCCGGCCAGGTGCAGAACACCTTCAACAGCGACACGTCGATCTCGGCGCAGCTGAACATCCTCCGCCAGGGCCAGTCCGACGTGATCAACGGCAACCTGCTGACCATCCCGGTCGGCGGCGGCCTGCTCTACGTGCAGCCCGTCTACGTCCGCTCGACGGGTGAGACGAGCTACCCGGTGCTGCAGAAGGTGCTGGTCGCGTTCGGCGACGAGATCGCGTTCGAGGACACGCTGGACGACGCGCTCAACGTGCTGTTCGGCGGCGACTCCGGTGCGGCCGCCGGCGACGAGGAGGTCGAGCCCGAGCCGGCGCCGACCGAGCCGACCGAGCCGGGCGAGGAGCCGACCGAGCCGACCGAGCCGACGACGCCCACCGACGAGGAGGCGGCGCTGCTCGCCGAGGCGGCCGACCTGCTGGCGCAGAAGGAAGCCGCCCTCTCGGAGGGCGACCTCGCCGCGTTCGCCGAGGCCGACGAGCAACTGAACCAGGTGATCACCCGCCTGCTCGAGCTCTCGGGCGCCACCGCCCCCGACGGCGAATGACCGAGTCGCCCGTCGACCTGCGTTCCGGCGACTGGCTCGACGCGAACCGCGCCAACTGGGACGAACGGGTGCCCCTGCACGTGGCATCCCCGTTCTACGACCGCGCGCGCCTGCGTGCCGGCGGGAGCGTGCTCGACCCCATCGCCCGGGCCGGCATCGAGCGCATGTTCCCCGACGGCCTGGAAGGGGTGCGCATCCTGCACCTGCAGTGCCACTTCGGCTCCGACACCCTCTCGCTCGTGAACGGCGGGGCCACGGCGGTCGGCCTCGACTTCTCTGAGCCCGCCGTCGAGGAGGCGCGTCGGATGGCGGACGAGCTCGGCGTCGCCGACCGGGCGCGCTTCGTGCAGGCGAACGTCTACGACGCCCGCCACGCCCTCCCCGAGCCGGAGTCGTTCGACCTCGTCTTCACCACGTGGGGCACGATCGGCTGGCTTCCGGATGTCGCGGAATGGGCCCGCATCATCGAGTGGTTCCTCGCACCCGGCGGTCGACTGTTCTTCGCCGACGGCCACCCCGCCGCGTTCGTGTTCGACGGCGACGGAGGCCGCGACGGGATGCCAGACTTCGCGTACCCGTACCGCCCCGACGGACCGGACATCATCGACGAACCGGGCGACTACGCCGACCCCGAGGCGCAGCTGCAGCACGCGCGCACCTGGGAGTGGATGCACCCGCTCGACGAGGTGCTCGGCGCGCTGCGCGACGCCGGGCTGCGGCTCGAGCACTTCGCCGAGCACGGCGAGGTGCCCTGGCAGATCTTCCCGATCGCGGAGCCGAAGGGCGAGGGGATGTTCGGCTGGCCCGACCGACAGTGGCTGCCGTTGTCGTACGAGCTCGTCGCGTCGGCGCCCGAGCGCCCCACCCGCTGACGCGACGCTCGGGCGGCGCGCCCGGGCCGCGGCCTCGATTCGACGTCGCTCAGGCCCCGTGCTAGTGTTTTCTCTTGTGCCGCGGGGTGGAGCAGTTCGGTAGCTCGCTGGGCTCATAACCCAGAGGTCGTAGGTTCAAATCCTGCCCCCGCAACCAATCAGAGGCCGGTATCGGAGAGATCCGATACCGGCCTCTTGCGTTTCCCGTCGGTCGTGGTACGTCACGCCTGAGGACGCGACTCGCTTTCGAGTTGGTCCGCGAGCAGCGCGGAGCTCGCCCGAAGGGTCGAGTCGAGCCGGCGCCCGAGCAGCCGCATGATGATGCGCTCCCTGGCGCTCGACGGTGCGCCGACCCGGAAGTGCACGATGGTCCCGCCCTCGGGCGTCGGCTCGAGCTCGGTCATCGTGCGCAGGTGGATCGGTCCGAGGGGTGTGGGCATGGTCGACCGCACGGTGAGGTATTCGTACGGGCGCCAGTCCAGGACCTCTTCGAGGATGTTGCCGGCCCCGTGCTGGCAGTGGTTGACCGTTCCCACGCCGCGCCGGTTGCCCGCGGCCTCGACGTCGAGACGCTTGAGCTCCGGCTGCCACGCCATGCGGCGGCCCGGCACCGTGAAGAAGGCCCACGCGACCGCCGGCGCCGCTCGAGTGGGAAGGTCGATCCGGCTGAACTCCTCGGACTCGCCGACCACGACGCGCGTCCGCTCCTGCTCCTCGTGCCACCGTCGCTCGAGGTCGTGCACCCACGAGGCCAGGGTCCCGAGGTGCTCGTAGGTCGCGGTCGTGGGCCGCATCCCGAGCTCGACGACGTCCACGTCCATCGCGTCGACGCAGGGCTGGCTGAAGAGGGCGTACGCGCCGAGGCCGGTCGAGGCGACGACGTCGTTCTTCAGCAGGCGATGGACGATGATCACGTCGGGTCCGAGCAACTCCTCGGCGCCCTCGACACGCTGCCGGAGGACAGTCCCGTGGTGGACGACGAACTTCAGGTCCAGGTCGGGGATGCGCGCGCACGCGTCGCACGAGCACGACGTCCCCTGCCGGATGTCGCGCCGTCGTCGGCGGAAGCGGAAGTAGCACTGCTCGATCGCGTCGAGCAGGACGGTGCCGTCGATGGTGTCGCCCGGCGCGTAGGCGAAGGCGGCGTCGCCCTCGAGCTTCGCGAGCCGGAACCCCGGTCCCAGGCCGTCGACGATCGTCTCGATCAGGTCGCCGAGGATGTCCTGCGCGTGATCGAGCTCGACGCCCGACAGGTACCCGGTGTAGCCGGAGATGTCGGCGATGATCAGGCAGGCCCGATCAGTGGCCATCTGCGCCGTGCGCGTTCCGGTGGTGCATGGCACCTCCTGGTGGACATCCTGCCTCTGCGGGGAGGCTACTCCGCCGGCGCGTTCGCCGCACGCGTGCGTCGCGCGCCTAGGCTGAGGGCATGCAGACGGATGCCGCGGGCTTCCCGCTCGCCGTGGCGCAGTTCGCGCCCACCGACGACGCCGACGCGAACCTCGCCGAGATCGGGCGCCTCGCCGAGCTCGCGGTCGCACGCGGCGGCCGACTGGTGGTGTTCCCCGAGTACTCGAGCTGGTTCACCGCGTCGCCGTCGGAGGCGTGGCTCGACGCGGCGCAGCCGGTCGACGGCGCGTTCACGGCCGGGCTGCGCGAGCTCGCCGACCGGCTCGGCATCCACCTCGTCGCAGGGATGATCGAGCGGGTCGAGGGGGAGCGGCGCGTGGCCAACACCGTCGTCGCGGTCGCGCCCGGCGAGGGCGTCGTCGCGCGCTACCGCAAGCTGCACCTGTACGACGCGTTCGGCCACCGCGAGTCGGAGTGGGTCGCGCCGGGCGAGATCACCCCGCCGGAGCTGTTCGAGGCCGGCGGTCTCCGCTTCGGCCTGCAGACCTGCTACGACGTGCGGTTCCCGGAGGTGACCCGCCGCATCGTCGACGCCGGCGCCGACGTCGTCTGCATCCCCGCCGAGTGGGTGCGCGGTCCGTTGAAGGAGTCGCACTGGCGCACGCTCACCACCGCGCGCGCGCTCGAGAACACGATCTACGTCGCCGCGGCCGACCACGCCCCGCCGGTCGGCGCCGGCAACAGCATGGTCGTCGACCCGATGGGCGTCGAGGCGGCCACGGTCGGCGAGCAGACGGATGTCGCGGTCGCCTGGCTCTCCCGCGACCGCCTCGTCGCCGTCCGTCGGCTCAATCCGGCGCTCGAGCTCCGCCGGTTCGCCGTCACGGTCCGACCGGATCCCGGTCGGGACTAGAGCGACGCGAGCCGCGCCGCCGCCTCGTCGAGCACGTCGGCGCGCTTGCAGAACGCGAACCGCACGAGGGTGCGGACCGCGTCGCGACGCGACGGGTGGACGAACGCGGTGACGGGCACGCCGACCACGCCGACGCGGTGGGGGAGTTCCCGGCAGAACGCCGCGGCATCCGTCACCCCGAGCGCGGCGGCGTCGGCGACGACGAAGTAGCCGGACCGCGGCAGCGCGGTGGCGAAGCCGGCCGCGTCGAGCCCGGCGGCGAGCACGTCGCGCCGTGCCGCGAGGGCGGCGGCGGCATCCGCGAAGTACCGGTCGGGCAGGTCGAGGCCCGCCGCGATCGCGGGCTGGAACGGCGCGCCGTTCACGAACGTGAGGTACTGCTTGACCGCGAGCACGGCGGTGACCAGATCGGCGGGCCCGGTGATCCAGCCGATCTTCCAGCCGGTGGTGTTGAACGTCTTGCCGCCGGAGGAGATCGAGAGCGTCCGCTCCCACGCGCCGGGGAGGGTCGCGATCGGCGTGTGGGCTCCATCGAACACGAGGTGCTCGTAGACCTCGTCGGTGACGATCAGCGCGTCGTGGCGGTGCGCCAGCTCGACCACGAGCTCCAGGGTGTCCCGGTCGAGCATCGCTCCGGTCGGGTTGTGGGGCGAGTTCACCAGGATGATCCGGGTGCGGTCGGTCACGGCGGCCCTCAGCTCGTCGTGGTCGGGCCGCCAGTCGGGGAATCGCAGGGGCACGGTGCGGTGGATGCCGCCCGCGCGGGCCACGAGCGCGGCGTACGCGTCGTACGACGGCTCGAAGGTGACGACCTCGTCGCCGGCGTCGACGAACGCGAGCACGGATGCCGCGAGCGCCTCGGTCGCGCCCGCGGTGACGAGCACCTCGGCATCGGGGTCGACCTCGAGCCCGTACCAGCGCCGCTGGTGGCGCGCGATCGCGTCGCGCAGCACGGGAAGGCCGCGTCCCGGCGGGTACTGGTTGACCCCGGCGGCGATGGCCGCGCGCGCGGCCTCGAGCACCTCGGCCGGTCCGTCCTGGTCGGGGAAGCCCTGGCCGAGGTTGATCGCGCCGGTGGCGAGGGCCAGGGCGCTCATCTCCGCGAAGACGGTGGGAGCGACCGAGCCGTCGTCGGCGAGCAGGCCGGCGCCGGCGGCGGTGCGCTGCCAGGGGGCGAGTCGGCGGGGGGCTCCGGTGACATCCACGCTCACACCGTACGTCACGCTCCGGCCGCTACGCTGGCGTGGCCGCCCGGGCGCTTCCCGGCCGCGGCACAGCCGAGACATAGGAATCGCAGAAGCCCCGCACAGATCGACGGGCGATGCTGGCGTTCGTTGGAAGGGAGCGACAGATGACCGACACCACCCCCGGCGGCCACGACCACGAGGCGGAGGCCCGCGCGCGCGAGGAGGCCGGCGCCCCGGAGGCGAGCGAGACCACGGCACCCGAGTCCATGACTGAGGCACCCGCGTCGACGCCGGCCGAGCCCGCACCGGCCCCCGTCGAGCCCGCCTCCGAGGCGCCCGCACCCGCAGAGGCCGAGGCAGCGCCCCGCCCCACCGGCACGGTGTACGCGCCGGGCCAGGCCCCGCAGCCGTACGTCGCACCGCAGTACCGCCATGAGCCCGCGACCGCGCCCGCCCCGGGCGAGACCGCGCCGACCACCCCGCTCACGGGGGCGGCCGCCGCCGCGGCCGCGGCGAACCCCGGCGCCCGTCCCGTCCCGCCCGCGCCCGCCGCAGGCTCGGGTTCGGTGCCGCCCGCGTTCGGCGGCCCGCCCGCGCCGTCCGCCGCCCAGCCGCCGGCCGAGAAGCCGCGCCGCGCCGGACTCGGCGTCGCCGCCGCGATCGTCGCCGCCGCGCTGATCGGCGGCGCCTCGGGCGCCGGCATCACCGCCCTCATGACGGGAGGCGGCGACGGCGGCGTGCTCGAGTCGACCACGTCGGGCGAGCGGATCGTGATCAACGACACCGAGTCGGTCAACCAGGTCTCCGCGGTCGCGGCCGCGGCCAGCCCGAGCGTGGTCACCATCGCCGTCTCCGGCGGCCAGGGGCAGGGCACCGGCTCCGGCGTGATCATCTCGGAGGACGGCTACGTGCTCACGAACACGCACGTGGTCACGCTCGACGGCGCGACCGGCGACCCGAGCATCCAGGTCAAGGGCGACGACGGCCGACTGTACGAGGCGGAGCTCATCGGCACCGATCCGCTGAGCGACCTCGCCGTCATCAAGCTCGTCGACGCGTCGGGCCTCACCCCGATCGAGTTCGCCGACTCCGACGAGCTCAACGTCGGCGACACGGCGATCGCGATCGGCGCGCCGCTGGGCCTGTCCGGCACCGTGACGAACGGCATCGTGAGCGCGCTCAACCGGAGCATCGACGTGCAGTCGTCTGCCGCGCCCGACGTGCCGGGGGACGAGGAGCAACAGGAGGAAGGCGACAGCCCGTTCGACTTCTGGAACTTCGACGTCCCCGGGCAGGAGGGCGGCCAGTCGCAGGGCGGCGGGCTCATCTCCATCCCGGTGATCCAGACGGATGCCGCGATCAACCCCGGCAACTCCGGCGGCGCCCTGCTCGACTCGCAGGGGCGGCTGATCGGAGTCAACGTGGCGATCCTCTCGGCCGGCGGCGCGTCGGGCGAGGCCGGCAACATCGGTGTCGGGTTCGCCGTGCCGTCGAACCTGGCCGAGCGCGTCTCCCGCGAACTCATCGAGGACGGCGCGGCGACCCACGGCCTGCTCGGCGCGACGGTCACGTCGGCCCAGGCCGCCGGCGAGGGCACCACCGTCGGTGCGCTGATCTCCGAGGTCAGCGACGGGGGCGCGGCGCAGGCCGCCGGACTCGAATCGGGCGACGTGGTCACCGCGTTCAACGGCGTCCCGATCACCGACCAGACCGACCTCACGGCGCAGGTCCGCGCCCTTCCCGGCGGCGCCGAGGCGGAGCTGACGTACACGCGAGGCGGCGACTCGCGCACCGTCACCGTGACGCTCGGCACCTACGAGGGCTGAGCCCGGGCGCACCCGCTCTCGACGAGGGCCGGACCCGCGTGGTCCGGCCCTCGCCGCGTCTGCCCTTCGCCGTGCCCGACTGCTAGGCTCGATCGACCCTGTGCACGAGTGAGGAACATGCCCGAGCAGCACCACCCGGCGGAACTCTCGCCGCCGATCGGCGTCTCGTATGTCATGCCCGTGCTGAACGACGCGTCGCACGTGCGGGCTGCGGTCGAATCGATCCTCGCGCAGGCGTACGACGGTCCCGTCGAGGTGCTGATCGCCCTCGGACCGTCGATCGACGGCACGACCGAGCTGGTCGCCGACCTGGCGATGCGGGACGACCGCGTGAAGGTCCTCGAGAACGCGGTGGGGTCGACCCCGGCCGGGCTGAACATCGGCATCCGCGCCGCGGTCCACCCGGTCGTCGTCCGGGTGGACTCGCACTCGATGCTGCCGTCCGACTACACCAGTGTCGCCGTCGAGGCGCTCGTCCGGACCGGCGCCGACAACGTCGGCGGCATCATGGATGCGCGCGGCGAGAGCGCCTTCGAGCGCGCCGTCGCCCTCGCGTACACCACGCCGGTCGGGCTGGGCGGCTCCGCGTTCCACGTCGGCGGCGAGGAGGGCCCCGCCGAGACGGTCTACCTCGGGGTCTTCCGCCGCAGCGCGCTCGAGCGCGTCGGGCTGTTCGACGAGACGATCAAGCGCGGGCAGGACTGGGAGCTGAACCGGCGGCTCCGCGACACCGGCGGCACCGTCTGGTTCACCCCGAGGCTCGCCGTCACCTACCGGCCGCGCTCGAGCCTGGAGCGGCTCGCGCGGCAGATGTTCTCGACCGGGCTGTGGCGCGGCGAACTCGCCCGCCGATTCCCCGGCGACAACGGCATCCGCTACTTCGTGCCGCCGCTCATGGTCGTCGGCGTGGTCGCCGGCATCCTGCTCGGCCTCGGCGGAATCGTGCAGCTCGCGGTCGGCGCGGCCCCCTGGCTGCTCATCGGGTTCGCCGCGCCGCTGGTGTACCTCCTGTTCGTGCTCGTCGCGGCGCTCGCCTACGCTCGCGGGCGCGGTGCGGGGGTCTTCGGCTGGTTCCTCGTGGTGCTGCCGTGCATCCACGTCTCATGGGGTGCGGGCTTCGTGCTCGGCTACCTCGCGCTCACGAGCAACATCGCCAGCCACACGGGAAGGTGACCATGACGGAGACCACGCCCGACCGCGGCCGGCCGACGAGCATCGGCGAGCTGCGCTCGGTGACCCAGCCGCCCGAGGTGCGCAACCGCCGCAACGCCGAGCACTGGACCGCCTCGCTCTACCTGCGCGACCTGTCGCCGTACCTCACATGGCTGCTGCTGCGCACGCGCATCTCGGCGAACGGCGTCACCGGGCTGATGATCCTCGTCGGCTGGTCGACTGCGGCCGCGCTGCTGATCCCCGGGGTCTGGGGCGCGCTGCTCGCGGTGCTGCTCGGCCAACTGCAGATGCTCGTCGACTGCTGCGACGGCGAGGTCGCGCGGTGGCGCGGCACTCGCTCGCCCGCGGGGGTCTTCCTCGACAAGGTCGGCCACTACTCGACCGAGGCGCTGATCCCGCTCGCGCTCGGCATCCGCGCCGCCGCGTACCCGCTCGAGTTCCCCGAGGACTTCCTCTGGACCACCGTGGGCGCCCTGCTCGCCCTGGTGATCGTGCTCAACAAGGCGCTCAACGACATGGTCCACGTCGCGCGGGCGAACGCCGGCCTGCCCAAGCTCGCCGACACGCACGGCGAGACGGCGCCGCGCGGCGGCCTCATCGCGACGCTGCGCAAGGCGGCGCGGTTCCTGCCGTTCCACCGCCTCTACCACTCCGTGGAGCTCACGCTCATCGCGTTCGCCGCCGCGCTGATCGGGCTCGTGGCGGGCCAGCCGCTCGTCGACCGCATCCTCGTGCTCGCGCTCCTGCCGCTCGCGACCCTCGCGCTCTTCGGGCACTTCCTCGCGATCATGGCCTCCCGCCGTGTCCGCGCCTGACCCGACCCCGCAGGTGCCGCGCGTCGGCGTCGTGGTGCTCACCATGGGCCGCCGCCCGGCCGAGCTCGCGCGCGGCATCCGGAGCGTGCTCGACCAGGCCGGCGTCGAGGTCGACGTCGTCTGCGTCGGCAACGGCTGGGATCCGGCGACGGCCGACCCGCCGCTGCCGCCCGGGGTCCGCACGCGGCACCTGCCCGAGAACCTCGGCATCCCCGCAGGCCGCAACCGGGGCGTGCCCGACGTCGCGGGCGACGTGCTCTTCTTCCTCGACGACGACGCGTTCCTGCCGAGTCCGACGTTCCTGGCCGACGGATGCCGCCTGCTCGCCGATCGCCCCGACCTCGGGCTCGTGCAGCCCCGCGTGGTCGACCCGACGGGCCTCACCGCGCCGCGGCGGTGGATCCCGCGCATCCGCAAGGGCGATCCCGCCCACTCGAGCGACGTCTTCTCGTGCTGGGAGGGCGCGGTCCTGATGCCCCGCGAGGTGTTCGAGGCCACCGGCGGCTGGGCCGACCCGTTCTTCTACGCCCACGAGGGCATCGAGCTGGCCTGGCGCGTCTGGGACGCCGGCCGCCGCGCCTGGTACGAGGGCGGGCTCGAGGCGGCCCACCCGGTGATCGACCCGGCACGTCACGCGTACTACTACCGGCTGAACGCGCGGAACCGGGTGTGGCTCGCTCGGCGGAACCTCCCCGCCCCGCTCGTGCCGGTCTACGTCGCGTCGTGGACGGCGATCCAGGTGTTGCGCTGGGCGCGGCATCCGAAGGCCCTCTCGGCCTGGTTCGAGGGCTGGGCCGCCGGCTGGCGCGAGGACCCGGGGGAGCGGCGCCCGGTCTCGTGGCGCACCGTGTGGCGGATGACGCTGGCAGGGCGACCCCCCGTCGTCTGACCGGTCCGCACGGCGGCTACCCTTGGACGGTGGGTTTGAGGAGAGACGCGCGCCGCGCCGTGAAGCTCGTTCAGAACGTCGTACGGTCGCGCCGTGCGCAGCGTCGCCTGGGCGCCATGCTCGCCGAACGTCCTCCGCTCGAGCCGCACCGCTACCGCATCGGCGTCTACTTCGCCGACGGCAAGGTCAACCTCTACCAGCTCCGGCAGTGGTACAAGCCGCTCGCCCGCCTCGCCGAGACGCACCCGGTCCTGGTGCTCAGCCGTGCCTCCGGCGCGGCGCTGGCGCTGCTCGAGGAGTCGCCGCTTCCCGTGGCGTACGTGCGCCGGGTCGCCGACCTCGAGCGGGTCATCCACGAGCAGGACCTGCACGTGATCCTCTACGTCAACCAGAACGCCAAGAACTTCCAGATGATGCGCTACGGGCGCCGCTGGCACGTGTTCATCAACCACGGCGAATCCGACAAGATGTACATGACCACCAACCAGTTCAAGGCCTACGACTACGCGCTGATCGCCGGCGACGCCGCCCGCGCCCGGCTCGACAAGGTGCTGTGGGACTACGACTTCGACAAGCGCGCCATCCCGATCGGGCGACCGCAGGCCGACCACTACCTCGACGGCACCCCGCTGCCGTACCCCGACGACGACCGGTCCGTGGTGTTGTACGCGCCCACGTGGGAGGGCGACCGCGGCGCCGCCGCCTACGGCTCGATCGCCTCGCACGGCGTCGCGCTCGTCCGGAGCCTGCTCGCCGACGGGCGCTTCCGGGTGATCTACCGACCGCACCCCCGGTCGGGCGTCGTCGATCCCGCGTACGGCGCGGCGAACCGCGCGATCATCGACGCCATCGCCGCGGCCAACGCGGCCGACCCGTCGGCGAAGCACGTCTACGACGACGGACCGTCCCTCGGCTGGCAGCTCGCGGCGGCCGACGTCGCCGTCGTCGACATCTCGGCGATGGTCTACGACCGGCTGGCCGCCGGGAAGCCGCTGCTCATCACGCGGCCGGTGAATCCGGAGGCCCAGATCGACACCGGTGGGTACCTCTCCGCATGCGAGTGGCTCGACGACGGCGACGGCGACGCGATGCTCGCGCGGGTCTCGGAGGTGGCGGACGACCCGGGAGCACGCGAGCGACTGGCGTACTGGGTGGAGCGCTACTTCGGCGACACGACGCCGGGCGTCACGACCGAGCGCTTCCACGCGGCCGTCGACCACCTGATGGCCGAGTGGGAGCGATTCGCGGCGCTGCACGCCGGTGATCCCGAGGTCGAGGAGCACGACGCCGAGGGCGAGGCCGCCGAGCAGTCGGACGACCTCGAGGTCGAGTAGGCCCTGCTTCGGCCGGTCAGCCCCGCTCGTCGGAGGACGAGTCCTCGGTGAGCTCCGCCGGCGCCGCCGCGTCGGTGCGCCGGCGGGTGAGGGCACGCCCGGCCGAGCGGATGCCGCGGCTGGTCGCCCCGGCCAGCGCCGCGCCGATCGCCGCACCGCGACGGGCCGTGCGCGACGCCGCCGACTCGCCCGCGTCGCGCGGTTCGAGCTCGACCGGCAGCAGCGCGGGCGCGGCACCGAAGGCGAGTCGCGACTGCTGCAGCACGCGCCGTCCGAGGAGGTGGTTGCCGGCGCCGCCGATGGCCGCGCCGATGCCGAACGGGATGGCCCGGCCGATGATGCCCGCGCCGCCGCGGACGGCGAACTGCTTGATGAACAGGCGGCGCAGCCGGTCCACGACCTGGCCCATCATGGCCTTCGGGAGCCCGCTGGTGATGATCTCGCCCCAGTAGGCGTCGCGGCTCACCCCGCGGCCCGCCGCGCGCGCGGCGAACTGCCGCACCAGGTCGACGCCCTCGCGACCCATCATGAGCGTCATCACGAGCGCACGCGCCCGATCGGGGTTCTCGACGTGCAGTCCGTGCACCTCGGCGACCGACTGCGCGAACAGCGCGGTGGCCTCGAGGAACGCCGCCGTCTCCACGCCCGAGAGCGCGAGCGTGACTCCGGTGCCGATGCCCGGCACCACGGCCGTCGCGCCGACGGCGGCGCCACCTGTGGTCACGGCCGTCAGGTACCGGCGCTCGAGGATCCGGACGATCTCGTCCGGGGTGGCATGCGGGTGGTTGCGACGGATGGCGCGCAGGTGGGCGAGCACGATCGGCCGCTGGATCGCGATGAGCCGGTCGAGCCCGCGCTCGAGGCCCTCGGACCGCTGCGTGGCGTCGGCGCGGCCCTGGCCCGCCGACGCGGAACCGTCGACGGTCTCCGGCGCCTCGGCGGGCGCGTTCGACCCCATCGACGTGATGCGATGCACTCGATCGGACATGGCGAAGATGATAGGCCGACTGCATGGGAACGGGCTCGGGGCCCGACGGGGCTTGACGGGCCCGGTCAGCGTGTGCCGTAGTCGGCGTTGTACCGGTCGATGACCTCGTCGATGGCACCGTCGAGCACCAGACGGCCCTTATCGAGGTAGAGCCCGCGCGTGCAGAACCGGCGGAGGTCGCGCTCGTTGTGCGAGACGAAGAACAGCGTCCGGCCGCTGGCGAGCAGCTCCTCGATGCGCCGGTAGCACTTCTCGCGGAACGCCTTGTCGCCGACCGCGAGCACCTCGTCGACGAGCAGGATGGGCTCGTCCAGCTGGGAGACGACCGCGAACGCCACCCGGACCTTCATGCCGCTGGACAGGTGCTTGTAGGGCGTGTCGAGGAAGTCGCCGATCTCGGCGAACCCGATGATGTCGTCGAACTTCGCGTCGATCTGGGCACGGGTCATGCCGTGCAATCCGGCCGTGAGGTAGACGTTGTCGCGCACCGAGAGGTCATCGACGAACCCGCCCGTGATCTCGATGAGCGGGGCGACGCCGCCGTGGACGGCGACGGAGCCCTCGTCGGGGATCAGGACCCCCGCGACGAGCTTGAGCAGCGTCGACTTGCCTTGGCCGTTCCGGCCGACCACCCCGATGGCCTCGCCGGGACGCACGTCGACGCTGACCTCGCGCAGGGCCCAGAACTCGTCGGGGCGGATCTTGCGCCGGCTGCGGGAGAAGAGGTCCTTGAACGTGCGGCGGCCGCGACGGTTCCGACGGAAGCGGATGCCGAGGTCGGCGGTGCGGATGGCGGTCTCGTCCATCAGATCTCCTTCAGCACCTGGCGCTCGGAGTTGCGGAACACCCAGATCCCGATCGCGAGGAACGCCGCGGACATCGCCGCGGAGACGGAGACCGCGAACCAGTCGAGCTCGCCGGGGAAGAACCCGGCGCGGTAGAGGCTGAAGATGCCCGTGAGCGGGTTGAAGGCGGCCCAGAACTGCAGGGCCTCGGGAAGGTTGGAGATGCCGTACACGATCGGCGAGGCGTAGAAGAGGAACCGGAGCACGAGCTTCGTCGCCCGTTCGAGGTCGCGGAAGAACACGACCAGCGGGGCGACGATGAGCCCGATGCCGGCGGTGAGCGCGGCCTGGATCACCACGGCCAGCGGGAAGAACACGAGCTGCCACCCGACGCCCGCGCCGTAGAGGATCGCGAACAGCGCCAGCACCGGCAGGGCGAACACGAACTCGATGCCCTTGGACAGGACGATCCGATTGACCCAGATGGTGCGGGGGAGCTTGGTGGAGCGGACGAGCTTCGCGTCCTTCAGGAACGCGCGGGTGGAGTCGGAGACCGCACCGTTGAACCACATCCACGGCAGCAGCGCGGCCAGCAGGAAGACGATGTACGGCTGGGTGCCGACGAGCCGGTCGAACACCTGGGTGAATACGAACCAGTAGATGGCCGCCATCACGAGCGGGTCGAGGATCGACCACAGGTAGCCGAGCGCCGAGGTCGTGTACCTGACCTTCAGGTCGCGCGTCGTGAGCAGCCAGAGCGAGTGGCGGTACTCCGACCACGCGGTCCGCGAGAACGGATGCGCGTCGGCGTAGCTCATGGCATTCATCGTAGATGCCCGGCGGGGTCGGCCCCGACATGCGAGAAGCGGATGCCGCATGGCATCCGCTTCTCGCGCTGTCGGGGGTGCGCAGGTCACACGAAGTGGTTGGCGCGCTCCAGGTCTTCGGCGAAGTCGATCTCGACCGCGTAGAGGTCGGAGACGTCCATCGGCTCGACGAGGAGGCCGTTCTGCTCGATGGCGAGCTCGAGGCCGCGCTCGAAGTAGTCCTGGTCGCCGACGCGTGCGAGGTGCCCGAGCAGGGTCGCCTTGTCGCGGCTCGAGATGTAGTTGATGCCGACCGCCTCGCCGAGACCGCCCTTGACGGTCTTGGAGAGCTCCTTGATGTAGCCCTCGGCGCTGGTGGTGTACTTCACCTCTTCGTCGGAGACCTTCGCGGTGTTGACCGTCACGAAGGACTGGTCGCGCGCGATGAGCGGCAGCGCGCGGTCGAGGATGCGCGGGTCGAACACGACGTCGCCGTTCATCCAGAGCACGCCGCCGGGCTGCGAGGCCTGCAGGGCGCGCATGAGCGACTTCGAGGTGTTCGTCTGGTCGTACTCCTCGTTGTAGACGAACGACGCCTGCGGGAACGCCTCGATGATGTGCTCGAGCTTGTAGCCCACGACGATGGTCACGCTGGCGTTGCGGCCGAACGCGTGCGCGATGTTGTCGAACTGCTGACCCATGATCGTGCGGCCGTCGCTGAGCTCGGTGAGCGGCTTGGGGAGGCTTCGCCCGAGCCGGCTCCCCATGCCGGCTGCGAGGATCACGATCTGGGTGGTCACTGCATCTCCTTCATCGATCGGATGAGGCGACGCGCCCGAGTCCACGGCGAGTTCGCCAGGAGTTCATCCGGAAGTTGTTCTGTGGACACGCCGTTATGCCGACTGACAGAATACCCGGTCAGGCCCCCGGAGCCCTAGTCCGTCGATCGGTCGTGGCGGTTTCGTGACCTGATCCCCAGCGGTCGCCCAGCCTTGCGCGCGGGCCCCGCGCGGCGCGGCGCGGAGGGGATTCGGAGGCGCCGGCGAACCGACTTGGTAGGTTGTCGTGGTGACTTCCGTTTCGCGATCGGGCTCTGACGACGAGACTCCAGAAAGCACCGGCACGGGGGTGTCCGCCGAAAGGGGGACGTCCGCGCGGTCGGCAGCCGGGAGCGACGGCGCAGCGCGACCCGAACGACCGAAGGCCTCCGCGAAGCGGACGTCGTCGGCATCGACCCCTGCCACATCCGCCGATGACACGGCGGCCGCGGCCACGCCCGCCGCGACGAGGAAGCCCGCTGCGGCGAAGAAGCCTGCGGCGGCGAAGAAGCCTGCGGCGACGAAGAAGCCCGCCGCGGCCGGGAAGACGGCTGCGTCGAAGAAGCCTGCGACGACCAGGAAGCCGGCCGCGGCGAAGAAGCCCGCGGCGGCGAAGCGTCCGAGCCAGGCCGAGCGCCCGGCGCCCGCGACTCCGGGCGACGAGGCCGGCCAGGCGGCAGCCGGCGCGGTCCAGCCGGTCGAATCGGCCGAGACCGCTCCCAAGCCCACCGCACCGAAGCCCCGCCCGGCGCCGCGGACCCCGTCGTCCCGTGGCCGCGCGGCGCGCTCCTCGGACGAGCCCGCACCGAACGCCGAGCCGGACGCATCCGAGGCGCCGACGACCTCGAAGCGCACGGCGGCGGCGCGGACCACCTCGACGACCGCGGCCGCCAAGCGCGGCGCGTCGAAGTCGACCCGAACGCCGGCGGTCTCGCTCGCCCAGGCGAAGGAGCGCGCGGCCGAGGCGCGCAGCCGGGCGAACGCCCGCCAGCGCGTGGCCGCGGCGGTGACCACCGACACGACCGAGGCGGAGCGCCCTCCGCGCAGGTCGGGTCCGGACCTCGCCCCCACCTCGGCGGAGCCGGAGACGACCGCTCCGGAGACGACCGCTCCGGAGACGACCGAGGCGGCGACCACCGCTCCGGAGGCGACCGAGGCGGAGACGACCGAGACGGCGACCACAGCTTCTACGGCGACCGAGCCGGAGACGGCCGAGCGGGAGACGACCGCTCCGGAGACGGCCCAGCCGGGGGACGAGACGCAGGAGGACGCCCCCGCCGAGGCATCGGGCGCCGACGACGCCGAGCCGGAGACGCCGGCAGCCGACGACCCGGTGCCGCTCGCCGTCGTCGACGCCGACGGATCGGATCGCGCGGTCGGCGGTGAACGGGGGGTCTCGGTGATCCCGGTGCCGCGCACGCCGTCATCCGCGAAGCGGACGCAACGGACGCTGCGGGTGGCGCGGAGCGCGCCCGTCGACGCGCCCCGGGTGCTGGGCATCCAGGGGCTCGTGAAGCGCTACGGCGACACCACCGCCGTCGACGCCATCAGCCTCGACATCCGCGCCGGGTCGTTCTACGGCATCGTCGGCCCGAACGGCGCCGGCAAGACGACCACGCTGTCGATGGTCACCGGGTTGCTGCGCCCCGACGCCGGCAGCGTGCACGTGAACGACATCGACGTCTGGAAGGACCCCCGAGCGGCCAAGCGCGCCACCGGGGTGCTGCCCGACCGCCTCCGCCTGTTCGACCGCCTCACCGGGTCCGAGCTGCTCTACTACTCGGGCTCGCTCCGCGGGCTCGACCACCGGACGGTGCTCGACCGCAGCGCCGACCTCGCGGCCGCCTTCGGGCTCGAGGACGCCCTCGACCGCCTCGTCGCCGACTACTCGGCCGGCATGACGAAGAAGATCGCGCTCGCCTGCGCCATGATCCACTCGCCGCGCCTGCTCGTGCTCGACGAACCGTTCGAATCGGTCGACCCGGTGTCCGCCGCCAACCTGACCGACATCCTGGAGCGGTACGTCGCCGGCGGCGGCACCGTCCTGCTCTCGAGCCACAGCATGGACCTGATCGAGCGGGTGTGCGACTCGGCGGCCATCATCGTCGGCGGCCGGGTCCTGGCATCCGGCACGCTCGACGAGGTGCGTCGGGGCCAGACCCTGGAGGACCGCTTCGTGGAACTCGCCGGCGGGCGCAAGGCAGCGGAGGGGTTGGAATGGTTGCACAGTTTCTCCGACTGAAGCTGCGGCTGCTCCGGAACATCTTCCGTCGCAGCCCCTTGCAGGTCGTGGGGATCGTCGTCGGCCTGATCTACGGCCTGGGCGCCGCCCTGGTGATCTTCCTGTTCCTCACGGGTCAGCGCGCGAGCGATGACGTCGAGTTCCTCCGCGACGTGCTCGTGCTCGGGGGCTCGACCGTCGTGGTGGGGTTCCTGCTCGTGCCGCTGGTGTTCGGCGTGGACGACACGATGGATCCCCGGAGGTTCGCGCTCTTCGGAGTGCCCGACCGCACGCTCGCACTCGGCCTGGCGCTGGCGGCGGCCATCGGCGTGCCTGCGCTGGCCCTCGCCATCGCGCTGGCCGGCACCGTGGTGACCTGGTCGCGCGGCGTCTTCGAGACGCTCCTCGCGCTGGTCTCGGCCGTGCTCGCATTCGCGACGTGCCTGCTGGCCGCCCGTCTCACCGCCGGGATCGCAGGCCTGCTCCTCGAGACCCGCCGGGCGCGCGAGGTCGGAAGCGTGATCGGCGTGCTCCTGGTCGTCATGCTCGCCCCGATCCTGGTGGCGCTCGCGACGATCGACTGGGCGGTCTCCGGACGTCAGGTGGTGGCGACGATCGCCGAGGTGCTGTCGTGGACCCCGCTCGGTGCCGCCTTCGCCGTGCCGGGCGACGCCTCCGCCGGCGAGTGGGGACCCGCGCTCGTCAAGCTCGCGATCGCGGCGGCCACGGCCTGGCTGGCATGGCGCGCCTGGGATCGCCTCGTCGCCAAGATGCTCGTCACGCCGGGACGCGAGGCGGCCCCGCGCTCGTACCACGGCCTCGGCTGGTTCGGCCGGATGCCGCACGGGGCGACGGGCGCGATCGCCGCGCGCAGCATCACGTACTGGTTCCGCGACGCGCGCTACTGGGTGTCGCTGGTCATGGTGCCGGTCACCCCGATCCTCGTGATCCTCCCGCTCGCCGTCGCGGGCGTGCCGCCGACGTACCTGGCGCTGATCCCGGTGCCGCTCGTCTGCCTGCTGCTCGGCTGGAGCCTGCACAACGACACGGCCTTCGACAGCACCGCGGTCTGGCTGCACGTGGCATCCGGCGTCCGGGGCGCCGCCGACCGGGCCGGGCGGCTCGTCCCGGTCCTGATCGCGGGGATCCTCGTGATCGGGCTCGGCAGCGCCGTCACCGTCTTCATCCTCGACGACTGGCGCCTGCTCCCGTCGCTGCTCGGCGTGAGCACGGCGCTCCTGCTCGCGGGGCTCGGCATCGGCTCGATCACCTCGGCGGCGCTGCCGTATCCGGTGGTCAAGCCGGGCGACAGCCCCTTCCAGCAGCCGCAGTCGAGCGGCACGGTGACCGCGCTCGTGCAGTCGGTGACGATGCTCGGCGCGCTGGTCGTCGCGGCCCCGTCCGTGGTCTTCGCCGGGCTCGGCATCCTCGTCGACCCGGAGTGGCACATGGCGTCGCTCGCCGCCGGCGTGGCGCTCGGCCTGCTGACGCTGGTCGTCGGCGTGCTGGCGGGCGGCCGGGTGTTCACCCGGCGCAGCCCCGAGATCCTGCAGGCGGCGGTCCGGGCCTGAGCCCGGCGTAGACTCGTGCCCATGATCCGTCCCGTGCAGGCGAGCATCGCCGATCCCGACGCGCCCGGCGGGGGCACCACGGTGCTCGACCGCGAACTCGAGAAGCTCCTCGAAGAGGAGACCATCGAACCAGGCGACCACGAGCGCTTCTCCCACTACGTCAAGAAGGAGCAGATCCTCGAGTCCGCGGTGACCGGCAAGCCCGTCAGGGCGCTGTGCGGCAAGAAGTGGACTCCGGGCCGCGATCCGGAGAAGTTCCCCGTGTGCCCCTCCTGCAAGGAGATCTACGAGCGGCTGCGGAAGGGCTGACCCCTCGGGTCAGCGGTACGAGGTGGGGATGACCGCCTCGCCGCGACCGAGGCGGAACGCCTCGACCGGGAGCTCCTGCATGACCTCGGCACGGTGCGCGCGCGCGGCGACGACGCCCGCGTGGCCCGTGTAGGCGGCATCCGCCCTGCCCTCGTGCATGAGCCGGACCATCAGCGGGCGCAACTCGTCGCCCGCCTCGAACTCCTCGTGCCCGCCGGGGCCGTCGCCGACGAACACGAGCTCCTCGCGAGCCGTGCGCGTCGAGTCGAGCCGGCGCGCCGCGTTCTTGCGTCCGCCGACGCTGAGCTTCTGCGTCGACGCCTTGGCGACGCTCACCCAGGCGTCGTCGTCGCCGCGACGGGCCACGAGCTTGAACACCATGCCCGCCGCCGGGAAGCCCGAGCCGGTCACGACCGACGTGCCGACCCCGTACGCGTCGACGGGTGCGCTCGCGAGCGCCGCGATCGCGTACTCGTCGAGGTCGCTCGTCACCGTGATCCGGGTGTCGACCGCGCCGAGCCCGTCGAGCTGCTCCCGCACGGCGGCGGCGACCGTCGGCAGGTCGCCCGAGTCGATGCGGACCGCGCCCAGCCCCGTTCCGGCGACGCGCACCGCGGTCTCCACGCCGCGCTCGATGTCGTAGGTGTCGACGAGGAGCGTCGTCCCGGCGCCCATCGCCTCGACCTGCGCCCGGTACGCCGCCTCCTCGGAATCGTGCAGCAGCGTGAAGGCGTGCGCCGCGGTGCCCATCGTCGGGATTCCCCACGAGCGGCCCGCCTCGAGGTTGCTGGTCGCATCGAACCCCGCGATGTAGGCGGCCCTCGCCGCGGCGATCGCCGAACCCTCGTTCGTGCGGCGCGAGCCCATCTCGGCCACCGGGCGGCCGAGTGCGACCGACACCATGCGCGCGGCGGCGCTCGCGACCGACGAGTCGTAGTTCAGCACCGAGAGCACGACCGTCTCGAGCATGACGGCCTCGGCGAACGAGGCCTGGATGGTCAGCAGCGGCGAGCCGGGGAAGTAGGCCTCGCCCTCGCGATACCCCCAGATGTCGCCCCGGAACCGGTAGTCGGCCAGCCAGTCGAGCGTCTCGTCGCGCACGACGCGGTGCTCGCGCAGGAACTCGAGCTCGTCGTCGTGGAAGCGGAAGCGCTCGATGAGCTCGAGCAGGCGCCCGGTGCCGGCGACGATGCCGTACCGGCGGCCGTCCGGCAGGCGCCGGGCGAACGCCTCGAACAGGCTCTCGCGATGGGCGGTGCCGTCGAGCAGCGCGGCATCCACCATCGTCAACTCGTAGCGGTCGGTGAGCAGCGCAGCAGACCCGGTCACGGTGCCAGCCTAGCCGCGGCATCCGCTCATCTAGGCTGGATGACCGTGACGGACGCACCCATCGGGATCTTCGACTCCGGCGTCGGCGGGCTGACCGTCGCGCGCGCGGTGCGCGACCAGCTCCCCAACGAGGCGATCCTCTACGTCGGCGACCTGGAGCACTCGCCCTACGGGCCGAAGCCGATCGCCGACGTCCGCCGCTACGCGCTCGCGGTGCTCGACGACCTCGTCGCGCAGGGCGTGAAGATGCTCGTGATCGCGTGCAACACCGCGTCGTCGGCGATGCTCCGCGACGCGCGCGAACGCTACGACGTGCCGGTGGTCGAGGTCATCCAGCCCGCCGTGCGGCGCGCCGTCGCGACGACCCGGACGGGTCGGGTCGGGGTGATCGGCACGGCCGGCACCGTCCAGTCCCGCGCCTACGACGACGCCTTCGCGGCCGCGCCGCACCTCGAGCTGTTCTCGGCGGCGTGCCCGCGATTCGTCGAGTTCGTCGAGTCCGGCGTCACCACCGGCCCGGAGGTGCTGGCCGTCGCCGAGGAGTACCTCGCGCCCCTGCGATCCGCGGGCGTCGACACGCTGGTGCTCGGCTGCACGCACTACCCGTTCCTCAAGGGTGCGATCTCGTACGTCATGGGCGACGGCGTGAGCCTCGTCTCGAGCGACGTCGAGACCGCCAACGACGTCTACCGCGTGCTCGTCTCCCGGGGACTCGAGCGCCGGACGCCGACGCCCCCGCGCCACCGGTTCGAGGCGACGGGCGACTCGTCCGCCGCGTTCCTCGACCTCGCGCACCGCCTCATCGGCCCCGACATCCCGAGCGTCGAGCTCGTGCAGACCGGCGCCCTCACGCTTCCCGGCCCCCGCCTGCGCGGCACGGCCGACCCCGCCGCATCCGTCACCGACAGGAGAACCCCGTGACCGACCCCACCGCCGCCATCACCCGCGCCGACGGACGGACGCCCGACGCGCTCCGCGACGTCGTCATCGAGCGCGGCTGGAGCGCCCACGCCGAAGGCAGCGCGCTCATCTCGTTCGGGCAGACCAAGGTGCTGTGCACCGCGAGCTTCACCAACGGCGTGCCGCGCTGGATGACCGGCAAGGGCACCGGCTGGATCACCGCCGAGTACGCGATGCTGCCCCGGTCGACGAACACGCGCAACGACCGCGAGTCGGTCAAGGGCCGCATCGGCGGACGCACGCACGAGATCAGCCGGCTCATCGGCCGCAGCCTCCGGGCCGTCGTCGACATGAAGTCGCTCGGCGAGAACACGATCCAGATCGACTGCGACGTGCTCCAGGCCGACGGCGGCACGCGCACCGCCGCGATCACCGGCGCGTACGTCGCGCTCGCCGACGCGATCGAGTGGGCGCGCGGGAGGAAGTTCATCGGCCAGAAGGCGACGCCGCTCATCGACACCGTCTCGGCCGTGTCGGTCGGCATCATCGACGGCACCCCCATGCTCGACCTCGCCTACGTCGAGGACGTGCGCGCCGAGACCGACATGAACGTCGTCGCCACCGGCCGCGGCCTCTTCGTCGAGGTGCAGGGCACCGCCGAGGGCGCGCCGTTCGACCGCAGCGAGCTCGACCGGCTGCTCGACCTCGCGCTCGCGGGCACCAGCGAGCTCACCGCCATCCAGCGCGCCGCGCTCGAGGCGTCCCTCGGCGGCGAGTAGGGCGGCGAGCGGATGTCGCAGCGCGAGCTCGAGGTCGTCCTCGCCACGCACAACGCCCACAAGGTCGCCGAGTTCCAGCAGATCCTCGGCGCCGAGTTCCCGGGCATCACCGTGCTGCCGTACGACGGGCCGGAGCCCGTCGAGGACGGCACGTCGTTCGACGAGAACGCGTTCATCAAGGCGCGCGCCGCGGCATCCCACACCGGTCGCATCGCCCTCGCCGACGACTCCGGCATCGCGGTCGACGTGATGGGGGGTTCACCCGGCATCTTCTCGGCGCGCTGGGCCGGCCCCGGCCGCGGCGCCGAGGCGAACCTCGAGCTGCTGCTCGCGCAGCTCGCCGACCTCCGCGACCCGCATCGCACCGCGCACTTCCACTGCACGATCGCGCTGGTGGTGCCGGATGCCGCGGGGGGCGAGCCGTACGAGTTCGCCGCGGTCGGCACCTGGCCGGGGCGCATCGCGACCGAGCGCGCGGGCGTCAACGGGTTCGGCTACGACCCGATCTTCCTGCCGGACGGGTTCGAGGTCTCGGCGGCCGAACTCGCGCCCGAGGTGAAGAACGCGCACAGCCACCGCGCACGCGCGTTCCGGGCGCTGCTGCCCGAGCTGGAGCGCGTCGCAGGAAGCGCCTGAGTCCGTCTCCGCGCGTGCGCGGACCGACCGCACCGGACGGGCCGCGAGAACGGGTCTCATTCCCATCACCGGCGGGGCGCACCATCCGTGCCTACGCTTGAGGGGATGGGACACTCGCACGACCATGCCGCCGACGCGCACGCCGCCGGCCGGCGACGGCTCGGGATCGCGATCGCGATCATCGGGACGTTCGTCGTCGTGCAGTTCGTCGGCGGCCTGCTGACCGGCTCGCTCGCGCTGCTCGCCGACGCCGGGCACATGACGAGCGACCTGCTCGGCCTGGTGGTCGCCCTCGGCGCGGCGATCGTCGCCGCGCGTCCCGCGAACGACCGGCAGACCTACGGCTTCCGTCGCTTCGAGGTGTTCGGGGCGCTGTTCAACGGCGTGGTGCTCGTCGTCGTCGCGGTCGCGGTGACCGCGGGCGCGATCGGGCGGCTCGCCTCGGGTGCGTCGGGGGAGGCGCACGAGGTCGCGGGCGGCCCGATGCTCGTCATCGCTATCGTCGGGCTCCTCGCGAACATCGCGGCGCTCCTGGTGCTGCGCGGCGGCGCGGCGCAGTCGATCAACCTCCGCGGCGCCTACCTCGAGGTGCTGGGCGACGCCATCGGCTCGGTGCTGGTGATCGCCGCGGCCGTCGTGATCCTCGTCACGGGGTGGGACGCCGCCGACCCGATCGCATCACTGCTCATCGCCGGGCTCATCGTGCCGCGGGCGCTCCTGCTGCTGCGCGACGTGATGCGGGTGCTCAGCCAGTCGGTGCCGGCCGAGACGGATGTCGCGGAGATCCGCGATCACATCCTCCGCACGGGTGGCGTGGTCGCCGTGCACGACGTGCACGTCTGGGCGATCACGACCGGCGCCCACGTCTTCAGCGCGCACGTCGAGGTCGAACCCGCCGTGTTCGCCGAGGGCCGGGTCGGTGCGCTGCTCGACGAGCTCGGCGGATGCCTCGACGACCACTTCGACGTCGAGCACTCGACCTTCCAGCTCGAGCCGTCGGGTCACGGACGCCGCGAGTCGACGACGCACGCGTGAGGCACGGGGACCGGCCCTTGACGCAGATCGCCGTCAGATGTATCGTGGCGCGATATACCGCAGATCGATACATCGGACGATCGAGGAGCGCATGACCGCCGACACCCAGCCGAAGGACCTGCTGCCGCTGAGCGAGCCGGTCTTCCACATCCTGCTCTCGCTCGCCGACGACGAGCGGCACGGGTACGGCATCATGCGCGAGGTGCGCGAACGCACGGAGGGTTCGGTCGTGCTCGCGCCCGGCACGCTCTACGGGGCGATCAAGCGCCTCCGAGCGCTCGGGCTCATCGAGGAGGCGGCCACGCGGGTCGACCCGGAGCTCGACGACGAACGGCGCAGGTACTACCGCATCACCGGCCTCGGCGAGCGCGTCGCGGCCGCAGAGGCCGCGCGCGTCGCGGCCCTCGCCCGCCAGGCGGCCCTGAAGCGACTGCTCACGGGGTGGGGCGAGGCCTGATGTCCACGACCGGCATCGAGGGGCGCCTGTTCGGCGCCGCGATGCTGATGCTGCCCGGGGAGTTCCGCTCCGAGTACGGAGAGGAGATCCGGGTGCTCGCCCGCGACACCGTCCGCGAGGCGCAGTCGCAGGGCGCCGCGTCGGCGCGATCGGCGCGGACGCGGATCGTCGTCGACGTGATGCTTGCGGCGATGCGGGAACACGCACGGAAGGAGTCCGTCATGCACGTCAACCTCGCCGGCCTCGGAGCCGGCATCGCGACCGCGATCGGCCTGCCCATGGTCATCGCCAGTTACTCCAGCTACGGCTTCTGGGGGCTCGTCCGCCAGACCGGCGCGGCCGTCGGGTTCGATTCGAGCGACGTCGCCGTGCATCCGACGATCGTCCTCGTCGGAGCCCTGCTGACCGCCATCGGACTCGTCGCGCTCGTGCGCCGCCTCTCCGCCGCCACTGCGGCGACCGCGTCGACCCTGCGCATCGCGGCCGTGGCCGGTTGCACGATGGTCGGCCTCGGGGGCGCCGCGATGTTCGGGTACGTCCTGCCGAGCGTGGCGTTGCGGGACGCGTTCGACCTCGTCGGCGGAATCCTCGTCGGCCCGGGCTTCCTGGCGATCCTCGGGGTGCTGATCGCCGCGGGCGTGATCGCCGTTCGGACCCGCGCGCTCGGTGCCCTCAGCTTCGCGCCGCTCGCGGTCGCGGGCAGCCTGGTCCTGTTGCTGGGCGTGGCCCTGATCGGATTCGCCAGCGGCGCGCCCATGGAGGCATTCCTCCGCGGTCCCGCGATGGTCGTCGCCGTGTGGCTGGTCCCCGCGACATCGGTCCTGCTCGCGGTGGGGCTGGCGGTCACCCCCGCGCCGACCGGCGACCGGGTGCGCCGGAGCGAACCCCATCCCGCCTGAGGGTCGCGCCCGCCGATCAGGTCGGGCGTCGCGAGCCGCGAGCGGCCATGACCGCGCAGAACGCGCCGGTCGCCAGGAACACGGTGCCGAGCAGTGCCCCGGTCACGCTCGGCCCGTCGTGATCGATGAACAGGAACGCCGGTTCGGCGGCGCCCGAGCCTCGCTGGATCCAGTAGCCGATCGACTGCACCCATGACAGGGCGCCGACCGCGAAGCCGGCGACCGCGCCGGCGATCCACCACGTGCGTCCGTTGCGTTCGGTCATCCCGACCACCTCCGATGCGGCATCCGCCGCAGTCGGAAGCCTAGATCGTGCGGCGCTATATCGCAATGCGATATACCTTCGCACGGCGGCCGCCGCCGCCGCCGAGCCGACGGCGGCGGCTCAGCGACCGTCGTGCGGCGGGTGCTCGTCGCCGTGGTGCGGGTGGTCTCCGTCGAAGTGCGGCGGGCGGTCGAACACGTCGGGGTCGAGGACCAGTTCCTCGGCCTCATCCTCGTCGGTGACGACGTCTTCGCCGGCCTGCTCCGCGTGGCGGGCCTTGGCGCGCTCGCGGAAGTAGTGCCAGGCCGTCACGGCAGCGGTGCCGCCGACGGCCACGAGCAGGATCACGTCGATGTACTCGCGGACGAGGTACGCGACTGGCGGGATGAAGCCGATCAGGTAGCCGAACATCGTCAGCCCGAAGCCCCAGACGACCGCGCCGATGAAGTTGTAGAGCGAGTACCGGCCGCGCTGCATGTGGCCGACGCCCGCAGCGACCGGCGCGAACGTGCGCACGATGGGCACGAAGCGGGCGAGGATGATCGTGAGCCCACCGAAGCGCTCGAAGAACGCGTTGGTGCGTTCGACGTTCTTCACGCTGAAGACGCCGCTCTCCTTGCGTTCGAACACGCGTGGTCCGCCGCGGTGGCCGATCTCGTAGCCGACCTCGCCGCCGACGAACGCCGAGAGCCCGATGAGGAGCGCGACGAGCCATGCGGGCACCCCGAACACCCCGTTCGGCAGCTCCGGCGTCGAATGCGCGAGCAGCCCCGAGATGATGAGCAGCGTGTCGCCCGGAAGGAGGAACCCGACCAGCAGGCCCGTCTCGGCGAAGACGATGAAGCAGACCACCAGCAGCGCCCACGGGCCCGCGCCGGCGATGATCGTCTCGGGATCCAGCCAGGGGATCAGCGCGGTGTGGATCACGGACGGCTCCTGTCGATGGACACGGCGATCGCCGGGGCTCCCGGCGTCCTCGTGTCCGTGCAGTCTACCGAGCGGATGCCTCCACGCGATCGGGCGACGGCCGCGAATCCGTCGGACGGGCGCCGGTGCTCACAGCTCAGTCGTCGGGCCCGCCGACGCGCCGGAATCGTGCCAGGCTGCGGCCGTCGTCCTGTCGGACGCGCTCGGCGAACATCGCCGCGGGCCGCACCCACGTGCCGCCGTCGCCGTAGAGCTGGCGGTAGACGACCATCCACTCCTCGGTCTCGCTGTGCCGGGCCGACAGCAGGACCTCGTATCGGGCGCCCTTGTAGTGCTCGTACACTCCCGGCTCGATCGGCGCGGGCTCGCTCGGTTCGGTGTCGGTCACCCGCCAATCGTACGGATGCCGCGGTCCGCCTGGCGCAGACGGGTCAGGAAGCCCCGCCGACGTCCTGCAGCTTCGCCATCACCTGGTCGATCGTGAACGACGCCGGCGTCTGCCGCGGAGGGAACTCGACGAGCGTCTGGAGCATCTCCGCCACGAAGGCCTGTGCCGGTACGAAGAGGAAGAGATGGTCGAGCACCCAGTCCCAGTACGTGTTCGAGGTGACATCGGCACGTTCGTACGGGTCCGTCTTCAGGTTGAACAGCTTCGGGAAGCGCAGCTCGGTGAACGGCTCCTGCCAGATCTGCAGTGTTCCGCCCGCCCGCTGCTCCAGGAAGACGACCTTCCAGTTGTCGTAGCGGAGGGCGGTCAGGTCGCCGTCGTCGGAGACGTAGAAGAAGTACTGGCGCGGGCTCGTGTCGGTCTCGCCGGTGAGGTAGTCGAGCTGGTCGTGCCCGTCGAGGTGCACCTTGTACGTCGTGCCCCCGAGGTCCGCGCCCTCCCGGAGCTGCTCAGCGATGCCGGGGTTTCCGGCCGCCGCGAGGAGGGTGACGAACCAGTCGGCGTGACTGACGATGCCGTTCAGCACGGTGCCGGCGGGGATCCGACCCGGCCAGCGCACCATGGCCGGAACGCGGTAGGCGCCCTCCCAGTTCGAGTTCTTCTCACTGCGGAACGGCGTCATGCCGGCGTCCGGCCAGCTGTTCATGTGCGGACCGTTGTCCGTGGAGTACATCACGATCGTGTCGTCCGCGATGCCGAGGGCGTCGAGCTCGTCGAGCAGGGCGCCGACGATCTCGTCGTGGTAGATCATCGTGTCGTGGTACGTCGACTGCCATCGCCCGGCGCGCCCGACGTCCTCGGGCCGGGTGTGGGTCCGGAAGTGCATGTGGGTCGAGTTGAACCACACGAAGAACGGGGCGTCCTCCTCGGTCTTGCGTCGCATGAAGTCGATCGCCGCATCGCGGAACTCCTCGTCGCACGTCTCCATGCGCTTCCTCGTCAGCGGTCCGGTGTCCTCGACGTGCTGCGCGCCGTCGGCATCCACTCGGCATCGGAGCACGCCGCGCGGGCCGAACCGACGTCGGAACTCCGGGAAGTCCTGCTCGCTCGGGTAGTCGGGCAGCTCGGGCTCCTCTTCGGCGTTGAGGTGGTACAGGTTGCCGAAGAACTCGTCGAAGCCGTGCTGCGTGGGAAGGAACTCGTCGCGGTCGCCGAGGTGGTTCTTCCCGAACTGCCCGGTCGCATAGCCCTGGGCCTTCAGGGCGGTCGCGATGGTCGGGTCCTCGGCGCGCAGGCCGATGTCGGCGCCGGGGAATCCGACCTTGGTCAGGCCCGTCCGGTAGGGGTTCTGGCCCGTGATGAACGCCGCACGGCCGGCGGTGCAGCTCTGCTCGCCGTAGTAGTCGGTGAACCGCACGCCCTCGTCGGCGATGCGGTCGATGTTCGGCGTGCGGTAGCCCATGAGCCCGTCGGAGTACGCGCTCACGTTCGAGATGCCGATGTCATCGCCCCAGATGATGAGGATGTTGGGCTTGTCAGCCATGAGTTCCGCCTTCCCCCGAGAGCGTCTCGCCGTGATGATTCAACCACGCGCGACGTGCGCGCAATAGGGGAGATCCTGCGGAGTCAGGCGTCGCGGGCGCATCGGAAGCCGACGTGCGACATCCCCGTGTCCTCCGCCTGCGGCGACCGCGCCGCGGGACGGAATCGAAGGCAGTACTCGGGCGAGCAGAGATGCGATCCGCCCTTGAGGACCCGGCGCGGGATGGCCGGCAACCCGGGCTCCGCGCTGGCGGCGGCGAGCAGGTCGGTTCGCTTCCCGCGATCCACCGGCACGTCCGACAGGCTCAGGTGGCGAGGGGTGTAGAAGTCGCTCGTCCACTCCCACACGTTGCCGATCATGTCGAACAGGCCGTAGCCGTTGGCGGGGTAGGAGCCCACCGGCGCGGTCCCGCCCACGCCCTGGTTGTCGTACGGGAAGCGACCGAGCCAGGTGTTGGCCTGCGGCACCCCGTCCGGGTACGGATCCCGCCCCCATGCGAAGCGCGCGCCGTCGGCGCCGCCGCGCGCGGCGTACTCGTGCTCGGCCTCCGTCGGAAGCCGCATGCCGGCCCACTCGGCGTAGGCCGCGGCATCCTCGAACGCGACGTGGACGACCGGATGGCGCATGAGTTCGTCGATCGAGGATCCCGGGCCCGCGGGATGCCGCCACCACGCGCCCGGCTGCCAGCGCCACCAGTTCCGGTAGTCCCGAAGGTCGACGGGGCCGTCCGTCGGCGTGAACACCATCGCGCCGGGGACGAGGTCGGCCGGGTCGGCGCCGGGGAACATCGCCGGGTCGAGGTCCCGCTCGGCCACGGTGACGTAGCCCGTGTCGTCGACGAACTCGGCGTACTGCTCGTTCGTCACCTCGTAGCGGTCGATCCAGAACTCGCCGACGGTGCGGCGGTGCACCGGCCGCTCATCGGGATAGAACTCGTCCGACCCCATGAGGAACGTGCCGGCCGGAATCCGGACCACATCCCGCGTCGACCTCATGCCGCTACCGTATCCCGCGGTGCGCACCGGCACGGGTGACGGGAGCGACTTCGGCCGAGCCGGTCGTCAGCGGTTCACGTTCAGGATCTCCTGCTGGTACGGCGCCACCACGAGCGGCGAGACCCGGCAGTCGAGCAGCAGGAAGCGGCGCGTCGCGACCGGCTCGGCCGCCCAGGCCGCGACGCGGTCGAGGTCGTCGAGGGCGCGCACCGTGACGGCCTCCGCGCCGACCGCTTCGGCGAGTCCGGCGAAGTCGACCTGCGGGATCCGCATCGGCGCCTGGGCGACCCCCAGCTCGCCGTAGACGTGCACCTCGGCGCCGTAGACGGCGTCGTTCCAGACGACGGCGATGCCGCGGCCCGCCGCGGTGCGCACGGCGGTCTCGAGGTCGGCGAGGGCCATCAGCCCGCCGCCGTCGCCCGTGGTGAGGACGATCGCGGCATCCGGGACCGCGGCGGCCGCGCCGGGCACGCTCGGGAAGCCGAGCCCGATCGACTGGAACGCCGTCCCGACCATGATCATGCGGTCGGGCGACGCGACCGGCCAGTACATGTTGGCCCAGCCGATGAAGTGGCCGCCGTCGGAGACGACGACGCGGTCCTCGGGCAGCAGCTCCGCGAGCCGCGCGGCGACCGACCGGGGGTCGAGCCGGCCGTCGTCGGCGATGCCCGTACCGGGGTCGCGCCGCACGGATGCCGCGACGTCGACGCGGTCGCGCCAGCCCGACGGCGCTGCGCCGGCGCGGCGCACCTCCTCGGCGAGGGCCCGGCCGACGATCGCCGCGTCGCCGCGGACGAAGGCCGAGACGTGCGAATGCGTCGCCGCCGGCGCCGTGTCGACCTGCGCGACGTGCGTGCCCGGTGCGAACAGCTCGCCGAAGCGCATCGTGAACTGGTTGAGCCCGGCGCCGAACACCACGGCGACGTCGGCCTCGCGCACGAGCTCCATCGCGCCCTCGGCGCCGAAGCCGCCCGCGACGCCGAGGTCGTATCGTGCATCGGGGAAGACGCCCCGCCCGAGCGCCGTCGTGGCGGTGAGCGCCCCGGTCAGCTCGGCGAGCTCCCCGAGCACCGGGCCGGCGCCGGCGAGCCACGCGCCGCGCCCGGCGAGCAGCAGCGGATGCCGCGCCTCCGCCAGCCGCGCCGCGAGTTCGCCGATCGCGTGCTCGGCGAAAGCGCCCGCGGGCGCCATCGGCTCCGGCAACCGCAGGGGGAGCGGCGCCGGGACCTCGCCGGCGTCGTGCCGGGCCACGTCGTACGGGATCGCGAGCACGGTCGGCACGCCGTAGGCGAGGGCGTGCTCGATCGCGATGACGGTGGTGGCCGCGGCATCCGTGCGGCCCACCGTGTAGGTGCGGGCGCCGACCGCCGAGGCCATCGCGATCTGGTCGACGCCCCACGGCCGCGGCCCCGAGGTGGGCTCGTCTCCGACCACGAGGACCAGCGGCACGCCCGCCTGCACCGCTTCCGCCAGCCCGGTGAGCGTGTTCGTGAAGCCCGCGCCGTAGGTGGCGGTCGCCGCGGCGACGCGTCCCGACGCGCGGAAGTGGGCGTCGGCGGCCACCACGCCGCCGACCTCGTGGCGCACGGCGACGAACGCGGCATCCGTCTCGCGCTCGAGCGCGTCGAGGAACCAGGCGTTGCCGTTGCCCATCACCCCGAACACGTGGTCGACGTGGGCGGCGAGCGTGCGGGCGACGTGGGCGGAGACGGAGGGCATGGCGGAGCCTTTCGAGACGTGACGGACGGGATCGATTCCGTATGTGTCTCGCGAAAGCCGGAGGGCCGGTCGCTTCGTGCCCATTTTCCGAGCACCGGCGTCGTCGCGACGCCTGGACGGGGCGATTCTACCGAGTCGGCCGCAGCGCTGCACCGCGCCGCGTCAAGCCCTCGCGTCACGGCTCCGCGGATCCCGATACTGGGGCCATGCTGAACGCGCTGTGGTTCGGACTCATCGCGTCGAGCGCGCTGCTCATCGGCGCGTTCATCGGCGTGCGCTTCGAGTTGCCGAAGCGGGTCCTCGCGATCCTGCTCTCATTCGCGGCGGGCGCGCTCATCACCGCGCTCGCGTTCGAACTGTTCGAGGACGCCTACGAGCAGGGCGGCATCGTGCGGGCGGCGATTGGCCTGCTGGCCGGAGCGATCGTGTTCGCCGTGCTCAGCGCCCTGCTCGACCGGTGGGCGCAGCCCGGCCGGGGGTCGAAGCCGACCTCCGAGATCGAGGGCAGCGTGAAGCTCGACACGGATGCCGCGGCCGACGACCGCCCGGCGACCTCCGCCTCGACGCGGGGCGCCGCCGGGATCGCGCTGCTCGCCGCGGTCACGCTCGACGGCGTGCCCGAGAACCTCGCCCTGGGCGTCGCGCTCGGCGGCGCCGGCTCCGGCGGGCTCGCCCTGCTCGCGGCGATCTTCGTGTCGAACCTGCCCGAGGCCCTCGTCGGAGCCTCGTCGATGAAGAGCCAGGGGCAGTCGAGCGGTCGGATCATCGCGCTCTGGGCCGCGTGCGCCGCGCTGCTGGTCGGCGCGGTCGTGATCGGCGCCGGACCGCTCGCGAACACCGATCCCGAGACGATCTCGCTCCCGCTCGCCTTCGCCGCGGGTGCGGTCATCGCCTCGCTGGCCGACACGCTCATGCCCGAGGCGTACGAGCACGGCGGCCCGGCGGTCGCCCTCAGCACCGCGGCCGGGTTCGTGCTCTCGTTCGTGCTGTCGCTGGCCTGAGCCCGTTCCGGCGGCTCGCCGACCGGTCACGTGCCGTGTCGTGTCGTGTCGTGTCGTGCGGAAGGTGGGACTTGAACCCACACGCCCGAAGGCACAGGAACCTAAATCCTGCGTGTCTGCCGATTTCACCACTCCCGCGAGTGCCCGTTCAGTCTAGGCGGCGCGATGCGCTTGACTGGGGCGCATGGCGGAGCGAGCGGATGGCGGGGACGCGGGGCGTCCGCCCGAGCGCGGGGCGGTGCTGAGGTGGTTCGGCACGGTGTCGGCGCCGGCCGTGATCGGCGCCCTGCTCGCGGTGCTCTCCCTCGCGCTGCCGGCGCTCTGGGCTCTCGGCATCGCCGCCGTGGCCGTCGCGCTCGGCGTGATCGGGCGGCGGCAGTACCGCGCCGACCCCGCGACCGGGCCCGGCTGGATCTCGCTCGTCGCGATCATCCTCGGCGGGTTCGTGGTCATCAGCCAGGGGGCCCTGCTGATCCTCGCGACGACGGGCGGCTGAGCCGCCGGGAGTGCGACGCGGCATCCGGCGTGCTGGCACCATGCCCCGAAGCCTCGCTACCCTGACGAGTGATCCGTCCTGAGTGCGACGCTGCCGGGGGAGGTGGGACTCTTGGGCGACCGTGGGGTGATCCTCGTCGTCTCCGACGACGCGCGCGCGGTCGACGAACTGCGCGGCATCCTCGACGAGGGCGTCTACGCCGTGGTCCACGCCGCCGGTGACCTCGACCACGCGAGCGCGGCGCTCGAGCAGGCGCCCGACCTCATCGTCGTCGACACCGGCCTCGGTCGATCCGACGCGTTCGACCTCGTCGACGAACTCCACCACGCCGGGCACGCCGTCGACCTGCCGGTGGTCTTCCTGGCGCACGAGGCCGACACCGAGCGGCGCGTGCGCAGCCTCGAGGCCGGCGACGACCTGATCTCGGTGCCGCTCGATCCGCGCGAGGTGCTCGCGCGGATCGAACGCCAGGTCACCGTCTCGAAGGTGCGGATGGCGCTCCGCGAGTCGGAGGCGAAGTTCCGGTCGGTCATGGAGTCGGCGATCGACGCCATCATCTCCGCCGACGCGTCCGGGGTGATCCGCAGCTGGAACAGCGCCGCCACCGCGCTGTTCGGGCACACCGAGCCGGAGGCGGTCGGGCAGAAGCTCGAGCTGATCATCCCCGAGCGGTTCCGCGACCTGCACCGCACCGGCATCCGCCGTGTCACCGGGGGCGGCGAGACGCACGTGATCGGCACGACCGTCGAGCTCGCCGCCATCCGGCAGGACGGGTCGGAGTTCCCGATCGAGCTCTCGCTCGCGACGTGGTTCCTCGACGAGGACCGCTACTACACGGGCATCATCCGCGACATCAGCGAGCGCAAGCAGGCGGAGCAGAAGTTCCGGTCGGTCACCGAGTCGGCGATCGACGCGATCATCTCCGCCGACCACACCGGCCGCATCGTCTCGTGGAACTCGGCCGCCACCCGGATCCTCGGTCACACCGAGGAGGAGGCGGTCGGGCAGCAGCTCGAACTGGTCATCCCCGAGCACTTCCAGGACCAGCACCGCGCCGGCATGAAGCGCTACACCGAGACCGGCGAAGCGCACGTCATCGGGTCGACGGTCGAACTCTCCGCTCGCACGAAGGACGGCCGGGAGATCCCGATCGAGCTCTCGCTCTCGACCTGGACGGTGCACGAGGACCGCTTCTACACGGGCATCATCCGCGACATCGGCGAGCGCAAGGCCGCCGAGGAGGCCCTGCGGCTGAGCGAGCTGGAGCTCCGCGAGCGCACGGGGGAGCTGCGCGAGAAGAACGAGGCGCTCCAGGCCACGCTCGAGCAGATCAGCCAGATCCAGGACCAGCTCATCCTCCAGGAGAAGATGGCCTCGCTCGGCAAGCTCAGCGCCGGGATGGCGCACGAGATGAACAACCCCGCCTCGGCGGCGCAGCGCGGCGCGGCGCAGGCGATGGCGGCGTTCGCCCGGCTCCAGGTGATCCAGCTCGAACTCGGCCGGCTCGGCCTCTACGGCGCCAAGATCGAACGACTGCGCGCGCTCGACAGCCTCGCGGCCAGCCGGGCGGAACGCCCTGCCGACCTTCCCGCGCTGGAGCGCATCGACCGGGAGACGGCGGTCGAGGACTGGCTGTACGACCACAGCGTGCCCGAGCCGTCCGAGCTCGCCCCGTCGCTCGTGAGCCTCGGATACGACGTGGCCGACCTGGAGGAGCTCGGCGCCGACTTCTCCGACGAGGAGCGCCGCGTCATCCTGCGGTGGCTCGGCGAGAAGTTCCTCGTCTACGCGCTCCTCGCGGAGGTGACCGTCGGCACCACTCGTCTGGTCGACCTCGTCAAGGCGCTGAAGACCTACACGTACATGGACCAGACGCCGGTGCAGGACGTCGACGTGCGCGTCGGGCTCGACAACACCCTGATCATCATGCACAGCAAGCTGAAGCGCGGTGTCCGGGTCGTCCGCGAGTACGACGACGACCTCCCCGTCATCCAGGCGTTCGCGAGCGAGCTCAACCAGGTCTGGACCAACCTCATCGACAACGCGATCGACGCCATGGGCGGCGAGGGGACGCTCACCCTGCGCGCACGCCACGAGGACGACCAGGTCTTCGTCGAAGTCGAGGACGACGGACCCGGGATGACGCCGGAGCAGCTCATGCAGGTGTTCGACCCGTTCTTCACGACGAAGGCGCCCGGCGAGGGCACGGGCCTCGGGCTCCCCATCTCCCGCAACATCGTCGTGAAGAAGCACCACGGCGACCTCACGGTCGAATCCGAGCCGGGGCGCACGCGGTTCACCGCCCGGCTCCCCGTCGGCGTCGCGCCGGCCGACCACGTCGAGGAGGACTGAGCGATGGCGAAGCCGGTCATCATGACCGTCGACGACGAGCCGCAGGTGCTCGGCGCGATCGCGCGCGACCTGCAGGCGCGGTACCGCGACGACTACCGGATCGTGCGCTCCGGCTCGGGCCAGGACGCGCTGGAGACGGTCACCGCCTTCCGCACGCGCGAGGACCAGATCGCGCTCTTCATCGTCGATCAGCGGATGCCGGGGATGACCGGGACCGAGTTCCTGCGCGAGGCGCTCAAGCTGTACCCGCAGGCCAAGCGGGTGCTGCTCACGGCCTACGCCGACACGGATGCCGCGATCACGAGCATCAACGCGCTCGACCTCGACTACTACCTCCTGAAGCCGTGGGACCCGCCCGAGGAGCGCCTGTACCCGGTGGTCGACGACCTGCTCTCCGACTGGCAGGCCAGCACGCCGCCCGTCTACGAGGGCATCCGGGTCGCGGGCACGCTGTGGTCGCCGACGACGCACGCCGTCAAGGACTTCCTCGCGCGGAGCCAGATCCCGTACCAGTGGCTCGACATCGAGAAGCATGCGGGAGCCCGCGCGCTCGTCGAGGCCGCGAACCCCGGCAGCACGCGCCTGCCCGTGGTGTTCCTCCCCGACGGCACGATGCTCGCGTGCCCCGACCTGCACGAGCTCGCCGAGCGCATCGGCCTGCGCGCGCCGCCCCAGGCGCCGTTCTACGACCTCATCGTGATCGGCGCCGGACCGGCCGGGCTCGCCGCCGCGGTGTACGGCGCCTCCGAGGGCCTGCGCACGGCCGTGATCGAACGCGAGGTGCCCGGCGGGCAGGCCGGCACGAGCTCCCGCATCGAGAACTACCTCGGGTTCCCGCAGGGCATCTCGGGCGCCGACCTCGCCCGGCGCGCGGTGACGCAGGCCAAGCGGCTCGGCGCCGAGATCCTCAGCCCGGTGGCGGTGACGCGGATCCGGGTGGAGGACTCGTACAAGATCGTGACGCTCGACGACGGCAGCGAGCTGCGGTCGCGCGCGGTCGTGCTCGCCACCGGCGTCCAGGCACGGACGCTCGGCATCCCCGGCGAGGAGCGGCTCAACGGGGCATCCGTCTACTACGGCGCGGCCGCGAGCGAGGCGGTCAGCTACAGCGGAGCCCGGGTGGTGGTCGTCGGCGGGGCGAACTCGGCCGGACAGGGCGCGATGTTCCTCTCGCGGTACGCGGCCGACGTGACCATCCTGGTCCGTGCGCCGTCGCTGGCGCGGAGCATGTCGAAGTACCTCATCGACCAGATCGAGGCGACGCCGAACATCACCGTGCGCCCCAACGCGCAGGTCACCGAGCTGGAGGGCGAACCGCGACTCACCGCGCTGACGGTGCGCGACACGGTGACGGGCGCCGAGGAGCGGATGCCGGCCGATGCGATGTTCGTGTTCATCGGCGCGGTTCCCGGCACCGATCTCGTGCGCGGCCTCGTCGAACTCGACGACGGAGGCTTCGTCATCACCGGCCAGGACCTCGTGCACGACGGCCACCGCCCACCCGGCTGGAAGCTGAAGCGGGACCCGTACCTGCTCGAGACCAGCGTCCCCGGGATCTTCGCGGCGGGAGACGTGCGGCACGACGTGATGCGCCGAGTGGCGTCGGCCGTGGGGCAGGGTGCGCTCGCGGTCAACCTCGTGCACCGCTACGTCGAGACCGTATGAGCGGTGCGGCGGGCGACGCGGTGGCCGAGGCGGCCGACGCGCTCTACCGGCTCGTGCCGGAGGAGTTCACCGCGGCTCGCAACGCCCGCGTCGCCGACGTGAAGGCGTCCGACGCGGAGCTCGCGAAGCGGATCGCCGCGCTGCGGCGTCCGTCGCCGGCAGCCTGGATCGTCAACCGGCTCGCCCGGGATCGCGCCGACGAACTCGGCGACCTCGTCGGGATCGGCGGCGAGCTGGCCCTCGCCCAGGCCTCGGGCGACGGACGGGCCCTGACGGCCCTCGTGGGCGAGCGGCGGCGTGCGATCGGCGACCTGCTCCGGCATGCGGCGACGCTCGCGGATGCCGCCGACCGGGCGCCGTCGCGCGCGGTCCTCGACGAGGTCGAGCGCACGCTCGTCGCCGCGACCGTGTCGGCCGAGGCGGGCTCCGCGGTCCGTTCGGGCCGCCTGGTGCGCGCGGTGCAGGCCGTCGGGTCGGAAGTCGACCTCGCCGGGGCGGTCGCCGGCGGGGTCCCGACGCTCCGGCCGGCCGCGGCACGGCGGTCGCACGACCGACCGGATGACGGTGGCGACCTGGAGGCGCGGCGGAACGCGGACGCCGAACTGGCCGCGGCGCAGGAGCGGGCGGAGGCGGCCCGGCTCGCGCTGCGCGACGCGGAGGCCGAGGCGGCGTCGGCGGGGGATCGGGTCGCCGCGCTCAAGCGGGAGCGGAAGTCGCTGGAGTCGCGTCTCGACGCGGTCCGCGAGCAGCTGGCGGAGGCCGAGCACGCCGAGCGCGCCGCGGCCCGGGACCGCGACGCCGCGGCGCATGCCGCCGACCGGGCCGGCGCCGACCTCGAGGGAGCCCTGGCGGCCGTCGACCGGCTCGACTGAGGGCTCGCCGGCGCGGTCATCGCTGCGCGAGCCACTCCGGCAGGTCGGCGATCGAGTCGAGCACCGCGTCGGGGCGGAGGTCGCCGTCGAGGTCGCGCGGCGTGAACTTGCCGGTGCGCACCAGCACCCCTGCGAGGCCCGCGCGCTGCGCGCCCGCGACATCCGTCCTGATGTCGTCGCCCACCATCACGACGTCGTCGGCGGGGAGCCCCAGCGCGGCCACCGCCGCGTCGTAGAAGGCCGGGTCGGGCTTGCCGAGCACCTCGGCCTCGCGTCCGGTCGCGTACTCGAGTGCCCGGACGTACGCGCCCGCGTCGAGCCGCAACCCGTCCGGGGCGCGCCAGTACGGCGTGAGACCCAGCGCGACCAGCGGTGCCGCGGGATCGGCCGTGAGCAGGCGGAAGGCGCGGTTCAGCGTCGCGAAGTCCCAGCGCTCGCCGAGGTCGCCGACGACCACGGCGTCCGCGCCCTCCTCGGCCGACGCCGCGACCGGCTCGAACCCGGCGAACTCGGCCGCCGTCGTGTCCGGGACGAACAGGGCGGGGCGCTCGATGGCGTGCCGCCGCAGCCAGGCCGTCGCCGCGACCGCCGGCGTGAGCAGGTGGTCGGCGTCGGCCGCGACCCCGAGCCGGGCGAGCTTCTCGGCGATCGCGCTCCGCGGCCGCGACGTGGTGTTCGTCACGAAGCGGTACGGCACCCCGTCGCGCGCGAGCCGGGCGATCGCCTCCGGCGCGCCGGGCACCGCCTCGTCGCCCACGTAGACGACGCCGTCCAGATCGAGCAGGACCCCTCGCACGGCTCCATCCTGCTCCGCATCCCGGCGGGGCGACAGGCACCCGCGCGCGAGTCGTCGCGCGATGACCCGATCGGCGGTCTGCGGCCGATGTGGATAACTTCGGGGCCGCCGCGGTGCGCATCTCCAAGATGGACCCCATGTCCGATCCCGTGCGCACGATCGCCGAACGGGTGCGAGGCCGAGTGCTCCGCGAGGGCGTCGACCTCGCCCGAGACGAGGTGCTCGCGTCGCGGTATGCGGCCGAGGAGGTGCGCAGATACTCGGAGCGTGCGCTCGCCGGCGCGCACCAGCCGCTCGCCGACGAGGTCGACGCGGCGCGCGAGGTCGTGGCCTCCCTCACCGGCTACGGGCCGCTGCAACCGTTCTTCGACGACCCGACCGTCGAGGAGATCTGGATCAACTCGCCGACCCGCGTCTTCGTCGCCCGGGCGGGCGTGGCCGAGCTCACCACGGTCGTCCTCTCCGACCGCGAGGTCCGCGACCTCGTCGAGCGGATGCTGCGTCACTCCGGTCGTCGCGTCGACCTCTCCTCGCCGTTCGTCGACGCGTCGCTGCCCGACGGGTCGAGGCTGCACGTCGCGATCCCGGATGTCACGCGCGCGCACTGGGCGGTGAACATCCGCAAGTTCCAGCAGCGCATCCGCTCGCTCGGCCGGCTCGTCGAGCTCGGATCGCTGACGCGCCAGGCCGCGGAGTTCCTGCGGATGGGCATCCTGGCCGGCACGAACATCCTCGTCTCCGGGGCGACGCACACCGGCAAGACCACGATGGTGAACGCGCTGATGTCGGGCGCCCGACCGGGGGAGCGCGTCGTCACGGTCGAGGAGACGTTCGAGCTCGACCTCGACGTGCGCGACCTGGTCGCCATGCAGTGCCGGCAGCCGAACCTCGAGGGCACCGGTGAGATCACCCTCCGGCGGCTCGTCAAGGAGGCGCTGCGCATGCGTCCCGACCGGCTCATCGTCGGCGAGGTGCGCGAGGCCGAGAGCCTCGACCTGCTCATCGCCCTGAACTCCGGCCTGCCGGGCCTGTGCACCATCCACGCCAATTCGGCTCAGGACGCACTGGCGAAGCTGTGCACGCTGCCCCTGCTCGCGGGGCGCAACATCGACTCCGGCTTCGTCGTGCCGACCGTGGCGTCGTGCGTCGACCTGGTGGTGCACCTCGCGATCGATCGGCGCGGGCACCGGCGGGTGGTCGCGATCGACGCCCCGACCGGCGGCACCACCGGAGCGCAGGTCGACGCCGACGCGATCTTCCGGGTCGACCCCGCGACCGGGGCGCTCGTGGCGACCGGCGCTCGGCCCGCGCGACTGGAGAAGTACGCGGCCGCCGGGTTCGACCCCGGCATCGTCCTCGATGCCCCCGAGCTCGTCGCATGAACGAGGTCTTCGGTCCCGGGCTCGTCGGTGGGATGCTGCCATCGTGAGCATCGTTCCTGCGACCGTCGAGGCGCTCGACGGCCTGGTGGCAGACCTCCGCGGAGCGGGCTCGCCGATCGAGGCGAGCCTCCGGCCGGGGGTGGACCCCGACCGGATCGCGCAGGCCCAGCGCGCCCTCGGGTTCCCGCTCCCGCCGGAGCTGGAGACCCTGTACCACTGGCACGACGGTGCCGAACCGGCCGGGCCCGACCTGTTCCCGGGCGGCGAGTTCCGACCGCTGGACGAGGTCGTGGAGGCGTACCTGCGGATGGCCGACTACTGCGACTTCGCATCGGGCGTGCCCACCGACCGCTTCTGGGTGCCCGGCGTGCTCCCCGTCTTCGCGGTGGAGGACCTGGCGGTCTCATGGGTGGCGCTGTGCGACGAGACCGTCGCGGAGGCCACGCCGATGGGCGTCCGGGTGCTGGAGGATCCGACCTTGGGCGACCTCGCGGATTCGGTCACCGACGCCGTCCGCCGGGTGCGGCAGCGCCTGCGCAACGGCGTCTACGCCGTCGGCGCTTCGGGCGCGATCGTCAACGGTCCCAGCCCGGTGGTCCCGGGACCGAGCCGGGACTTCTGACCCGGCCGGGTCGGTTGTCCACAGGCGACGGGGAGCGGCGCATCGCGTGCGACGTGCACCGATACCGTCATCGTGCAGGCATCGCCCCGATCTCCGGCATCCGATCCCCGGCCCCACCGGGCCGCACGCGGATGCGGAGGTCGACGAGGACGATGCGCACCACGGGAGGGGTGAGGTTCGACGATGGGCCAGGCATCGGCGCAGGTCGCGGAGCCGGCCGCGTGAGCGCGGTCCTCGGTGCGGCGCTGGGCGTCGGGCTGCTCCTCATCGCGTCGCCGCTGCTGTGGCCCGCCCGGGGCGAGGCGCCGCGTCCGGGTCGCCGTCGCTCACCGCTGCGCGACGAGCTCGCGCTCGCCGGCATCCCGGGCGCGCCCGTCGCCGTCGTCGCGGCCGTAGCGGCGGTGCTGGCCGCGGTGACCGCGGCGCTCGCACAGGCGGTGTTCGCGGTGCCCGTGCTCACGCTGGTCGGCGGCGTCCTCGGCGCGGCCGTGCTGCCGGTCGTGATCCGCATGCGGGCGAACCGCAGGCGCTCGGCGAACCGCGCGATCTGGCCCGACGTGGTCGACCACCTCGTCGCGAGCGTGCGCGCCGGGATGTCGCTGCCCGACAGCGTCGGTGCACTCGCGCGGCTGGGTCCGGCGACGACGCGATCGGCCTTCGCGGCGTTCGACGACGAGTTCCGGCGAACCGGCGACTTCTCGGCCGCGGTCGATTCGTTGAAGGCGCGGCTGGCCGACCCGACCGCCGACCGCATCCTCGAGACGCTCCGGATGGCGCGTGAGGTCGGCGGCACGGACCTGACCGCGGTCCTCAGGGGCCTCTCGGCGTACCTCCGCGAAGACGCCACGCTCCGGGCCGAGGTGGGGGCCCGCCAGTCGTGGATCCGCAATGCCGCTCGGCTCGGCGTCGCCGCGCCGTGGTTGCTCCTGCTCGTGCTCGCGAGCCGGCCCGAGACCTTGCGGGCCTACGACTCCGCGGCGGGGACCGCGCTGATCCTGTGCGGCGTGGGCGTGACCGTCGTCGCGTACCGACTCATGATCGGCCTCGGCCGCCTGCCCGAGGAGCGCCGTTGGTTCACCTGAGCGCCTTCCCCGCCGTCTCGATCGCGCTCGGCGCCGTGCTCGGGCTCGGCCTGTGGCTCATCGCCGCATCGATGCCCCGGCTCGGCCGCGTGCGGCTCGTCGATCGCGTCGCGCCGTACATCACGGATGTCTCGGCCGAGGCGCGCGCGATGCGCGCCCGTCCGGACGGCGACCCGGGCGGCGTCCTCGGCCTGCTCGTCCTCCCCGCCGTCCGCCGGATGCGCGAGCTCATGTCGGCGCTGCTCGGGGGCAACGACACGGTGGCCCGGCGGCTCCGGCAGGCCGGCTCGACCGTCACCGTCGAGCGCTTCCGCGGCGAGCAGCTCGCCTGGGCGGGCGTGGGCTTCGCGGCCGGCACCGCGCTCGCGCTGTTCGTCCCGACCTTCAGTGCGTTGCCGGGCACCGTCCGGGTGGCGCTGCCCGTGCTCGTCGCGGTCGCCGGAGCCGTCGGTCGCGACTGGGTCCTGCAGCGGGCAGCCCGTCGGCGCCTGGCCCGGGTCTCGGCGGAACTCGCGACCATGCTCGAGTTCCTCACGCTCAGCCTCACCGCCGGCGAGGGCATGCTCGACGCGCTGCGGCGCGTCGCCCGCGCCGGTTCGGGAGAGCTGCCCGGGGAGTTCGCCGGTGTCGTCTCCGCGGTGAGCGCCGGCGTGCCGCTGCCCGATGCGCTGACGCGGCTCCGCGACGGGCTCGAGCACCCCGGGCTGTCCCGGGCGCTCGACCAGGTGCTCGGCGCGCTCGATCGAGGCGCGCCCCTCGCGGCCGTCCTGCGGGCGCAGGCGGGCGACGCCCGTGCCGAGGCGAAGCGGACCCTGATCGAACTGGCCGGCCGCAAGGAGATCGCGATGCTCGTCCCGCTCGTCTTCCTCATTCTCCCGGTGACGATCGCGTTCGCGTTGTTCCCCGGCTACCTCGTCCTCCAGGCGGGCTTCTGATGCCGTCGATCCCCACCCGATCCGTCCATCCCGAAAGGACCGCCCATGCTCCGCACCATCCGACGACGCCTGGCCGACGACCGAGGCGACGTGCCCGGCTGGGTACTCATCACGCTGATGACCGCCGGGCTCGTGATCGTCATCTGGGGACTCGCCGGCCCGGCGCTGAGCGGCGTCTTCGACCAGGCGATCGGCCGCGTCACCGGGTTCTGACGGGCGGCGTGCGCCGCATCGTCGAACGCCTGCGCGACGAGCGGGGTTCCGCGGTGGCCGAGTTCTCGCTCGTCGGGGTCCTGCTCACCGTGCTCCTGCTCGCGGTGGTGCAGCTCGCCCTCGCGCTGCACGTGCGCAACACCGTGCTCGACGCGGCCGCCGAGGGGGCGAGATTCGCCGCCCTCGCGGGGTCCTCGCCGTCGGCGGGAGCCGAGCGGACGCGAGCGCTCATCGGCGCGGCGATCGCACCGGACTACGCGGGCGAGGTCCGCGCCGTGCCCACGACGGTCGGCGGTGTGCCCGCGGTCGCCGTGACGGTGCGCACGACGCTGCCGGTCGTCGGCCTGCTCGGCCCTGAGCGCGCGCTGGAGGTGACCGGGCATGCCGCCGTGGAGACGATCAAGTGACCCGCGCCGACCGCGCCCCCGCGCCGCCGCGGTGCGCGCCGTCCGCAAGCGGCTCGCGGGCGAGATCGGTTCGGCGTCGCTCGAGTTCCTCACCGTCGGCCTCGTCCTGCTCGTGCCCCTGGTCTACCTCGTCGTCGCGATGGCGTCGATCCAGGCCGCGGCGCTCGGCGTCGAGGGCGCCGCGCGCCAGGCGGCGCGCGTGGCGGTGCTCGAGGCGGAGGGCGCGCCCGCCGCATCCGTCGAACGAACCGTCCGCGTCGTCCTCGCCGACTACGGCGTCGACGCGGACACGACCTCGGTCGTCGTCGACTGCTCCGGCCCGTGCGACGAACCGGGAACCCGGATCACGGTGCGCGTGGGCGCGGTCATCGCCCTGCCCCTGGTGCCGCAGGCGCTCGCGACGAGCTCGATCGGGACGGTTCGCCTCGACGGCATCGCCACGCACACCGTGTCGCGATTCACAGGTCCGTCGTGAGACGGCCAGGCGCGCGCCTGCGACCGCGCCTGGCGGCCGCCGCCGCGGAGGAATCCGGGTCGACGCTGGTGCTCACGATCTTCTACGGCGCGCTCGCGCTGGCGCTCGTCCTGGTCGTCGTGTCGGCGACGTCGCTCTACCTCGACCGCAAGCGCCTGTTCACGCTGGCCGACGGCGCGGCGCTCGCGGCGGCCGAATCGTGGCAGCTCGAGCAGGTGCGGATCGACGGCGACCGGCTCGCGATCGGACTGGACGACGCCGAGGTCGGAGCCGTGGCATCCGCCTACCTCGCCGACGCAGACCACTCGCTCCGCGGGGTCGAGCTCGTGCGGGCGACCTCGGACGACGGCCTGAGTGCGACCGTGACCGTGCGCGCCACCTGGTACGCGCCGATCCACACCGACCTCACGCCGCTGACCGTGCCGATCGAGGTCACCGCCGACGCGCGGTCGGTCTTCCACTGACCGTCCGCGCGCGACACGGAGGTCGCCGGGTCAGGGGACTCCGCTCGACCCGGCGAGGGAACGCATGACCAGGCGGTCCACCCCGGGCAGGCGGGTGGCGCGCAGGACGATCCGACGGACGAACCGCTGCCATCGCGACGACGGCAGGAAGGAGTTCGCGGCGCGGCGACCGGCGAGCTGGGTCTCCTCGACGACCGGACGCCAGCGTCGCTCGTACTCGGCGAGGGCGCTCCCGATTCCGGCCGCGTCGCGGTTCGGTCCCACGAGTTCGGCGAGGAGTGCGGCGCCGGCGACCGCGAGCGACGCGCCCTGACCCGCCAGCAGCGACACCGCCTGGCACGCGTCGCCCACGAGCACCGTCCGGCGCCGGTCGCTCCACTGCGGCAGGTCGACCTGCGCCACGACGTCGTCGTAGGGGGCGGGCGGGCAGCCCTCGAGAAGTCGGTCGATCGGCGGCCACATGCCAGCGAAAACGTGACGCAGCCGCTCGCGGGCGTCGCTCCGTCCGATGACGGCTTCGGAACCCGGGGGAGCGATCGCCGGCCCGAACGCGCCCTCGCGGTACGCGAGGAAGGCCGCGACCCGACCGTCGCGGAGGCTGTAGACCCCCGCCTGCCGGTCGATGGTGTCGGTGAGCACGAACCGCCCGGCGAACCTGGCGTGCAGCTCCGGGTCGTCGACGGTGAAGGCCGCCGCGCGCAGGCCCATCGGTCGGAGGAACGCCGTCTCGTCGCCGAACAGCCCGCGCCGCACCGATGAGTGGATGCCGTCCGCGCCGACCACGAGGTCGGCCGCGTCGATGATCCGGCGGGCCTCGGCGTCGCCGACGCCCATGCCCGCCCGGCGGTCGTAGTGCACCCGCACCGAACCGGATGGCGCGACGTCGAGCGACTCCAGCAGCACCCGTTCGAGGTCGGGCCGCATCAGGCTGATGAGGCGACCCCCGAGGGCGGAGGCGAACCGGTCGTAGTCGAGGCTCGCCCGTCGCCGGCCGCGGTCGTCGACGTACTCGACCTCGCCGATGCGGTAGGCCGCCTCCCGGAGTCGCGGCAGCACGCCGATCCGCTCGGCGGCGTCGAACCCGTGCCCGAAGAAGTCCATCATGTAGCCGTCCTCGCGCGGCCCCGGCGCCTGCTCGAGCACGTCGACCTGCCACCCGGCGAGGGCGAGCTGCCGCGCGACCACGAGTCCGGCCATCCCGGCCCCGACCACCGTCGCCCGCATCGCGCCTCCCGTGCTCGCGCTCGTCCCTCGCCGTCTCGACGCTACCGGGCGGGCGACCTGCGGCGCAGGCGTTCCGGCGCCGGCGGACGATGGACGCCAGCTCGGCCGTGGTCGGCGATCAGGTGTCGGCGGCCGGCGTCCACACCTCGTCGGGCTCGGCACGCTCGGGCGCCGGCGACCGATGCCGGCCCGGATGCGGCACGTACCGCGGGATCCACCGCCACAGCATCGCCGCCCCGGCCAGCCCGACGAGCCCCATCGCTCCGCTCGCGGCCATGAGCGACGCGGCGGAGGTGAGCGCGGCGATGGCCAGCGGCGCCCCGGCGGCGCCGGCATCGGCGATCGTGCGGAACGCGCCGAGGAACGGCGCGGGGTTCGCCGCCGGCGCGAGATCGGCGCCGAGCGTGAGGATCAGGCCGGAGGTGAGCCCGTTCGCGACCCCGAGCAGGATGGCGCACGCGGTGAACCACCCGGCGGCCCCCGGCAGGTCGTGCGTGAACGCGAGCACGACGTGGCTGAGGCCCAGGCCGACGAGGCCCGGGATGGCGCTCCAGAGTCGGCCGTACCGATCCATCACCTGCCCGCTCACGTAGAACAGGGCGAAGTCGACCGCCGCGGCGATGCCGATCACGAGGGCCGCGGCATCCGGCCGCATGCCGATCGACACGGCCCAGAGCGGCACGAGCACCGTGCGGCTCGCGCGGACCGCGGCGAGGAACCCGACGCCGGTGCCGATGCGCCCGAGCACCGCGCGGTTCGCGACGATCGCGTGCCGCACGCCGCCGTGCGCGGCATCCGTCCCGCCGCTCGGGTGCGTGGCGACGGATGCCGCACGTGCGTGGACCGCGGCGCCGAACGCCCGCTCGGGATCGGGGAGCACCAGCAGCAGGACCACCACCGCCGCGCACGATGCGACGAGCACCCAGAACACCGCGGTGGGCGAACCCGTCCAGGCGATCACGCCCGCCGCGACGAACGGCCCGATCGCCCAGCCGCCCCGGAACACGCCCGCGAGCGTCGAGAGCGCACGCGCGCGGACCCGGGCCGGAACGTAGCTGGTGAGGAACGCGTGGCGCGCGAGGCCGAACACCGACGTCGCGAGGCCCAGCAGGAGCACTCCGACGCCGAGCCCCCACGTGGTGGGCACCAGGAGGGCGAGCAGCGTTCCCGCGGCGGCGAGCGCGGAGGCGCCGATCATGGCGGCGCGTTCGCCGATGCGCGCGACCAGCCAGCCCGCGGGGAGGTCGCCGATCAGCTGGCCGACCATGAGCATCGCCGCGATCAGTCCCGCGAGCGCGAGGGAGGCGCCGCGCTCCGTCGCGACCACCGGGATCACCGGGATGAGCGCGCCCTCGCCGAGCGAGAAGAGCAGCGTCGGCAGGTACGCCGGGAGGACGATCGAGCGCCACGAGAACGGGTGAGGGGTGCCGGACGTCACTCGATCGATCGTAGGCCCGACGCAGGGCGCGCCCAGCGCCGCCCACTAGGCTGGGAGCGCCATGTTGGATCTTGACCTCTCGCAGGAGATCGCCGCGCTGCGCTCCACGTTCCGTGACATCCGTGCCGTCGTCGACGTCGACGCCCTCAAGGCGGAGATCGCGCGCCTCAGCGAGCAGGCGGGCGCACCCGACCTGTGGGACGACCCCGACGCCGCGCAGAAGGTGACGAGCGCGCTCAGCCACCGCCAGTCCGAGCTCAGCCGCATCACCGGCATCGAGTCGCGCCTCGACGACCTCGAGGTGCTCGTCGAGCTCGCCCGCGAGGCCGACGACGAGGAGTCCGCCGCCGAGGCGCGCGCCGAGCTGTCGGCGCTGCAGAAGACCGTCGGCGACCTCGAGGTGCAGACCCTGCTCGACGGCGAATGGGACGAGCGCCCCGCCGTCATCACGATCCGCGCCGGCGCGGGCGGCGTCGACGCCGCCGACTTCGCCGAGATGCTCATGCGCATGTACCTGCGCTGGGCCGAGAAGCACGGCTACAGCGCGACCGTCATGGACACCAGCTACGCGGAGGAGGCGGGCATCAAGTCGGCCACCTTCGAGATCGACGCGCCCTACGCGTTCGGCACCCTCTCCGTGGAGGCCGGCACGCACCGCCTCGTGCGCATGAGCCCGTTCGGCGCGGCCGGCAAGCGGCAGACGAGCTTCGCCGCGGTCGAGGTGATCCCGCTCATGGAGGAGGCGCAGGAGGTCGACATCCCCGACAACGACATCCGCGTCGACGTCTTCCGCTCCAGCGGCCCCGGTGGCCAGTCGGTCAACACCACCGACTCCGCCGTGCGCATCACCCACCTGCCGACCGGCATCGTCGTGTCGATGCAGAACGAGAAGTCGCAGATCCAGAACCGCGCCGCCGCGCTGCGCGTGCTCCAGTCGCGACTGCTGCTGCTCCAGAAGGAGCAGGAGGCGGCCCAGAAGAAGGAGCTCGCGGGCAACATCACCGCGAGCTGGGGCGACCAGATGCGCTCGTACGTGCTCGCGCCGTACCAGATGGTCAAGGACCTCCGCACCGAGCACGAGGTCGGCAACCCGAGCCAGGTCTTCGACGGCGACCTCGACGGGTTCATCGCCGCCGGCATCAAGTGGCGCAAGCGCAAGACCGACGACTGACCGGCCGACGGATGCCGCGGCGCGGACACCCGCCGCGCAGCATCCGCTCGCAGGGACCTTCGGCACTGAACGGCGCGCCGTCGCGCGCGTAGCGTCGCCCCCACGAGCCATCCGGTGCGTGAGGAGGAGGCCATGCGAGTACTCGTCGCCTATTCGAGCAAGTACGGCGCGACCCGGGGGATCGCCGACCGGATCGGCGAGCGCCTGACCGAACTCGGCCACGAGGTCGACATCGAGCGGTGCGACGACGTCGAGTACCCGGAGGGGTTCGACGCGTTCGTGATCGGCAGCGCCGCCTACCTCGGCAAGTGGCGCAAGGAGGCCCGGCGGTTCGTGCGGCACAACGCCGAGCTGCTCGCGGGGCGGCCGACGTGGCTGTTCAGCAGCGGACCGCTCGGCACGGAACGCGTCGACGCCGAGGGCAACGACGTGCTGGTGTCGGCGGAGCCGAAGGAGTTCGAGGAGTTCGGCGAGCGCATCCGGCCGCGCGGCACCATGGTCTTCTTCGGTGCGCTCGACTTCGACAAGCTGCGCGGCCCCGATCGCATCCTCGACTGGATGCCAGCCAACCCGGCGTTGCCGGAGGGTGATTTCCGCGACTGGGCGGCCGTCGATGCGTGGACCGATCGGGTGGACTCGGAGCTGGCCTCCCTGCCGTCCTGATCCGGCCGCCGCGAGCCGGGTTCCCGGTGTCGCTGCCCCGAAACGGCGCGACTCCGCCTACGCTCGTACGCGATGATCCGCTTCGACTCCGTCACCAAGACCTATCCCGGGCAGAGCCGTCCCGCGCTCGACGGGGTCACCGTCGAGATCCTTCGCGGCGAGTTCGTGTTCCTCGTCGGCGCCTCCGGGTCGGGCAAGTCGAGCTTCCTGCGCCTGATCCTCAAGGAGGAGAAGCCGACGGCGGGCAGCATCCACGTGCTCGGACAGGACCTCAAGCGGATCTCGACGCGCAAGGTTCCGCTGTTCCGCCGCAACCTGGGCGTCGTGTTCCAGGACTTCCGGCTGCTGTCGAACAAGACCGTGTTCGACAATGTCGCGTTCGCCCTGCGGGTGATCGGCAAGTCGCGCGGGTACATCCAGACCGCGGTGCCCGAGACGCTGAAGCTCGTGGGCCTCGACGGCAAGGCCAAGCGGATGCCGCACGAGCTCTCCGGCGGCGAGCAGCAGCGCGTCGCGATCGCGAGGGCGATCGTGAACAAGCCGCAGGTGCTGCTGGCGGACGAGCCGACGGGCAACCTCGACCCGGTCACGAGCGCGGGCATCATGACGCTGCTCGAGCGCATCAACGCGAGCGGGACGACGGTCGTGATGGCCACCCACGAGGCCGGCATCGTCGACCAGATGCAGCGGCGCGTGATCGAGCTCTCCTCGGGCGAGGTCGTGCGGGATGCGCGCAGCGCCGGATACGCCCTGAACCAGCAGGTCATGGACCTGCCCATCCACGAGGACACGCCGCCGGGCGCCGTCGCCGCGGCGGTGGCCGCCGGTGAGGCGGCCGGCGTCGAGCAGGCGGACGACGTCGACGCCGCGGACGCGACCGCGTCGCCGGAAGCGCCGGCTGCGGCCGCCGCCACGGCGTCCAGCACGCAGGAGAAGCCGAAGGGGAAGCCGAAGACGAAGGTCACGGCCGTGCCGAGGTCCAAGGGCCCCGGACGCCGGCGCGACACGGAAGTCGAGCAGTCGCCCGCCGGGGACGAGGGCCTCGCCGCGGCGTCCGCCGAGCGCGCGCCGTCCGCGGAACCGGCGACCGTCACCGCGGCCGCGCCGAAGGTCACCCCCCAGATGATGCGCGACGCGCCCCCGCTCTACGTCGAACCCGAGGTCACCGACGAGGTCACGGAGGAGGCCGCGGCGATCACGGCCGCGGCGACCGCGCCGGTCGAGCCGCTCGAGGACGCCGACGCGTCGGCCGACGAGGCCGATGCGCCGCCCGGGCGCCCGGCGCCTCCGGCGAGCCCGCCGCGCTCGGCGAACCTCACGCTCGCCGAGCGGCTCGGACTGCGCAGCCCCGCCGGACCCCGCCCCGGCGACGACGACCAGGAAGTGGGGCCGGTCAAGTGAGGCTCGGACTCGTGCTCGCGGAGGCCGGCAGCGGGCTCCGCCGCAACGCCACGATGGTGGTCTCCGTGGTGCTCGTCACGTTCGTGTCGCTCACGTTCGTCGGCGTCGCCGCCCTGCTGCAGCTGCAGATCCAGCAGATGCGCGGGTACTGGTACGACCGGGCCCAGGTCGCCGTCTACCTGTGCACCGCGGTGTCGACCTCGGCGGGCTGCCTCGACGGCGAGGCGACGCCGGAGCAGAAGGAGGCGGTCGAGTCGCAACTGGCGGGGGACACGCTCGCCCCGTTCATCGACGAGTACTACTTCGAGGATCGGGACCAGGCCTACGCGAACTTCCAGGAGCAGTTCGAGGGCACGCCCGCCGCGGAGTACGTCACGCCCGACGTGCTCAACGAGACCTTCTGGGTGAACCTGGTCGATCCGTCGCAGTCGGCCGTGCTCGTGGAGAGCCTCGCCGGGCTCGCCGGCGTCGAGCAGGTCGTCGACCAACGACGCTACCTCGACCAGATCTTCAACGTGCTGAACGCCGCCAGCTACACGGCGGTCGCGGTCGCGGGCGTGATGCTCGTCGCAGCGGCCCTGCTGATCGCGACGACCATCCGGCTGTCGGCGTACTCGCGGCGCAAGGAGCTCGGCATCATGCGGCTGGTCGGCGCGTCGAACCGCTTCATCCAGACGCCGTTCGTGCTCGAGGGCGTGTTCGCCGGGCTGATCGGCTCGCTGCTGGCGGGCGGGGCCGTGGTGGCGATCGTGCACTTCTTCGTGCAGGGCTACCTCGCCGACGCGCTGTCGTTCACCTTCGTCGGGCTCGGCGACGCGCTGCTGGTCGTGCCGCTGCTGGTCGGCATCGGGGTCGTGCTCGCGGCCGTCTCCGCGGCGATCGCGATCGGCCGGTACCTCCGGGTCTGACCCGGGGCTCGAGTGAGCGGATGTCGCGTCGCCGACTAGACTGAAGGGCTCGTCGGCCGTCGCCGGCGGCATCCGTCATCGAATCGAGGAGCGCACCGTGCCCAAGGAACGCGGGGAGAAGGTCGTCGCGACCAACCGCAAGGCGCGACACGACTACACCATCGAGGACACCTACGAGGCCGGCATCGTGCTCTCGGGGACCGAGGTGAAGTCGCTGCGCCAGGGCCGTGCCTCGCTCGTGGACGGCTACGCCTTCATCGACGGCGGCGAGATGTGGCTCGACTCGGTGCACATCCCGGAGTACACCGAGGGCACCTGGAACAACCACGCCCCTCGCCGTAAGCGCAAGCTGCTGCTGCACAAGCACGAGATCGTGAAGATCAGCCACAAGACCAAGGCCGGCGGCTACACGCTCGTGCCGCTCTCGCTGTACTTCAAGGACGGCCGGGCGAAGGTCGAGATCGCGGTGGCGAAGGGCAAGCGGGAGTACGACAAGCGCCAGGCCCTGCGGGAGCGGCAGGACACCCGCGAGGCGCAGCGCGCGATGGCGTCGCGCCGGCACCTGGGGGAGTAGGCCCGGCCCCGTCGGGAGTCCGCGAGCGTCCGGTCAGCCCGCGATCGCGCGCAGCGCCTCGAGGTGCGCGGCGAACGCGGCCCGGCCCCGGGCGGTCATCGACAGCCACGTGCGCGGGTACTTGCCGACGAACCCCTTGCGGACGGCGACGTAGCCCGCGGCTTCGAGCGCGGACGCCTGCTTGCTCAGCGCGGAGTCGCTGAGTTCGACGGCGTCGCGGACGAAGGCGAACTCGGCCTCGTCGGCGGCGGCGAGCAGGGCGCAGATCGAGAATGGGACCGGGCGCTGGAGCAGCGCGTCGAGCCGATGGCGCGGGTGCGCGCCATCCGTCGCGTCGGCGGGCCCGGCCCGGTCAGCCACGGACGACCACCAGCTCGCGCAGCGATCCCCACAGCGGCGGCGCCGCGGTCGCGATCGCGGCGCACGCGAAGTAGAGCGGTGATGCGGGGAAGACGAGCAGGCCGAGCGTCAGCGCGATGGCGAACACCGCGCCCCACGCGCCGACGGCGAGGCCGAAGCGCCGCGAGAAGCCGAGGCTGGCGGCCCGCAGGCGGCGCAGGTGCACGACCGACAGCACGCCCAGGACGGCGCCGAAGGCCAGCGACATGCCGAGGATCTGCGTCTCGTCGGCGCGTTCGAACCACCCGAGCGAGAAGAGGTAGAGCGCGCTCGCGGCGGCGAGGCCGGTGAGCCAGGCGGACGCGGAGGCCGAGCCCTGCACGGCCACGACGCGGCCCGCCGAGGCGGCCTCGCGGAGCCGGGCGGCCGCGGTCGCTGCGTCGGCGCCGGTCGCTTCGGCGCGGAACTCGCGGTCGTGGGGCGCGGTGCCGGAGGGTTCGTCGATCGTCATGGCGACAACGTAGCAACTACTTGCCAGAATGGAAAGTAGTTTCTCCCAGTCGTCCCCCCGACTTCCGCGAGTAGGCTCCGATCCGTGGACATCTCGACGCGCATCCCCGTGCCGGGCACGTACAACTTCCGCGACGTGGGCGGACTGCCCGCGCGCGACGGCACCGTGCGGCGCGGCGTGCTGTACCGGTCCGACGGGCTGCACCGCCTCGGCGACGAGGGCCGCCAGGCCCTCCGCCGACTCGACGTCGGCGTCGTGATCGACCTCCGCGACGACAACGAGGCCCGCCTCATGCCCGACGACCTGCACGGGCTCGACGTCGAGGTGCGGCGGCTGCCCGTGTTCGAGGGATCCGGAGCATCGCAGGGCGAGGGCGGCATCTCGCTCGAGAAGCTCTACCACCGGATCGTCACCCGACACTCCGCGGTCGTGGTCGATGCGGTGCGCGAGATCGCGTCCTCCGGCGACCGCGCGGTCCTCGTGCACTGCACCGCAGGCAAGGATCGCACCGGCGTCGTCGTCGCGCTCGCGCTCCTCGCCGCGGGCGTCGACCGCGAGGCCGTCATCGTCGACTACGCCCTCACCGAGTCGCACCTCGCGGGCGACTGGCTCGAGGAGATGGTGGCGATGATCGGCCGCTACGGGATCCCCGACACCCCGGAGCTGCGCACGCTCATGGGAGGCAGCCCCCGCGAGGCACTCGAGGCGGCGCTCGACGAGGTGGAGCGCGGCCACGGTTCCGCCCGCGAGTACCTGCTCGCCTCCGGCCTCGCCCGCGACGAGCTCGCCGCGCTCGAGGCGCTGCTCATCGACCGCGGCTGAGCCCGCCGGCGCCGCGACGGACGGGCGCTACTCGGCGCTGAACCTCGCGTCGACGGACGCCTCGACCAGGAGCTTCGACGGCGCGATCTCCGGCTCCGGCGCGCTGCCGAGCTCCATCGCGCGCATCATCACCGCCTTGTGCGCGCGCGGCATCGGCTGCGGCGCGCTGAGCATGCCGCTGTCGGCGAGCTCGATGGGCACCGGCGACCCCAGGCCGAGGGCCTCGGCGTACACGGCGGCCTTGCGGACCGCGTCGGCGACCGCGGCGCGCTGCGCCGCCTCGAGCACGCGTTCGCGCGTGGCATCCGTCAACCGCCAGTCGATGCCGCCCAGCGCGATGTGGGCCTCGCCCGACACGCGGCCGATCCAGCCCCCGAGCACGCTCAGGTCGGCGAACACCACCTCGACGTCGGCGTTCGCCTGATGCACGAGCGGCAGCTGCCGCCCCTCGGCGTTCCACGGGCGGTGGGACCACACGCGCAACTGGCCGGCGGACCACGACTCGAGCGCCCCCGACGCGTCGAGCCGGCGCACGTCGGCGAGCAGGGCCTCGTGCGCCTCCGAGACGTCGCGCAGCAACGACTCCCGGTCGCCGCCGGAGGAGCCGACGGTCAGCGACACCGCCCCGAGTTCGGGTTCGGTGCGCTCCTCGGCGTGCCCGCTGACGGCGATGACGGTGGCCATGCGATCCCCTTCGTGACATCCGCTCGGGAATGGCGGAGCGGTCGCGCCTGTTCTAGACTGTAGGGCCGGGTACCGGGGCGTTCAACGTCTCGCATCCCGGGCATGGCAACTCCACAGCGTGCGATTGACGGCCCGTCAGTCCGACCCCGGTCGGGCGGCGATGCATGGGGATGATCGGTTTCGACATCGTCTGCGAACCCACGAGAAGCGGGCCGAGGATGCAGGGTTATCTCGTAAACGATCTCTGCGAAACAATAACTGCCAATAAGCCGCAGTCCGACTACGCCCTCGCTGCTTAAGCGAGCCCGTTAGTCCGTCAGCCCGGGTCCGTTCCCGCCCCGGTCGCTGGCGTCATCTAGGGAACTCGCTGCACGTCGTCGCCTGAGCGTCGTGCGGGACTTCATTCAGGCTGGGCCTGTCGACTTGGGTGCCTGTGGCAAAGGTCGGGGCCGAGCAGAACGCTTGCACAGGCTGCGCCCGGAGAAGGCGTGGAATCACAGCGATGGACGGGGGTTCAATTCCCCCCATCTCCACCATCGGCCGTCATCGCACGTTTCGAGTCAGCCGCGCGAGGGCCGCCCGATGGGCGGCCCTCGTCGTGTTCCCAGCCGGGTGACGGCATCCGCTCGGTAGCATCGCCGGATGAGCTACGACGCCGCCGCAGACCGCTACGACCGCGTGCCGTACCGACGGGTCGGCGCCTCCGGGCTCAAGCTGCCGCTGCTCTCGCTCGGGCTGTGGCACAACTTCGGCGACGACGTGCCGTTCGAGCGCCAGCGCGAGATCGCCCGCCGCGCGTTCGACCACGGCATCACGCACTTCGACCTGGCGAACAACTACGGCCCGCCGTACGGAGCGGCCGAGGAGAACGTCGGCCGGCTGCTGGCCACCGACTTCGCGCCGTACCGCGACGAACTGCTGATCTCGACCAAGGCCGGGTGGGACATGTGGCCCGGTCCCTACGGCGTCGGCGGCAGCCGCAAGTACCTCGTCTCGAGCCTCGACGCCTCGCTCCGCCGGCTCGGGCTCGACCACGTCGACGTCTTCTACTCGCACCGACCCGACCCCGAGACCCCGCTCGAGGAGACCGCGGCGGCCCTCGCCCACATCGTGGCGTCCGGGAAGGCGCACTACGTCGGCATCTCGTCGTACGGCACCGAGGCCACCCGCGAGATGACCCGCCTGCTCGCCGAGCGGGGCACGCCGCTGACCATCCACCAGCCGTCGTACTCGATGCTGAACCGGTGGATCGAGTCGGAGGGGCTCGTCGACGCCGCGGGCGAACTCGGCTTCGGCATCATCGGCTTCACCGCGCTCGCGCAGGGCCTGCTGACCGGCAAGTACCTCGGCGGGATCCCGGACGACTCGCGAGCCGCGGCCGACAAGTCGCTCGACGAGTCGATGCTGACGGATGCGACGGCCGAGCGACTGCGCGCGCTGAACGCCATCGCCGAGGCTCGCGGCCAGTCGCTCGCGCAGCTCGCCCTCGCGTGGGCGCTCCGCGACGAGCGGGTCACGAGCCTCGTGATCGGCGCGAGCCGGGTGTCGCAGCTCGACGAGAACGTCGCAGCGCTCGACCGGCTCGACTTCTCCGACGACGAACTCCGCGAGATCGACCGGCACGCGGTCGACTCGGACGTCGACCTGTGGGCCGACGCCCGCACGGGCGGGCCCCTGCCGACGCTGCGGCCCTAGCGCGCGCCGCTCAGTATGCGGCGCCCGCGAGCGTTCCGGTGACCTCGCCGGCCGGGTCGGAGACCATGCACGAGATCGCGCGGTCGTTCATCTGGTTCCACGAGTCCTGGGTGGGCACGTACCACGAGATGTCGAGCTGCGACTCCTCGAAGGCCATGCCGACGAACGGCTGGAACGCGTCGAGGCACCCGGTCTCCGCCGCGCTGTTCACCGCGTCGTCGCCCGGGAACTCGCCGTCGGGCATCTGGAAGTCGTGGTACACCTCGTCGCTGTGCGGCTCCGAGCAGGGGACCACGGGCACCGACTCGACCTGGTCGGCCACGACCATGTCGAGGCAGTCGCCGACGCGCAGGGCGAAGACGTCGGCGTCGCCCGCCTCGGTGATCTCCTGGGTGGTCGCGTCGCGCTCCGGCTGCGCCGGCCCGGTGAGGAACTGGCCGATCGCGCTGCACCCGGTCAGGGAGGCGGCGAGGAGGGCGGCGGCGACGAGTGCGGCAGGGCGCGCGAGGGTTCGGGTGGTGACCATCGTGATCCAGTCTCGAGATGCGGGCGCCCGGAACCGGCGCACCGGGCCGCGCCAGCCTAGCGCGCGGCGGGGTGAGGCGCGAGGGTCGACGCCGGCCCTCCTTCGGGGCGTTTCCCCGTCCTGCACGCTCCGCCGTCAGGAGGAGCTGCGGTTGACGTGACGGCGCGCCGAGAGCCGCCCGAACAGCGAGCGGATGCCGGTGGCGCCGGTCGTCGTCGACTCGGTCTCATCGGGCTCGCGTTCGCCGCGCTCGTCGCGTTCGGCGGCCTCGCGCTCCTCGCGCCACAGGAGGTACGCGAGGTACGGGTCGTCGTCCGGACCCAGCGGCTGCTGCTCCTCGACCTGATGACGTCTCCGTCCGACCACCTGGCTCTTCCCCCATCACGGCCCCCCGGCCTATGCACAAGGGTACGCTGCTTCCCGCCCCCGGTCACCGCGTGTGACGCGCACGGGGGCGGTCCGCCGGCCCGACCCGGCTCAGGCGGTGCCGGATGCCGCGGCTCGCCCGAGCACGTCGAGCACGCCCTCGTGCAGCGATCCGTTCGTCGCGAGCACGCTGCCGTCGCCGAGCGCGGTCCCCGAGGCCGAGGTCACCCGGCCGCCGGCCGCCTCGATGATGGGCACCGCGGCGGCGATGTCCCACGGCTTGAGGTCGAACTCGGCGACGATGTCGACCAGCCCCTCGGCGAGCAGGCAGTACGACCACAGGTCGCCGTAGGCCCGGTCGCGCCAGACGCGCTCGGCGAGCGTCTCGAGCTGGGCGAGTCGTCCGGCGTCGCGCCACTGCGCGATGCTCTGGAAGCTGAGCGAGGCGTCGTCGAGGTCGGCGACCTGCGAGACCCGGATGCCGCGGGGCTCCGCACCGGGGGCGTCGGTGGTGAACGCGCCGAGCCCCTGTGCGCCCCACCAGCGCCGCCCGAGCGCCGGCATCGACGCGACGCCGACGACGGGAGCGCCGTCGACCGTGAGGGCGATGAGCGCGCCCCAGACGGGAACGCCGCGGAGGAAGTTCGAGGTGCCGTCGATGGGGTCGACGATCCACTGCCGCGCGCCGGAACCCGCCGTGCCGTACTCCTCGCCGAGCACGCCGTCACCCGGGCGGCGCTCGGCGATCAGGTCGCGGACGGCGCGTTCGGCGGCCAGGTCGGCCTCGGTCACGAACGTGCGGTCGGGCTTGGTGTCGATGCTGAGGTCGACCGCGCGGAACCGCTCCATCGCGGCGGCATCGGCCAGGTCGGCGAGTTCGAGCGCCAGGGCCAGGTCGTTGTCGAGCGCGAGCGCCTCGAGGTCGGCGTCGACCGCGTCGGCGTCGGGCTGATCGGGTTCGGGCTGGGTCGCGGCATCCGTCACCCCGCCAGCCTAACCGGGCACCACTCCGCGACGGCAGGGCGGGACGCGCCCGGGCCGGAGCCGATTTCGCGATCGGCCCGAGCACCTGCTACCGTTGATCCTCGGTTCGGGGTTCACGAAATCCCGCCGAAACGCACCTCTAGCTCAATCGGCAGAGCAACTGACTCTTAATCAGTGGGTTCAGGGTTCAAGTCCCTGGGGGTGCACGGAACAGCCCCGGATGCTCTCGCCAGCGCCGGGGCTTTTTCGCGCCCGGCGGGGCTCACGTGGGCGTCGGGCCGAGCGGCTTGTGGAACACCAGGAGGTCGCAGTCGGTCGCGAGCAGCGGCGCGAGCTCCGGGTACATCTCGGCGAGATGGCCGACGCGCACCACGCGGTAGCCGAGCCGCGCGTACCACGCCCGCAGGAACTCCTTGGAAGGGTGCGCCCACGACGTCGGCACGAGCACCTCGAGCTGCATCGTGCGCGCGCCGCGCTCGGTCGCGACCTGCTCGGCGTACGCGACGAGCGCGCGCCCGATGCCGAGCCCGCGATGCTCGGGGTCGGCGGCGAGCATGCCGAACTCGGCCGTCGCGGCGTCGAGCTGCTGCACCCTGACCGAGCCCACCACGATGTCGCCCGACGTGGCCGTCACGATCTCGCCACGGCGGATGAGCCCGACGATCTCGCCGGGGGTCGTGCGCTCGGCGCCGGGCCGCCACAGGCCGGCCTCCGCCTCGTCGTAGACGCGATTGACCAGGTCGGCGATCGCGGCCGCGCGTTCGGGGTCGCCCGACGGGCCGGCGGTCTCCACGGCCACGTCGAAGGCGGGCGGGCGGGGTTCGGTCACGGTGCGCCTCCGATCGGCCCCGCGGCCTCCGTGCCCAGCATCGCGAACAGGTCGACGCCGGCGAGCACGAGCCCCTCGTGGGCGAATCCCGCGAAGCAGTACAGCGCGAGCAGCGTACCGAAGAGCGCCTCGCGGTACGACCCGGTGTCGCCGAGCACGGGTAGGGCGACGAAGCCGTTCGGGAGCCAGATGCGGTTGACGACCGGCACCGGCCGGAGCTGCTCCGGAGGGCGCAGCACCCACGGCCAGAGCAGGCCCGGGAGCCCGCCGGTCGTGAGGAAGTCGCCGACCAGGTGCGCGACGAAGCCGACGGTGACCGCGAGCGGGAACCATCCGACCTGGTCGGGAGCGAAACCGACGATGAAGGCGCCGAGCAGCACCCCGAGCAGCCAGGCGACCGGCCACGATCGCGCATAGCGCCGCGCCTTCAGCCCGAACGCGGCCAGCGCCGCGGTGCCGATGCCGGCGCCGAGCGCGATCGGGCCGAACTGCTCGGTCGGCACGGTGACGAGGGTGAGGGCCCAGGCGGCCGCCGCGACCAGGCCGACCGCGACCGCGGAGTGCGCGCCCTGGCGGTGGCCGCCCGCGAAGACCCCGACCGTGCCCGACGCCAGCCGCCCGACCAACGGCACCGATCGCGCGATCGTGGCGCTGTGGTGGTCGGCGTCGGGCAGCAGCGCCGCACCGGCGCAGACGGCGGTGCCGGCCAGCACGCCGACGGGGTCGAGCGGGTACGCGCCCCACGTGATGACGGGCATCGTGCTGGTGATCGCGATCCACGCGGCGGCACCGCTCGTGGCATGGGTGACGCCCATCATCCGGTTCGGGTCTCCTCGGTCTGCAGGGAGGACCAGTCTGTCGGACCCGGGCGACATCCCGCGCGATCGCCCCCGGCGGAGGTCAGTCGTCGACGCCGCGGGCGATGAGCGCCTCGCCCATGCCGTCCGCGGTCTGCAGCGCCCGCACCACGACCGGCACCGCGATCGCCCGCATCGACCCCTCGGCGCCCCGCGCCCGTCGCGCCTCGAGGACCGCGCGGACGATCTCGACCATGAGCGGCACGGCGCGGATCGTCATCGCGAGGACGAGTCCGATGCGGTCGGCGTCGACCCGGTCGCCGAGCGGCCGGAGCGCGCGCTGCATCGCGTCGAGCATGTCCGAGACGCGGGTGGTGAGCGTGACGACCGCGGCGAGCGCGACGAACGCCGCGACCCGCATCGACATGGCCAGCGCCGACTCCCAGCCGCTGAAGAGCGCGTTCAGCGGTGCCGCGATGGCGAGGATCCACAGCACCGGCACGAGCTGGCGCACGGCGACCCGCCATGGGATGCCCGCCACCGCGAACAGCGCGATCGCGACGCCGAGCGCGATCGCGGCCATCCACCACTCCGGCAGCACGGCGACGACGATGACGGATGCCGCGAGCAGCACGAGCTTCACGCCGGCGCCGAGGCGGTGCAGCGGCGACGAGCCCGGGACGTGGACGCCGATCACGCCAGGATGCCCCGATACGCGTCGATCGCGGCCGCGGGAGCGCCGTCGAACGCGATGCGCCCCTCGTCGACGACGAGGACGCGATCGAACTCCTCGACGGCCTCGAGCCGGTGCGTGACGACGATGAGCTGCTGGTCGAGCGCGGCGAAGTGCCGCTCGACGAGCGCGGCGTTCCGTGCATCGAGGAGCGTGGTCGGCTCGTCGGCCACGATCACGTCCGGTTCCGCGACGAGCACCGCGGCGAGCGCGAGCAGCTGCTTCTGCCCGCCGGAGAGGCGGTGCGCCGGCCGGTCGGCGAGGTCGGTGAGCCCGAACCGGTCGAGCGTCCGCTCGACCCGCGCCGCGGCATCCGCTGCCGGCAGCTTCAGCCGCCGCAACGAGAAGGCGACGTCCTCGCGCACCGTCGGCATGACGATCTGGTTGTCGGGGTTGGTGAACACGAACCCGACCCGGCGACGCACCTCTCGGCCGTTCCGGGCGACGTCGAGCCCGTCGACGGTGACACGCCCGGAGGAGGGCGCGACCAGCCCGTTGACCATGCGGGCGAGCGTCGACTTGCCCGACCCGTTGGCGCCGATCACGCCGACGCGTCGCTCGGCGAGGGTGAGCGACACGTCGGCGAGCACGGCGTCACCGTCGTAGCGGTGGGTGACGCCATCGAAGACGATCTCGGGCATCAGGCCTTCGCGTCGGCGTCGGGCGCGAACGCCTCGTCGCCGGCGTCGACGGATGCCGCGTCGGAGCGCTTCGCCCACGGCCACGGCTTCGCCGCGATGAGGCCGGGCCAGGCGCGGTGCACCCCGGTGGCGACGGCCGCGGCGACGACGGCCTTGACGAGGTCGCCGGGCAGGAACGGCAGGGCGCCGACGAGCAGCGCCTGGTCGAAGGGCAGGCCGGTGACCGCGGCGAGCCACGGCACGCCGATCACGTAGACGACGAGCACGCCGCCGACGATGGTCGCGGCGAGCAGGGGGAACAGCTTCAGGTGCGGGCGGATGCGCGCGGCGAGCCAGCCGATGGCGAACGCGGCGGGGATGAAGGACAGGAGGAAGCCGCCGGTCGGACCGGCGAGCACGCCGAGGCCCGCGGCGCCGCCGGCGAGGATCGGCAGTCCGGCGAGGCCGAGCACCACGTAGACGGTGACGGCCAGCGCGCCCTTGCGCGCACCGAGGATCGCGCCGGCGAGCATGACGCCGAGCGTCTGCAGCGTGATCGGGACGGGGCCGACGTTGATCGCGCCGGGCAGCGTGAGCGCGGCGATCAGCGCGGCGAAGACGGCGATCTGGGCGAGGTCGCGCGCGGTGCTGCGCGGGCGGGTCGCAGCGGCGGGCTGGGTTGCGGACATGATGCTCCCTGGTCGGCGTGATGGGCTCTCGGCCCTGTTCCTCACGGTACGAACGGCGGGGGAGCGGCCGCGCGAGGTGGCCGTACAAGAATCGGCGGCGGATTTTGGAGTGCGGTCGGTCGAACGCGCGATGATGGGTCCATGCCCGCCGCCCACCGTCCCGGTCTCCGGGTCGACGCCGGACTCACGATCCCGGAGTCGGAGCTCTCGTGGCGGTTCTCGCGTTCGTCGGGCCCCGGCGGCCAGGGCGTGAACACGGCCGACTCCCGGGTGGAGCTCGCGTGGGACGTCGCCGGCTCGGCCGTGCTGTCCGCCCATCAGCGGGAGCGGATCCTCGCACGCCTGCGCGGGCGCATCGTCGGCGGCGTCCTCACCGTCACCGCGTCGGAGCACCGCGCACAGCTGGCCAACCGGAACGCGGCCCGGGCCCGGCTCGCCCACGCGGTGGCCGAGGCGCTGCGCCCGCCGCCGCCCCGGCGTCGCCCGACCAAGCCCACGCGCGGGTCGACCGAGCGGCGGCTCGACGCGAAGAAGCGCCGCACCGACGTCAAGCGACTGCGCCGCCCGCCCGGCGACTGAAGGCGGGCGCGTGGCGCCGACCCGTTCCGCGACGGCTCCACTACCTTGGGACGCGTCGAGAGTCCGAATCCGGAGGGGCGGGACGCGTGGCCGGCACACAGGCAGGGTGGTACGACGACGGAACCGGGACGATGCGGTGGTGGGACGGCCAGAAGTGGACCGATTCGGTGCAGCCTCCCGCGCCCAAGGCGCCCGGTATCGAGGGGATGATCGGCCGAGCCCAGGCGGACGCCGTCTCCGGCGCCCAGCCCCGCCCCGCGCCGGCTGGCATGAGCTACGTCGTGCTGCAGGTCGTCCTGAAGGAGAAGTTCTTCGGCTCGGGATCGGGGAACCTCACGGAGCTCGAGAAGGTGATCAACAAGCAGGCCGCGCTCGGGTACCGCCTGCACACGATCAGCACCACCTCCTCGGGGACCGGCGGCTTCGGCGGCGGGGATCGCATCCAGGCGACGATGGTGTTCGAGCGCCTCTGAGGTCGCTCGGCGCGGCGGGCGCGGCGGAGGATCCGCCGGGTCGGAGGTCAGGCGGCCCTGACGGCGTCCTCCACCGGCATCGGCGCGGGGATCGTCGCCGCGTCGGCGGCAGGTACGACATCCGCTGAAGGCATCGGGTCGACGGGGTCGGCCCAGATCACCAGCGGGGCGGGCGTCCAGGCGAGTGCGAGCGAGGCCTCCTCGGCCGGCACCACCACGGCGACCTGCTCGCGCTCCTCGAGGATGGCGCGGGTCACCTCCGCGGCGATCTGGTGGGTGAGCATGGACTGGAAGATGCGATCGGTGTCGTCGTCGCCGCGCCGGACGAGCGACCAGTCGCCCTCCGGGCCGATGAAGCGGGACAGTCGCGCGTTGACGAGCTCGAAGATCTGCTCCCCGCGCAGGTCTGCGGCCGTCGCGGCGGGCGACGGAGCGGCGGGTGCGGTGTGGGCGGCGGCCTGGGCGGCGAGACGCGCGCGGCGCCAGCGGCGGAACATCGGTGTCCTCTCGTCGGTGTCGGGTCGGCGGATCTCATTCGGCGAACGACGGTCACCGACCAGTGTCCGCCCGCCCGCGCCGACGCCGGGGCGGACACGCCGGAGGGCGCACGAGCCGCCCCCGCTCGGGGGGCTCGCGCGCCCGAGGGGCGCGGAGCGCGCTACTCGGCCAGTTCGCGTCGCTTCTGCTCGTCGGCCACGGTCCCGATCGCGATCGCCAGCGTGGCGGCCCACGAGATCCACATGAGCACGAGCCTCCAGTCGTGCGGTCCCGCCTTGGTGGCCCTGATGACGCCGACCGCGCCGAAGAGGGAGCTGAGGACGGCACCGCTGAAGAGGTACTTGCGCATGCCATGAACCTATCGGCCGGTACCTCGGCGTGCGACCGGTTGACACGGCCGCTGGGAGAACACCCGGAGTCTGACCGATCGGGCAGGATCTGACCGATCGGTCAACTAGCGTGGGGCCATGCCCACCGATGCCAAGGCGCCCGGGCGCGCCCGCGCCGCCGACGAGCTCAAGCACGCCGCACTCGAGCAGTTCGCGAGCGTCGGCTTCGCCGCCACCTCGCTCCAGCACATCGCCGACCACGCCGGCTACGCCAAGTCGAGCGTGCTGTACCACTACGCCTCGAAGGAGGCCCTGCTCGAAGCCGCGATCGAACCGGCGGTCGCCGAGTTCGAGGAGGTGCTCGAGGACTACCTCGCCAGCCGCGACGCCGACCGTCGCCGTCGCCTGCTCGGGCGCGTGATCGACCTGCTGCTGACGCATCGCGAGGCCGTGCACGTCTTCCTGATCCAGGGGCCGAGCCTCGCCGACCTGCCGATCGTCGCCAGGGCGAACGCCGCCACCCGCCGGCTCGCGGCCGCCGTCAGCGAGGAGCGCGAGAGCGTCGAGGACCAGGTGCGGTTCGGCATCGCCCTGGGCGGCGCCGCGTTCCTGCTCACCGCCGGCCGCACCTTCGCCGACGACGGCGTGCAGCCCTCCGACGACGAACTGCGCGCGGCGCTCCACGCGGTGCTGCCGCAGGTGCTCGCCCCCGCCCGCCCCCGCACCACCGACTGAAGGACCCGAACGTGGCACTGCTCCTCCACCGCCTCGGACGCTTCGCGTACCGGCGCGCCTGGCTCGTCGTCGTCGCCTGGATCATCGCGCTCGCCGCGCTCGTGGGCGGCGGCCTCGGACTCGGCGGCCAACTCCAGGAGTCGTACGCGATCCCGGGCACCGAGTCCCAGGACGCGATCGACCAGCTCGCGGCGGTCTTCCCGCAGACCGCGGGGGCATCGGCCAAGGCGGTCGTCGAGGCGCCCGACGGGGCCTCGGTCGAGCAGCGGGAGTACCGCGACGCGATCGCCGGGATGGAACGCGAGCTCGAGGGCATCGACGGCGTCGCGAGCGTGCTCGGCCCCTTCGACGAGTACGCCGGCGACCAGGTGTCCGGCGACGAGCGCACGGCGTACATCCAGGTCCAGTTCGACGGGCAGGTGACGGATGTCACCGACGAGTCGATCGAGGCCGTCGTCGCGACGGGCGACATCGGGGCAGACGCCGGCCTCCGCGTCGCGTTCGGCGGCGAGGTGTTCCAGGAGACCTCCTTCGGCCTCACGATCACCGAGGTGTTCGGCGTGCTCTTCGCCGGCGTCGTGCTGCTCATCACGTTCGGCTCGCTGCTCGCGGCGGGCATGCCGCTGCTGACCGCCATCGTCGGCGTCGGCGCCACCTTCGGCGGCATCTCGCTCGTCGCCGCCTTCGCGACGGTCTCGAGCACCGCGCCGATGCTGGCCGTCATGATCGGCCTGGCCGTCGGCATCGACTACGCGCTGTTCATCCTGTCGCGCCATCGGACGCAGCTCGCGCGCGGCATGGACCCGGAGGAGAGCGCGGCCGAGGCCGTCGCCACGGCGGGCGGCGCCGTCGTCTTCGCCGGGCTCACGGTCATCATCGCGCTGCTCGGCCTGCTCGTCGTCGGCATCCCCTTCCTCAGCGTCATGGGCGTGGGGGCGGCGTTCGCGGTGCTCATCGCCGTGATCGGCGCCGCCACCCTGCTGCCGGCACTCCTCGGGCTGGCGAAGGGCCGCCTGGCTCCGAAGCCCGGCAGCCGCGCCCACCGTCGCGCCGTCGCGGCCGACGAGGGCGGGAAGCCGACGCTCGGCCGTCGCTGGGTGGACACCGTGCTGAAGGCCCCCGTGGTCTTCGTGCTGCTCGTGGTCGGCCTGCTCGGCGCCGCCGCGATCCCCGCGGCGAGCCTCGACCTCAACCTCCCCGGGGGCGAGGGCGAAGCCGGGTCGAGCCAGCGCGAGGCCTTCGAGATGATCGAGGCCGGCTTCGGGCCCGGCTACAACGGGCCGCTGATCGTGACCGTCGACATCACGCAGACGACCGACATCTTCGAGGACCTCGACGCGATCGGCGAGCGCCTGGCCGAGGTCGACGGCGTGGCGTACGTGGGCGAGGGCCTGCCGAACGAGACGGTCGACACCGCGATCATCCAGGTGATCCCGGAGAGCGGCCCCACCGACCCCGACACCAAGCAGGTCGTGCAGGACCTCCGCGCCCTCGAGCCCGAGATCGCCGACGACTTCGGCACGCCGATCGCCGTGACGGGCTACACCGCCGTCTCGATCGACATCTCGCAGCGGCTGAACGACGCCCTCATCCCGTTCGCCCTCATCGTGGTCGGGCTCTCCATCGTGCTGCTGCTGATCGTGTTCCGGTCGCTGTTCGTCCCGGTGAAGGCCGCGCTCGGCTTCCTGCTGTCCGCGTTCGGCGCGATCGGCCTCACGGTCGCGGTGTTCCAGTGGGGATGGCTCGCCGACCTGCTGCACGTCGAGCCCGGCCCGATCCTCAGCTTCCTCCCGATCCTGCTCATGGCGGTCCTGTTCGGGCTCGCGATGGACTACGAGGTCTTCCTCGTCTCGGGCATGCGCGAGGAGTTCGTGAAGACCGGCGAGCCGCGCACGGCGATCATGCACGGCTTCCAGCACGCCGCACGCGTGGTCACGGCCGCGGCGCTCATCATGTTCTTCGTCTTCTTCGCCTTCGTGCCCGAGGGCACGGGCGTGATCAAGGGCATCGCGTTCGCCCTCGCCTTCGGCGTCGCGTTCGACGCGTTCCTCGTGCGCATGACGTTCGTGCCCGCCGCCATGGCGCTCGCCGGGCGCCACGCGTGGTGGCTGCCGAGGTGGCTCGCGCGGGTGCTGCCGGACGTGGACATCGAGGGCGAGGGCCTGCGCGCCCACCTCGCCGAGTCCGAATGGGCCGCCGGGCGCGGGGCCGACGTGCTCGCCGACGGGCTCCTGGTCGGCGACCCGGCCGCGCCCATCGGCCCGATCTCGCTCGACGTGCCGCGCGGCGGTGCGCTGGTCGTGCGCGGCGGACCTGCCGAGCGCCGCCTCGTCGCGGCGACCCTCGCGGGCCGCCTGCTCCCCGCCGGCGGGCGCCTCGCCGTGCTCGGGCTGCCGCTCCCGACCGATGCGAACGCCGTCATGCGCCGCGTCGCGATCGCCGACGCGTCGACGGATGCCGCGACCGCGCCGACCGCGGGCGACCTGATCGCCCGCCGGGTCGACGCGACCCGCCCGTGGTACCGCCTCGGTTCCACCCGCCACGAGGTCGACGACGCGCTCGACGACGTGGCCGCCGCCCGGACGATGGCCGACGCCGGCGCCGGCCCGGATGCGGGGCCGTTCACCGGCTCCATCCCGTGGCCCGCCGCGGCGATCGAGCCGGCCGCACCGCTGGCCGAGCTCGACCCGCTCGAGCGGCTGCTCGTCGCGGCCGCCGCCGCGCTCGCCGAGCGACCGCGCGCCCTGGTGGTCGACCTCGACGCATCCGATCAACGCACCTGGCGGGCGCTGGCGCAGCTCGTCCCCGACGGCGTCGCGCTGGTCGCGACCGTCCCGACCGACGCCGACCCGGCTCCCGCCCGCGCGCACTTCGCCGCGCGGGGTATCCGAGAACTCGACCTCGCCGCCCGCCCCGAGGAGGCCCTGCGATGACCCGACCCGACTCCGCCGCCGCCCTCGGCGGTGCCTCTCCCGCGCAGCGCCGAGGCCGCCGCGCTGCGCTGCTCGCCGCCGTGGTCGCCGTGCCCCTCGCCGTGGCCGGTCTCGTGGCCGCCGCGGTCGGCGGCGCCGACGACCGCCTCGACGCCGTGCCGGCCATCGTCGTGAACAACGACGAGATGGTCACGCTCACGCTGCCCGACGGGGGCGAGCAGCCCGTGCTCGCGGGCCGCCAGCTCGTCACCGAGCTGACCGGCGACGGCGAGACCGGCTTCGACTGGACCATCTCGAACGACGAGCAGGCCGCCGAGGCGTTGGCTTCGGGGGACGCGTACGCCGTGCTCACCATCCCGTCGGACTTCTCCCAGTCGGTGACCTCGCTCTCGGGCCAGTCGCCGACGACCGCGGCCCTCGACATCCGGACCGACGACGCCCACGGCTACCTCGCCGGGACCGTGGCCGCGACGGTGGGCGACGCGATCGCGACCACCTTCGGCCAGGAGCTCACCACCCAGTACCTCGAGGGCCTCTACGGCAACCTCATCCAGGTCGGCGGGGCGTTCGGCGAGGCGGCCGACGGGGCGGGGCGGCTCGCCGACGGCGCCGACGCGCTCGCCGGCGGGCTCGACCAGCTCGCGTCGGGCCTGGGAACCGCGGCCGACGGGTCCTCGGATGCCGCGGCCGGCGCCTCGGCGTTCGCATCGGGGGTCGACCAGTACACTTCGGGCGTCGAACAGCTGGCCGGCGGCGTGTCGACGCTCGACGGGCAGGCCGCGTCGCTGGACGGCATCACCTCGGGCGTCGCGCAGTACGTGGCCGGGGTGGGCGCCGCGGGAGCGGGCATCGACGACGGGATCGCGCAGTACGTCGCCGGCGTGGGCGCCGCGGGCGACGGCGTCGACCAGGGGATCGCCGGCTACGTCGGCGGGGTCGACCAGACGGGCCAGGGCCTGACGTCGGGCACCGCGCAGTACGTCGCGGGGATCGCGCAGCTGGCCGACGGCGGCGATGCGCTGGCCGCGTCGATCGCCGACCCGGCCACCCGCGCGGCGGTCGAGGCGTACGTCGCGCAGGTGCGCGCCGCGGCCGACGGCGGCGACGACCTCGTCGCCCAGACCGGCGGGGCGTTCGACCAGCTCGTCGCCGGCGGCGGGGTCCTGCGGACCGAGGTCGCGAGCGGCTTCGAACAGCTCGAGGCCGGGGGAGCGGCGCTGCGGAGCGGCACCGCGACCGGATTCGACGAGCTCGCGGCCGGTGGCGCGCAGCTGGTCGCCGGCACCGGGTCGGGCGTCGACGGGCTCCAGTCCGGCATCTCGCAGCTCGCCGCCGGAGCGGGCCAGGCGGCGGCCGGATCGCCCGCGATCCGGGACGGGGCCGCGGGCCTGGCGACCGGGGTCGACGGGATCTCCAGCGGGCTCACCCGGCTCGAGTCCGGCGCCGCGTCGTCGGCGACCGGGGCGGCGGAGCTCGCCGACGGCACGGGTGAGCTCGCCGACGGACTGGCCGAGGGCGCCGAGGGCTCGTCCGCGCTGACCGACCTCGACCCGGAGGAGACGGCGTCGGTCGTCGCCGACCCGGTGACGATGGCGTCGGCACGGGACAACCCCATCGACTCGCTCGGGCAGCTCATCGCGATGCTGCTCGCGCCGATCGGGCTCTGGCTCGGGGCGATGGCCCTCTTCCTCGTGTTCCGGCCGTTCGGCCGGGAGGCGCTCGCGAGCACCGCGTCGACGGGGACCCTCGTCGCCCGCACGCTGTTCCGGGGATCGCTGGTCGGGCTCGCCCAGGCGGCCCTCGTCGTCCTGCTCATGCACACCGCGCTCGGGGTCGACTGGTCGCTGCTGCCGCAGACGCTCGCGTTCTCCGCACTGCTCGCCGTGGCGTTCACCGCGATCCACGCCTTCCTCGGCGCCTGGCTCGGCCGGGCGGGCACCATCGTCTCGCTCGTGCTCGTCGTCGTGCAGCTCGCGGCGTCCGGCGGGCTCTACCCGCTCGAGGTGGTGAGCGGTCCGTTCCAGGCCGTCAGCCCGTTCCTCCCGCTCACCTGGGCGGTGCAGGGCATGCAGCTCATCGTGAGCGGCGCGGGCGGCGGCGAGGTCGCCGGCGCGGCCGCGGCGGTGGCGCTGTTCGGGCTGCTGGGCGCGGTCGGCACGGCGGCGGTCATCGCCCGCCGACGCGGCATCCGGGCCGTCGGGCCGGCGATGGCCGTGCCCGCCTGACGCGGGTCCGCCCGCGTCAGCCGCGGTGCGGGAGGAACGCGTCGATCGCGTGCCGCATCCGGGCCAGCGGCGACTCGGGCGCCTGCGGCTCGGGAGCCGGGGCGACCGCGGTGTGCTCGCGCGCGAAGGCCACGGTCTCGCGGAGCAGGTCGAGGCGCTCCTCCTCGGACTTGGCCTTGCGCGTGTTGATCTCCGCGACGACCGAGCCGTTCCACCCGCGGTCGGCGAGCCAGCGCAGGGTCTCGGCGACCGGCTGGGTGCCGCGGCCGGGCAGCAGGTGCTCGTCGAAGATCTGCCCCTCGCCGATCGCCCCCGTGCCGTCGCAGAGGTGCACGTGACGCAGGCGGTCGCCCAGGTCCTTCGCGTACTCGAGGCTGTCGACGCCCGAGAGCGACGCGTGCGAGAAATCGAGGGTGACCGCGTCGCAGTCCATCTCGCGCGGGTCCCAGCCCGGAGCGTAGGCCTTCATGTTCCGCCCGGCGGCGCGCCACGGGAACATGTTCTCGACCGCGATCTCGACGCCGTGCGCGCCGGAGAACTCGCGGACCGCGGGGAGGAACTCCTTCGCGTACGTCGACTGCCATCGGAACGGCGGGTGCACGACGACGGCCTCCGCGCCGACGGCGGCGGCGAGCTCGGCCGTGCGGTCGAGCTTCACCCGCGGGTCGCGACCCCATACGAAGTGGGTGAGCAGCAGCACCGGCGCGTGGATCGAGAGGATCGGAAGCTCCCACCGCTCGGCCATCTCGACGAGGCCGTCGGCGACCTGCGTGGTGAGCTCCTGGGTCACCATGATCTCGACGCCGTCGAACCCGGCCTCCTTCGCGTAACGGAAGGCGTGCTCGGGTTCGAGAGGGTACACACAGGTGGTGCTCATACCGATGCGGATCATGAGGATGGAAGTCTAGACCCGGTGTCTGGACGCCGGGTGAGGACTTCCGGCCCCTGTTAGCCTGAACGACGATCCGTCCGAGGAGGACCCGACGCCGTGAAGCCCGAATCCGAGACCGACGACCTGTACCGCGACGCCGCCTACGACATGGTGGTGGTGTCGAACCGGCTGCCCGTCGACTACGTCGGCGGCGAGGGAGCCGACACGAAGTGGAAGGGCTCGCCGGGCGGACTCGTCACGGCGCTCGAGCCCGTCATGCGGGCCAACGAGGGGGCGTGGGTCGGCTGGGCGGGGGTCGCGGACCGCGAGTTCGACCCGTTCGAGCACGACGGCATCTCGATCGTCCCGGTGCCGCTGTCGGCCGACGAGGTGGAGGAGTACTACGAGGGCTTCAGCAACGACACGCTGTGGCCGCTCTATCACGACGTCATCGCGCCGCCGCGCTTCCACCGCGAGTGGTGGGATGCGTACGTCCGGGTGAACCGGCGCTTCGCCGAGGCCGCGGCGCGCGCGGCGGCCGAGGGCGCCGTCGTGTGGGTGCAGGACTACCAGCTGCAGCTCGTGCCGCGGATGCTCCGCGAGTCGCGCCCCGACCTGGTCATCGGGTTCTTCAACCACATCCCGTTCCCCGCCTACGGCATCTACTCGCAGCTGCCGTGGCGGCGACAGGTCGTGGACGGGCTCCTGGGGGCCGACGTCATCGGCTTCCAGCGGGCGGCCGACGCCGGCAACTTCTCGCGGGCGGTCCGCCGGCTCTTCGGCCACCGCACCCGCGGCAGCGTGATCGAGGTGCCCGAGCACGACGGCGAGACCCGGCACGTGGTCGCGCGCCACTTCCCGATCTCGATCGACGCCTCCGCCTTCGAGCAGCTCGCGCGCAAGCCCGAGGTGCAGGAACGTGCCCGTGCGATCCGGCGGAGCCTCGGCGACCCCGACGTGGTCATGCTGGGCGTCGACCGCCTCGACTACACCAAGGGCATCCGGCACCGCATCAAGGCGTTCGGGGAACTGCTGCGCGACGATCGGCTCACGGTCGAGCAGGCGACGCTCGTCCAGGTCGCGAGCCCGTCGCGCGAGCGGGTCGACACGTACCGGCAGCTGCGCGACGAGATCGAGCTGCTCGTCGGCCGCCTGAACGGCGACCACTCCACGCTGGGCCATCCGGCGATCACGTACCTGCACCACGGCTACCCGCGCGAGGAGATGGCGGCCCTCTACCTCGCCGCCGACGTCATGCTCGTCACCGCGCTGCGCGACGGCATGAACCTCGTCGCCAAGGAGTACGTCGCCTCCCGGTTCGACGACGACGGCGTGCTCCTGCTCAGCGAGTTCACCGGGGCCTCCGACGAGCTTCGACAGGCGATCCTCGTCAACCCTCACGACATCGAGGGGCTCAAAGACGCCATGGTGGAGGCGACGCAGATGCCCACCCGCGAGCGGGCGCGCCGCATGCGGGCGCTCCGCAAGCGCGTGAAGGACAACGACGTGGCGAACTGGTCGGCCACGTTCCTCGAGACCCTGACGGGCGTGGGGAAGATCGAGCAGGGGGTGCCCGAGGGGCTGCGCGCCGCGATCGCCCGCATCGCCGAGGCGCCGCGACTGCTCGTCGCGCTCGACTTCGACGGCACGCTCGCGCCGCTCGTCGACCGTCCCGAGGACGCCCGCGCGACCGAGCGCGCCCGCGCGGCGATCGAGCGGATGTCGGAGGACGACGACACGCGCGTCGCCCTGGTGTCGGGCCGCGCGCTCGACAGCCTCAAGGACGTCGCCTCGCCGCCGGTCGCGGCCCTGCTGAGCGGCTCGCACGGCGTGGAGCTGCAGCTCGACGGCGGCGGCGTGACCATCGACCTGCGCGAGAACGAGCTCACCAGGCTCGAGCAGCTCATCGAGATCGTCGAGCAGGCGGCCTCCTCCGCCGACGGCGCCTGGGTCGAACACAAGCCCGCCGGCATCGCGCTGCACACCCGCAAGCTCGGTGCGAGCGCCGGTGCCGCCCTGCAGCGCGAGGCTCGGGAACGCGTCGAGCAGGCCCTTCCGGGCCTCAGCACGCGCACGGGCAAGAACGTGCTCGAGTTCGCCGTGCGCGCCAGCGACAAGGGCGAGGCGCTGACGCGGCTGCGCCAGCACGCGGGCGCCGACGCGGTCCTCTACGTCGGCGACGACGTCACCGACGAGGACGCGTTCGCGACGCTCGAGACCGACGACATCGGCGTGAAGGTCGGCCAGGGCAAGTCCCTCGCCGCCTACCGCCTGCGCGGGCCGGACGACGTGGCCGAACTGCTCGAGGTCCTCGCCGACGCCCGCGAATCGGCCCGCTGAGCGCCGGCGCACGGCATCCGGCACCGCCTTCGACACGACGGCGAACGGATGCCGCGGCGCCCGCCGCCGGCGCGGCGCAACGCATATGCACGTCGCCGTAGACTCGATCCATGTCGGAGATCGATCGCAAGCCCCGCAGTCGCGTCGTCACGGACGGCATCGAAGCCACCACGAGTCGGGGCATGCTCCGCGCCGTCGGCATGGGCGACGCCGACTGGGACAAGCCCCAGGTGGGCATCGCCAGCTCGTGGAACGAGATCACGCCCTGCAACCTCTCGCTCGCCCGGCTCGCCCAGGCGGCGAAGGAGGGCGTGCACGCCGGCGGCGGCTATCCGCTGCAGTTCGGCACCGTCTCGGTCTCGGACGGCATCTCCATGGGCCACGAGGGCATGCACTTCTCGCTGGTCTCCCGTGAGGTCATCGCGGACTCGGTCGAGGTCGTCATGCAGGCCGAGCGGCTCGACGGCTCCGTCCTGCTCGCCGGGTGCGACAAGTCGATCCCGGGCATGCTCATGGCCGCCGCGCGGCTCGACCTCGCCTCGGTCTTCCTCTACGCCGGGTCGATCGCCCCCGGGTGGGTGCGCCTGTCGGACGGCACGGAGAAGGACATCACGATCATCGACTCGTTCGAGGCGGTGGGCGCGGTGAAGGCCGGCCGCATGAGCGAGGAGGACGCCAAGCGCATCGAGTGCGCGTTCGCGCCGGGCGAGGGTGCCTGCGGCGGCATGTACACGGCGAACACCATGGCCTCCGTCGCCGAGGCGCTCGGGCTCTCGCTGCCCGGCTCGGCGTCGCCCGCCTCGGCCGACCGCCGGCGCGACGCCTACGCGCACCGCTCCGGGGAGGCGGTCGTCAACCTGCTCGAGCGGGGCATCACGGCACGGCAGATCCTCACCAAGAAGGCGTTCGAGAACGCCATCGCCGTGGGCATGGCGCTCGGCGGCTCGACGAACATCGTCCTGCACCTGCTCGCGATCGCCCGCGAGGCCGAGGTCGAGCTCACCCTGGACGACTTCAACCGGATCGGATCGAAGGTGCCGCACATCGGCGACCTCAAGCCGTTCGGCAAGTACGTCATGAACGACGTCGACCGCCGCGGCGGGCTCCCCGTCCTGATGAAGGCGCTCGTCGACGCCGGCCTCATGCACGGCGACGCGCTCACCGTCACCGGGAAGACGCTCGCCGAGAACCTCGCCGAGATGGACATCCCGGCGCTCGACGGCGAGGTGCTGCGCACGCTCGACGACCCGATCCACGAGACCGGCGGCCTCACGATCCTGCACGGGTCGCTCGCGCCGCAGGGCGCCGTCGTGAAGACCGCTGGATTCGACGCCGCGACGTTCGAGGGTCCCGCACGGGTGTTCGAGCGCGAGCGCGCCGCGATGGACGCCCTGACCGCCGGCGACATCAACGCCGGCGACGTCGTCGTCATCCGCTACGAGGGGCCGAAGGGCGGTCCCGGCATGCGCGAGATGCTCGCCATCACCGCCGCCATCAAGGGCGCAGGGCTCGGAAAAGATGTACTACTCTTGACGGACGGACGATTCTCAGGCGGCACAACCGGCCTGTGCATCGGCCACATAGCACCCGAGGCGGTCGACGCAGGTCCGATCGCGCTGGTGCGCGATGGTGATCTGATTCGGGTCGATATCGCGGCTCGTTCCATCGACCTACTGGTCGACGGGACCGAGCTGGCAGCCCGCCGCGACGGCTGGGCGCCGCTTCCCCCGCGCTACACCCGAGGCGTCCTCGCGAAGTACTCCAAGCTCGTGCGCTCCGCAGCCGAAGGCGCGACCACGGGCTGAGGCCCTCGCCTGTCCCGAACACCATCGCACCATGAACAGGAAACGAATGACCACGGAAGCCAGTCCCGTGCCTTCGCCCGCCAGCCTGTCGCAGACGCAGGCCCCCGGCGGCCAGGAGATGCTCACCGGAGCCGAGGCGGTCGTCCGCTCGCTCGAGCTGCTCGGCATCACCGACGTCTTCGGCCTGCCCGGCGGCGCCATCCTGCCCGTCTACGACCCCCTGCTCGACAGCCGCAAGCTGCGCCACATCCTCGTCCGCCACGAGCAGGGCGCCGGTCACGCGGCCGAGGGCTACGCGTCCTCGTCGGGCAGGCTCGGCGTCGCGATCGCCACGTCGGGCCCGGGCGCGACCAACCTCGTCACGGCGATCGCCGACGCCCACATGGACTCGGTGCCCTTCCTCGCGATCACCGGCCAGGTGTTCTCGAACCTCATGGGCACCGACGCCTTCCAGGAGGCCGACATCGTCGGCATCACGATGCCGATCACGAAGCACTCGTTCCTCGTGAAGACCGCCGAGGAGATCCCGGCGACCATCGCCGCCGCGGTCCACATCGCCACCACGGGCCGGCCCGGCCCGGTCCTCGTCGACATCACGAAGGACGCGCAGCAGGCGACGTTCTCCTTCCAGTGGCCGCCGAAGATGGACCTGCCCGGCTACCGCCCCATCACCAAGGCGCACGGCAAGCAGGTGCTCGCCGCGGCGCAGATGATCGCCGAGGCCAAGCGGCCCGTGCTCTACGTGGGCGGCGGGATCATCCGCGCCGGTGCGGCGCAGGAGCTCGAGGCCTTCGCCGACGCCACCGGCGCGCCCGTGGTCACGACGCTCATGGCGCGCGGCGCGTTCCCCGACTCCCATCCGCAGCACCTCGGCATGCCGGGCATGCACGGCACGGTCCCGGCCGTGCTCGCCCTGCAGGAGTCCGACCTGCTGGTCGTGCTCGGCGCCCGGTTCGACGACCGCGTCACCGGCAAGGCGGCGCTGTTCGCTCCCGAGGCGAAGGTCGTGCACGTCGACATCGACCCGGCCGAGATCGGCAAGATCCGCGCCGCCGACGTGCCGATCGTGGGCGACGCGAAGGACGTGCTCGTCGACCTCCTCGCGGCGTACCGCGAGGTGGCCAAGCAGACCACGCCCGACATCGCCGACTGGTGGTCGACCCTCGACGGCCTGCGCTCGGAGTTCCCGCTCGGCTACTCGCCGACCTCCGACGGCCTCCTCGCCCCGCAGTACGTGATCCAGCGGATCGGCGAGCTGACCGGCCCCGAGGGCGTGTACGCCGCCGGCGTCGGCCAGCACCAGATGTGGGCGGCGCAGTTCATCAAGTACGAGCGACCCAACGCCTGGCTGAACTCCGGCGGCGCCGGCACCATGGGGTACGCGGTTCCGGCGGCCATGGGCGCGAAGGTGGCCGAGCCGCACCGCACCGTCTGGGCGATCGACGGCGACGGCTGCTTCCAGATGACCAACCAGGAGCTCGCGACCTGCACCCTGAACGACATCCCGATCAAGGTCGCGGTCATCAACAACTCCTCGCTCGGCATGGTCCGGCAGTGGCAGACCCTCTTCTACGACGGCCGGTACTCGAACACCGACCTGAACACCGGCCACGACACCGTGCGCGTGCCCGACTTCGTGAAGATGGCGGAGGCCTACGGCGCGCTCGGCATCCGGGTGACGAAGGAGGAGGAGGTCGACGACGCCATCAAGCTCGCGCTCGAGACCAACGACCGACCGGTCGTGATCGACTTCGTCGTCTCCGCCGACGCCATGGTGTGGCCGATGGTGCCGCAGGGCGTCTCCAACTCCTACATCCAGTACGCCCGCGACCACTCGCCGGCCTTCAGCCAGGAGGACTGAACATGTCGACCCACGTGCTCTCCCTCCTCGTCGAGGACAAGCCCGGCCTGCTGACCCGCGTCGCGGGGCTCTTCTCGCGTCGCGGCTTCAACATCGAGTCGCTCGCGGTGGGCCACTCCGAGATCGAGGGGCTCTCGCGCATCACCGTCGTCGTCGACGTGGAGGACCTGCCGCTCGAGCAGGTCACCAAGCAGCTGAACAAGCTCGTCAACGTGCTCAAGATCGTCGAGCTCGATCCCGCCCAGTCCGTCCAACGCGAGCACCTGCTCATCAAGGTGCGCGTCGACAACGCGACCCGCTCGGCCGTGCTCGAGGCGGTGAACCTGTTCCGGGCCCGCGTCGTCGACGTGTCGACCGACGCGCTCGTGATCGAGGTCACCGGCGACTCCGGCAAGACCAACGCCCTGCTCCGCGTGCTCGAGCCCTACGGCATCAAGGAGATCGCCCAGTCGGGGCTGCTCGCCATCGGCCGGGGCGGCAAGTCGATCACCGAACGCGTCTACAAGAACTGACCGGCGGACGCCGCAGCGCGCCGCCGCGGCATCCGCTCACCTGAACCACAACGAGGAGAAAGACCGCACATGGCTGAGATCTACTACGACAAGGACGCCGACCTCTCGCTCATCCAGGGCAGGAAGGTCGCCGTCATCGGCTACGGCTCGCAGGGGCACGCGCACGCGCAGAACCTGCGCGACTCCGGCGTCGACGTCGTCATCGGCCTCAAGGAGGGCTCGAAGTCGACGGCGAAGGCCGAGGAGGCCGGCTTCGAGGTCAAGAGCGTGGCGGATGCCGCGGCCTGGGCCGACGTCGTCGTCATCCTCGCGCCCGACCAGTTCCAGCGCCACATCTACGCCGAGTCCGTGAAGGACAACCTGAAGGCGGGCGACACGCTCGTCTTCGGCCACGGCTTCAACGTGCGCTTCGGCTACATCGAGGCGCCCGAGGGCGTCGACGTGATCCTCGTCGCGCCGAAGGCGCCGGGTCACACCGTGCGCCGCGAGTTCGTCGCCGGCCGCGGCATCCCCGACATCATCGCCGTCGAGCAGGACGCCTCGGGCAGCGCGTGGGAGCTCGCGAAGTCGTACGCCAAGGCCATCGGCGGCACCCGCGCCGGCGTCATCAAGACGACCTTCACGGAGGAGACCGAGACCGACCTGTTCGGCGAGCAGGCCGTGCTCTGCGGCGGCGTCTCGCAGCTCGTGCAGTACGGCTTCGAGACCCTCACCGAGGCCGGCTACCAGCCCGAGATCGCCTACTTCGAGGTGCTCCACGAGCTGAAGCTCATCGTCGACCTCATGTGGGAGGGCGGCATCTCGAAGCAGCGCTGGTCGGTCTCCGACACCGCCGAGTACGGCGACTACGTCTCGGGCCCCCGCGTCATCGACGAGCGCGTCAAGGAGAACATGAAGGCGGTGCTCGCCGACATCCAGGACGGCACCTTCGCCAAGCGCTTCATCGACGACCAGGACAACGGCGCCAAGGAGTTCCTCGAGCTGCGCGAGAAGGGCCAGGGCCACCCGATCGAGACCACGGGTCGCGACCTGCGCAAGCTGTTCGCCTGGACCAAGGTCGACGAGGACGACTACGTCGACGGCGAGGTCGCCCGCTAGGCGTCGTCGACGACGGCCTCGCCGGTTCGCGCACGGTCGCCCCGCCCCGGAGGGTCGGGGCGACCGTCGTCTCGGCGCATGCTCGTCGCGCCGTGAGGCGATCAGGCCGCCGCGCCCCCGGCGAGCCGGGCCAGCCGCTCCCGGCCGGGGCCGACGGACGCCTTCAACCGGGTGATCGCGGCGGCCACGTCGGGGTCGTCGGCTCGATCCGGCGGGATCCGCGACGGGTTGAGCGTCGTCGCGTTCGCGAACTCCCTGAGGTCGGGATGCCGCGACATCGCGCGGGCCGCCTCACCGCCGATGACCTGCATCGTCATCCAGTCGGCGGGCGTGTTCGCGTAGGGCGAGGGACGGCAGGCGTCGTTCTTCACGTCGTCGTCGTCTCGCGTCGCCTCCACGTAGCCGGTGAGCGCCGCCCCGAAGCACGGGAACCCGATCCGCGCCGCGGGGCCGGGGCGGATCGCGTCGGGCTGCCAGATGGGCACGAGCGGCCTCGAACCGAGGCCGGATGCGGCGCAGTGGACGACGATCGCGTTCGGCGGGATCCGGACGTCGCCGTCGTCGAAGCGCAGGCGGCCGGGTGACACGGCGCGCAGGTGACCCCGTCGCACGACATCCGTCACCTGCCGGGCGAGGTCGAGCTCCCAGCGGGCGAGCGTCGGCGTCTTCGCCATCGTCGGCGTGACGGCCGGGTCGATCCGCACCATGATCCCCCGATCCTCGAGCCTGAGGAACAGGTCGTCGGCCGAGCTCGCCGCGGCCGCCGCCTCCATGACGCCGGCGGCCATCCCGGTGAAGACCGCGGGGTCGGGCTGCACGACGGCCCGGTCGAGCATCCACGCGTCGCGCGGCCGGACCCAGCAGATCGCGCCGGGGTCGACGTGGTTCTGCAGCAGCCAGACGCACGCGTCGACCGCGGTCTTGCCCGCCCCGACGACGACGTACCGGTCGGGCGGATCGGTCACCCGGACCAGGTCGTTCACCGGGATGACGGTCGCGCCGCCCTCCGTCGTGAACGGAGGCGGCGTCGTGGCGGGGATGTCGCCGGCGAGGTACGCCGCGTCGACCAGGCGGGCCCGGGGCGCGACGTACTCGACCCCGCTGATGCGGGAGCGGAAGCTGCGCCCGCCCGTGTACTCGCAACCCGGATGGAAGCTCACGCGCCCCGTGCCCATGAGCTGCTCGAGCACCTCGGCGTAGTACGCGCAGATCTCGGCGGCGGTCGCCCGCTCGTGCAGGCCCGTCTCCGGCCCCTCGACCTGGATGCGTCCCCCGCCGAGCAGCGTGGAGGCGACCCCGTAGAACGCCGACGCCTGGTGCAGCCGCACGAACGGGTACGCGTCCAGCCAGTGGCCGCCGGGGGCATGGCGCCGATCCACGATCGCGACGGTCGCGTCGGAGTGGCCGACGAGTGCATCGACGAAGGCCATCCCCATGGCCCCCGCCCCCACGACGAGGTAGTCCGCATCGAGTTCGACCACTGATGCCATGGCGCCATGGCAGCACGGCCCGGCGACGGGCGTCAAGGCACTTCGACCCGCGTCGCGATCCGACGGGTGCGCGAATGAGCACGGGAATTCCGCCTCGTACCCCTTGTCTCGGCGGCACCCGTTGTGGTCACATCTGAGTTCATGACCCGTCATTCCCACCCCCGCCCCGAACCCACCCCGCGCTGGTGCTCCTGCGCCGTCCCCGAGGAGGAGGCGGCGACGCCTGTCGCGACCGGCCTCAGCCGGCGCAACGTGCTCGTCGGTGCATCCGCTGCCAGCGTCCTCGCCGCGGCCGGATGGCCGGCGGCGGCGCACGCGGCCCCGCCGGAGGGCGCCGTGACCATCACGATCATGGGCACGTCCGACCTGCACAGCAACGCCGTCAACTGGGACTACTACAAGGACGCGACGTACAGCGACAGCGCCGGCAACGCCGTCGGCCTCGCCCGCGTGTCGAGCGTCGTGAACCAGATCCGCGCCCAGCGCGGCCGCGACCGGACGCTGCTGTTCGATGCGGGCGACACGATCCAGGGCTCGCCGCTCGGGTTCTACTACGCGCTGGTCGACCCGGTGACGAAGTCGGGCGCCACGCACCCGATCGCGGCGCAGATGAACGCGATCGGCTACGACGCGGTCGCCCTCGGCAACCACGAGTTCAACTACGGCCTCGAGTTCCTCGAGTACTGGATCTCGCAGATGGACGCCGACGTGCTCGCGGCGAACGCCGTGCACGCCGACACGAAGGTGCCCGCCTTCACGCCCTACACGATCAAGACGATCAAGGTGAGCGGCCGGCCGCCCATCCGGGTCGGCGTGCTCGGACTCACCAATCCGGGCGTCGTCATCTGGGACAAGGCCAACGTGAGCGGCCGCATCGAGGTGCAGGGCCTCGTCGAGGCGGCATCCCGCTGGGTGCCGGTCATGAAGGCCGACGGCGCCGACATCGTCGTCGTGAGCGCCCACTCCGGCGACAGCGGGCTCTCGTCGTACGGCGACGAGCTCCCGGTGGAGAACGCCGCCGCGCTCGTCGCCGAGCAGGTGCCGGGCATCGACGCCATCCTCTTCGGCCACGCCCACCGTGACGTCCCGCAGCGGTTCGTCACGAACGCCGAGACCGGGCGCCGGGTGATCCTGAGCGAACCGAAGAACTGGGGGCAGCGCGTCAGCGTCTTCGACCTCACCCTCGAGTTCGCCCGCGGCAAGTGGAGCGTCGCATCGAGTTCGGCGACGACGGTGAACACCAACACGGTCGTCGACGACCCGGCCCTGGTCGGCGTGGTCCGCGCGCAGCACGACGCGGTCGTGCAGTACGTGAACACCCCGGTCGCGACGTCGGTCGTGGCGATGTCGGCGGCGGAGGCGTGCTGGAAGGACACCCCGATCCTCGACTACGTCAACGCGGTGCAGACCGCGACCGTCGCGGCGGCCGTGGCGGGCACCCCCGAGGCGGCGCTGCCGATCGTCTCGATCGCGGCCCCGTTCAACCGGGCGGCCACCTTCCCTGCGGGCGAGGTCACGATCAAGGACGTGGCGGGGCTGTACATCTACGACAACACCCTCCTCGCGTCCGTGCTCACGGGTGCGCAGATCGCCGAGTACCTCGAGTACTCCGTGAAGTACTTCGCGCAGGTGGGGCCGGGAGACCCGGTCTCGCCGACGTCGTGGACCAACGCGGGCGGAACCCCGGACTACAACTTCGACCAGTTCTCGGGCATCGACTACGACATCGACATCTCGAAGCCGGTGGGCTCGCGCATCGCCAACCTCACGTACGGCGGCACCCCGGTCACACCCGACCAGCAGTTCCTCGTCGCCGTCAACAACTACCGCCAGTCGGGCGGTGGCGGGTTCCCCCACATCACGACCGCCCCGGTCGTCTACAACGCGCAGGTCGCGATCCGCGAGGCGATCGTCTCGTACGCGAGCGAGGCCGGCGTGATCGACCCGGCCGACTTCCATGTCGCGAACTGGCGGCTCGTGCGCGACGGCGCTCCGGTGTTCTGATCGCGCGAGCTCTGATCGCGGATGCACGACGGGCCGGTGGCGCGGGGATCATCCCGGCGCCACCGGCCTCCGCATGTCCGGCGGCGGGTGGCGCCGCTAGGCTGGGCGCCATGACCCGAGGCGGCGACGACGAGGACGAGGCCCTTCGCTGGGAGGGTGACGACGACGCCACGCTCGCGCCCGGGTGGCGGGCCGTCGGCGCGCCGGCGCCCGCGGCGGCGCCGCGCGATCGCGAGACGGACGCCGCGGCATCGGCGGACCGGGAAGCGGAGACCGCCGTCGGCGGGCCCGACCAGCCCGGCTCGGCCGAGCTCGTGCTGCTGGGCGTGTTCGGCGGTGTCTACCTGCTGTACACGCTCGGCTGGATCCTGACCGTGCTCCGCGTGCAGAACCCCGCCGCCGACCCCGTCGGCCAGTTCATGTTCTCGCTCGGCCTCTGGATCGCGGTGCTCGCGCCCGCCCTGTGGTTCGGGGTCGGCTTCACGCTGACGCGCGGCCGGACGAGGGCGCGCCTGGTGTGGCTGCTGGTCGGCGCCGTGGTGCTGCTGCCCGTCCCGTTCGTGGCGGGGGTGACGGCGTGAGCGCGACCGAGGCCCCGGCGCCGGTGCGCCCGACGCCGTTCTGGATCGAGGTCGCCCTCGCGATCGCCTTCGGCCTGTTCTACGCGTACGACGCATGGGAGGCGGTCGGCAACCTCGTGGGCGTGGCCGGGCTCGCCGACACGCTCGGCACCACGATCGGCGGGCTGGGCTGGGTCGTCCTGATCGCGGCGATCCTCCTGCCGGTCGCGCTGTTCGCCGCGGCCTTCCTCATCGGACGGCGGCGTTCCGCCGTCGTGCAGGCGGCGGTGTACCTCGCGGGGCTCGCCGTCTCCGCGCTGCTCTACCTCGACATCCTGCTGATGTTCGGCGTCGGGGCCCTGCTCGCCTGAGCACCTCGGGCGAGGGTGCGCGCTCGCCTGCGCACGTCACACGATTCGGAGCCGTCCGGCGGCTCAAGTAGCATGAGCCCGTCCCCGCGCCTCCGACGATGCCGGCGCATGCGTGCACGCGCACCCATCCGAATCCCGTGAAGGACCCATCGTGTCGAAGCCGGTCGTGCTCATCGCCGAAGAACTCTCGCCCGCCACCGTCGATGCCCTCGGACCCGACTTCGAGATCCGGAACGTCGACGGCACCGACCGCCCGGCGCTCCTCGAGGCGATCGCCGATGCGCACGCCATCCTCGTCCGATCGGCCACGAAGGTCGATGCCGAGGCCATCGCCGCGGCCGGATCGCTGAAGGTCGTCGCCCGCGCCGGCGTCGGGCTCGACAACGTCGACATCAAGGCCGCGACCACCGCGGGCGTGATGGTCGTGAACGCTCCGACCTCGAACATCATCTCGGCCGCCGAGCTCACCGTGGGTCACATCCTGAGCCTGGCCCGTCACATCCCCGCCGCGCACGCCGCGCTGGCGCAGGGGGAGTGGAAGCGCTCGGCCTACACCGGCACCGAGCTCTACGAGAAGACCGTCGGCATCATCGGCCTCGGCCGCATCGGCGCCCTCATCGCCGCGCGACTGCAGGCGTTCGGGGTCGAGGTGATCGCCTACGACCCCTACATCACGGCGGCCCGAGCGCAGCAGCTCGGGGTGCAGACGGTCACCCTCGACGAGCTCCTGGAGCGCAGCGACTTCATCACGATCCACATGCCCAAGACGCCGGAGACCACCGGCATGATCGGCGCCGCCCAGCTGGCGAAGATGAAGCCGACGGCATACGTGGTGAACGTCGCGCGCGGCGGCCTCATCGACGAGGACGCGCTGCACGACGCGCTCGTCGCGAACACCATCGCGGGCGCAGGGCTCGACGTCTTCGTGCAGGAGCCGCCGAAGGAGTCGCCGCTCCTCGCCCTGCCGAACGTCGTCGTCACGCCGCACCTCGGCGCCTCGACGGACGAGGCGCAGGAGAAGGCGGGCATCTCGGTCGCCAGGTCGGTGCGCCTCGCGCTGGCGGGCGAGCTCGTGCCCGACGCCGTAAACGTGGCCGGCGGGGTCATCGACCCGTACGTGCGCCCGGGCATCCCGCTCGTGGAGAAGCTCGGCCAGCTGTTCGCCGGCCTCGCACACGGGCCCCTCACGAGCCTCGACGTCGAGGTGCACGGCGAGCTCGTCGACTACGACGTGAGCGTGCTGAAGCTGGCGGCGCTGAAGGGCGTCTTCACGAACGTGGTGAGCGAGACGGTCTCGTACGTCAACGCGCCGCTGCTCGCGGAGCAGCGCGGCATCGCGGTGCGCCTCATCGCCGACGCCGACAGCCCCGAGTACCGCAACGTCATCACCCTCCGCGGCGCGCTGGCCGACGGCACCCAGGTGTCGGTATCGGGCACGCTCACGGGCACCAAGCAGACCGAGAAGCTCGTCGGCATCAACGGCTACGACATCGAGGTGCCGATCGCCGACCACCACATCGTGATGATCTACACCGACCGCCCGGGCATCGTGGCGGTCTACGGCAGCGAGTTCGGCGACGCCGGGATCAACATCGCGGGCATGCAGATCGCGCGGCGCGAGGCGGGCGGCCAGGCGCTGTCGGTGCTCACGGTCGACTCGCCCGTTCCGACCGAGGTCATCGAGCGGGTGCGCACGGCGATCGACGCCGACGCCATGGTCGAGATCGACATCACCGAGTCGTAGGGGCGTCCCCGGCGAGGCGTTCGAGGAGCGCCACCAGCGCGTCCATCTCCGCGGGGGCGGGCGCGTCGATGCCGAGTTCCGGGTCCTGCCCGTGCAGGGCCGAGTCGTAGTACAGGCCGTCGCCGATGAGCGTGATCGCCAGCGCGACGGTCGGATCGGAGACGTGCCGGCGCACCGCCTCGAGCCAGCGCTCGCGCACCGAGCGGATGGTGCGGGCGGCGGCCTCGTGGCCGGCCTGCGCGAGGCGCGTCGCGGCGACCGCCGCGCGGTCGAGCGGGGACCCGATCGCGACCGACGATCGCACGAAGTACGCGACCGCCCCTTCTGGGGCGCGCTCGAGCACGGCGATGTCGTCGTCGACGAGCCGGGAGAACCGTTCGAGCACGCCGTCGACGAGCGCCTCCCGGTTGGCGAAGTGGTAGAGCAGCCCGCCCTTCGACACCCCCGCGGCCTTCGCTGTCGCGTCGAGGGTGGCCGCGCGCTCGCCCGCGTCGATGAGGATGCGCTCGAAGGCGTCGAGCACGGCGTCGCGTGCGGCGGGTGGGCGGCTCATGCGTCCGATCGTAGCGAGGAGGGGGTCTTCGGCATCTGATACTCTACCGTCCAGACGGTACAGTAATAGGACGAGACCCATGACGAACCAGACGACGAGCGCCACCCACGCGGCATCCGCCGCCGACCGCATCGACCCCGGCCGCCGGGCGCGGGCGACGCGGCGGCAGTGGATCGCGCTGGCCGTGCTGATGCTGCCCGTGTTGCTGGTCTCGGTCGACAACACGGTGCTGAGCTTCGCGTTGCCGGCCATCGCGCTCGACCTCGGGCCGACGGCCGCGCAGCAGCTGTGGATCATCGACGCCTATCCGCTCGTCCTCGCCGCCCTGCTGGTCGCGATGGGCAGTGCGGGCGACCGGTTCGGACGGCGCCGGATGCTGCTCATCGGATCGATCGGCTTCGCGCTGGTGTCCGTGGCCGCCGCGTACGCGCCCACTGCCGAGGCACTGATCCTCGCCCGCGCTGCGCTCGGCTTCTTCGGCGCGATGCTGATGCCCTCCACGCTGTCGCTGCTCCGCTCGGTGTTCGCCGACCGGGAGCAGCGCCGACTCGCGATCGCGATCTGGGCGTCGGGCTTCGCCGCGGGCAGCGCGCTCGGGCCCATCGTCGGCGGCGTCCTGCTCGAGCACTTCGCCTGGGGGTCGGTGTTCCTCCTGGCGGTGCCCGTCCTCGTGCCGCTCGTGGTGCTCGTGCCGTCGCTCATCCCCGAGAGCCGCGACCCCGCCCCGGGGCCGATCGACGTGCCGAGCATCCTGCTCTCGTTCGCGGCGATGGGCGGCGCCGTGTACGGCATCAAGCACCTCGCCATCGACGGGCTCGACGCGGTCGGCGTCCTCGCGCTGGCGGGCGGCCTCGCCCTCGGCGCCCTCTTCGTGCGACGGCAGCTGCGCTCGTCGGCCCCGATGCTCGACGTGCGCCTCTTCCGACAGGGCTCGTTCGGGGGCGGAGTGCTCGTGAACCTGCTCAGCGTCATCGCGCTGGTCGGGTTCCTCTTCTTCGTCTCGCAGCACCTGCAGCTCATCGTCGGGCTCTCGCCGGTGCAGGCCGGACTGGCCCTCACCCCCGGGCTGGTCGCCATGATCGCGGCCGGTCTCGCGGTCGTGCCGATCTCGCGCCGCGTGCACCCGCGGGTGCTCGTCCCCTCGGCGATCGCACTGTCGGCCGCGGGCTACCTGGTGATCGCCATGACGGCCGGCCACGGGGTGGCCGGGGTGGTGATCGCGTTCGTGATGCTCGGTGTCGGCATCGGCGTCGCCGAGACCGTCTCGAACGAGCTGATCCTCTCCAGTGCCCCGTCGGCGAAGGCCGGCGCGGCATCGGCGGTGTCCGAGACCGCCTACGAGCTGGGCGCCGTGCTCGGCACCGCGGTGCTGGGCAGCATCCTCGCCGCGTGGTACCGCACGGCGATCGAGCTGCCCGTCGGCCTCTCCGCCAGCCAGGCGGATGCGGCGCGGGAGACGCTCGCGGGCGCGATGGCGCTCGCCGAGTCCCTGCCCGCGGCGACGGGCGCCGAGCTCGCGGCATCCGCGGCCGACGCCTTCGCCTCGGGGATCACGGTCACCGCCCTCATCGGCTCGCTGCTCATGGTCGCCGCCGGGATCGTCGCCGCGACCACCCTGAACGAGCCGCGGGGCGCCGCCTCGCAGTGAGGCGACGCCCCGCGGGGGCGATCGGTGCGGGTCAGACCGCGGTCGTGTCGTCCGGTCGCGAGGTCTCCTGGCGCGTCACGCGGTCGCCGGTGGCCGGGTCCACGGTGGTGCGCGAGGTCGACACCGAGCTGCGACGGCGGGCGAGCAGGACGAGGCCGATGATGATCACCACGGCGCCCGCCGCCATCAGGATGTACCCGACCATCTGCAGGTTGATCCAGTCGACCGCCAGGTTCAGCGCGAACGCGAGGACGGCGCCGATGGCGAAGAGGACGATTCCGAGACCGATGCTCATAGGGGGTGCCTGCTTTCACTCGGGCGGCGTGTGCCGCGCACGGGGAAGGCGGGGGGCCTCCCCTCTTGAGGCCGAGTGTAGTGAGCAGGGGTTCACTCGGACAGTACTCTGGGAGGGCTGGCGCACGAAGGAGAGTTCATGGTACCCACGGTCAGGCTCGCGGTCATCCCGGGCGACGGCATCGGACCCGAGGTGGTCGGCGAGGCGCTGAAGGCGCTCGACGCGGCGGCGGGATCGGATGTCGCGTTCGAGCAGACGCGTTTCTCGCTCGGAGCCGGGCGGTACCTCGAGACCGGCGACACCCTGACCGACGACGACCTCGCCGCGATCAAGACGCACGACGCGATCCTGCTGGGCGCGGTCGGCGGCGTGCCCGGCGACCCGCGGCTCGCCGGAGCCAACATCGAGCGCGGGCTGCTCCTGAAGCTCCGATTCGAGCTCGACCACTACGTCAACCTCCGCCCGAGCATCCTCCATCCGGGTGTCGCGAGCCCGCTCGCCGACCCGGGCGAGGTCGACTTCGTCGTCGTCCGCGAGGGGACCGAGGGCCCGTACGTCGGCAACGGCGGCGCCATCCGCGTCGGCACGCCGGCCGAGGTGGCGAACGAGGTGTCCGTGAACACCGCGTACGGCGTCGAGCGCGTCGTCCGCTACGCGTTCGCGGCGGCATCGGCACGCCCGCGCAAGAGGCTGACCCTGGTGCACAAGACGAACGTGCTCGTCTTCGCCGGCTCGCTCTGGAAGCGCATCGTCGACACCGTCGCGGCCGAGTACCCGGAGGTCGCGGTCGACTACCTGCACGTCGACGCCGCCACCATCTTCCTCGTCACGGATCCTGCTAGATTCGACGTCATCGTCACGGACAACCTCTTCGGCGACATCCTCACCGATCTGGCCGGCGCGATCAGCGGCGGCATCGGACTCGCGGCCTCGGGCAACATCAACCCCGACGGCCGGTTCCCCAGCATGTTCGAGCCCGTGCACGGTTCGGCTCCGGACATCGCCGGGAAGGGCATCGCCGACCCGACCGCGGCCATCCTCTCGGTCGCGCTCCTGCTCGACCACCTCGGGTACCCCGCCGCCGCCCAGCGGGTGCGCGAGGCGGTCTCGGCCGACGTCGCCGAACGCGGCGGCGCGCGGCGTTCGACCTCCGAGATCGGCGACGCGATCGCCGCCCGCATCGGTGCCGCCGTCGGCGCCCACTGACCCGCTTCGAAGGAGCACATCGTGACCACGACGAACCTCACCCTGCAGACCCCGTCGCCGGCCGGCCTGACCTGGCAGGTCACGCGCAACGAGGCGGCGAAGACCGACGCCGAGCGCGAGGCCATCCTCGCCGACCCCGGTTTCGGCAACCACTTCACCGACCACATGGTCGACATCTGCTGGTCCGAGAAGGGCGGATGGCACCGTCCGCGCGTCTCGCCCTACGGGCCGATCCAGCTCGACCCCTCGGCCGCCGTGCTCCACTACGCGCAGGAGATCTTCGAGGGGCTCAAGGCCTACCGGCACGCCGACGGTTCGGTGTGGTCGTTCCGGCCCTACGAGAACGCCGCCCGCATGCAGCGCTCGGCGCGCCGGCTGGCGCTGCCCGAGCTGCCGACCGAGTACTTCATCGACTCGCTCGAGCAGCTCATCGCCGTGGATGCCGCGTGGGTCCCCTCGGCGCCGGAGACGAGCCTGTACCTGCGTCCCTTCATGTTCGCCAAGGAGGCGTTCCTCGGCGTGCGCCCGGCGAAGAAGGTCGCCTACTACCTGATCGCGAGCCCCGCGGGAGCGTACTTCCACGGCGGCGTGAAGCCGGTGTCGATCTGGTTGTCGACCAAGTACGCCCGAGCGGGCAAGGGCGGCACGGGCGCGGCGAAGACCGGCGGCAACTACGCGTCGAGCCTCCTGCCCCAGGCGGAGGCGGCCGAGCACGGCTGCCAGCAGGTGCTCTTCCTCGACCAGGGCACCTACCTCGAGGAGCTCGGCGGGATGAACGTGATCCTCGTCCACCGCGACGGTCGCCTCGTCACGCCCGAGTCCGACTCGATCCTCGAGGGCATCACGCGCGACTCGGTGCTCCAGCTCGCGCGCGACCGCGGCCACTCGGTCGAGAGCCGGCCGGTCACGATCGACGAGTGGCGCGAGGGCGCGGCATCCGGCGAGATCGTCGGAGCGTTCGCCTGCGGCACCGCGGCGGTCGTCACGCCGATCGGGCGCCTGCTCGCGGAGGACTTCGAGATCGTCCACAACGGGCCCGAGGCCTCCGAGCTGGCCCTGTCGCTGCGCGAGGAGCTCACCGGCATCCAGTACGGGCGCGTCGAGGACCGCCACGGCTGGATGCTCCGCCTCGACGGCTGACGCCGGCGCCGGAGCCGTCCGGGGTCCGACCAATAGGCTTGGGGCATGAAGGTCGCGCGCTTCGCCCACGGTGAGTCCATCTCGTTCGGCATCGTCGACGAGGAGGAGCACGAGCTCGTCGTCCTGAAGGCCGACCCGATGTTCGCGGGGTACGACCCGACGGGCGAGCGCGTGCCGCTGGCCGAGGCGAAGCTCCTCGCGCCGGTGATCCCGCGATCGAAGGTGGTCGCCGTGGGGAAGAACTACCACGACCACGCCGCCGAGATGGGCGGCGAGTCGCCGGCCGAGCCGCTGCTCTTCCTCAAGCCCAACACGGCCGTGATCGGGCCCGGTGACGCCATCGTGCTCCCGCCGGAGAGCTCGCAGGTCGAGTTCGAGGGCGAGCTCGCCGTCGTCATCGGCCGCATCGCACGTCGCGTGAGCGAGGCCGACGCGGCATCCGTGATCTTCGGCTACACGATCGCGAACGACGTCACCGCCCGCGACCTGCAGCGCAGCGACGGACAGTGGACCCGGGCGAAGGGCTTCGACACCTTCTGCCCGCTCGGGCCGGTGATCGACACCGACGTCGACCTCGACCGCGGCACGATCGAGACGAGCGTGAACGGGGAGCGCCGGCAGGAGGGCCGCCTGGCCGACATGGTCCACTCCGTCGCCGCCATCGTGGCCTACGCGTCGAACGTGTTCACGCTGCTGCCGGGCGACGTCATCCTCACCGGCACGCCGGCCGGGGTCGGACCGCTCGCCGTCGGCGACACCGTCGAGGTCAGCGTCACCGGGCTCGGCGCGCTCGCGAACCCGGTCCGCGCCGCCGGCTGAGCCCTCGGTCCGGCGACCGCACGCCACGGCCGACGGCGGACGTCAGCGGCCGAGCGCCGTCGCGGCGAGGTCGACGTCCTCCTCGTCGTTCCAGAGGTGGAACGCCACGCGTGCCCGCCCCGCCCGACCCGATGCGGTGACGCCCGCGGCGGCGAGCGCGGCCAGGTCGCACCCGTCCGGATCCGGCCACGTCGCGATCGCGCTCGCCGACGGCGGCAGGTCGAGCCGTTCCCGGAACGCGTCGGCGAGGGCCAGGTCGTGGCGGGTCACCTGCCCGAGGTCGAGCCCGGCCGCCAGCCGCAGCGCGACCTCTGCTCCGACCCACGCGTGCCAGGCGGGCGACACGTCGAACCGGCGCGCGCCGTCGGCGAGGTGCAGTTCCGGGCCGTAGCAGGACGCCCACGGATCCTCGCCCGAGTACCAGCCCGCGGTCAGCGGGAGGAGTTCCGCGAGCGCCCGGTCGCTGACGGCCATGACGGCGGCGCCGCGCGGAGCGGAGAGCCACTTGTAGGCGTGGCACACGACGACGTCGGCACCGAGGTCGTCGGTCGCCATCCAGCCCGTAGCCTGCGTCGTGTCCACGAGCACGAGGGCCCCGGCCGACCGTGCCGCCGCGACCACCGACGCTGCGTCGGCGATCTCGCCGGTCGCGGACTGGACGAGCGAGAACGCGACCAGCCACGTGCCCGAAGCGATCGCATCGGGAAGGCGCTCGAGCGGCACCTGGCGGACGTCGAGGTCGCCTCGTGCGAGGAACGGGGCAACGACCGAGCTGAAGTCGCCGTCGACGACGACGATGCGCGCGCCCGCCGGTGCGGATGCGGCGGCGAGCCCGACGAACACCGAGGCCTGCGAGCCCACGGCGATCCGGTCCGAGCTCGTGCCGAGCAGGCTCGCCGCGTGCCCGCGGGCCCGTTCGACCACGGCCGTGTAGTCGGCGGCCGAGCTCCGGCCGGCCGACCACCGGTCGAGGTCGTTCGAGAGCGCCTCGACGGTCGCCCTCGCGGGGATGCCGAGCGTGCACGCGGCGAGGTATCCGCGGCCGGTCGCGAAGCTGGGGAGGGGACCGGCCGGCTCCGGGAGGCGGGGGAGCGGGGTCGAGCGGGACATACCGACAGCCTGCGCCGTGCGAACGATCAGCGGAAGTGGCAGTCTCGCATTCGGCGCATAAGGATTGCTTATGCTGGTCGCATGGGCTCCGACACCGCGACCTCTCCGTTCGCCGTCGATGCCGCAGGCCTGCTCGCCCTGCGAGCCGTCGCCGAGCACGGATCCATCACCTCCGCCGCTGCAGCGCTCGGCGTCAGCCAGCCGGCGCTCAGCCAGCAGGTCCGTAGGGCCGAGGGCCACGCCGGAACGGCGCTCGTCGAGCGCACGGGCCGCGGGATCCGCCTCACTCCGGCCGGGCGCGTGCTCGCGCGGCACGGCGCGGCAGTGGCGACCGCGCTCGAGGCGGCGCGCGGCGAACTCGCCGACCTCCGCGGGCTGAGGTCGGGGCAGGTGCGGCTGACGGCCTTCCCGTCGGCGTCGCCGACGCTGGTGCCGGCGTTCATGGCCCGCATGGCCGAGCGTCATCCCGGCGTGCGGGTGAGTTTCGTGGAGGCCGAGCCGCCCGAGGCGGTCGCGGCGGTCCGCGAGGATCGCGCCGACCTCGCGCTGACCTTCAGCTATCCCGGCGACCGCGCCGACCCGCATCGCGACAGCGCTCGCGGACTCGACGTCGTCTCCATCGGCGAAGACCCCATGCGCGTGGTGCTCCCCGCGCAGCATCCGCTCGCGGAGGCCGAGGTCGTCGAGCTGGCGCGTCTCGCGGGGGAGGCGTGGATCGCCGGATGCCCGAGGTGCCGCGGTCACCTGCTCGAGCTCTGCGACGCCGCCGGCTTCGTGCCCCGCATCGCCGTCGAGACCGACAACTTCGTCGCCGTCGAGGAGATGGTCGCCTCCGGGCTCGGCGTGGCCGTGCTGCCCGAACTGGCCGTGCGATCCGCCGGAATCCGCCCCGGGGTCTCCATCCGGCGAACCGCCAACGACGACCGACGCACCATGCACCTCGTCACCGCGAAGGGCGCCCTCGGCGTGCCCGCGGTCGCGGCCGCCGCCGGCCTGCTCGCGGCCCTCGTCTCCGGACGGGACGGGGCGGCGGCGGGCCGTACCATTGATGGCGATGCCTGAGACGACCCACCCCACCACGACCGCGACCGGCGCCGACGTCCGAGTGCGCTTCTGCCCGTCGCCCACCGGAACGCCGCACGTCGGCCTCGTCCGCACGGCCCTGTTCAACTGGGCCTACGCGCGCCACACGGGCGGCACGTTCGTGTTCCGCATCGAGGACACCGACGCGGCTCGCGACAGCGAGGAGAGCTACGCGCAGATCATCGACGCGCTCACCTGGCTCGGGCTCGAGTGGGACGAGGGCATCGACGTCGGCGGCCCCCACGGTCCGTACCGCCAGTCGCAGCGCGGCGAGATCTACGCCGACGTCATCGAGCGCCTCAAGGCCGCCGGTCACGTCTACGAGAGCTACTCGACGGCCGACGAGATCGACGCGCGCAACGAGGCGGCCGGCCGGCCGAAGCAGCTCGGGTACGACAACTTCGACCGCGACCTGACCGACGAGCAGCGCGCGGCGTTCCGCGCCGAGGGCCGTGAGCCCGCGCTGCGCCTGCGCGTGCCCGACGTCGACCTCGGCTTCGACGACCTCGTGCGCGGCCGGATCGACTTCGCAGCCGGATCGACCACCGACTTCGTGGTGGTGCGGCCGAACGGCGCCCCGCTCTACACGCTGGTCAACCCGGTCGACGACGCCCTCATGGGCATCACCCACGTGCTCCGCGGGGAGGACCTGCTGAGCTCGACGCCCCGCCAGGTCGCGCTGTACCACGCGCTGATCGACATCGGCGTGACGAGCTTCGTGCCGCGATTCGGGCACCTTCCCTACGTCATGGGAGAGGGCAACCGGAAGCTGTCGAAGCGCGACCCCGAGTCGAACCTGTTCCACCACCGCGACCGCGGCTTCATCCCCGAGGGGCTCCTGAACTACCTGGCGCTGCTCGGCTGGGGCTTCTCGGCCGACCGCGACGTGTTCAGCCGCGACGAGCTCGTCGCCGCCTTCGACGTCGCCGACGTGAACCCGAACCCCGCGCGCTTCGACCTGAAGAAGGCCGAGGCCATCAACGGCGATCACGTGCGGCGCCTCGACGCGGCCGACTTCGCCGCGCGGACCGTTCCCTACCTCCAGGCCGCCGACGTGGTCGAGACGCCGATCGCACCGGCCGAGGAGGCGTTGCTCGCCCAGGCGGCGCCGCTCGTGCAGGAGCGCATCGGACTGCTCGGGGAGGCGCCCGTGATGCTCGGGTTCCTGTTCACGGATGCCGCCGAGCTGGAGTACGACGAGGCGGCGGTCGGAACGCTCCCGGCCGACGCGCCCGAGGTGCTCTCGGCGGCGCGCGAGGCGCTCCAGCGCATCCCCGGCGAGTCGTGGACGCACTCGGAGATCGAGGAGGCGCTGCGGGACGCGCTCGTCGACGGACTCGGGCTCAAGCCGCGAGTCGCGTTCGGCCCGGTGCGCGTCGCGGTCTCCGGGCGGCGCGTCTCGCCGCCCCTGTTCGAGTCCATGCAGATCCTCGGCCGCGTCGATTCGCTCGACCGGATCGACCGGCTCGCGGCCCTCATCGGCTGAGGGTCCCTCGGTTTGGCGAGGGAGGGCCCGTAGGCTACAGTTACATGTCGGCCCGGGAACCTCGGTTCGCCGGCCTTGGGGTATGGTGTAATTGGCAACACGGCTGATTCTGGTTCAGTTGTTCTTGGTTCGAGTCCAGGTACCCCAGCAATGAGACCCGCGAGCGATCGCGGGTCTTTTCGCGTTACAGGACCGTGATCGAGTCCCCGCTCGTGGCGGCTTTACATCGCGACCACCCTGCGATTCGATGGAATGGACACCTGCGTCGCGGACCGGTGACCGAACGGCCGGCACCCGCTCGCAGTGATCGGGGGAATGTTCCGTGGACCGCCGCAACATGCGCAATCGCGACTTCGCCGAGACGCGCACGCCGCTCGGCGTCCTCGGCGGGTTCATCGGCCTCGTCGCCGCCAGCTCGGCGGCGGCGATGCTCGTGACCGTCGCCGTCACCCCGGCGCTCGCCGCGGCAGGGGTCGCCGCCTCGAGCACGATCTCGATGTTCGAGAACCTGCCGAGCTACCTCCAGATCGGCGAGCTGAGCGAGAAGAGCAACATCTACGCGAAGCGGTCGAACGGCGACCGGGTCCTGCTCGCCTCGTTCTACGACCAGAACCGGGTGGAGGTCGGGTGGGACCAGGTCAGCCAGTTCGTGAAGGACGCCGCGATCGCCGGTGAGGACCCCCGCTTCTACGACCACAACGGCATCGACCTGCAGGGCACCATCCGCGCGGCGGCGACGACCGCGACGGGCCGCGAGACGCAGGGCGGATCGTCCATCGCGCAGCAGTACGTCAAGAACGTGCGGGTCCAGGAATGCGAGCGGCTCGCCGCCGACCAGGAGGAGCGCGACGGCTGCTACGACGCGGTGACCGAGACCACGATCGACCGCAAGCTGAAGGAGATGCGCCTCGCGATCGGCGTCGAGAAGCGGTACACCAAGAGCGAGATCCTGCTGGGCTACCTCAACATCGCGGGCTTCGGCGGAACCGTCTACGGCATCGAGGCCGCGGCCAAGTACTACTACGGCACGACGGCGGCCGACCTCACGCTCGCGCAGGCCGCCTCGCTCATCGCGATCGTGAACAACCCCGGCAAGTTCCGCCTCGACCAGCCGGCCGACCCCGAGAACGGCGTCGAGAACGGCTACGCGGCCAACACCGCGCGCCGCGACTACATCCTCAGGGCGATGCTCGCCGAGGAGAAGATCACGGTCGCCCAACTCGACGAGGCGCTCGCCACGCCCGTCGAACCGGTCATCACCGAGCCCAGCACCGGATGCCAGACCGCAGGCCCGAACGCCTACTTCTGCGACTACGTCAAGAACATCCTGCAGAACGACCCGACGTTCGGAGAGGACGAGGAGGAGCGGTTCCTCAACTTCCGGCGCGGCGGCTACGAGGTGCACACCACCCTCGACCTCGACCTGCAGGCCGCCGCGGTCAAGGCGGTCACCACGCACGTGCCGGCGACCTATCCCGGTTGGGACGTCGGCGGCGTGATCTCCTCCGTCCAGGTCGGGACCGGCCGGGTGCTCGCGATGGCGCAGAACCGCACCTACAGCCAGGACCCGGCGGTCCTCGCGAAGGGGCCGCAGTACACGAGCATCAACTACAACACCGACTACGACTACGGCGGATCGCGCGGCTTCCAGCCGGGTTCGTCGTACAAGATCTTCACGCTCGCGGAATGGTTGAGCATGGGCCGCGGCCTCGGCGAGCGGGTCGACTCGCGGCGCAAGAGCAACTGGGGCACGTTCCAGGACAGCTGCCTCGGACCGCACTTCGCCGGCGACTGGAATCCGCGCAACGACGCGAACGAGGCCGGCGCGAACTACAGCGCGATGGAATCGACCATCGGGTCGATCAACACCGGGTTCGTCGGCATGGCCAAGGAGCTCGACCTCTGCGGCATCCGCAAGCGCGCGGAGGCGTTCGGAGTGCACCGGGCGAACGGGGACGTGCTGCAGCAGGGCCCGTCGTCGGTCATCGGCACCAACGAGGTCGCACCGCTCACCATGGCCGTGGCCTTCGCCGGAGTCGCCAACAACGGCGTGACCTGCTCGCCCATCGCGATCGACCGGATCATCGGGCGGGACGGGCAGGACATCGCGCCGCCGAAGTCGAACTGCACGCAATCCGTCGTGCCCGAGGTCGCCGCCGCCATGCACACCGCGATGGGCGCGGTGATGACCAGCGGGACGGGCCAGCAGTCGAACGCCAACACCGTGCCGTCCGTGCCGCTCATCGGCAAGACGGGTACGACGGATGGTGCCAAGGACACCTGGATGATCGGCGCCAGCTCGAAGGTCGCCACCGCCGTCGGCGTCGTCAGCGTGAACGGCGACGCCAACCAGCGGGGCATCTTCTTCGAGACCGGCCGTGCGGCCGAGGCGAGGCACCGGATGTGGCCGGAGGTGATGTCGGTCGCCGCGGCGAAGTACGGTGGCGACCCGTTCACCCAGGCCGGCATGGAGCCGGTCGTGCCGCGCGTCGACATCCCCGGGATCGAGCCCGCCCCGGCACCGACGTCGCCCGGGCGAGACGACGGCGACGACGATGTCAATGCCAACGCCGTCGAACGACCGGCCGCACCGCCCGAGCCGCCGGCCGCGCCGGCGCCGCCCGCACCGGACCCGACCGCGGAGCCCGCGCCCGAGCCGACGCCGGTCGAGCCCGCTCCGGTCGCGCCGCCGGGCCAGGCGGACCCGGCCGAACCCACCGTCACGCCGTCGCCGGGGTAGGACGGAACGTTCCCGACACGACGAAGGCGCCCCGCGCGATGCGCGGGACGCCTTCGGCTCGGGTGCGTCAGGCGGTCACGAGCCGTCCGTGCCGCACGCGGTGCACGACCCAGGCGGCGATCGCGGCGAGCGCGAGCGCCCCGAAGACGACCATCCACGGGAGCAGTGCCACGGGGGCGACGTTCGCGGTGCCGGCCGCGAGCTGGGCGGACCCGGTCGCGAGCTGGCCGTTCCCGTCACGGAGCTCCCCGGCGCCGGCGGCCAGGTCGCCGGCACCGGTCGCGAGCACGATGCTGCCGTCGGCCAGGGTCTGCGTGCCCGATGCGAGGTCGCCGGCGCCCGTCGCGAGCTTGTCGAGGCCGTCCGCGAGGTCGGCGACGCCCTGCGAGAGGGTGCCGGTGCCTGCGGCGAGCGTGCCGGCTCCGGTCGAGACCTTCTGGGCGCCGACGGCGAGCTCGCCCGACTTGGCCGCGAGCTCCTGCGTGCCGCTGACCAGGTCCTCGACGCCGCGGTCGAGGGCCGAGGTTCCGTTCCGCACCGCGGCGGCTCCGGCGCTGACGCGTGCGGCGGCGCTGGACAGCTCGGCAGCGCCGTCCGCGACGCGATGCGTCCCGTCGGCCAGCTGCGCGTTCGCTGCGGCGACCTGGCCGGCGCCGCCGGCCAGCTGCGTCGTCCCCGCGGCGAGGGAGGCGGATCCGGCTTGGAGCGCGTCGGCACCGCCCGAGACCTGGGCGGCGCCCGCGGCGAGTTCGCCGGCCTTCGTGGCGGCGTAGTCGATCCCTGCGGCGAGGTTCGCGGATCCGGCGCTCGCATCCTCCGCCCCGGTGGCCAGGCTCGCGGCGCCGCTCGCGGCCGCAGCCGCGCCGCCGGAGACCGTCGCTGCGGCATCCCGCAGCGCCGCGGCCTGCGCGATGAGCTCGGCGCTCGCGCCGCCGGCGACGAGGGCGTCGTGGAGCTGGGAGAGGCCCGCGGCGACCTGGGCGCTGCCGCCCGCGACCTGCGAGGTGCCGGCCTTCACCTGGGCGGCGCCGGCGGAGACGGCCGCGCTGCCCGCGGCGACCGCGGACGCGCCCGCGTCGGCGTCGACGAGACCCGACGCGAGCGCACCGGCACCGGCCTCCACCTTGGCGGCGCCCGTCGCGAGCGCGCCCGCGCCGTCGGCGAGACTCGAGGCGCCGGCGGCGGCCGAGGCCGCCGCGTCGCGCACCTTGGCGGCACCGTCGGCGGTGGCGACGGCGCCGCCGGCGAGTGTCGCCGCGCCGCCCGCGAGGCTCGACGCACCCGAGGAGGTGCGTCCGGCGCCGTCCGCGAGCGCGGTGGCGCCGTCGTTCGCCCGACCGATCCCGTCGGCGAGCGCGCCGGTCCCGCCGGCGATGCGCTCGGCGCCCGCCGAGAGCCGGAGGGAGCCGTCGGCGGCACGTGCCGCGCCGTCCGAGAGTTCGAGCGCGCCCGCGGCGGCCTTGGCCGCACCCGTCTCGGCCCGGTTCGCGCCGGCAGCGGCGGACTCGGCGCCCGTCGAGAGCTTCTCGGCGCCGTTCGCCGCGGCGACCGCCCCGTCGCTGAGCTCCCCGGAGCCGTCCGCGAGTCGACCGGCCCCCTCGGCGAGCTCGGCGGAACCGGCGTCGGCGAGGCCGGCGCCGTCGGACAGTCGCTCGGCGCCTGCCGAGATGGTGCTCGTGGTCAGCAGGAAGAACGCCGCGAGCAGGATGAGCGCGACGGTCACGGCGATGGCGGCGATGCGGACGCCGATCCCGTGCCGATGCAGGGCAGGGTCGATTCTCGTCATTGAGGCTCCTGTGGTTCCGGGCGCGCCGACGGCGTCCCGGTTCGGGGTGCGGTGCAGGACGACGGCGCGCCGGGGTGCGGGGAGCGACGCCACCTCGGCGCGTCGCGGTGCGTCGGCCTCGTCATCGCGGCCGCCGACCCGGGTTCACGCCGAAAGTGGCATGAATCTGTCAGCGCGCTGCGGTTTCGTCAATGGATAGCGGCGAAGTCGGGAGTTGTCCTCCAACACACCGGTCCCCGAGCGCGGCGTCCGTTGTCGCTCATCGACAGTGGGGGCGACTGGTCGTCGCGATCGCGACGTCGATCACAGGTCGAACGAGTCGCCGGGCTCGAGCGCCAGGTACTCCCCGCCGACCTCCTCGGTCGCCCACGCGAGCCGCGTGTTCGACAGGTCCTTGCCGGCACGGGAGAGCACCATCTCATGCGTCGGGAAGGCGCGCCGGGGCCGAACGGCCATCACGTAGTCCATCGACTCGGCGATCTTCATCCAGGGCGCCCCCGCCGGCGCGGCGAGCACGTCGACCTCGACCCCGTCGGGCACGGCGAACGAGTCCCCGGCGTAGTACAGCGCGTCGTTCACGAGCACCCCGACGTTGTCGATGACCGGGATCGACGCGTGGATCACGGCGTGCCGGCCGCCGAAGAAGCGGAGTCGGAACGGACCCGCCTCGACCTCGTCGCCCGGTTCGACCTGCTCCACCTCGATCCCGGCCTCGGCGGCGGCCTCGACCACGCCCCGCGGGCCGAGGAACCGCACGTCGGGGCTCCGGTCGCGGATGCGGCCCAGCTGCTCCGGCGTCCAGTGGTCGTCGTGGAGGTGGGTGATCACGACCGCGAGCGCCCCGGTGGCCTCGGTGATCGGGGTCGTGAACTTGCCCGGATCGACGAACAGGCGATCGCCCGAGTGCTCGATGACGAGGGCGGCATGCTCCAGCTTCGTGACGCGCATCTTCAGAGCCAACACGGTGCATCGGCGACATGCAACCGGTGGTGCTGCCACAATCTGACCATGAGTCCCCGTTCCCCCCGGCGGCTGCTGCTCGCAGTGAACCCCTCCGCGGCCTTCGGCCGGAACCGCAGCGTCGGCCCTGCCGTGGCCCGGCGCCTCATCGACGAGGGCTACGAGGTGACCCTCCTGCGGGAGGCGAACTTCGAGCTGCTCCGGCGCGAGACCCAGTCCGCGTTCGAGCAGGGCACCGACGGGCTGGTGGTCGTGGGCGGCGACGGCATGGTCTCGCTCGGCGTGAACATGGTGGCGCGCACCGGCGTCCCGCTCGGCATCGTCGCGGCGGGGACCGGCAACGACCTGGCACGCGCGCTCGGCCTGCCGCACGACGATCCCGAGGCCGGGATCGACGCCCTGGTCGAGGCGCTGCGCAGGCCGCCGCAGTCCATCGACCTCGGACTGGTCCATCACGGCGAGCTCACGACGTGGTTCGCGTGCGTCCTGTCGGCGGGCTTCGACGCCGTCGTCAACGAGCGAGCGAACCGGATGACGCGGCCGAGGGGCCCCAGCCGCTACACGCTCGCGCTGCTGCGGGAGCTCGCCACCTTCCGTCCGCTGCGCTACCGGCTCTCCCTCGACGGCGCCGTGCGCGAGCAGGCGGCGATGCTGGTCTCGGTGGCGAACACGCCCTCCCTCGGCGGCGGGATGCGGATCGTGCCGCACGCCGACCTGACCGACGGGATGCTCGACGTCTTCATCGTGCATCCGCTCTCGCGCGCCGGACTGCTGAGCGTGTTCCCGCGGGTGTTCGCCGGCGAGCACGTGAACCACCCGGCGGTCGAGTTCGCCGAGGTGCGGCGGGTGCGGATCGAGGGGGAGGGCATCGTCGCGTACGCCGATGGCGAGCGGCTCGGCGCCCTGCCGGTCGAGGTCGAGGCGGTCCCGGGTGCGTTGTCGGTGTTCGCCTGACGTGCGCCGCGGCCGCTGCGCCGGCTCGATTTGGAATGCGCCGGATCGGTATGCCATACTCATTCACGTCGCAACGAGGCCCCATCGTTTAGCGGCCTAGGACGCCGCCCTCTCACGGCGGTAGCGCGGGTTCAAATCCCGCTGGGGTCACCACGACAGGCGAACGCCCCCGCAGCATGCGGGGGCGTTCGTCGTTTCCCGGCCTGCGCCCGTCGTGCATCCGCCCGGCCCGCATCCGTCCGGCTCGCCTCCGCCTCGCTGCGGCTAGACTCGTCCGAACGAAGGGGAGTATCCCGCCGAGGTTCCGCCTCGGGCCACGATCGTCAGTACGAGCGCCGTCGATGCCGCTCCGGGCGTGGCGGCGGCACGAGGTGCGGCCGGGAGAGACTTTCGGTCCTCACCGTCCCCTCACACCCCGGAAAGGCGTCACGTGACCGCACTGCCCGTCTGGTTCGAAGTCGGCTCGCTCGTCGTGCTGACCCTCATCCTGGTCGCCGACCTGCTCCTCGTCATCAAGCGGCCGCACGTGCCGTCGTTCCGCGAGTCGACCCTGTGGGTGGTCTTCTACGTCGCGCTCGCGCTGGTCTTCGCGGGGCTCATGTTCGTCATCGGCGACGCCGAGCACGGCGCGCAGTTCCTCGCGGGCTGGCTGACGGAGTACAGCCTGTCGATCGACAACCTGTTCGTCTTCGTCATCATCATGGCCAGGTTCGCCGTGCCGAGGAAGTACCAGCAGGAGGTGCTGATGGTCGGCATCATCCTCGCCCTCATCCTGCGCGGCATCTTCATCCTGCTGGGCGCGCAGCTGATCGAGAACTTCAGCTGGGTCTTCTACATCTTCGGCGCCTTCCTGCTCTGGACGGCGTACAACCAGGCGTTCGGCGACCACGAGGAGGAGGGCGGCGACACCTTCCTCATCCGCGCCCTGCGGCGGCGACTGCCGATCACGAACGACTACGACGGGATCCGGTTGCGGACCACGATCGACGGCCGGCGCTTCTTCACGCCGATGCTGATCGTGTTCGTCGCCATCGGCACCACCGACCTCATCTTCGCGCTCGACTCGATCCCGGCCATCTTCGGCATCACGCAGAGCCCGTTCATCGTTTTCACCGCCAACGTGTTCGCGCTCATGGGGCTGCGCCAGCTCTACTTCCTGCTCGGCGGGCTCCTCGAGCGCCTCGAGTACCTCAAGTTCGGCATCGCGTTCATCCTCGGCTTCATCGGCGTCAAGCTCGTGCTGCACGCCATGCACGAGAACGAGCTGCCGTTCATCAACGGCGGCGAGCACATCGAGTGGGCGCCCGAGATCTCGACCTGGGCCTCGCTCGCCGTCATCGTGGCCGCGATGGTCGTCGCGACCGTGGCGAGCGTCGCCAAGGCGAACCTCGACGCCCGCCGCCGCGGGCACACCCTCGGCGAGGAGATCCCGCACTTCACCGAGGAAGGCGATCGCGCCCCGCGCGACGAGTCCGCCGTCGAACGCTGAGCCCGATCGGGACGGCTCGGAGGGCACGGAGCACGTCCCGGTCTTGCTACCGTTGAGCCACTGCGCCTCCGCGCCGTCCCTACCCCGCAGAGAGGACCCGACCAGTGACGTCTGATGGCAGCGGTGTCGTCGAGATCCCGAGCGGTTCCGCTCGCATCGCACACAGCGCCCGCACGCACGTGGGCCGCGTCCGGTCGGTGAACGAGGATGCGCTCCTCGCCCACGCGCCGGTGTTCGTGGTCGCCGACGGCATGGGCGGGCACGCGCGAGGCGACGCCGCCAGCCGCGCCGTGGTCGACACCTTCCGTCGCCACCTCGACACGGGTGCGCCGTCGCGCCCCGAACAGGTCCTCGACGCGATCCACAGTTCCAACGAGGTCGTCCGGTCGCTCTCGACCGAGGGCGACGAGGGCACCGCGGTCGCGGGCACGACCGTGGCCGGCGTCGCCCTCGTCGAAGCGGGCGACGGGCGCGGCGTGCACTGGATGGTGTTCAACGTCGGCGACTCGCGGGTGTACCTCTGGGACGGTCGGCGGCTGGACCAGGTCACGGTCGACCACTCCGCGGTGCAGGAGATGGTCGACGCGGGGCTGCTGCACGCCGACGACGCCGAACGCCACCCCGACCGGAACGTGATCACGCGGGCCGTCGGCGCCGACGACGTGGTCGAGCCCGACGTCTGGCTGATCCCCGCAGGCGGACGGCAGGTCTTCCTGATCTGCTCGGACGGGCTGTCCAAGGAGGTCGGCGACGAGGCGATCGCGGCGATCCTCTCGGGCGGCTCGACGCACGAGGGCGGACTCGCCGGCGAGCTGGTCGAGGCGGCCCTCGCTGCGGGAGCCCGCGACAACGTCACCGCCGTGGTGGTCGAGTCCGACCTGGACGGCGACACCGGCGACGAGGGCGAGGCGACCCGCGACCGCGACGACGCCATGCCTCGCGACGTCGAGCAGACCAGGCCGAGGGGAACGGGGGATCAGGGTGGCGGACTACCGACCTGATCCGACCGGAGGCTGGCTCGCGGCGCTGCGGGCCGGCGCGCTGCTGCTGCTTCCCGCCGACCGCTCGGCCGACCTCGCTGCGCTCTGGCCCGGGTTCGAGGGGCCCGAGGTCGCGGCACGCGTCATCGACCGCCTCATCGCCGGCGGAGTGAGCTCGGCTCCCGGCTTCGCGCTCGTGGTCCGGGAGCCCGACGAGGGCTCCGTACGCGTCGTGGTCCGCGGTCCGCTGACCGTCCGAGTCGGCGGCGAGGCGATCGACGGCCGATCGGCGGCGACCTGGAACGAGCGGGTCCTCAGCGGACCGGCGAGCGTCGTCGTCGCGGTCGACGAGGCGGCCGCCGCAGCCGGCGGCACCGACGCGATGCTGCCGATCGTGGAGGGCGTGGTCGCGGCATCCGTGGTCGAATGGCCCGACGGCGCCGTCGGCGCGCAGGCCATGGCGCCCGTGGAGGACACCGTCGTCGGGTTCTCGCGCACCGAGCGACCCCGGATCGAGTCGCCGGCGGCGCACCGCGACGGGCCGACCGATGTCGCCGGCAGCCCGGCGGTCCGGTCCGCGGTGTCGACGACGACCATCGTGCCGCCCCGCGACGTCGGCGAGGAGGCGCCGCTCGGCGACCACGACGGACTGACCGTCGCCGCGGCCGACCTCCGCCGGCTGCGCGGCGACGGATCGTCGGCGCAGTCGGCGGCCGGCGATCGCCCGGGAGCGCCATCCCAGGACCGACTCGCACTGCGCATGCCGGACGGCTCGTTCGAGCCCATCACGGGCGAGCTGCTCCTCGGCCGATCCCCGGCGATCGGGCGGGTGGCCGGTCGACGCGTGCCGCGGCCCGTGGTCATCGGCGCGGGTGACCCGGACATCTCGCGGACCCACGTGCGCGTGGCCGACGAGGGAGGCACGGCCGTCGTGACCGACCTCGCGTCGCGGAACGGCACCAGCGTGGTGGCCCCCGGCCAGCCCCCCATGCGCCTGCGCCCGTCGGAGCCGATGCCCGTGCTCCCCGAGACGGTGATCGACCTCGGCGGCGGTTGGAGCGTCCAGGTGGTGGTCCGCTGATGCGCCGCTCGCCGTCGTCGCCGCCCGACCTCCCCGGCTACACGCCGATGGGGCTGCTCGGCTCCGGCGGGTTCGCCGACGTCTTCCTCTACGAGCAGAAGCTCCCGCGACGCAAGGTCGCCGTGAAGGTGCTCCTCGCCGACGACATCGACCAGGGGACCCGAGCCCAGTTCGTCGCCGAGGCGAACCTGATGGCCCGGCTGTCGGCGCATCCGTTCATCGTCACGATCTTCCACGCCGACGTCTCGGCCGACGGACGGCCGTACTTCGTCATGGAGTACTGCTCCGGGCCGAGCCTGTCGGAGCGGTACAAGCGCCAGCCGCTCACCGTGGAGGACGCCCTGCGGACCGGCATCCGACTGTCGGGCGCGGTCGCGACCGCGCACGCCGCGGGCATCCTGCACCGCGACATCAAGCCCGCCAACGTGCTCACGAACGACTACGGGTGGCCCGCGCTCAGCGACTTCGGCATCTCCAGCGACCTCGAGGGCGAGCTGCCCGTGCACACCATGTCGTTCGCGGGCGACCTGCTCGCGACCGGCTCCGCGACCGGCTCCGATCGCGCGGCGATCGGCATGAGCGTGCCGTGGTCGCCGCCGGAGCTCTTCGAGGACGACCCCCGGCCCGACACCCGCAGCGACGTGTTCGCCCTCGCCGCGACGGTGCACACCCTGCTCGCGGGGCGCACGCCGTTCGAGGTGCCCGGGCGCTCCAACGGGCCGCTCGACCTGATCGGACGCATCGAGCGGGGGCGCATCACGCCGATCGACCGCGAGGACGTCCCGGACGCGCTGCGCGAGGTGCTCGCGGCCGGCATGGCGGTGCAGCGCGAGGACCGGTACCAGAGCGCAGTCGAGTTCGGGCGGGCGCTGCAGCGCGTCGAACTCGAGCTGGGGTACTCGGTGACCGGCATCGAGGTCCCGGCGATCCCGGTCGCGACGGCGACGGATGACGCCGATCGAACGGCGGCGGACGGCGAGCACGCCGCCGACGACGCGACGCGCGCGCGATCGGTCCGGGTCGTGGACCCGGGCGACCCCGTGGGCCCGGCCGGCCCCTGGTCGGCGGGACCCCCGGTGCCGGTGCACCCGGCTCGCGAGTACGACGCGACGAGGGCACGCGGGGTGCGGGAGGTCCGCGCCCAGGAGCCGCTGGCCGACGCGGTCGGCCCCGCCTCGGACCTCGTCGACGACGGAACCGTGCTGCGCGGCGCGTCGGTCGCCGCCCGCCGCGCGGCCGTGGCGGTCGAGGTGCCCGGGCGGGTCGTCGCGCCCGCCGCGGCGCCTGCGGTCGACCCGGCGGGGCCGCCGGACGAGACCGACGACGCGACGGGCATGCGACGTCGACGCGCGGTCGCGACCGCGATCGGCGCGGTCGCGACCGCCGCCCTGGTGGTCGCCGCCGGGGCGGCGATCGTGCTCGGCGGGTCGCTCGGCGATGGCGGCGCCCGGCCGGCGACCCCGGTCGTGGCGGAGGACGCCGTGGTCGCCGCGACCGTGCCCGCGCCCGAGATCGCACCGGGCGAGCCCGACGGCACGGGGCGCGTCGTGTTCGCCGTGCGCCACGAAGGAGCCGAGGAGGGCGACCGGTACCGGTGGCGGAACGCGGACGGATCCGGCTCGACGGCCGTCGACGACGGGCCGGAGCTCGTGGTCGAGGGAGTGGCCGACGGGCTGACGGTGTGCATCGAGGTGCAGGTGCAGCGCGGCAGCAAGACCTCGGAGCCGGTCACGGGGTGCACCGGATGAGACCGCTGCGCGTCGAGTACTGCGGCGAGTGGTACACCGTCGAGGAGGGGCGCACGTTCGGGATCGGGCGGGAGTCCGACCTCACCATCGACGAGAACCCGTACCTGCATCGCACGTTCCTGACGCTCTCGAGCGAGTTCGGCCTGTGGTGGCTGTCGAACGTGGGCCAGCTGCTCTCGGCGACGGTGTCGGATGCCACGGGGAGCGTGCAGGCGTGGGTGGCTCCCGGCGCGAAGCTGCCGCTGGTCTTCCAGACCGTGCACGTCATGTTCAGCGCCGGCGCGACGACGTACGACTTCACCGTCCACGCCGAGGAGGACTTCTACAACACCTCGCTCACCGCGCAGCCCGCCGACGGCGGGACCACGGTGCTGCCCGTCACGCTCACCACCACCCAGCGACTGCTCGTGGTCGCGCTCGCCGAGCAGGTGCTCTCCCAGCCCTCGGCGGGCCGCGCCACGGTCCCGAGCTCGGCCGAGGCGGCCGCCCGGCTCGGCTGGAGCATGACGACGTTCAACCGCAAGCTCGACAACGTCTGCGAGAAGCTCGACCGGATCGGCGTCGACGGACTGCGCGGCGGCCGGGGGAGACTCGCGACCAACCGGCGCGCGCGGCTCGTCGAATACGCGGTCGCGACCCGCCTCGTCAGCAGTGACGACCTCGCCCTGCTGGAGCGCGCCGGCGAGGCGTGAGCGCCCGGGGCACCGGCGTCCGGGCGCCGGAGCCCCTCCTCCGTTTCATGCGTTCGAATGGGCAGTGGTCCCCGTTTCCGGGGCTCCGGGGGCCGTGTTAGCGTGATCCGCGGTCGGCCCGGTCTCCGGTGGCGACATCCGACGCCCTACCGACGGAACGCACGCGGGGAGACGAGCTTGGTCACGTTGAGGTCCTGGGTGCGCGCCCGTCGCCGCGCCGCCTCGGTGACCGCCCTCGCGGTGCTCGCCGGCGTGCCCGTCGGCATCGCCGCACTGCACCAGGGCTTCCCCGTCACCGACCCGGACCTCCGTGCGCGCGAGGTCTGGGTGACCAACGCCGAGGAGCTGCTCGCCGGTCGCCTGAACCGCCAGATCGAGGAGCTCGACGCCGCCGTCGCCGTCGCGACGAACGAGGTCGACGTGCTCCAGCACGGCGACGACGCGTTCCTGTACGACCCGAGCGTGGGGTCGGTCGAGCGCATCGACGCCTCGTTCACGACCCTGGTGCAGCGCATCGACGTGCCGCCGGCGTCCCGGCTGGCCTACGGCGGCGACGTCATCGCCGTGCTCTCGCCCGACGGCGAGCTCTGGCGCGTGGCCGCCGGCGCGGACCTGTCGTTCGACCACCGCGGCACCGACCCGATCGCCGAGGTGGGCGAGGACGGCCGCGTCGCCGTCAGCGGCGACGGGACGATCTTCGCCACGTCGCCCGGCGACGGCGAGCTGATCGAGCTGCGCCGCGACGCCGACGACCCGGCGCGGTCCCCGCTGCCGCGCATCGGCCGGCACCAGCTGGCGGCCATCGGCGAGCGGCCCGTCGTGCTCGACGTCGAGGCCGACGCCGTGATCGTCGACGGGCGCGAGATCGGGCTGCCGGAGCCCGCGCTCCGCATCCAGCAGTCGGGGCCCGACCGCGACCGGGTCGCGCTCGCCACCGCGACCGGGCTCCTCGACGTGCCGCTCGGCGGCGGCGACATCCGGGTGATCGACAGCGGCGCGGAGGTCGCCGCGGCGAACGGCGACGAGGTCGCGGCGCCCGTCCGACTCGGCTCGTGCCTGCACGGCGCGTGGGCGGCCGGGCAGCGGTACCTGGCCGCGTGCGACGATGCCGAGCCGGCGCGCGTGCCGATCGACCAGCCGACCGCGGGCTCGCGCCTCGAGTTCCGCGTGAACCGCGACGTCATCGCACTGAACGACCTGAACAACGGCAACGCCTGGCTCGTCGACTCCGACCTGCGCCTCGTCGACAACTGGGAGGAGGTCACGCCGCCCGAGGAGTCCGACGAGCTCGAGGGCGACGAGAAGTCCGCCCAGCAGACCTTCGAGGACACGCTCGCCGAGCGCACCGACGTCAACCGTCCTCCCGTCGCGCGAGACGACGACTACGGCGTGCGGCCGGCCCGCACGACGATCCTCGAGGTGCTGGAGAACGACACCGACCCCGACGGCGACGTGCTCACGATCGCGTCGACGTCCGAGGTGCCCGAATCCGCCGGGCGCCTGGAGCTCATCGACGGCGGGCGGGCGCTGCAGTTCTCGCCGGCCGAGGGCGCCGCGGGCAGCGTGTCGTTCCGCTACGGCGTCGACGACGGGCGAGGGGGCGTCTCCGAGGCATCCGTGAACGTGCGCATCGTGCCCGACGGCGAGAACGCCGCCCCCGTCTCGATGCGGTCGGGCGCGATCAGCGTCGAGCAGGGCCAGCAGCTCTCGTACCACGTGCTCGCCGACTGGAACGACCCGGACGGCGACGACCTCTACCTCGTCAACGCCTCGCCCACCGGCGGCGACACCGTGCGATCGAGCCCCGACGGCTTCGTGACGTTCGAGCACCGCTCCGCCGAGCTCGGCACGAAGGAGGTGAAGTTCACGGTCTCGGACGGCCGCACGACCGCGGCCGGCACGCTCGTCGTCGAGGTGAAGCCGACCGGCACGCTGAACCCGATCGGCACGCCCGACTTCGCGCAGGCGTTCGTCGGCGAGACCGAGCTCCTCGAGCCCCTCGTGAACGACCTCTCGCCCTCGGGGGCGGGGCTCGAGCTGCTCGGCGTGGCGGACGCACCCGACGGGGTCGCCGTCATCCCGAACGTCGAACGCGGCACGATCGCGTTCTCCGCGAACGAGCCCGGCGAGTACGTGTTCCTCTACGACGTCGGCGCCGGGGCGGCCGTCGGCAAGGGGCTGGTCCGAGTGCAGGTCGTCGAACCGCCCGGCGAGGCGCCGCCGCCGATCGCGGTGAAGGACACGGCGTACCTGCGGGCGGGCGAGCCGCTCACGGTCCCCGTGCTCGCGAACGACGTCTCGCCGTCGGGTCGGGTGCTGGCGGTGCAGACCGTCGACGACGCGGCCGCAGAGGGCCTGGTGTCGGTCGAGATCCTGACGAACACCGCGCTCCGCATCACGGCCTCGCAGGCGATCGACGAGCAGGTGCAGGTCGGGTACACGGTGTCCGACGGCGTGAACGCGTCGACGGCGACCGTGACCGTCGTGCCCGTGCCGCCGCTCGTGAAGCACCAGCCGCCGGTCGCCGTCGACGACGGCGCGATCGTGCGCGCGGGCGACATCGTCACCGTCCCCGTGCTCGAGAACGACTACCACCCGGATGCCGCGACCCTGCACGTCGCGCCCGAGCTGGTCGACGTCGAGGTCGGAGACGGCCTCGCGTTCGTCGACGACGACACCGTGCGCTTCCAGGCGCCGGAGGAGCCGGGCGCCTACGGCGTCGTGTACGCCGTCGGCGACGACCACGACCAGACCGCGCGGGCCGCCGTGCGCTTCACGGTCGTCGCGAAGGACGCCGGCGAGAACCGCGAACCGCTGCCGACGCCGGTCACGTCCCGCACGTTCGCGGGGTCCGCGGTCACGGTGGACGTGCCGCTCGACCAGCTCGATCCCGACGGCGACTCCGTGACGCTCACGGGCATCGGCTCGGCACCGACGCTCGGACGCATCATCGAGCGCACGAGCACGTCGTTCACGTACGAGGCCCTCTCGGGTTCGGCGGGCACCGACGGCTTCACCTACGAGGTGCGCGACACGTACGGCGCGACCGCCGAGGGCACGATCCGCATCGGCGTGATCCCGCGCCCGGCCGTGCAGCTGCCCCCGAAGGCCGTCGACGACGCGATCGAGATGAAGCCGGGCCGGACCGCCTCGGTCGAGGTGCTCCTGAACGACTCCGACCCGAGCGGCTACCGGCTGCGCGTCGTCGACCTGCCCGAGGTCGACGACGGCATCGAGGCCGAGATCCGCGATCGCCGGCGCATCGTCGTCACGGCGCCCGAGCAGGAGGCGGCGTACACGATCCGCTACGAGATCTCGAACGGCCGCGGCGGTGCCGACACCGCCTTCCTCCAGGTGGCGGTGACGGATGACGCGGTGATCGAACCGCCGACCGCGGAGGACCGGGTCATCGAGCCCGAGCAGGTCGTGGACGGCGAGACCGTGACGGTCGACCCGCTGTCGGATGCCACGAATCCCGGCGGCCTCGTCGAGGACCTCGAGGTGACGCTCGAGGGGCCGAACGCGGATCGCGCCCGGTTGGCATCCGACGGCACGATCGACGTCGAGCCCGGGCGCGAGCGCTACGCCGTGGCCTACCGCCTGACGAACACGCTGGACGACCTCTCGGCGACGGCCTTCGTGATCGTGCCGCCCGTGCCGTCCGGCGACGACACCGTCGAGGAGACCCAGCGGCCGAAGACCCCCGAGGAGCTGCTCGCGGAGGAGAAGGCGAAGTTCCCGGCGCCGTACCTCAAGGAGCTCGGCGAGATCATCGTGCCCATGAACGGCCGCATCAGCTGGAACGTCGACGACCTCGTGGTCGTGCCGTCGGGCAACCCCGCGACGATCCTCTCGGCGTCGGCGACGAACTCGGGGGAGGCGCCGTTCGTGAGCGGCACCGCGCTGCAGTTCGTGCCCGCCGCCGACTACCGCGGGCCGGCCTCGGTCACCTTCGAGGTCACCGACGGGAAGGGTGCGGACGACCCGGTCGGGCGCAGCGCGATCCTCACGATCCCGATCACGGTGGGTGATCCGAACTTCAACGACGCGCCGCCGGCGTTCACCCCGCGGAGCGAGACCATCGAGGCGGGCGAGACGCCGCTGACCGTCGACCTCCGCTCGTCGACCGACCACCCCAATCGCGACAACATCGAGCGCGTGTCGTACCAGAACCTGTCCGGTGCGAACGCCGACATCCGGGCGGAGATCGTCGAGGGGTCGTTGCTGCGGGTGTCGTCGCCGCTCGGCGTGCAGCCCGGCACGCGGGCCCGGATCTCGTTCGACGTGGTGTTCAACGACTTCCGCGTTCCGGGGTACGTCGACGTCGCGGTGGTGTCGTCGACGCGCGCGCTGCCGCAGGCCAACGACGATGGGCCGGTCGAGATGGTGCGCAGCGAGACCCGCACCATCGACGTGCTCGCCAATGACTTCAACCCGTTCGCGCCCGATTCGCCGCTCCGGATCGTCTCGGCGCAGATCGACCAGGCGGATGTCGGGGCGAACGCGACCGCGAGCCACACGGCCACCGACGTGACCGTGCGCACCGGCGCGGCGTTCACGGGCACGCTCAGCGTCGTCTACCGGGTGCAGGACGGCACGAGGGACCCCGCGCGCGAGACGCAGGGCCGGGTGACGGTGGTGGTGCGCGACAAGCCCGACCGGCCGGCGGCGCCGGCGATCGTCTCGTCCGGCGACCGCACGGTGACGGTCAGGTGGGCGGCTCCCGCGAACAACAACTCGCCCATCACGGCGTACCAGGTCGACGTGAACGGCTCCGTCCGCGACTTCGGGGCGAACGCCGCCGGGGTGGACCAGCAGATCGGCAGCCTCGCCAACGGCACCGCGTACCGGTTCACGGTGCGCGCCCAGAACGCCAAGGGCTGGAGCGAATGGTCGCCGCTCTCGGCGTCGGCGACGCCGTACGGAACGCCGAGCGCGCCGCAGAACGTGCGCGCCCAGCCCAACGGCTACGCGCCGACGAGCGTCGACGTCAGCTGGGCCGCGCCGTCCAACACCGGCGGCGGGGCAGTCCGGTACGACGTCAGGATCGACGGCGGGAGCTGGCAGAACTCCGGACAGGACCGCAGCCATCGCTTCACGGGTGTCGGCGCCGGATCGCACACCGTCCAGGTGCGCGCCGTCAACCTCGGCAGCGGGAAGGCCGGGGCCGCCGCCTCGGACTCCTTCGGCGTCCAGAACGAGCCGAAGACCGTGACGCTGCGCAAGGGCGCGACGCTCGGCCCGTACGACGGGCAGTACGGCTACTGCAACAACACCTGCTGGCACTACGACGTCACGGTGAACGGATTCCCCGACGGCGTGGCCTCCGGGTACGCCTACTGCAGCGGCACGCGCCTGTCGACGAACATCCGCATCGACGTCCGGAACGGGACCGGCCGGTACTCCGGTTCGTTCCCCGACTCGTGGTGCGGCAACCCCGACGCGTGGGTCGTCATCGACGGTATCCGGAGCAACGACTGGTGAGCCGCGGATCCCACCGCGACGAATCGACAGAGGAAGAGACGAACGAGCAATGACCGTGAACCAAGACCAGGCCCTGTGGTTCCAGGACGCCTTCTCGAAGCTCGTCGACAACGTCGACCGCGCGATCCTGGGCAAGCGCGACGTCATCGAGCTCGTCGTGACGGCGATGCTCTCGGACGGTCACGTGCTGCTCGAGGACTACCCGGGCACCGGTAAGACCGTGCTCGCGAAGGCGCTCGCGAACACGCTCGACGGCACGCACTCGCGCATCCAGTTCACGCCCGACCTGCTGCCGTCGGATGTCACGGGCGTGACGATCTACGACCAGGGCAAGGGACGGTTCGAGTTCCACCGCGGGCCGATCTTCGCCTCGATCGTCCTGGCCGACGAGATCAACCGGGCGAGCCCGAAGACCCAGTCGGCGCTGCTCGAGGTCATGGAGGAGGGCCGGGTCACCGTCGACGGCGTGGGCTACGAGGTCGGCAGCCCCTTCATGGTCATCGCGACGCAGAACCCCGTCGAGCAGGCCGGCACGTACTCGCTGCCCGAGGCCCAGCTCGACCGGTTCCTCGTCAAGACCTCGCTCGGCTACCCCGACCACGACACCGCGGTCACGCTCCTGCTCGACTCGGCCAACCGCGCCCGCGCCTCGAAGGTCTCGCCGATCATCGCGTCGAGCTCGGTCACGACGATGGCGCACCTCGCGTCCGAGGTGCACGTCGACGCGGCCGTGCTGTCGTACCTCAACCAGATCGTCTCGGCCACGCGCGATCACCGCGACTCCGCACTCGGCGTCAGCATGCGGGGCGCGCTCGCGCTCGCGCGCACGGCGAAGACCTGGGCGATCTCGCGCGGTCGCACCTACGTGACGCCCGACGACGTGCGCGAGCTCGCCGTGCCGGTGCTCGCGCACCGCATCATCGTCGACCCCGAGTCGGAGTTCGCGGGCGTCACGGCCGAGGACATCGTCGCGCGCGTCGTCGGCGACGTCTCGCCGCCGGCGTACCGGGCGGCATGACGGCCGCATCCGGCGCGCCCCCGGCACCGAAGGTCCCGTCGCAGGCGCGCATCGCACTGCGCTCCGTGCGGCGCTCGATCGCGGCATCCGTCACCGCGAACGGCACCCGGCTGCGACGAGCGGGCGACCGCGTCGCGGCGTTCGCCGCTCCGGTCACCGGCGTCGTCTCACCGGCCGGATGGCTCGTACTCGCAGTCGCAACGATCTCGCTCGGCATCGCGTGGGGTCTCGGCTGGATCGAACTCGCGTTCGTCGGGGCGACGCTGCTGGCCGCGCTCGTCGTGGCGATCCCGTTCGTCTTCGGACGCGTGCGGTACCGCGTCGCGATCGAGCTGCACCCCCGCCGGGTCGTGGCCGGTGAGCGGGCGCTCGGCCGGCTCGTGGTGGCGAACACGGGCGAGGCGGCGTCGGTGCCGTCGCAGCTCGAGCTGCCCGTCGGCGCCGGGCTCGCCGAGTTCGTGATCCCCGCGATCCCGCCCCGCGGCGAGCACGAGGAGCTGTTCGCCGTGCCGACGCAGCGGCGCGCCGTGATCGTGACCGGCCCCGCTGTATCCGTTCGCGGCGACCAACTCGGCCTGCTGCGTCGAGAGGTGCGGTGGACCGACCCCGTCGAACTGTTCGTGCACCCCGTCACCGCCCGGCTGAAGCCGTCGGCAGCCGGACTCGTGCGCGACCTCGAGGGCGAGGTCACGAAGACGATCACGAACAACGACATCTCGTTCCACGCCCTGCGCGCGTACGAGCCCGGCGACGCGCTGCGCAACGTGCACTGGCGTACGTCGGCGCGCACCGGGCAGCTCATGGTCCGGCAGTACGAGGAGACGCGGCGCTCGCAGCTGCTGCTCGTGCAGGCCACGCGCGCCGACCAGTACGGCTCCGAGGCGGAGTTCGAGCTCGCGGTCTCGGTGCTCGCGTCGCTCGGCGTCCAGGTGATCCGGGATGCCACGCGCCTCGCGGTCGCGACCGACCGGCTCACGCTCTCCACCGCCACGCCCACGGCACTGCTCGACGACACGAGCCGCATCGAGCACGTCGGCGACCTCGGGGCCGGCGATGCCTCGAGCGGCGCGGGCGCGTCCGCGCCATCCGTTCGCGACCTCGTCCGCGTGGCGGCCCGACGGATCCCGGCGCCGAGCGTCGTCATCGTCGTCTCAGGCTCGCGCACCCCGGTCGCGGAGTTCCGGGCGGTGGAGCCCGTCTTCGGCTCCGACACGCTGGTGATCGCGTTCCGCGCCGAGATCGGCGCCGCGTCGCGCATCGCCCGGGTGGGGGAGTCGACCGTCGTCACCGTCGGCGCGCTCGACGAGCTCTCACGACTCGTGCGGAGAGTGCGCCCGTGACCCGACTGCCCCGCCCAGCACTCGCCGACCTCGGCGTGCTGTCGCTGCTGTCGCTCGTCGGCGTCGTCGGCTACGAGACCAGCTTCGGCGGCCTCGACTTCCTCGCGGCGGCCGTCGCCGGCATCGTGGTCGGCACGCTCGCCGCCGTCGCCGGCTCGCTCCTGCGCCTCGGCGTCGTCACCACCGTGCTGCTCGGCATCGCGCTGTACTTCCTCGTCGGCACGCCGTTCGTGATGCCGGATGCCGCGCTGCTCGGCGTGCTGCCGAGCCTCACCTCCCTCGCGGGGCTCGCGATCGGCGCAGTCCACGGCTGGGCCGACATCCTCACGATCCAGGCGCCGGTCGAGGCGCCCGCGTACGTCGCCGCCGTGCCCTACGCGGCGGCGACCGTCGTGTCACTGGTCGGCGGCCTGCTCGTGCTCCGCTGGCTGTCGGTGGAGCGCACGCCGCTGCGGGCCGCGGTCGTGCTCATCGGCCCGGCACTGCTGCTGCTCTCCGGCATCCTGCTCGGCACCGAGGAGGCGTTCCTCGCGGCGGTCCGCGGCGTCGCGTTCGCCGCGATCGCGCTCACCTGGATCGCCTGGCGCCGTGGTTCGACGATCGAGGCGTCCGGCGAGGGCGCCGCGCGCCTCCGCCGCCGGCGCCTCACCGGCTCGGCCGCGGTCGTCGCCGGCGCGGTCGCGCTCGGCGCCGTCGCCGGACTCGCGGTGGCGCCGATCTCACCAGACCGGTTCGTGCTGCGCGACCGGGTCGTCCCCCCGTTCGATCCGCTGGAGTTCCCGAGCCCGCTCGCGGGGTACCGCACGTACACGAAGGACCTCGCCGAGGAGCCGCTCTTCCGCGTCGCGGGCCTCGAGCCGGGCGACACGCTGCGCCTCGCGGCCATGGACTCGTACTCGGGCCGGCTCTGGAACGTCGCCGGCCCCGACGAGGCCGCGGCCGACGGCGGATACTCGATCGTCGGCACCACCCTCCCCGCTCCCGCGCTCGCCGACTTGGGCAGCGCCCGGAGCGTCGAGGTCGAGGTGCTCGGCTACGACGACGTCTGGCTCCCCACCGTCGGGTACGGGTCCGAGATCGAGCTCATCGGCGACGGGACCGACTCGCGGGGAGACCTGCGGTACAACGCCGAGGCCGGTACCGCCGTCGTCACGAGCGGCGTCGGAGCGGGCGCCGAATACCGCCTCGAGGCGCGCATCCAGCGCGAGCCCGACGACGCCGCGCTCGCCGATGTCCCCATCGCGCAGCTCGACCTGCCCGTGGTCGAGAACCTGCCCGACGTCGTGGCCGCCAAGGCCGAGGAGTACGCGGGCGACGCGACGAGCCCCGTCGAGCAGCTCCGCGCGATCGAACGAGGCCTCAAGACGAACGGGTTCCTCAGCCATGGCCTGGCGAGCGACGCGGTGCCCTCCCGCGCCGGGCACGGGGCCGATCGCCTCATCGAGCTCTTCACGAGGACGCAGATGGTCGGCGACGAGGAGCAGTACGCCGCCGCGATGGCGCTCATGGTCCGCCACCTCGGCTATCCGGCGCGCGTCGTCATGGGGTACGCGCCCGAGGTGACGGAGGGCGCCGACGAAGTCGAGGTCGTCGGCGCCGATGTGACCGCGTGGGTCGAGGTGCCGTTCGAGGGCGTCGGCTGGGTGTCCTTCCGGCCCACGCCCGATGACGTCGACGTGCCGCAGGAGCAGACGCCGAAGCCGAAGTCGGAACCGCAGCCGCAGGTGCGCCAGCCTCCGCGCGCCGAGCAGGGCGAGGACGAACTGCTCACGACCGTCGAGATCGACGACACCGACGACGAGGACCGCGACCGGCCCTTCCAGCTGCCCGGCTGGGCCTGGATCGTGATCGCGAGCGTCGCGATCCCGGCCGCGGTGCTGCTGCTGCCCCTGCTGGCCGTGGCCCTGGCCAAGCGCCGTCGTCGTCGCCGTCGTCGTCGCGGCGCCGCCGACCGGCAGGCCGCGGGGGCGTGGGAGGAGCTCGTCGACCGGTACGCCGAGCTCGGCTTCGAGCCGCCGGAGCGAGCGTCGAGGCTGCAGACCGCGCGAGAGCTGGAACGCCAGCTCGACGAGCAGGGACTGCGCGCCGTGCGCCTCGCCGACGGCGGCGTGCGGCTGCCGTCGCTCGCGGCGACCGTCGACCGGGACGTCTTCGGCGGCCGCGGGATCGAGGCGGCGACGGCCGACCGACGGTGGTCCGAGGCTGAGGCCGCGGTCGCGGCCGTCGGGCTCGCCGCCGGCCGCCTCCGCCGGATCGTCGCCCGGTACCGGCTGCGTCGCCGGACCTGACGGTCGTTAGGGTGGGCTCGTGAGCGACTTCATCGTGCCCCCGCCGGGCCTCGTGCCCGACGCGCCGCAGCCGGCCGAGCCGGAGCGGACGATCCGGGTGCCCGATCGCCGTCCCGCGTTCCACCCTGCGCCGGCCCCGCCCGCACCGGCGGCTCCCGAGTCCGCCGGCGCCGCCGCGGTGCCGCGACCCGGGCCGCGCACCGCGTGGCGACTCCGCTCCGACGACGGCACCGACGTCCTCGTCTCCGGCCGGGTCGTCCTCGGACGCGACCCGCAGGCGACGGAGGCCGCTTCGGGGGCGCGGCCGGTGGCGCTCGAGGATCCCGCTCGATCGGTGTCGAAGACGCACGCGCTCCTCGACGTCGTCGAGGACCGACTCCTGGCGACCGATCTCGCCTCCACGAACGGCGTGCGCATCTGGGCCGAGGGCGAGCAGCCCGTCGAGCTCGAGCCGGGACGGCCGACCTCGGTACCCGAGGGGGCCGTGCTGCTGCTCGGCGACGTCGCCTTCCTCGTGGGCCGGGCCTCCGACGCGACGGTGTAACCTGAGGATCGTGCGCGTGCCGTTCCTTCTCCTTCGGTGCCGCGACGGGGCCTAGTTCGTCCGGCCGCCCCCGTCGCGGAGTCCGTCGTCGGCTGACCCCCACGATCCGAAAGAGACGTTCATCGATGAATTCGCCCGTTGAGACGCACCCCCGCCCGCGCACCCTGGCCGAGAAGGTCTGGGACGCGCACCTCGTCAGGAAGGGCGAGGACGGCACGCCGGACCTCATCTACATCGACCTGCACCTCGTGCACGAGGTCACGAGCCCGCAGGCCTTCGACGGCCTGCGCATGGCCGGGCGACCGGTCCGCCGTCCCGACCTCACCATCGCGACCGAGGACCACAACACCCCGACGCTGAACATCGACCGGCCGATCGCCGACCCGACGAGCCGGACCCAGATCGAGACGCTGCGCCGCAACGCGCAGGAGTTCGGCATCCGCCTGCACTCGCTCGGCGATGTCGAGCAGGGCATCGTGCACGTCGTCGGCCCGCAGCTCGGGCTCACGATGCCGGGCATCACAGTCGTGTGCGGCGACAGCCACACGTCGACGCACGGCGCGTTCGGCGCGATGGCCTTCGGCATCGGCACGAGCGAGGTCGAGCACGTGCTCGCCACCCAGACCCTGCCGCTCAAGCCGTTCAAGACCATGGCGATCAACGTCGAGGGCACCCTGCGCCCGGGCGTGACCGCGAAGGACATCATCCTCGCCGTGATCGCGAAGATCGGCACCGGCGGCGGGCAGGGCTACGTGCTCGAGTACCGCGGAAGCGCCATCCGCTCGCTGTCGATGGACGGGCGCATGACCATCTGCAACATGTCGATCGAGGCCGGCGCGCGCGCCGGCATGGTCGCGCCCGACGAGACCACCTTCGCCTACCTCGAGGGCCGCCCGCATGCGCCGCGCGGTGCCGACTGGGACGAGGCCGTCGCCTACTGGCGGACGCTCCCGACCGACGAGGGCGCGACGTTCGACGCCGAGGTGTCCATCGACGCCGACGCCCTCGAACCCTTCGTCACCTGGGGCACGAACCCCGGCCAGGGCGCGTCGCTGAGCGACGTCGTGCCCGACCCCGCGGCGATCGACGACCAGCACGAGCGCGCCGCCGCCGAGCGGGCGCTCGAGTACATGGACCTCGAGCCCGGCACGCCGCTGAAGCGGATCCCGGTCGACGCCGTGTTCATGGGCTCGTGCACGAACAGCCGCATCGAGGACCTCCGCGCGTTCGCGTCGATCATCAAGGGCCGTCGCAAGGCCGAGGGTGTGCGCGTCATGGTCGTGCCCGGTTCGGCGCGCGTGCGGCTCGAGGCCGAGGCAGAGGGGCTCGACAAGGTCTTCGAGGAGTTCGGCGCCGAGTGGCGCTTCGCGGGCTGCTCGATGTGCCTCGGGATGAACCCCGACCAGCTCGCGCCGGGCGAGCGCTGCGCCTCGACGTCGAACCGCAACTTCGAGGGCCGGCAGGGCAAGGGCGGGCGCACGCACCTCGTCTCACCGCTCGTCGCGGCGGCGACCGCGGTGCGCGGGACCCTCTCGAGCCCGTGGGACCTCGATCGGGATGACGCGACCGAACCGGTCGGCGCGGGCGCGAAGGGCGGCGAGTGAGCATGGAGAAGTTCAGCACCCACGAGGGCGTCGCGGTCCCGCTGCGCCGCTCCAACGTCGACACCGACCAGATCATCCCGGCGGTGTTCCTCAAGCGCGTGACCAAGACCGGATTCGACGACGCGCTCTTCCACGCGTGGCGCCAGGACCCGGAGTTCGTGCTCAACCACCCTGCGCACCAGGGGGCGTCGGTCCTCGTCGCCGGCCCCGACTTCGGCACGGGCTCCAGTCGCGAGCACGCGGTGTGGGCACTGCGCGACTACGGGTTCAAGGTCGTGATCTCGAGCCGGTTCGGCGACATCTTCCACGGGAACGCGGGCAAGCAGGGCCTGGTCACCGCGCTCGTCGCGTACGAGGACATCGAACGGTTGTGGGAGGCGATCGAGGGGCAGCCGGGAATAGCCGCGACCGTCGATCTGGTTGAGCGTACGGTGAGCATCGGGTCGCTCACAGTTCCGTTCGACATCGATGACTACACTCGGTGGAGGCTTCTCGAGGGACTCGATGACATCGGGCTCACCCTTCGGGACGAGCAGGCCATCGCAGGGTTCGAGACGACTCGAGCGGCGTGGCGGCCGACCACGCTCCCGATCCGGGAGCCGGCAGAGACAGGGAACTGAGTGAACACACTCGTGGATGACGCGAAGCAGCACGGAACCGCGGTGGGCCTTCCGGTCGACCGCATCACGATCAACGGCGGTAAGCCGCTCCGCGGTCGGATCGAGCTGAAGGGCGCGAAGAACCTCGTGACCAAGGCGATGGTCGCGGCGATCCTGGGCGACACGCCCAGCGTCCTCAAGGACGTGCCCAACATCAGCGACGTGCGCATCGTGCGAGGCCTGCTCGAGGTGCACGGCGTGACCGTGAGCGAGGGCGAGGACGAGGGCGACCTCGTGCTCGACCCGGCGGCGGTCGAGACCGCGCACATGGCCGAGGTCGACGCCCACGCGGGCTCCAGCCGCATCCCCATTCTCTTCTGCGGACCGCTCCTGCACCGCCTGGGCGAGGCGTTCATCCCCGACCTGGGCGGCTGCCGCATCGGCGACCGCCCGATCGACTACCACCTCGAGGTGCTGCGCAACTTCGGCGCGATCATCGAGAAGCTCCCGAGCGGCATCCGGATGTCGGCCCCCAACGGCCTGCACGGCGCCAAGGTCTCGCTGCCGTACCCGAGCGTGGGCGCGACCGAGCAGGTGCTCCTGACGGCGGTGCTCGCGGACGGCATCACCGAACTCTCGGGTGCCGCGATCGAGCCCGAGATCATGGACCTCATCAACATCCTGCAGAAGATGGGCGCCATCATCTCGGTCGACACCGACCGCGTCATCCGCATCGAGGGCGTCGAGAAGCTCCAGGGCTACACGCACCGTGCGCTCTTCGACCGCAACGAGGCCGCGAGCTGGGCCGCGGCGGCGCTCGCGACCGAGGGCGACATCTTCGTCGGCGGGGCGCGCCAGGCCGAGATGCTCATGTTCCTCAACGTCTTCCGCAAGGTCGGCGGGGCCTTCGACATCGCCGAGGACGGCATCCGCTTCTACCACCCGGGCGGCGACCTCAAGCCGGTCATCATCGAGACCGACGTGCACCCCGGCTTCATGACCGACTGGCAGCAGCCGCTGGTGGTCGCGCTCACGAAGGCCAAGGGCGTCTCGATCGTGCACGAGACCGTCTACGAGCAGCGCTTCGGCTTCGTCGACGCCCTCGTCGAGATGGGCGCGTCGATCGAGGTGCACAAGGAGTGCCTCGGCGGTCGCCCGTGCCGGTTCGGCCAGCGGAACTTCAAGCACTCCGCCGTGATCTCGGGCCCGGCGCAGCTGCACGGCGCCGACATCGAGGTCCCCGACCTGCGCGGCGGCTTCAGCCACCTCATCGCCGCGCTCACGGCCGAGGGGCGCTCGACCGTCTCGAACGTCGGCATCATCGCCCGCGGCTACGAGAACTTCATCACCAAGCTCGAGCTGCTCGGGGCGGACTTCGCGCTCGAAGGATAATGGGTCAGTGCCTCATCAAGACCCGTCATCCGCGCCGGCCGTGAAGCCCGGCTCCGAGAAGCGCCGACCCTCGTTCTTCTGGGTCCTCGCCGTCCTGATCCTCCCGCTGTGGAGCCTCGGGGTGAAGTACCGCTTCCACCACGGCGAGCGGATGCCGCAGAGCGGGGCGCTCGTGCTCTCGCCGAACCACTACAGCGAGGTCGACCCGCTGGTGATGGGCGTCGCGTCCTGGCACCTCGGGCGCCTGCCGCGATTCCTCGCGAAGGCGTCGCTGTTCAAGAACCCCGTGCTGGGGTGGTTCCTGCGCACGTCCGGCCAGATCCCGGTCGAGCGTGCGGGGAGCCAGAGCCATGCGGCGATCCGGGCTGCCGAGGAGCTCGTCGAGAAGGGGCGCATGGTGATCGTGTACCCCGAGGGCTCGCTCACGCGCGACCCGGACCTGTGGCCGATGCGCGGGAAGACGGGCGCGGTGCGCATCGCGCTCGAGCGCGGCATCCCGCTCGTGCCGGCCGCCCACTGGGGCACCCAGGCGATCCTGCCGCGGTACGGGAAGAAACTCAGCCTCTTCCCGCGCAAGACCGTCGACGTGATCATCGGGGAGCCGCTCGACCTGTCCGCGTACCGCGACAAGCCGCTCGACCAGGCCACGCTGCTGGCGGCCACGAACGAGCTGATGGACGCCATCGCGGCGTTGCTCGGCGAGCTCCGCGGCGAGACGCCGCCCGCCGAGCGCTGGGACCCGGCCAAGCACGGCCAGAAGGAGACGGGACGCCTTGAAGGCTAGGACGCCGCGCCGCGGCCCGGGCAAGCGCGTGGCCGTGCTCGGCGCCGGAAGCTGGGGCACCACGTTCGCCAAGATCCTCGCCGACGGCGGGGCCGACGTGGTGCTGTGGGCCCGTCGGCCCGAGCTCGCACGCGAGATCCAGGAGGGCAAGCGCAACAGCGACTACCTGCCCGGCGTGAACCTCCCGATCGGGCTGCGCGCCACCAGCCGGCTCGACCTCGCGCTAGCGGGAGCCGAGCAGGTGTACGTGTGCGTGCCGAGCCAGACGCTGCGCCAGAACCTCATCGCGGCCGAGCCGCACCTGCACGCCCAGGCGATCGTCGTGTCGCTCATGAAGGGCGTCGAGAAGTCGACCGGGCACCGCATGAGCGAGGTGATCGCCGAGGTGCTGCCGATCGCCGAGTCGAAGATCGCGGTCATCTCCGGGCCGAACCTCGCGCTCGAGATCGCGAAGGAGCAGCCGACGGCGGCCGTGGTGTCGTCGACGAGCCTCGAGACGGCGCAGGCCGTGGCATCCGTCGCCCGCAACGAGTACTTCCATTCGTTCGTGAACACCGACGTGATCGGGACCGAGTTCGGCGGCGTGCTGAAGAACCTCATCGCCGTCGCGATCGGCATCGTCGACGGCGCGGGGTACGGCGAGAACACGAAGGCGTCGATCATCACCCGCGGGCTGGTCGAGATGACCGACTTCGCCGTCGCGTACGGCGCGCATCCCGACACGCTGTCGGGCCTGGCCGGACTCGGCGACCTCATCGCCACGTGCCAGTCCCCGCTGTCGCGCAACAACACGGCCGGGCGCCTGCTCGGCCAGGGGTACAAGCTGCCCGAGGTCGTGAACCAGATGCAGCAGACCACCGAGGGCCTGGCATCGGTCGGACCGATCCTCGAGCTCGCGCGGGCGAAGGGCGTGGAGATGCCCATCGTCGAGCAGGTCCGGCAGGTGCTCGCCGGCACGCTCGCGCCGAAGGACATCGCGCCGCACCTCACGACCGATGACGAGCCTCAGGGCGAAAGGACGATGGATGGACAAGCTCAGGGTGGTTCTGCTCTTCGGAGGGCGCTCCAGCGAGCATTCGATCAGCTGCGCCACGGCGGGCGGGGTGCTCTCGGCGATCGACCGTGAGCGCTTCGAGCTGATCCCGGTCGGCATCACGCGCGAGGGCGCGTTCGTGCTCGAGGCCGACGACCCCTCGCGGTTCGCGCTCGACCCGGAGCACCTGCCCGAGGTCGTGGACAACGGCACCCGCGTGCAGTGGCCGGACTCCACGGCGAGCCGTGAGCTGCGCGTGGTGACGGCAGACGGACAGGCGTCCTCGCTGGGCGAGGTCGACGTGGTGTTCCCGATCCTGCACGGCCGGTTCGGCGAGGACGGCACGGTCCAGGGGCTGCTCGAGCTGATCGGCCTGCCGTACGTCGGCAACGGCGTGCTCGCGTCCGCGATCGGCATGGACAAGCACGTCACGAAGACCGTGCTCGAGGGCGCCGGCATCCCCGTCGCGCCGTGGGTCACGCTGACCCGCCCGGCGTGGGACGCGGACCGCGAGCTCTGGCAGCGCCGGGTGCGCAGCCTCGGCCTGCCGGCCTTCGTCAAGCCCGCGCGCGGCGGGTCGTCGGTCGGCGTGAGCCGGGTGGCCGACTGGAGCGAGCTCGACGCCGCCCTCGACGTGGCGTTCGCCGAGGACCGGACGGTGCTCGTCGAGGCGGCGGTCGCCGGGCGCGAGATCGAGTGCGGCGTGCTCGAGGCGCGCGACGGGGGCCCCGCGCGGGTGAGCGTCGCCGGCGAGATCGTGCTCGACGGCCGCGACTTCTACGACTTCGAGGGCAAGTACCTCGGTGGCGACGGCGTGCGCCTCGTCTGCCCGGCCGACCTCGGCGACGGCGAGACGGCGGAGCTGCAGCGCGTCGCGCAGCGCGCGTTCGCCGCGATCGGTGGCGAGGGACTGGCCCGCGTCGACGTCTTCCACACGGGGGACGAGTTCGTCGTGAACGAGGTGAACACGCTGCCGGGCTTCACGCCGATCTCGATGTTCCCGACCTGCTGGATGAACTCCGGGCTGGCCTATCCCGAGCTGATCGCCGAGCTCATCGAGCTGGGGGTCGCCCGCGGCGCGCGCTGACCTCGCGTTCCGATCGCGCCGGAGCGCGCGCCTCGGGGGTGCGCGCTCCGCCGCTCAGCCGGCGTCGGCGCCGTCGTCGAGGTCGGTGCAGGCGCCGTCGGCGGGGATCGCCGCGACCGCCGGCGAGAGGTCGGCGATGACGGTCGTCCCCGAGACCACGTCGTTGTCGACGACGACCTCCACGGCGGGCGTTCGCCCGTAGGTGGTGAACCGGTAGCGCGGCGCGTCGGACTCGTCGATGATCCAGTCGACCTCGTCGACGCTCACGCACCGAAGCGTGGTCGGCCCGGGCGGCTCGACGCCGCACCGCAGCAGGACGGAGGCGGGGGAGCCCCACGCGCCGGTGCCCTGCGCATCGGTCTCGCGGGCGTCCTGCCCGGCGACCTGCTCGGGCAGGCGCACCACGACGGCGGCGCAGTCCGCGTCGGCGGCGTCGGCCGCGGGCTCGAAGGGAACGGGCCGGCTGCAGGCGGAGAGCATCGGCAGCGCGACGACGGCGACGGATGCCGCGGCGACGAGCCTGGGCAGGGTGCGCCTCGGGCGGCGGCGGGCGGGAGCGGGCATCGCCTTCAGGCTACCGTGGGAGCCATGGAGCCCCCTGCACGTGAGCGCTCGCCCGAGATCGGCGAACTCGGCGAGTCGGCGGTGCTCGCGCGGATCCTGCCGCGGCTCGCCCCGGGTGAGGCCGCCGTGCTCGGCGCGGGCGACGACGCCGCCGTGGTGGCCGCGCCCGACGGCCGGTTCGTGGTGACGACCGACCTGATGGTCCACGGGCCCGACTTCCGGATGGCGTGGTCGACGCCCTTCGACCTCGGCTGGAAGGCGGCGGCGACGAACCTCACCGACGTCGCGGCGATGGGCGCCCGGCCGACGGCGCTGGTGGTCGCGATCGCCGCGCCGCCGACGCTCGCGGTCGACGTGCTCGAGGGGATCGCCGACGGCCTGCGCGAGGGCCTGGCCGCCCTCGCACCCGGTGCGGGCGTCGTCGGCGGCGACCTGTCGGCGGGTCCCGTGCTGATGATCTCGGTCACCGCCTTCGGCGACCTCGAGGGGCGGGCGCCCGTGCTGCGGTCGGGCGCCCGGCCGGGCGACGTCATCGCGCACGCCGGGACCCGGGGAGACGCGGCCCGCGGACTCGCACTGCTGTTCGCCCGGGGCCGCGACGCCGACGGCGAGCCGGAGGCCGAGGCCGCGGCCGCGCTCCGCCGCGAGCACCCCAGGCTGGTCGAGGCGCAGCTGGCGCCGCGACCGCCCGTGGCCGCGGGCGTGATCGCCGCGGTGGCGGGGGCGACGGCGATGCTCGACGTCAGCGACGGGCTGGCGCGCGACGCGCGCCGCATCGCCGAGGCGAGCGGCGTCGGCATCGACTTCCGCGGCGCCGCCCTCGGCGACGACCCGCTGACGGCCCTCGCCGGCGCCGAGGACCACGGGCTGCTCGCGGCGTTCCCGGCGGAGACCGACCCGCCGCATCCGTTCGAGGCCATCGGGGTGGCGACCGCCCACGCCGGCGTCCTCACGCTCGACGGCCGCCCCGTCGACACGACCGGGTGGGACCCCTACTCGGGCTGGGACGGCGTCGCGGGCTGACGCTCGGGCGCGGCGTCGGCCGCCGGGGCCGCGGTGGCCCACCACAGCGTCGTCTCGCCGTAGTCCCGTCGGCGCTCCGGCTCGATGCCGTCGGGCCAGGCGGGCTCCGGGGACCGGGAACTGCGCTCGACGACGATCCGGGCATCGGGGGAGAGCCGCGGCGCGAGCAGTTCGAGGTCCCGTGCGAGCTCCCGCTCGCCGAGGTCGTACGGCGGGTCGATGAACGCGAGGTCGACCCCGGCGGGCGCCGACTCCAGGTACGCGGCGACGCTCCGCGCCTCGACGCGGATGCGGGGCGCGGCTCCGCGACCGGCCCGCACGATCGCGGCCGCGTTGCGGCGGCACACGTCGGCGGCCGGCTTCGCCCGCTCGACGAGGACCACCTCGCCCGCGCCGCGACTGGCGGCCTCGAGGCCCAGCGCGCCCGAACCCGCGTACAGGTCGAGCACCACCGCGCCCTCGACGGCGTCGCGCGCCTCCAGCGCCGAGAAGATCGCCTCGCGCACGCGATCGCTCGTCGGGCGCGTGCCGGAACGGGGAACCGCCAACGCGAGCGAGCCGGCGAAGCCGGCGATGATGCGGGTCATGTCTCGGGAGCATAACGGCCGCCCGCCGGGCACTGCCATGATGGAGGGGTGGAAGACACGACCGACGCCCTGCACGCCGATCCGTCCCGCCACCGGGGTGACGAACAGCAGGTCATCGACCGGCTCTGGGACTTCGCCGATCCGGTGGTCAGCGAGGAGCGCTTCCGCGCCGTCGCCGCCGACGACTCGCTCTCGACGCACGAGCGCGCGGTGATGACCACCCAGGTCGCGCGGGCCATCGGCATCCAGCGCCGCGAGGATGACGCCCTCGCGCTCCTCGACGAGCTCGAGGCCGCCGAACGGCCCGACGAGACGGACGAGGAGGTCGCGGAGCTGCACGCGCGCATCGCGCTGGAGCGCGGCCGGATCGCCGCGACCGCGGAGCGCTTCGGCGACGCCGTGCCCCTCTTCACGAAGGCGGTGCGCGAGGCCGCCATGGCCGGCTCGACCTTCCTGGTCCTCGACGCCCTCCACATGCTGGCGCTGAACGACGCCGGTCACGAGGAGGAATGGGCCACCGAGGGCTTCGACGTGCTCGACGGCGTGCGCGACCCGCGCCTGAAGCGCTGGGGGGTGGCCCTGCACAACAACCTCGGCTGGACCAAGCACGACGGCGGCGACGCGGTGGCCGCGTTGCATCACTTCGAACTCGCCGTGGAGGCCGCCGACCGCTACGGGACCGCCGGCCAGCAGCACGTCGCGCGCTGGTCCGTCGGTCGCGCGCTGCGCACCCTCGGCCGGACCGACGAGGCCCTCGAGCTGCAGCGAGAGCTCGCGCTCGCGCGACCCGACGACACGTACGTCCAGGCCGAGATCGAGGCGCTGACGGCCGAGGCGGCGGAGGCGGAGCCTACGATCGAGTCATGACGGCCGATCGCGCGGTCGCGGGCTCCACGACCCTCGACACCAAGCTGTCGGGCGTGCTCGGCGGCCGCACCGCGCAGGCCCTGCAGCGCGCCTTCGACCTCGTCACGGTCGGCGACCTGGTGGCGCACTATCCGCGTCGTTACGCCGCCCGCGGCGAGCTCACCGCGCTCGCCCGGCTCCCGCTCGACGAGAACATCACGATCGTCGCCGAGGTGCTCGAGGTGCGCGAGCGGACCATGCGCTCGCGGCGCGGATCGATCCTCGAGGCGAAGATCTCCGACGGCACCGGCATCCTCACGCTCACGTTCTTCAACCAGGCCTGGCGCGCGCGCGAGCTGAAGCCCGGCGTGCGCGGCATGTTCGCGGGCAAGGTGTCCGACTACCGCGGGGCGCGGCAGCTGGCGCACCCCGACTACCAGCTGTTCGACGATGAGGCCCGTCCTGGTGAGGGAGCGGATGCGGCGGCCGAGCGCTGGGCGACGGAGCCGATCCCGATCTACCCGGCGACCGGCACGGTCTCCAGCTGGCAGCTGCAGAACGCGATGGCCATCGTGCTCGACGGCCTCGGCGCCGTCGACGACCCGCTGCCGGAATCGGTGCGCCGCGCGCGCGGGCTGCTCGGGCAACGCGAGGCGCTGGAGCTCATCCACCGTCCGCAGCGCGAAGAGGACTGGACGGCCGCCCGCCGCGCGCTCCGGTTCACCGAGGCCTTCGTGCTGCAGGCCGTGCTGCTGGAGCGGCGCGCTGCGGCTCGGGCCCAGGAGGCCGTCCGCCGGGTGCCGAAGCCGGGCGGGCTCCTCGAGCGCTTCGAGTCCGGCCTGCCGTTCGCCCTCACCGACGACCAGCACGAGGTCGGCGGCGAGATCCTCGCCGACCTGGCCGAACCGGTGCCGATGAACCGGCTCGTCCAGGGCGAGGTCGGCTCGGGCAAGACCGTCGTCGCGCTGCGGGCCATGCTGGCGGTGGCCGAGTCGGGCGGGCAGGCGGCGCTGCTGGCACCCACCGAGGTGCTCGCGGGCCAGCACCTCCGGTCGATCGCGCGCATGCTCGGCCCCGAGCTGGCAGCCGAGGTCATGCCGACGCTCGTCACCGGCCAGATGCCCGCCGCGGACCGACGGCGCGCCGCGCTGCGCGTCGCGGCCGGCCAGGCGCGGATCGTCGTCGGCACGCACGCCCTGCTCGGCGACACGACGTCCTTCGCCGACCTCGGACTGGTCGTCGTCGACGAGCAGCACCGGTTCGGCGTCGAGCAGCGCGAGGCCCTCCGGCTGAAGGGACGACACCCGCACGTGCTGGTGCTCACGGCGACGCCGATCCCGCGGACCGTGGCGATGACCGTGTTCGGCGACCTCGACGTGTCGACCATCCGCCAGCTGCCCGCAGGCCGCGCGGGCATCGAGACCCACGTCGTCCCGCTGGCGGAGCGACCGGGCTGGCGCGCGCGTGTGTGGGAGCGGCTCGCCGAGGAGCTCGAGCAGGGCCGGCAGGCGTTCGTGGTCTGCCCGGCCATCGAGCCGAAGGTCGCGGAGGACGACGCGGAGCCCGCCCCGGCGGATGCGGTCGCCGGACCGGCGGCATCCGTGGCGGGCGTGCTCGCCGAACTGCGCGCGCACCCGCGGCTCTCGGGCGCGCGGATCGCCCCGCTCCACGGCCGGATGGGCGCCGACGAGAAGGACGAGGCGATGCGGGCGTTCGCCGCCGGGGACCTCGACGTGCTCGTCGCCACGACCGTCATCGAGGTCGGCGTCGACGTGCCCAACGCGAGCACCATGGTCGTGGTCGACGCCGATCGGTTCGGCGTCTCGCAGCTGCACCAGCTCCGCGGCCGGGTGGGGCGCGGATCCGTGCCCGGCCTCTGCCTCCTCGTGACCGCCGCCGAGGCGGGCAGTCTCGCCCGCGACCGGCTCGAGGCGGTCGCGGGCACGCTCGACGGGTTCGAGCTCGCGCGTGTCGACCTCGAGCTCCGGCAGGAGGGCGACGTGCTCGGGGCGACCCAGTCCGGCCGGCGGTCCTCGCTGAAGCTGCTGCGGGTCACCCGTGACGGCGACCTCATCGCCGAAGCACGCGAGGCCGCCGCCGCCGTGCTCGCCGACGATCCCGGGCTGGCCGGCCACCCCGCCCTCGCCGCCGCCGTGCGACGTCGGCTCGACGACGAATCGACCGAGTACCTGAGCAGGGGCTGAGACTCCCCACACGGCGTCCACGCCCCCGGATCCCGCACTACGCTGGCACGTATGCAGCGGATCGCCGTCGTTCCCGGATCGTTCGACCCCGTCACGAAGGGGCATCTCGACGTGATCGGGCGCGCGGCGGGGCTGTACGACCAGCTGCACGTCGTCGTCGTGCACAACCCCGACAAGTCCGCGCTGCTGCCGATCGCCCAGCGCGTCGCCCTCATCGAGCAGTCCATCGAGGAGGCCGGGATCGTCGGCGACGTGGTCGTCGCCTCGTGGAGCGTGGGACTGCTCGTCGACTACTGCACCGACGTCGGCGCGTCCGTGCTCGTCAAAGGCATCCGGTCGCAGGTCGACGTCGCCTACGAGACGCCCATGGCGATCGTGAACCGGCACCTCGCCGGCGTCGAGACGGTGTTCCTCCTGCCCGACCCGGCGAACGCGCACGTGTCGAGCTCACTGGTCCGCCAGGTCTCCGCCCTCGGCGGCGACGTCACCCCGTATGTCCCCGAGCCGGTCGCCCGCTACCTCCAGGGGGCGATGACATCATGAGCGAGGCCGCGGCCGCAGGAGCGCCGGTGCACGAGCCGACGATGGAGCTCGACGAGGTCGGCGCCTCCGCCGCCCGCATCGTGCGCAACGTCGAGGCCGTCATCAGCGGCAAGCGCGACGCGGTGACCGCGGCGCTGACCGTCCTGCTGGCCGAGGGCCACCTGCTCATCGAGGACGTGCCCGGCGTCGGCAAGACGATGCTCGCCAAGGCGCTCGCGCGGTCGGTCGACTGCTCGGTCAGCCGCATCCAGTTCACGCCCGACCTGCTCCCGAGCGACGTGACGGGCGTCTCCGTCTTCGACCAGTCCTCACGCCGCTTCGAGTTCAAGCGGGGGCCCGTCTTCGCCAACATCGTCATCGGCGACGAGATCAACCGCGCGAGCCCCAAGACCCAGTCGGCGCTGCTCGAGTGCATGGAGGAGCGGCAGGTGACCGCCGACGGCACGACCTACCTCCTCGAACGGCCGTTCACGGTCGTCGCCACGCAGAACCCGGTCGAGATGGAGGGCACGTACCCCCTTCCCGAGGCGCAGCGCGACCGTTTCATGGCCCGGATCTCGATGGGCTACCCGTCGAACGCCGACGAGCTCGCGATGCTCGCCCAGCGCGAGACCGCCAGCCCGCTCGACTCGCTCGAGCCGGTCGTCTCGATCGACGAACTGCGCGCCATGATCGCCGCGGTGCACCACGTGTACACGTCGCAGGCCGTCAAGGAGTACGCGGTCGACCTCGCCCGGGCCACGCGCGAGGACCGCCAGCTGCGGCTCGGCGCGAGCCCGCGGGCCACCCTGCAGCTCATCCGGGCGGCGAAGGCGCACGCGGCGATGCACGGCCGCGACTTCGTCCTCCCGGACGACGTCGACGCGCTCGCGGTGCCGGTCCTCGCGCACCGGCTCGTCCCGACCAGCCGCGCGGTGGGCGGTCACGATCGCGACGGCGGACCGCTGATCGACGCCATCGTGCGCAGGGTCGTCGCCGACACGCCCGTCCCGGTCGGCAGCGCCCGGAGGGAATGAGCGGATGCCGCGGACCCGCGCCGCACGCGTGCCGGCACGACCCCGACTGACGGGGCGCGGGGTGGCGCTCGTCGCGGCCGGAGCGGCGCTCTACCTCGTCGCGGTCTGGTTCGACCTCCGGGACGTGATGCTGCTCGCCGCGGTCGGGCTCGCGATGCCGATCGCCGCGCTCGGCTTCCTCGCCCTCCGGTCCCCGCGCCTGGCGGTGACGCGCGTGTTCGACCCGCACGTCGTGCGTGCGGGCGAGTCCACCACCGTGCGGCTCCGGGTCCAGAACCTCGACCGTCGTGCCTTCGACGGCGCGCACTGGCGCGACCTGGCGCATCCCGCGCTCCACCCGCCGCCCGAGTCGGTCCTGCCGGCCGTGGGGCGCCGCGAGACCGCGCTGCCCTCGGGCGACGACACGGTGCGCCTCGAGTACCGGCTGCGGACGCCTCGTCGCGGCGTGTTCGAGGTGGGTCCGCTCCGCGTCTCGGTCACCGACCCGTTCGGCCTGGCGCGGATCGACCGAGCCGCCGGAGCCGCTCGCGAGCTCGTCGTCACTCCGCGGGTGACCCCGCTCGAACCCGCGGCCGGTGTCGTCGCGAGCGTCGACGGCGCCGTCCACGCCCTGCAGCGGCGCACCCATCCGAACAGCGACGAGCTCATCGCGAGGGAGTACCGCTACGGCGATCCGCTGCGCCGCGTCCATTGGGCGGCGACCGCGCGCCGGGGCGAGCTGATGGTCCGCGAGGAGGAGCAGCGCGGCGATCCCGAGGTGCGGATCCTGCTCGACACGGCGCTCGGGGGCCGCGCCGCCCATCCGTCCGCCGGCGCGCTCGCGGTCTCGACGCTCGATCCCGCGTTCGAGCTCGGGGTGGAGGCGGCCGCGTCGGTCGGGGTGCACCTGCTCGGCACGGGTTTCCGCGTGCGGCTCGACCCGATCGAGGACCACGACGCCCGGATGCCGCCGATCGCGGCCGAGCCGGGAGGGTACCGTGCCTCGGGCGGCGGCGAGGCGATCCTGCTGGAGGACCTCGCCCGGCTCGATCCGCCCCGGCGCGACGCGCGCACCACGTCCCCGCGCGAACCGGCCGCGGCGGAGGGTCCCTCGCCGGCCCCGCGCGCAGCCCGACGCGACGCCCGCATGCCGGGCGTCGCCGTGCTCGTCGCGCCCTCGTCCGGGGCTGTCGACGCGCTGATCGGACTGCGTCCGCTGCTCGAGCCGGCCATCGCGTTCGCGGCCGAGGGCGTGGCCGTCGAGGCCGTCGAGCGGCTCGAACACGCCGACTGGCGCGTGGTGCCGATCCGGCGGGCCGCCGACCTGCCCGCGGCGTGGGCCGAGGCGTGGCGTTCGGCGCGCGAGTCCGCGCGTTCCGGGGGGCCGGATGCGTCCTGAGCGGATCCCCCTCACGACGCCGCAGAGCCTCGCGCTCTCGGGCGGGACGCTCCTGCTCCTGCTCGTGTCGCTCGCTGCGCTGAGCCCGCTCATCAGCGGGTCGGCCTGGTGGTGGGCGACCGCCCTCGCGGGCACGGCGGTGCTCGGCGCAGGGGCGGGGCTGCGGGCGCTGCGCACCCCGCCGACGCTCGTCCCGCCGCTCGAGCTGGTCGCGCTCGCGGTCGTGCTCACGCTCCTCTTCGGCGGTGCCACGAGCTTCGCGCTCGTGGTGCCCACCGTCGACACGTTCGACGAGTTCGTCGGCCTCGCGCAGGGCGCGGTGCGCACGATCGAGCAGCAGTCGGTTCCCGCCATCCCGGTGCCGGCGCTCGTGTTCGCCCTCGCCGTCGGAGCGGGCCTCATCGCGATCCTGCTCGACCTCGTGGTGCAGACCGTGCGGCTGCCGGCCCTCGCCGCCGTGCCGGTGCTCGTGCCCGTCCTGGTGCCGGGACTGTTCCTCGAGACGGGCACCGACGGGTTCACGCTCGTGCTGACGGCCGGCGCCTACCTGCTGCTGCTGCGCATCGACGTCCGGGTGCGGCGCAGCGCCGAGGTGGCGCAGGAGGACGAACGGCCCGACTCCGCCCTCGTGTCGGCGCCGAGGCGGCGGCCGATCGTGTCGACGGCCGGGGCCTCCCTGGGGCTCGCCGCCGTGGGGCTCGTCGCGGCATCCGCCGTCACCGTCGCCACCCCGAGCGTCTCGTCCAGCCTCCTGCTCGGTGCGGGCGGGTCGGGGACCATGTTCGCGCGCGGCGTCAGCCCGTACGTCGAGCTCGGCCGCGACCTGCGCCGGCCCGACGCCGTGCCGGCGTTCAGCTACACCTCCGAGGACGGCGACCGCCCGTACTTCACGCTCCTCAGCGTGGAGCGGCTCGAGGGCGACCTGTGGACCGCGGAGGAGCGCCCCGTCGACGGCGACCACACGCTCGACACGCTGCCGCGGCCCGACGGGCTCTCCCGCGACGTGCTCGCCGAACCCCGCGACCTCACCGTGCAGATCGGTCAGGTGCGGACGGCCTGGCTCCCCGTGCCCTACCCGGCGTCGCAGATCGACGGCCTGCGCGGCTCGTGGTTCTGGGACGAGGGCTCGCTGACCGTGCGCAGCGTGGACACGACCACGCTCGGCCAGCGCTACGCGGTCACCCGCCTGGAGGTGCAGCCCACCGCCGAGCAGCTGCGCTCGGCCGGGGAGCCGCGCGCCGGCGCGGTCGCGGATGCGACCCGCGAACTCCCGGACGACCTGCCCGCCGTCATCGGCGAGACCGCCGCGACGGTCACCGCGGGCGCACGGAGCCGCTACGACGCGGCCGTGGCGATCCAGGAGTACCTCCGCGGCTCCGACTTCCGGTACTCCGAGGAGGCCCCGGTCGACGACGGCTACGACGGCGGCGGGTTCGACGTCATCGCGGAGTTCCTCGAGCGCGGCGCCGGCTACTGCGTGCACTTCTCGTCCACGATGGCGGTCATGGCGCGCGAGGTCGGCATCCCGTCCCGCATCGCGGTGGGCTACACCAGCGGCACCCCCAGCGGCGAGCGGGTCGACGGGATGGTCCGCTTCGACGTCGACTCGCACGACCTGCACGCGTGGCCCGAACTCTACTTCGAGGGCGTCGGATGGGTGCCGTTCGAGCCGACGCCCGGGCGCGGGTCGGTGCCCGACTACTCCCGCCCGGGTGCGGGGGAGGAGGCGTCGGGCACCGAGCCGACCGCGTCCGCCCCGGCGCCGGTGGCGACGGGGCGTCCCGAGGGCGACCCCGACCGACTGCTGTCCCAGCAGGGCGGCGGCGGGGCGGTCGCCGTGGGATGGCTCGGCGGTGCGGGACTGGTCCTGCTGGCGCTGCTCGTGGTGCTCCTCCCGGCGGGCGCTCGGGCCGGGACGCGGGCGGTTCGCCGTCGCGCCATCCGTTCGGGGCCGTCGCCGGCGGATGCCGCGTGGCGCGAGCTCACCGCGACCGCGCTCGACCACGGTGCCGACGTCGACGCGCGCCGCACCCCCCGCGCGATCGCCGACGGCCTCCTCGCGCGCCCGGCCTTCGCCGAGGACGACGACGCCGCGGCCGCGCTGCGGAGGCTGCGCGACGCGGTCGAGCGCGAGCGGTACGGCCGCACCCTCCGGACGGGACCGACCCCCGACGACGACGCCGAGCGGCCCCGCCGGGATGCGCTCGCGGCCGACCTGGCGATCGCGTCGGCGGCACTCGCCGCCGGCTCCGGCGCCGCGGGTCGCGCCGAGGCCGTGCTGCTTCCGCGTTCGCTGCGGGCCGCGAGCCGGGAGCTGCTGGGCCGGACGCCCCTGCGCGGCGCGTAGAATCGTGGACCGTGGCCGTCCAGCATTCCCCGTTCAGCGTCAACGTGCGCGATCTCGTCAACCGTCCCGGCGAGATGCGCGAGCAGCGACTCGACCTCCCGGCGCCCGAGCAGTACGGCGAGGGGCTGGTCGCCGTGCGCGAGGGCGCCGAGGTCGCGGTCGACCTCCGGCTCGAGTCGGTGCACGAGGGGATCCTCGTCACCGCCGAGGTCGATGCGACCGCCGAAGGCGAGTGCGGGCGGTGCCTCACCGACATCGCCCTGCCCCTCGAAGTCGAGTTCCAGGAGCTTTTCGCGTATCATTCCGGAGAAGCTTTCGAGTATGAGGTTCAAGACGACCATGTGGATCTTGAACCTCTCATCCGAGATGCGGTGGTGCTGGCACTGCCGTTCCAGCCGGTGTGCCGGCCGGATTGCCCGGGTCTCGACCCCGTGACCGGGCTTCGTCTGGCCGATCATCCGGAACTCGTCACCCCTGAGCGGACCGACCCGCGTTGGTCCGCGCTCGCGGGGTTCACGGCTTCCGAAGACGAGGGCGCGGATGCCGCCGCATCACGTGCCGACCAGCAGAGAGATTGAGAGAGAGTCATGGCTGTTCCCAAGCGGAAGAAGTCACGCGCCAACACCCACGCGCGCCGTTCGCAGTGGAAGGCCGAGGTGCCCACGCTCGTCAAGACCGTCGAGAACGGCAAGGTCACCTACAGCCTCCCGCACCGCGCCCGCGTGGTCGAGGACTCGGCGGGCACCCCGCTCTTCCTCGAGTACAAGGGCCGCAAGGTCGCCGACATCTAGTCGGCCGAGACTCCTGAACGACCGGTCGTGAGGCGCGTCGAGCAGACGGACACCGGGGCCCCCGAGCTGGCCGAGTTGCAGCGGATGCTGCAGGTCGAGCTCGACCCCGACCTCCTGCTCCTCGCGCTCACGCACCGGTCGTTCGCGTACGAGAACGGCGGGATCCCCACCAACGAACGCCTCGAGTTCCTCGGCGATTCGATCCTGGGGCAGGCCGTCACCGTCCGGCTCTTCACCGACCACCCCGAGCTCGACGAGGGCGAACTCGCCAAGCGCCGGGCGAGCCTCGTCTCGAGTGCGGCGCTCGCCGAGGTGGCGCGCACGGTCGGCCTCGGGCCGTTCATCCGCCTCGGTCGCGGCGAGACCATGACCGGCGGCGCGGACAAGCCGTCGATCCTCGCCGACACGGTCGAGGCGATCATCGGCGCGGTCTACCTCGACCGGGGCGGCGAGGTCGCCACCGAACTGGTCCTGCGCCTCATCGGTCCGCTGATGGCCGACACCGATCGGTTCGGCGCCGCGATGGACCCCAAGACGAGCCTCCAGGAGATCGCGGCCCGGCGCGGTGCGACCGCGCCGGCCTACACCGTCGCCGAGAGCGGGCCGGACCACAGCAAGCACTTCGTCGCGACCGTCACGGTCGGCGACCTCGTCACCGCCTCCGGCGAGGGGTCGAGCAAGAAGCAGGCCGAGATGGCCGCCGCCCTCGAGGCGTGGACCGCGCTGAACGACCGCTGACGTGCCCGAGCTGCCCGAGGTGGAGGTCGTGCGCGCGGGCCTCGCGCCGGCGGTCACCGGCGCGCGCATCGCCGGCGTCGAGGTGCTCGACGCTCGATCGCTGAAGCGACACGAGGCGTCGGCCGGCGACTTCGAGTCGCTGCTCACGGGCGAGCGCATCGCCGCGGCCGTCCGTCGGGGCAAGTTCCTTTGGATGCCGCTCCACGGCGGTCACGCGCTCGTCGGCCACCTCGGCATGAGCGGGCAGCTGCTGCTGCGCACGCCCGAGCATCCCGGCGACGACCGGCACGCCCGCGTCCGGCTGCACCTCGAGCATCCGGACCGCGGCGAGCTGCGGGTCGACTTCGTCGACCAGCGCATCTTCGGCTCGATGGCCGTCGACCGGATGGTGCCGACCGCCGACGGCGAGGTCGCGGGATTCTCGGCCGGAGTGACGGGGCCGTGGGCGCGATCGATCCCGTCGCAGGTCGCCCACATCGCACGCGATCCGCTCGACCCGGCCTTCGACGACGCCGGGTTCGTCCGGGCGGTGCGGCGACGATCCTCCGGGATCAAGCGGATCCTGCTGGACCAGCAGCTGGTCTCGGGCATCGGCAACATCTACGCCGACGAGGCGCTCTGGGCGGTCCGCCTGCACGGCGAGCAGCCCGGTTCCAGCCTGGGCGCGCCACGAGTCCGCGAGCTGCTGCACGCCGTGCGCGAGGTGCTGCAGAAGGCGCTCGCCGAGGGCGGCACGAGCTTCGACGCCCAGTACGTCAACGTCAACGGCGCGTCGGGCTACTTCGCGCACTCGCTGAACGCCTACGGGCAGACGGGGCGTCCCTGCCCGCGGTGCGGCACGCCCATCGTCCGCGAGGCGTTCATGAACCGCTCGTCGCACCGGTGCCCGCGGTGCCAGCGGCTGCGCGTCCGACGGCGGCCCATGGCATCCGACTGACCGGGATCCGCCCGCACGTCCGGCGCGTCGCGCGGCAGGCGGATGCGCGCCCGGACGGCGAGCGCGCGCGGCCGCGGTCCGTTCGTCGGTTACCGTAGTCCGCAGCGCTCGGCAGTCGGAAGGGTGGTCGTGTACCTCAAGAGCCTCACCCTCAAGGGCTTCAAGTCCTTCGCGCAGCCGACCACCTTCGCCTTCGAGCCGGGCGTGACCTGCATCGTCGGGCCCAACGGCTCCGGCAAGTCCAACGTCGTCGACGCGCTCGCCTGGGTCATGGGGGAGCAGGGCGCGAAGACCCTCCGCGGCGGCAAGATGGAGGACGTCATCTTCGCGGGGACCTCGACGCGCGGCCCGCTGGGGCGCGCCGAGGTCAGCCTGACCATCGACAACTCGGATGGCGCGCTGCCGATCGAGTACAGCGAGGTCACGATCTCGCGCACCCTGTTCCGCAACGGCGGCAGCGAGTACGCGATCAACGGCGAGCAGTGCCGCCTGCTCGACGTGCAGGAGCTGCTCAGCGACTCGGGACTGGGTCGCGAGATGCACGTCATCGTCGGCCAGGGGCAGCTCGACCAGGTGCTGCACGCGAGCCCGGAGGACCGCCGCGGGTTCATCGAGGAGGCCGCGGGCATCCTGAAGCACCGCCGGCGCAAGGAGAAGACCCTCCGCAAGCTCGACGCCATGCAGGCGAACCTCACCCGCCTCACCGACCTCGCGGCCGAGCTGCGTCGCCAGCTCAAGCCGCTCGGACGCCAGGCCGAGGTCGCGCGCGAGGCGGCCGGCATCGCCGCCGTCGTCCGCGACGCGAGGGCGCGACTCGTGGCCGACGAGGTCGTCGAGCTGCGCGGCGCGCTCGAGGCGGCGGGACGGACCGAGCACGAGCGCCACGCCGAGCGGCTGGTGCTCCAGCAGGAGCTCGAGCGCCACCAGGCGCACATCGAGCGGCTCGAGCAGGCGTCGGGCGGCGACGAGGTCGATCGTGCCCGCGCCGTCAGCTTCGCGCTCGAGCAGTCCGAGGCGCGGCTCAGGTCGCTCGACTCGCTCGCCCGCCAGCGCATCGCGCTGCTCTCGGCGGCCGACGAGGGCACGGATGCCGCGCCGACGCTCACCCGAGCCGACATCGACGCCGCCCGCGCCGAGCTCGACGGCATTCGCAGCGGCGTCGGCGACGCGGCGTCCGCGCTCGAGCAGGCGGCGGCCGCGACCCGCGAGGCGCGGACCGCCCTCGACGCGGTCGACGAGGAGATCGCCGCGCAGGCCGCGCGCGTGAGCGTCTACGACCTGCGCGCCTCGCAGCTGTCCGGGCGCGCCGACACGGCGGCCTCGAAGCTGGCCGCCGTGCGCGGCGAGGTGCTCCGCCACCGGAACGCCCTCGACGCCGCGCAGGCCCGGCGCGAGAGCGCAGGCGCCGAGCTGGCTCGCGTCGAAGCGGAGTCCGATGCCGACCCCACGGCCGAGACCGACCTCGATGAGGCCTACGAGCTCGCCCAGGCGGCCGTGTTCGAGGCCGAGGCCGAGATCGAGAAGCTCCGCGAGGCGCTGCACGAGCGCGAGCGCGAGCGCGACGCGCTCGGCGCCCGGATCGGCGCGCTCTCCCTCGCCCTCGACCAGAAGGACGGCTCGGCGGCGCTGGCCGCATCGGGCACCGCGGGCGTGCGCGGGCTGCTCGCGGAGCACCTGCGCGTCGAGCCGGGCTACGAGGCGGCGGTGGCCGCAGCCCTCGGCTCGCTCGCCGAGTCGGTGCTGGTCGACGACCGCGCGGCCGCGCTCCGCGCCGTGGCCGCCGCCTCCGACGGCGACCTGGGCCGGGTCGCGCTCACGATCGCCGAGCCGGGCGCGACCCCGCCGCGCGCCGCGGCCGTCCCGGGACTCGTCGCCGCGGCCGACGTCGTGACCGCCCCGCCCGGCGTGCTCGCCCTGCTCGGCGAGGTGCTGGTCGCCGACGACCTCGACGCCGTGCGCGCCGCGGAGGAGGCGCTCGCGAGCATGGACCGACCGGTCACCGTGATCACGCGCGACGGCACGGTCGTCGGACGCTACGTGGTGCGCGGCGGCTCGGGACGGACCCAGAGCCGCATCGAGCTGCTGGCCGAGCGCGACCGGGCGGAGGCCCGGCTGGAGGAGGTGCGCGCCGACATCGAGCGAGCGCGCTTCGACCTCGACGAGCAGCGCGGGATCGCCGCGCACGCCAAGGAGCAGTCGAAGGCGACGCTCGCCGCACTGCGGGAGTTCGACGCCAAGCTCGCACAGCGCACCGAGGCGCTGAACCGTGCGCGGGTGCAGGTGGAGGCCGCCGAGGCCGAGACCGATCGCCTGGCCGAGGCGCTGCGCACCGCGGAGGAGCGCATCGCCGAGGCCGAGCAGGCGGCCGCCGAGGCGAAGGCGGAGCTCGCCGCCGCGCGCGCCGAGCCGCGTCCGGTCCTCGAGGCGGAACGACGCGACGGCGCCCTCGCCGCGCTCGAGCGCGCCCGCGAGGGGGAGGTCGAGGGCAGGCTCCGGCTCGAGACCGCGCGCGAACGCGTGCGCGCCGAGGAGTCCCGCATCGCCGCGATGGAGCGCCAGTACGACGCCGAGCGCCGCGCGGCCGACGAGGCCGCCCGCCGCGCGATCATCCGTCGGGCGCAGCTCGAGGCGGCGAGCCGGGTCGCGGCCGTGCTGCCGCCCGTGCTGGCGTCCGCCGGCGCCTCGGTCGCCGAGGCGCGCGTCGCGCTCGCCGCGGCCGAGGCCGAGCGGGCGAGCCGCAACGAGGAGGTGCACGAGGCACGACGCGCAGAGACCGCCGTTCGGGAGCGCCTGCACGCCGTGACCGAGGACGTGCACGGCCTCGAGCTGCGGATCTACGAGAAGAAGCTGCACGTCGCGTCGCTCGTCGAGCGCGCCGAGGGCGAACTCGGCCTGGCGGAGGACGTGCTCGTCGCCGAGTACGGGCCCGACCAGCCGATCCCGGCCGACGGCGACGCCGAGGCGCCGCCGCGCCCGTTCGACCGCGCCGAGCAGCAGAAGCGCCTGCAGGCCGCCGAGCGCAAGCTCGCCCAGCTCGGCCGGGTCAACCCGCTCGCACTGGAGGAGTTCGCCGCCCTCGAGCAGCGGCACCGCTTCCTCACCGAACAGCTCACCGACCTCGCCAACACCCGCAAGGACCTGCTCACGATCATCGAGGAGATCGACGGCCGGATGGAGTCGATCTTCCGCTCCGCCTTCGAGGACACGCGCGAGGCCTTCGCCTCGGTGTTCCCGATCCTCTTCCCGGGCGGGGAGGGGCGCATCGCGCTGACGAACCCCGACGACCTGCTCACGACGGGGATCGAGGTGAGCGTGAAGCCGGCGGGCAAGAAGATCGAGCGGCTCTCGCTGCTGTCCGGCGGCGAGCGCTCGCTCGCCGCGGTCGCCCTCCTGCTGGCCATCTTCAAGGCCAGGCCGAGCCCGTTCTACATCATGGACGAGGTCGAGGCGGCGCTCGACGACGCGAACCTCGGACGACTGCTCACGACGTTCGAGGACCTCCGCGAGTCGAGCCAGCTCATCGTCATCACGCACCAGAAGCGCACGATGGAGATCGCGGACGCCCTGTACGGCGTCTCGATGCGGCAGGACGGGGTCTCGGCCGTCGTCGGCCAGCGGGTGCGCGACGAGGTCCAGGCGAAGGCCAGCTGACCGGGCGGATGCCGCCTGCGCGGCATCCGCCCGGTGGGCCCCGGCCTCAGGTGAGCCGGCGGTCGCCCGGCGCCAGCACGCGGAACCAGCGGTAGCCGTACGCGTCGAGCTGGACCTCCGCGCGCCCGTGCTCGTCGATCTCCTCGGTCCCCGTCTCGAACAGGTCGGACAGCACCGCCGCCTCCGGCAGGTCGCCGAGTTCGAGCCGGACCGTGACGGGGCGCGGGGCGAAGTTGTGCAGGGCGACGAACCGCAGGTCGTCCTCCGTGATGCGGTGCGCGATGACCGCGGGATCGCCGGCGTCGAGCAGCTCGAACGCGCCCCAGCCGATCTCGGGCGAGCTGCGGTAGCGGGCGATCAGCCCCTTCATCGTGGACAGCATCGAGTCGGGGTCGTGCATCTGCGCCTGCACGTTCACGTGCTCCGGCGCGTAGCCGTCGGCGGGCGGGGTCGCGACGAGTCGGCTCGGCGCGGCGCGCGAGAACCCGCCGTTCTTCGCCGCCGACCACTGCATCGGCGTCCGGACCGCCTGGCGCTTCTCCTGCTCGCCGTTCTCGCCCATGCCGATCTCCTCGCCGTAGAACAGCACGGGCGTGCCGGGAAGGGAGAACATCAGGCTGTAGACCATGCGGACGCGCCGCGGGTCGCCCTCGAGCATCGGGGGAAGCCGCCGCACGATCCCGCGGCCGTAGACGCGCATCCAGTCCTCGGGCGCGAAGGCGTCGAAGACCTCCTGCCGTTCGTCGTCGGAGAGCTTGTCGAGCGTGAGCTCGTCGTGGTTGCGCACGAAGTTCGCCCACTGCTTCTCGTCCTCGAGGGCCGGCCGCCTGGCGAGGGTCTCCACGAGCGGCGTCGCGTCCTGCCTGGCGAGGGCGAGGTAGAGCCGCTGCATGGCCTCGAAGTCGAACTGGAGCGTGAGCTCCTCCGGGTCGCCCTCGCGCCCGAAGTACTCGAGCTGCTGCTCGTAGGGCAGGTTGACCTCGCCGAGCAGGATCGCCTCGCTCGCGCGTCGCTGGAGGTACCGGCGCAGGTCGCGCATGAGCTCGTGCGGGTCGCCGAGGTCCTCGCCCTCGGGGGGCTCGATGAGGAACGGCACGGCGTCGACGCGGAACCCGGCCACGCCCATCTGCAGCCAGAATCCGACGGTCTTCGCGATCTCGTCGCGCACTGCGGGGTTGGCGATGTTGAGGTCGGGCTGGTGGGAGTAGAACGAGTGCAGGTAGTACTGGCCGGTGGGCTCGTGCCACTCCCACACGCCGTCCTCCTCGCCGGGGAAGACGCTCTCGGCCGGGTTCGGCGGGATCTCGTCGCGCCACACGTAGAAGTCGCGGTACTTCGACGAGCGGCTGCGCTTGGCGGCCTGGAACCACGGATGGCGGTCCGAGGTGTGGTTCATGACGAGGTCCATGATCACGCGGATGCCGCGGTCGCGGGCGGCGCGGATGAACGCGACGACATCGCCGAGCGACCCGTACCTCGGGTCGACGTTCATGAAGTCGACGATGTCGTAGCCGTCGTCGAGGTCGGGCGAGGGCTGGAACGGCATGAGCCAGATGCAGGTCACCCCGAGCTCGGCCAGGTGGTCGAGTCGTCGGGCGAGCCCGCCGAAGTCGCCGCACCCGTCGTCGTCCCAGTCCATGAAGGTCTCGACGTCGAGGCAGTAGACGACGGCGGTCTTCCACCACAGGTCGCCGCGGTCGGTCGCGCGCATGCTCAGCTCCCCGCGCTCGCCGCGACGCCGGCCTTCGACAGCTCCGGCAGCACGTGCTCGCCGAACGCGTCGATGAACCCGCGCTGCTCCTGGCCGACGTGGTGGAGGTAGATGCGGTCCACTCCGAGCTCGGCGAGCTCCAGCAGCGCGTCGAGGTGCCGGGCGGTGTCGGATGACGCGAGCAGCGTGTCGGCGACGTCGTCGACGCCGGCGTCGGCCGTCCGCTCGTCGAAGTCCTCCGGCTGCTCGAGCTCCCAGGCCAGGTGCGGGGGAACGAGCGACTGGCGCCACTGGTCGTGCGCGATCCGGCGCGCCTCGTCGTCGGTGGGGGCCCAGCTGAGGTGCACCTGCACGCAGATCGGCCCGCGGCCGCCCGCGCCCCGGTAGGCCTGCATGAATTCGCGCAGCGCGGGCGCCTCCTGGTCGACCGTGATGACCCCGTCGGCCCATTCCGCGGTCTCCGCCGCCGTCTCGGTGCTCACGGCCGCGGCCAGCAGCGCGGGCGTCGTCTCCGGCAGGCTCCAGAGCCTGGCCTGGTGCACCGTGATCAGGCCGTCGTGGTCGACCTGCTCGCCCGCGAGGAGACGGCGCATGACGTCGATGGTCTCGGCCAGCTTGGCGTCGCGCACGTCCTTCTCGGGCCATCCGTCGCCGGTGACGTGCTCGTTCATCCGCTCGCCGCTGCCGATCGCCGCCCAGAAGCGGCCCGGGAACATCTCGCCGAGCGTGGCGATCTTCTGCGCCGCGATCACCGGGTGGTAGCGCTGGCCCGGCGCCGTCACCACGCCGAGCGTGAACGAGGTCGCCTGCAGCGCCGCGGCCAGCCACGACCAGGCGTACCCGGAGTGACCCTGCCTGAGGCTCCATGGCGCCAGGTGGTCGCTGCACATGGCGGCGCCGAAGCCGGCCTGCTCCGCCTGAACGACCGCGTCGAGGAGCGCACTCGGGGGCAACTGCTCGTGAGACGCGTGGAATCCGACGAGGGGCATGGGGGTCTCCTTCCGTCCGCGTTCGATGCTCGCGCACGCGCTGCGGCGCGACAAGGCCTTGCGAGCCCCCCGCGCCGGGGCTATCGCGGGCGCGATCCGCCTCGCGGCGGGCCGGCGGGCGGCGGCGGGGGCATCCGCGCGCCCCTAGGCTGGTGGTCATGGCAGAACGCGCATCGTGGTCGCTCGGGTCGACCCTCCGCAACGTGTTCGGCGCGAAGACGATCGACGAGGACACCTGGGACGACCTCGAGTCGGCGCTGATCCGCGCCGACTTCGGTCCGGCCGTGACCGAGGAGATCGTGGACCGCATCAAGGCGCAGGTCGAGCGCTACCGCACGACGGACCCGAGGGACGTGCAGCGGATGCTGCGCGAGCTCGTCGAGGAGCGCCTGTCGAAGTACGACCCGACGCTGAAGCTCACCGAGCGCCCCGCGGTCGTGCTCGTGGTCGGCGTCAACGGCGTCGGGAAGACCACCACGATCGGCAAGTTCGCGAAGTTCCTCCGCAACTACGGGCGCAGCGTCGTCGTCGGCGCGGCCGACACCTTCCGGGCGGCCGCGGTCGACCAGCTGGCGACCTGGGCGCAGCGCGCCGGCGCCGAGGTGGTGCGACCGGAGCGGGAGGGGCAGGACCCGGCGTCGGTGGCCTTCCAGACCGTCGACTACGCCAAGCGCACCGGCACCGAGATGGTCATCATCGACACCGCCGGACGGCTGCACACCAAGGGCGGGCTCATGGACGAGCTCGGCAAGATCCGCCGCGTGGTCGAGAAGCAGGCGCCGGTCAGCGAGGTGCTGCTCGTGCTCGACGCGACCACCGGCCAGAACGGGCTCGCGCAGGCCGAGGCGTTCATCCAGCACGGCGGCGTCACCGGCCTCGTGCTCACCAAGCTCGACGGGTCCGCCAAGGGCGGCTTCGTCATCGCGGTGCAGGAGAAGACGGGCCTGCCGATCAAGCTGATCGGGCAGGGCGAGGGCATCGGCGACCTCACCGGGTTCACCCCGCACGTGTTCGCGCAGCAACTGGTCGGCTGAGGAGGAGACGCATGTCGATGGAGCACGACTACTTCGGACTGATCGGCGACTACTGGTCGGAGGAGGTCGAGTACGGCGACCAGCGCGTCGAGGTCGTCCTCGACGCCGACGCCGACCTCGTCTCGACCGCCGCGCTCGATGCCGCGGCGACGCTCGTGGGCGAGCTCGAGCTCGTCGACGACGAACTGCGCGGCGCGTTCGTGACCCAGCTGGATGCCTCGTCCTCGCCCGTCATGCGCTTCCTGGCCGCGATGCTCGACCCCGCGCTCGAACAGGCCGACGAGGTCGAGGCCGCGATCGGCCGAGACTCGGGGGACCGCCAGATCGACGCCCTGCGCTCGATGTCGCTCACGCGGGTCGACCTGCGGCCCGATGCGGACGGTCCCGGCGAGACCTTCGCCGAGTTCGAGTACGGGCTGGCCGCGGAGGACACCGACCAGCGGCTCGTGGCGGCGATCGACGTCCAGCGCGAGATCGTCGACGTGCGCTTCGAGGGGTGACCCGCCCGATCCGGGCCGACGGTCCGCGGGCGCTCGGCGCGCCCATCTAGACTGGGGCGCATCATGGCTACGTTCGGCACCCTCTCCGACCGTCTCACCGAGACGTTCAAGAACCTCCGCACCAAGGGCAAGCTCTCCGCTGCCGACGTCGACGGCACCGTCCGCGAGATCCGGCGCGCGCTGCTCGACGCCGACGTCTCGCTCGACGTGGTGAAGTCGTTCACCGCGACCGTGCGCGAGCGCGCGCTCGGCGACGAGGTGAACCGCGCGCTCAACCCGGCGCAGCAGGTCGTCCAGATCGTGAACGAGGAGCTCGTCGGCATCCTCGGCGGCCAGCAGCGCCGGCTGCAGTTCGCCAAGAACCCGCCGACCGTGATCATGCTCGCCGGCCTCCAGGGCGCGGGCAAGACGACCCTCGCCGGCAAGCTCGCGAAGTGGCTGAAGAAGGACGGCCACACGCCGATGCTCGTCGCCGCCGACCTCCAGCGTCCCAACGCCGTCAACCAGCTCCAGGTCGTCGGCGAGCAGGCCGGCGTGCAGGTCTTCGCGCCCGAGCCCGGCAACGGCGTCGGCGATCCGGTGCGCGTCGCGAAGGACGCGGTCGCGCATGCGCAGCGCGCGCAGCACGACGTCGTCATCATCGACACCGCGGGCCGCCTCGGCGTCGACGCCGAGATGATGAAGCAGGCCGCGAACATCCGCAAGGCGACGAACCCCGACGAGGTCCTGTTCGTCATCGACGCGATGATCGGCCAGGACGCCGTCTCGACCGCGAAGGCGTTCCAGGAGGGTGTCGACTTCACCGGCGTCGTGCTCTCCAAGCTCGACGGCGACGCGCGCGGCGGTGCCGCCCTCTCGGTCGCATCCGTCACCGGGCGCCCGATCATCTTCGCCTCCACCGGCGAGACCCTGGACGACTTCGAGCCGTTCCACCCCGACCGCATGGCGAGCCGCATCCTCGACCTCGGCGACATCCTCACCCTCATCGAGCAGGCCCAGCAGGCCTTCGACGAGGAGGAGGCGCTCGCGGTCGCCGAGAAGCTCGCGACCGAGCAGTTCACGCTCGAGGACTTCCTCAAGCAGATGCAGCAGCTCCGCGGCGCCGGCTCGATCAAGAAGATGCTCGGCATGCTGCCCGGCGCCGGCGGGATGAAACAGCAGCTCGAGAACTTCGACGAGCGCGAGATCGTGCGGACCGAGGCGATCATCCAGTCGATGACCCCCGCCGAGCGGCGCAATCCGAAGATCCTCAACGGCTCGCGGCGCCTCCGCATCGCCCGGGGTTCCGGCATGACGGTCACCGACGTGAACCAGCTCGTGCAGCGCTTCGAGCAGGCGGCGAAGATGATGAAGACCGTCGCGCGCGGCGGCGTCCCCCAGGTGCCGGGCATGGGCCCGATCCCCGGCGCGGGCGGCTACGGCGGCGGGAAGCGCCAGGCGGCGAAGAACAAGAAGAAGTCGGGTTCGCGGTCGGGCAACCCGGCCAAGCGCGCGGCCGAGAACGCCGCGCTCGCATCGGGAGTGACGCCCGCGACGCAGGGCGGCGCGAGCGGATCGGGCTTCGGCCTCGGCGCGGGCGGCCCGAAGGGCGCGCCGAGCGAGGAGGACCTCGCGGCGCTGCAGAAGTTCCTCGGTCGCTGACGCGTTCGCGCGCTCGCCGCGGGGCCGCACTAGGGTGAAGCCGTGGCGCCGCGAACGCGGCGTCGCGCCGATCGCCTCGGGGGGACGACCATGAGCACGGGCAACGCCGACTACCGCGACTCGGGCCTCGAGTTCGCGAGCGACTTCCTGCTGGGTTCCGCGACCGCGTCCTACCAGATCGAGGGAGCCGTCCGGGAGGATGGTCGCGGCCCGTCGATCTGGGACACGTTCAGCCACACGCCGGGGAAGGTCTCGAACGACGACAACGGCGACGTGGCCTGCGACCACTACCACCGCTGGGAGTCCGACCTCGACCTCATGGCCGAGCTCGGGCTGGAGGCGTACCGGTTCTCGATCGCGTGGCCCCGCATCCAGCCCACCGGGCGCGGGCCGGCGAACGAGGCCGGCCTCGCGTTCTACGAGCGGCTCGTCGAGGGGCTGCTGGCCCGCGGCATCCGCCCCATCGCGACGCTCTACCACTGGGACCTTCCGCAGGCGCTCGAGGACGAGGGCGGCTGGACGAACCGCGCGACCGCCGAGGCGTTCGCCGACTACGCGCGGATCATGGGGGAGCGGCTCGGCTCGCGCGTCGCCGTATGGACCACGCTCAACGAACCGTGGTGCTCGGCCTACCTGGGCTACGGCTCGGGCGCGCACGCGCCGGGGCACCTCGACGGGGCGGAGGCCCTCGCGGCGGTGCATCACCTGAACCTCGCCCACGGGCTCGCCGTGCGGGCCCTGCGGGAGGTCGTCACCAACGATCCCGACTTCTCGATCACGCTGAACCTGCACGTCATCCGGCCGTCCGGCGAGACCGGACACGAGGCCGCCCGGCGCATCGACGGGCTCGCCAACCGGGTCTTCCTCGGCCCGATCTTCGGCGACGGCTACCCGGCGGACGTGGTCGAGGACACGGCCGCCGTCACCGACTGGTCGTTCGTGAAGCCGGGCGACGCCGACCTGATCGCCCAGCCCATCGACCTGCTCGGGGTCAACTACTACTCGACCGTGACGGTGCGGCTGTGGGACGGCGTGTCGCCCCGATCGAACGCCGACGGCCACAAGGACATGGGCGGCACGGCGTGGCCCGGCTCGGAGCACGTCGAGTTCCTCCAGCAGCCCGGCCCGTACACGGCCATGGGGTGGAACATCGATCCCTCGGGCCTCGAGGACCTCCTCGTGGCCCTGCACGGCGCCTATCCGGAGGTGCCGTTGATGGTGACGGAGAACGGCGCCGCGTTCGACGACGTCGTCGTCGAGGGGCCGGAGGGTCCCGAGGTGGACGACCTCGACCGCATCGACTACCTGCGCCGGCACTTCACGGCGGCCCACCGGGCGATGGCGCGCGGGGTCGACCTCCGCGGATACCAGGTGTGGTCGCTGCTCGACAACTTCGAGTGGGGCTACGGCTACTCCAAGCGCTTCGGGATCGTGCGCGTGGACTACGACACCCTCGAGCGGCTGCCCAAGGCGAGCGCGCGCTGGTTCGCCGAGCTGATCCGCACCCGGCGCATCCCGGCGTAGTCAGGGCCGGGGAACGGTCCCCTCGCGCAGCTCGCGGGCGAGGTGCGCGACGACGGCCGTGAGCTCGCCGCCGTGCGCCTCCGCCACGCGCAGCTGGCGCTGGTAGCTCGCACCGCCGTCGAGCGTCCGACGCACGCGCTGGAGCTCGTCCGCGCAGCCCAGCCGGTCGGCGTACGGCGCGAGCGTCGTCAGCAGCTCGCGCAGGTCGTCGGCCACGTGGCGCTCGGTGCCCGCGGCGTCCGTGATCACCTCGGCGTCCATGCCGTACCTGGCCGCGCGCCACTTGTTCTCGCGGACGTACCAGGGCTGGAGCACCGTGAGCGTCTCGCCGCGGTCGAGGCGTTCGGACATCCACTCGACGAGGCACTGGATGAGCGCCGCGATCGCGCCGATCTCCTCGGCGGACGACACCCCGTCGCAGACGCGCACCTCGATCGTGCCCCAGCGCGGGGACGGACGGATGTCCCACCGCACCTCGGTGTGGTCCTCGATGACGCCGGTGCGGACGAGGTCGTCGACGTAGCGCTCGTACGCCCCCCAGTCCGGCAGCGGATACGGCAGGCCCGCCGTGGGGAGCTGCTGGAACATCAGCGCGCGGTTCGACGCGTACCCGGTCTCGACGCCCGCCCAGTACGGGCTCGACGCCGACAGCGCCTGCAGGTGCGGCACGTACGCGAGCATGCCGTCGAGGATCGGCAGCGCCTTGTCGCGCTCCTCGATGCCGACGTGCACGTGGATGCCCCAGATCATCATGAGGCGCCCCCACCACCGCGTGCGCTCGATGAGCTTGTGGTACCGCGGCTTGTCGGTGAGGCGCTGGTCGTACCACTGGCTGAACGGGTGCGAGCCGCTGCAGATGAGCTCGTACTCGCCGATCCGGTCGAGCACCGCGCGCACCTCGGCGACCTGGCCTGTGAGGTCGTCGACCGCGCCGGCGACACGATCGTGCACGCCGCTGACGAGCTCGACGGTGTTCGTGAGCAGCTCCGAGGTGATGAACGGATGCGGCGAGCCGTCGGCTCCGTCGAGTTCGGCGAGCACGCGGTCGCCCACCGAGGCGAGCTCGCCGCTGCCGCGCTCGACGATCGCGAGCTCCCACTCGATGCCCACGGAGGAGCGCGCGGAGCGCGCGAACTCGATCGACATGCGAGCCCCCTGTCGTCCGTGCCGCTGCTGCGGCGTGCGCTCATCTTGCCACGCACCGCGGCGATTATCGCCGCGGGGCGAAATCTGCAAGAATGGTCAGTCGAGTTCTGTACCGCCCGACCCTCTATCCGGCGGCGCAGGGCACCTTTGAGCTTCCGCCGGGTGTGCACCCCACGCTCACGGCTGTCAGTTCGCCTACCTCACAACATCTCAGGAGAATCGTGGCTGTCAAGATCCGCCTCAAGCGGCTCGGCAAGATCCGTGCCCCGTACTACCGCATCGTCGTCGCCGACTCGCGCACCAAGCGCGACGGTCGCGTGATCGAGGAGATTGGCAAGTACCACCCCACCGAGGAGCCCTCGTTCATCGAGGTCGACTCCGACCGCGCCCAGTACTGGCTCGGCGTCGGCGCGCAGCCGACCGAGCAGGTCATGGCGATCCTCAAGCTCACCGGCGACTGGGGCAAGTTCAAGGGCGACAAGAACGCCAAGAGCACCGTCCGCACCGCCGAGCCCAAGGCCGAGTACCAGGTCGACGACGCGAAGAAGTCGGTCGTGAAGCCGAAGGCCGAGAAGCCGGCCAAGGCCGAGGAGCCCGCCGAGGAGTCCGCCGAGACCGCGTCGGACGAGGCGTAGGCCTTGCTCGCTTCCGCGCTCGAACACCTCGTCAAGGGGATCGTCGATCACCCCGACGACGTGAAGGTCACCTCCGCGTCGAGCGCACGCGGCGAGGTCCTCGAGGTGCACGTGCACCCCGAGGACCTCGGCCGCGTCATCGGTCGCGCCGGCCGCACCGCCAAGGCGCTGCGCACGGTCGTGACCGCCCTCGCCGACGGCCGCCGAGTCCGCGTCGACGTCGTCGACGTCGACGACTGACGTGGCCGCGGCACCCCGCGCCCAGCAGCTGCGCGTCGGGCGTCTCACCAAGGCCCACGGGCTGAAGGGCGCCATCAAGCTCGAGCTGTACACCGACGACCCCGAGCGCCGGTTCGTCCCCGGAGCGGAGTTCTCGCTGCAGGTGCCCGAGTCGTCGCCGTGGCACGGCCGGACGATCGTGCTGCGCGAGCTGCGCTGGTACAACGGCCACCCCGTCGGGTTCTTCGACGGCGTCGACGACCGGACGGCCGCCGAGGGCCTCGTCAAGGCGATCCTCTGGGTCGACCAGCCCGCCGACGAGGAGCCCGAGCCCGACGCCTGGTACGACCACCAGCTCGTCGGACTCGCCGTCCTCCGCGACGGCGTCCGGGTCGGCGAGGTCGCGCACGTCGACCACCTCCCCGCCCAGGACCTGCTCGTGGTTCGGGCCGAGGGTCGCGAGGTGATGGTCCCGTTCGTCTCCGCCATCGTGCCCGAGGTCGACCTCGATGCCGGCACCCTGACGGTCACGCCCCCCGCCGGGCTCTTCGAGGACCTGCCCGAGCCCGACGTCGCCGAGGCGGACGATGCCGGGACCGGCGACGCCGCGGCGGACGTCGCCGAGGCGGACGATGCCGCCGGAGCCCCCGACGCGGCATCCGCATCGCCCGACCGCGACGCCGACGCCGACTAGGGGGCGGCGATGCGCATCGACATCGTCACGATCTTCCCGTCGTTCTTCGACGTGCTCGACCTGTCGCTGCTCGGCAAGGCGCGCCAGACCGGCCTGATCGAGGTCCGCACGCACGACCTCCGCGACTTCACGCACGATCGGCATCGCACCGTCGACGACACCCCGTACGGCGGCGGCGCCGGGATGGTGATGAAGCCCGAGCCCTGGGGCGAGGCGCTCGACTCGATCGTCGGCGACGACGCCTCCGACGCGCTGCTGGTGGTGCCGTCGCCGGCCGGCGAGCCGTTCACCCAGGCGGTCGCGCGCGAGCTCGCCGCCGAGGACCACCTCGTGTTCGCGTGCGGCCGCTACGAGGGCATCGACCAGCGCGTCGTCGACCATTACGCGACGCGCATGCGCGTGCGCCCGATCAGCCTCGGCGACTACGTCCTGAACGGCGGCGAGGTCGCCGTGATGGCCATGATCGAGGCGGCCGGGCGTCTGGTCCCCGGTGTCGTCGGCAACCCGGAGAGCCTCGTCGAGGAATCGCACGAGGACGGGCTGCTCGAGTACCCCAGCTACACCAAGCCGGCCGTCTGGCGCGGGCTCGAGGTGCCGCCCGTGCTCCTGTCCGGCCACCACGGCCGCGTGGCCGGGTGGCGGCGCGAGCAGCAGCTCGAGCGCACCCGGCGCGTCCGCCCCGAGCTCCTGCCGGACGACGCGCCCGCACCACCCGACTGAGGCCAGTCTTCACGCGCCGGAAACACGCGGGTGCGCTTCGCGAAACACGTCCTGCATAGCGTCGGTCACGGCGGGCGACACCGGATCCCGCCGGAAAGCGCGGGTCGGCAGATGGATCGTCCGAGTGGATCCGAGGCGTCGGATCGGGTCGGCCTCCCGCCCCTCCGCCTCGTCGCGGTGACGCACGGCGCCCCGTCCACGGCGAACCGCGCAGCGGTCATCCGCCTCGTCGACGCCGTCGCGTCGGCCCGCCCCGACCTCGGCGTCTCGATCACGTTCGTCGACGCGCAGCACGCCGACGTCGGGTCCGCGCTCGCGACCGCCGCGGAGCCGGACGCGGTCATCGTCCCGCTCGTGCTGTCCGCGGGGTTCCACGTCCGGACCGGTCTCTCGCTCGGGCTCGACCGCCTTGGCGCCTCCGCACGGCTGGCCCCCGAGCTGGGTCCCGACGACCGCCTCGTCGAGGTCCTGGCCCAGCGACTCCACGAACTGGGCGACACCGAGGGCGACAGCGTGCTGCTGGCCGCGGCCGGCTCCAACGACCCGCGCGCCGTGCGCGAGTGCTTCGAGACCGCGCGGAGGCTCGGCCATCGACTGGGCCGCTCGGTGACCGCGGGGTTCATCGCCGCCGCCATCCCGAGGCTGCCCGACGCGATCGAGATGATCCGCGAGGTGCACCCCGGTTCGAGGGTGCTGGTCGTGCCGTACCTGCTCGCCCCCGGCACGTTCTACGACCAGGCCGCGGGGTCGGGCGCCGACGCGATCGCCCGTCCGCTGATGCTGCCCGACGAGCCGGCGCCGCCGGCCCTCGTCGAACTCGTGCTCGACCGGTACGCCGCGGTGGGGGCGGAGCAGCGCGAGCGTGCCTGACGGGGCCGTCGACGCGCGCCGTCCGCCCGGACGGGCGCTCGGCGACGCGGGTCAGCCGCGCTGCGTCAGCACCAGCGGGTCGCCGTCGGTGATCGCCACGGTGTGCTCGGAGTGGGCGCCGCGGGAGCCGTCGACGCTGCGGAGGGTCCACCCGTCGGGGTCGGTGAAGATCCGGTCGGTGGTGTGCAGGAACCACGGCTCGATCGCGATCACCAGTCCGGGCTTGAGCGGGAGCCCGCGGCCCGGCCGGCCGTTGTTCGGGACGTGCGGTTCGCCGTGCATGGTCCGGCCGACGCCGTGGCCGCCGAAGTCCGTGTTGATCGAGAGCCCCTCCGCCTTCGCCACGTCGGCGATGGCCCGCGAGATGTCGCCGATGCGGTTGCCCGGTCGGGCTGCGGCGATGCCGGCGTCGAGTGCGCGCCGGGTCGTGTCGATCAGGCGCAGGTCCTCGTCGCGGGGGGTGCCGACGACCACCGAGATCGCGGAGTCCGAGACCCAGCCGTCGACCGAGGCGGCGAAGTCCAGGCTCAGCAGGTCGCCGTCCTTCAGCGCGTAGTCGTGCGGCAGGCCGTGCAGCACGGCGTCGTTCACCGAGGTGCAGATCACCTTGCCGAAGGGGCTGCCGCCGAATGACGGGTGGTAGTCGATGTAGCAGCTGGTGGCGCCGGCGTCGCGGATCATGTCGTGCGCGAGCGCGTCGAGCTCCAGCAGGTTCACGCCGGGGGCCGCGGCCTTCGACGTGGCCTCGAGCACGCTCGCGACGAAGCGGCCGGCGGGTCGCATCTGCTCGATCTCGGCGGGGGTCCTCAGTTCGATCACGTCCTCTATTCTGCCCGGTCCGCCCTGAGTGAACACCCGGCGACGGCCCCTCCCGACGCGGGTACGCTGGCCACATGCTCATCCGTCGCGCGTTCTACCGGTGGCAGTTCATCGCCGCCGTCGCGCTGCCCGTGTGGCTGCTGATCGGGTACGCCATCTTCGGGTCGAGCGGCTGGGGCGTCATCGGCCTGATGTTCGCGGCGCCGATCGCCTTCGTCTCGCTGGGCGTCGTGGCCCTCATCGTCGCGGCACGGCCCGACGTGCGCCGCGCGAAGGCGGTCGACTGGGCGGATGTCGCGGTGCTCGGCGCCTGGCACCTGCTGATCGTCGCCGCGGGGCTGTACGGACCCACCGGCATCACCTTCGCCATCCTCGCGATGATCGGCGCCATCGCCGCGTTCTGGTACGCGGTGTGGCGGCTGCTGAGCGACGGGGCCCGTCGCGTGCGCGCCACGATGGAGGAGTACGAGCGGATCGCCGCGTCCGGCGGCGCGCCCGGAGCGGGCGAGACCGGTACGCGGCGGACGACCGACGCCGGCGAGGTCATCGTCATCCGCGAGGAGCGGTCCTGGGAGCAGCGGCGCGACTGAGGCGTTCGCACCGCGGGCGTCGTGCCCGCGGCATCCGTCACCGGATTTTGGCCGTCGGGCCCCGCGTCTGGCAGAATGGACGATTGTGCCGCCGCATGGCCCTGCCTCCGGGGGGCCCGCATGACGCGAGTGATCGCGCGACGCGGCACCAGACACTTCCATCCATGATCCGCGTTCGACCGGTGGCGGGCGCAGAGAGCGAACCATCATGCACATCCTCGACCACGTCGACGCCGCGAGCCTCCGCTCGGACATCCCCGACTTCCGCCCCGGCGACACCGTCAAGGTGCACGTGAACATCGTCGAAGGCACCCGCTCGCGAATCCAGGTCTTCCAGGGCGTCGTCATCGGCCGTCAGGGCGAGGGCGTCCGCGAGACCTTCACCGTCCGGAAGATCAGCTTCCAGGTCGGCGTCGAGCGCAAGTTCCCGGTCCACTCCCCGGTGATCGACCACATCGAGGTCGTCACCCGAGGCGACGTGCGCCGCGCGAAGCTGTACTACCTCCGCGAGCTCCGCGGCAAGAAGGCGAAGATCAAGGAGAAGCGCGACAGCTGATCGGCTCTCGCCGCCCCGACGCGTCATCCGCTCGAGCTCCCCACCCCTAGACTGGGTCGGGGAGCTCGAGCCATTTTCATGACAGAAGACACACGCACCATGCGCGATGCACGCGCCAACTCCGAGACGCCGCCGTCGCGCCGTCGGAGCGTCCTGCTGTTCCTGCGCGACCTCGTCGTGATCTTCGTGGTCGCGGTGCTCGTCTCGTTCCTCATCAAGACGTTCCTGATCCGGTCCTTCTTCATCCCGTCGCAGTCGATGGAGCAGACCCTCGTGCAGGACGACCGCATCATCGTGAACCAGCTGGTCCCCGAGCTCGGCGAGATCGAGCGCGGCGACGTGGTCGTCTTCAAGGATCCCGGCGGGTGGCTTCCCGCACGGGTGGAGGAGGAGCAGCCGCCGCTCGTCGCCGCCATGGACTGGTTCCTCGCGTTCGTCGGACTGTCCGCTCCCGACTCGAACGACCACCTCGTCAAGCGCGTGATCGGCCTGCCGGGCGACTCGGTCGCCTGCTGCAACGCGCTCGGGCAGATGACCGTCAACGGCGTGCCGCTCGACGAGCCCTACGTGGCGCTGCCGCCCGGCGAGACCAAGGTCTCGCGCGACGACTTCGAGGTCGTCGTGCCCGAGGGCTCGCTCTGGGTGATGGGCGACAACCGCTACAACTCGAAGGACTCGCGCTACAACACCGAGACGCCGCTCGAGGGCTTCGTGCCGATCGACAACGTCGTCGGGCGCGCCGTCGTGGTGAGCTGGCCGATCTCGCACTGGACCTGGCTCGACAACTATCCCGAGGTGTTCTCCGGCGTCGACGAGGGAGCCGAGTGAGGTGAGCCCCGCCGGCGTGCCGTCCCTCAAGATCGAGCGCGACCTGCTGGCCGGGGGAGCGCCCGTGGTCCTCGCCTGCGACGAGGTCGGCCGCGGGGCGCTGGCCGGCCCCGTCGCGGTCGGCATGGTGGTGATCGATGCGGGGGTCCGGCGGATGCCGGCGGGCCTCCGCGACTCCAAGCTCCTCCCGGAGCCCAAGCGCGAGCTGCTCGCCCCGCGCGCCGCGTCATGGGTGATCGCCTCGGCCGTCGGCGAGGCGAGCGCGGAGGAGATCGACCGGCTCGGCATCATGGCGTGCCTGGGGCTGGCGGGCGCCCGCGCGTTCGCGGGACTGGGTATCGACCGGGGGATCGTGGCGGGCGCGCCGCTGCTGCTCGACGGGAACTACGACTGGCTGAGCCAGTCCATCGAGCACCGCGCGCAGGTCATCACGCGGATCAAGGCCGATCGCGACTGCGCGTCGGTGGCCGCGGCATCCGTCATCGCGAAGGTGCACCGCGACCGCTTCATGCGGCAGGCGCACGAGACGACCCCCCGGTACTTCTGGAACGAGAACAAGGGCTACTCCAGCCCCGCGCACTTCGCCGCGATCGCCGAGCACGGTCCCGACCGCCTGCACCGGCGGACCTGGCTGCACGAGCGCACCACGGAGGCGGCGCCGTCGCTGTTCGACCTCGAAGTAGGATGATCAGCGATGGATGAGGACGAGTTCGAAGACTACGACCGGGAAGTGGAGCTGGCGCTCTACCGCGAGTACCGCGACATCGTGTCGCAGTTCAAGTACGTGGTCGAGACCGAGCGCCGCTTCTACCTCGCGAACGAGGTCGAGCTGGTGCGCCGCGACACCGAGCACGACTTCTACTTCGAGCTGTCGATGAAGGACGTCTGGGTGTGGGACGTCTACCGCGCCGACCGCTTCGTCAAGGCCGTGCGCGTGCTCACCTTCAAGGACGTCAACGTCGAGGAGCTGGCGACGCGCGAGTTCGAGCTGCCGAAGGACCTCGCGCTCGAGGAGTAGCTCGCGCGGGAACGGGCGGCACTGCTCCTGCACAGGTCGGGCGCCCGCGCCATCCCGCTCGTCGGCGAGCGACGGGCCGTGACCTCGACGTCCGGCGCGGCACGCTGGGCCCATGGCCCACCACATCGAACTCGGTCGGCGCGGCGAACAGCTCGCCGCCGACCACCTGCAGGCGCGCGGCATGCGCGTCATCGATCGCAACTGGCGTTGCCCGCACGGCGAACTCGACCTCGTCCTCCGCGACGGCGACGAGACGGTCTTCGTCGAGGTGAAGACCCGCGCCGGCGACGGGTACGGTCACCCGTTCGAGGCGATCACGGCGCGCAAGCTCGCACGGCTCCGCCGCCTCGCGCTCGCCTGGTGCGACGCCCACGACGGTCCGCGCGGGCGTATCCGCCTCGACGCCGTGGCGGTGCTCGCTCCGGCGGCCGCGCCGGCGATCGTCGAGCACCTCGAGCGGATCGGCTGATGCCGGTCGCCCGCACGCGCTCCATCGCCCTCGTCGGCCTCGTCGGGTCGGTCGTCGAGGTCGAGGCCGATCTCTCCAGCCAACTGCCCTCGCTCGTGATCATCGGGCTGCCCGATGCGGCACTGGGAGAGGCTCGCGAACGCGTCCGCTCCGCCGCGACGAACGCCGGATGCCCGCTGCCGCCGCGCCGCCTGACCGTCAACCTCTCGCCCGCATCGCTGCCGAAGCACGGCTCGGGCTTCGACCTGTCAAAACCAAGCAATTGACGTATTTGCGATCAGGGGTTTTCTGTGTTTGGCCTGCAAACCCATACGCTTCGAGCATGACAGAAAAGGCGCTCATCGTGGTCGACTACGACGAGCTCCCCGGGGCCACCCAGGCACCGAGCGGAGTTGGTTTCGTCGCCCTCACGACCATCACCGGCCTCATCGACAACGTGCACCGCGTGTACAAGTCGGCGGATGACCTCGAGGGGTCGCCGGACACGATCGAGAGTCTGCGGGCGGACATCAACGCGCTGTCGGACTCGCTGCGACTGTTGGCGGGGGAGGTTTATCAGATCGGTCGCGGTATCGAAGCCGGACGAATCTGCGCCTCGCATAGCGACTGACCGCACGCTTCGGACGACTACCCCCGAAGTTCGTCCGCGAGAGCCTCGATGTTCGGCACGTGCTGCCACGGACGCTCGTTCGGCTCGTCTCGGCCTGTGGCGAGCCAGCCGACGAGGCCGACGAGTTCTGTGGCGGTCAGCGACCGGCGTTGCACGTCAAAGTGGAGCATGATGCTGCGCTCCATCGTCGTGGGGCCGATCGCGCCGATCTCCTCGCGCGCTTGCTGGCAGGTCGGGCAGAGGTAGCCCCCCAAGCGTTCCGGCCTCGGTGGCCCACCGATCGCAGTCGGGCTTGCGGTCGCCGGAGTCCATAGGCCGGCCGCCTGTGACGGCAGGGCTGAGACGGTTTCGACTCCGCAGAGCATGCACCCGCCGCCGATCGGTGACGAATACGGCAGCGGGCGCTCCACGCGAGCGTTCAGCAGTCCTGCGAACGCCTTGCGAAGGTCATGCCACTGCCACTCGGTTACATGTCCCCAGGGTTGCGACGCAGCCTCTCCCTCGTGCGCATCCTTCGTGCGCACGGGGGAGTATCGGGCAGCCCACCGGACCGCGACCCCGGCAGCCGTCATGTGCTCGACCAGGAGTCGCAGACTGCCGTCAGTGTGAATCGGCATGCCGCGTCCGATGGCGTCAAGCGCGTTCAGGGCGGCCTCCACGCGGTGCATGCCCACGCTGCGGCTGCCCATCTGGGCCTGCACTCGCGGGTACGCGTCGAGCAGGCTCGCGGCGCGCTCATGCACCTCGCGGCAGTGATCGCACCGGGTAAGGGACACGGTATGCGGTGTGCGCGGCCGCGGGTCGTCCAGCACCGCCCAGTGCCAGCCGTCGAAGTCGACCCGTTCGGGGTGCGGCGGCGCCACGGTCTGGCCGCACGCGAGGCACGCTAGGTCACCCGACCCGAGCGGCACCGTCGTCGTGATCGTCATGATTTCGGTGGTCATGGCTCCTCCTTCAGAATCGCTGGCTGCGGCTGCGGTGGCGGCGTTCACGGGTCTCGGTGTTCAGTTCGGGCACGGCGCGCATGAGCGCCTTGACGGCCTGGTACTCCTCCCGCGACAAGATCACCGAGCCTTCGGGAATGGTCGGCGGCGGGGGAGGCGGCGGAGGCGGCGGCTCCGGCTTCTGCCTTGGCTTCAGATTCAATTTGGGCATCGGTTCCGGTGCCGAAGACTCCGGCGGGGAAGTCGTCTCCCACATGGCCTCTCTCTCGCGCCGTCGGCTCTGGGCGCGCGCTCTGGCTGCCTGCGCGATATCCCATGGGCTCGGCTCGTACCTCATCGCTGTGCCGCCTCGTGGATCAGCGCCGTGATGCGCGCCCGCTCCGCGGATCGCCGGGCGGCCCGACGGGCGGGCCACTGCCGTCGGGCAGCGCGCGCGCGACGAGCGGCCGCCGCCCGCTGGCGCTCGGCGCGGGTGGTCACCTCGTGCTCGATCCGGGGGAGGCAGACCCAGCCCCACTCGTGCGCGGCGTCCGCCGTCCGGCACGGCACGCCGATCTGCGCATGCCAGTGCGCCGGGTCGGGGCAGGCCACCCGCAGCACCACATTCAGTGTGCGCCGCTGCGCCGCTCGCGCTTCAAGCGCAGGCGGCTGCGGCGTCGGCCGCTCGGCAGGTCCCGCGCGCCCCTGCGCGGCCGTGGACAGGTCTGCCCGGTCGGGTGGTACGCCAGTACCACGCTGCTCCTCGACGCCTCTGCGGAGCGCTGAACGAATATCGGCAGTGGGCATGATGACGGTCCTGTCTCTCGACTCGGCCCTACTGCCAGCAGTGCTATATGGGCACTGTACTACGGATACGGCCTCTGACTGTAGGATGTCGACAAGGAGGACCCGATGGAGACCAACTCGCAGCATACGGCGCCCTCGCTCACCGCGAGCGGCGCGCCGTATCAGCCCTCGCGCTCGACGCTCGCCGCGCGCTCGCTGGCAGCCGTCGAACGCATCCCAGACTCCGAGCAGCGCCGGGCGGCGTTCGCTCGGCACATGTCGGAGTTCCCGCCGACGATCGGCCGGGTCCGCCCGGTCTGAACACGGACGGGTTTCGGATTTCGGGTTTCTGGGGGATGGGAGTTCACGGAACTCCCCATCACCCTAGAAGACCCGAAGATCCGTGCACCCTGCCGTGTGCATAGATACCGGCAGGTCGTCACTCACGGTCCGGGTTCGTGACGGAGTTCGCTCCCGAAATCCGCCACTGATAGCCCCGGTTGCGGCCTCCCTGCGACCGCGACTCGACCTCGCCCTCTCGCTCCATCAGCTCGAGAACGATCTTGTTGGCCTTGTACTCCTCGCCGGTGCCGCAGACCTCCTTCGTCCAGAGCCATTCTTCGGCCGCGAGGAGCTTCGCACGCAACTCGGCCCGGCGTCCTCCATGATCCGTGGCGTTGGTCTGCGATCCGGCGTCAGGCGATGAAGCGACATCGATCAGGCGCAGCCGTCCCTCGCGAAGCTCGATCCTGCGGCGAAGCACCTCCGGATCACCGATCCTCGGAAGGGTCTCGAACCAGCGGGTCGTCGCGGGACGCACCGGGAACGTCGCAGCCGACGCGATCCACATACCGTCCCACTCGCCCATCGATTCGATGCCGCCCATCGGCGTGTTCACGCTCGGGCTCATCGGCGAGTGGAGCACCGCGAGGCCATTGGGAATCCCAGCCTCACGGAGCAGCCTCCGGAAGCCCGAGGCAAACGCTCCGGTGCGTCCGGTGTCGTTCCCGAGAGTGGCAGTCACGCCGTCCGCGATCACGGTCAGAGGCGGTTTGAGCTGATCCGCGTACCCGATGAAACGCTCTTCCCAGTAGCGACGCTTCTCCTCCTCGGTGATGTTGAACGCGGTGGCCCCGCCGCTCATGGTCAGATGCTCCACGATCAACACTCCCGCGTCCGGCCCGAGCTCAGGGCTGAAGTAGCAGGGGACTCCATCGCGGTGACCGAACGCCAGGCCGGCCGCCTGCAACTCCTCGTGCACGGCGCCGGGGCGCGTCTCCGAGTTGATCAGCCACACGTCGCGGCGCCGCTCGGCGTCCGTCAGGTCGGCCGCCTCGAAGTGATCGAGCAGCCGCCGCCCCGGCAGGACAAGCGCCGCCGTCAACTCGCACAGCAGCTTGGTCTTTCCCCATCCCTTCGGGCCGATGAGGGCGGGGATGCTGCCATGGCTCCAGAGGCCCGGCACGTAGGGTCGCGTTGCGACGTCCGATCCCGAAGGGTCAAAGACCGGTGTCGTGCGGAGTCGCCGCAGCCGCGCGCGTCGAACTCGCTCCGCTTCCTCGCTCTGACGCGACATGATCGCCTGGTCTATCGAGGCCAAGGGATCGGTCGTGCCGCTCACAGCTCCCACTCCTCGTACAAGGGCTCGGGCTCGACGTTCAACGAGGCGAGCCCCGCGGCGATCTCCTCGGCGCTCATGGTCCCGGACCGGGCGGCCCCGCGCAGTACGCGCATACGCTCCTGCCGTGCGATGTTCGCCGCGGTGACACATGCCTGACTGCAGAAGAGGCGCTTGGTGGAGTAGTTGGGATGGAACTCGTTCCCGCAGAACTGGCAGCGATACGGCCGCGCCGAACGGTGCACGGCGGGCCGGATCATCCGCGGGCCTCCGTCCTCTGGACGAGGCTCAGTAGCGCGGCTACGCGCGCCGCCTGAGCGTCGGTGAGAGGCCGCAGCGCCTGTGCCGCCTCGGCAGGCGTCGGGGCGCTCATTGGTCCGCCCCCTCGATGGGGACGGCGACCGGGATCAGCTTGACGCCGCGGCGCTTCCGCGGGTCGCGCATCTTCGGGTACTGGGTCTTGAGCGCGCGCTCGATCTCATCCAGATCTACGAACACCACGCGCGGCTTAGCCGCGTCGCGGTAACCATGGATGAAGCCGCGGCTCATCCAGTTCTCGATGGTGAGCACGGTGCAGCCGAGTTCCTCGGCGGCGCGCTCCTTGGGGGCGTAGCGGGCCATGATGCAACTCCTCAGAGAGAGGTGGGTTGCACTTCACTACTCGCCACGGTCTTGTTGTGGCTCTTCGTAACGGCCCGTCCGGCGATTGCCAGCCTGTACCGATGCCATCAGGTCGCCGGGGCGACTTGGTCTCACACGGCCTTGGGTACTGGCCTCTTTCTTGCGTTCTTCCGGGAGCGGCGGCATCCAGGTGGACAACGCACGACGCCATCATCCGGATGACGCGCCCCAGCTCGGTGCGAAGGTGTTCTGTTGTTGGATTCACTTTCTCACGAAATCGTCGCGAGTAGGAAACCCATGCTCAGCGGCTCTGTATGCCCTCCTGGCGGCTTCTCGTGACTCGTCTGTATCGCCTGAATGTCGGATGGCATACAGAGCCGCAGATCACGGATTTCCCACGCCTCAGGTTTCGCTGTTTGAGTCAACGGCGGGCTTCCGACGTCCGAGCGTCGGAACCCCGCCGCTCACGGTACTGCAGCGGCTAAGCGTTGGCCGCATGGGCCGGTCGCCGCGTCGGTGGCACGCTGTATGGTCGAGCGCAGTGCAGGGGAGGGACCAAATGGAGTGGCTGTTTGAAGGGCTCGGCACGCTGCTGATCGGTCTGCTGATCGGCGGAGCGGGCGGTGGTGCGATCGGATGGAGGCTGGCCATACGCAAGACGTCGCAGCGTCAGCATGCCGGAGATAACGCCAGCCAGTACCAGGCCGGGCGCGATATCAACGGGGCGAAGTAGTGCAATTCGGCGGCCAAGGTCAGAACGCCGGGGATAACGCCGTCCAGATCCAGGTGCACGGTGACCTCCAGATGGGAATCACCGAGGAGCGCGCCCGTGAGATCGCCTGGGAGCAGGCTCGCAGCGTGGTTGACGAATTCGCGGCCGAATCGGCCGCGATCATCGAGGCCCGGCTCGTTGATTTCGACCGTCGCAGCATCGACGCACTCAGCCAAGAAGCGCTCTTGGGCTCCTTCGCGGATCCAGCGTTCGTTCGTGCGTATCGGAAGGCACAGGAGGGCGCTGCATCGAGTGAGCGGCCGGATGACTACGACCTTCTGTCGGCGATGCTCGTTGAGCGCGCCAAGAATCCGTCAAACCGCCCGATCCGGACTGCCGTCGAACGCGCCGTCGAGGTAGTAGATCGAATCGATGACCTCGCCCTTCGAGCGCTCACCGTGCTCGTCGCCGTTCAGACATACACGCCGAGTACCGGATGGATCATGGCCGGGCTCGACGTGATGGATGGGCTGATGCAGAAGTTGCTCGACGGTCCATTGCCCGACGGCGCCGAGTGGATCGACCATCTTGATCTCCTGGATGCTCTGCGCGTGAATCCAATCGGGTCTCTCAAGGGCTTCGATGAGTACTACTCGAAGCAGACGATCGGGTATGTCGCGCCTGGCGTTGCAGCTGAAGAAGCGCCGGCCCGCCTTACGGGGGATTTCGGCACTGCTGAGTGGGGCAATCTCATCGTTGATCACGAGTTGAAGCCGGGGTTCGTGCGTGCTGCGTTTGTCAGCGAGGGGAAGATGCGCGAGATCCTCGGTCGCCCCGAGATCCCGTCTGATTTGGCTGAGGCGTATATCTCCGAAGCGAAATCGGTCTTTGGTCTAGGGGAGGTTGACCCGATTGCCCTCGAGGCTTTCGGACGATCGGTTCGCGACCGACCTTCTCTCGGGCGTGTGGCGGACTGGTACAACGCGATTCCGCAAGGGATTCAGACCACAGCAGTCGGCAGGACTCTGGCTCGCGCCAATGCCTACCGCCTGGACACAGCCGGTCAGCTCCCACGCGAAGAGCCCTGAGTTTCGAACGGTCGGCATAGGGGAGGCCGCACAGCGCCGCGGATCGCTATCTCCCGAACCGCGCGGTCCGACCAGTAGCGTGCACTTCATGGCCGATGCGTGGAACTGGTTCGTGTGCCTTCTGACGCCCGCGCAATGGGAAGCGCTCCGCGGATGGGTAACAACCCTCGGTGGCTTGACGGCACTGGGAATCGCCGCGGGCACCTATCGTCACAACGTCCGTGTCAAGCGCGAGGAGCAGGCCCGCCTGGTCTACGCCAGCGTGAGCCACTTCAGCGATCACTACGCCGGTGACGAGATTGCTCCGGGCTTGTCGCGAGGCGAAGAAGCGGGTGTCTTCCCGGTATCAGAGGTGAGTCTCGAGGAGGATAGCCACGGGAACGTGCAACGGGTTGAGAGAACTACCGAGCATGCGGTCGATGTGACCGTCGTGGTGCACAACGCGAGCAAAGAACTTATCGCGCCGGTACGGGTCCAGCTTCTCGACGGCGGCAGGCCGATCGGTGACCCGTACATCGACCTCAATGCCATTCACCCCGATCAGGAGATCGCGGTGCGGTTCGTCATCCCGAATCGCCACCATCCCGGATTCGTGGTGCATCAACCGACGATCCTGTTCCGCGACGCAAGCGGAAAGTGGTGGCGGCGCAACGGCGCGGAGCCAATCGAGTGGGTCCATAACGACCCCGATAACGTCGGGCCAACGAGGGAGGCGCGGCCGAGGATCCGAGAGGAGCAAGCGGCGATGGGCGTACCGGAGGATCAGCAATTGAAGGAGCCGAGGGTGGGCTTCGGCGTTCGTCTGCGTCGATTCTGGCGGCGGATACGCGGCAAGGACGCGAGGGGATAGGTCACCCCTCGCCGGCGGGCGTCAGCCGCAGGCGCTCCGCTGTCCACGCCTTCCCGCGCATTCCTTCAGGGCGAGGCAGTACCTCGACGCGCAGCACCGTCGCGAGGACGGCGCGCTGCACGTCGAGCGGCGCGTCGAGGAACGCCTGTCCGGGGTCGTCGGCGCCGAGGATCGGGGAGGACGTCGACCGCTGCATCGACCTCGCGAGGCGTGCGTCGACCTCCGCGAGCTCGGCGCTTACGGTCGCCGTCGCGCGCTGAAGCTGGGCGCCGGTGATCGTCCCGAGCGCATAGTCGCGCTCGAACGACTCGAGGCGGATGCTAAGCGTGCGGCGCCGGTCCCGGAACAACTCAAGTTCCGGGTCGGCAGGGTGGATTGCCGCAACCACGCGCGAGTCGCGCACCATCTCCGCGACGACGCCTCGCACGTAGTCGTCGGTGAAGCCAGCGGTGATCATAAGGTGCGCCTGGGCGGTGCAGCGGTAATGGGCGGTGCGCGTGTGGTTCGGCCGGGCGTTCGTCTGCCCGGTGGCAGTCGGGCGCAGGGGAGCGCCGCAGATGCCGCATCGGTAGATGTAGGAGCCCAGCCACTGCGCGTCATTCCCGGGGGATGTGCGGCGCGAGGAGTCGGTCAACAGCGCGTACAACGCCCGCCACTTCTCTTCCTCCACGATCGCGGGCCACTCGGCCGGTCCGACGATCTCGAAGCCCGCCTTACGGGCCTGCCCGCGAGCGAGCAGTCCGGCGTTGCGCGGCCGGAGCAGGACGTCACGCAACTGTTCGCCAGTCCACGGCTTGCCGGTCGACGTCTTCCGGCCGGCCTCGTTGAGCGCGCGAGCGGTCGCGCGCAGCGACCGACCCACCAGTATCGCGTCGGTCGCCTCACGGATCACCTTCGCCTCGATTTCGCGGACGGTCACTCCGTCCTTCTCGTAACCGAACGGACGACGACCGCCACGATAGCGACCCTGCGCGGCTGCCTGCGCCTTCGCCCGAGCCACGCGCTCGGCGGTTCGCTCCGCCTCTGCCGCATCGACGTTGCCCTTGATGCGGGCTACCATCCGGCCGTCGGCGGTGCTCAGGTCGTCGTTGCCGGACACCACGGTCTCGATGCGCGTGCCGTACCGCTCGTGCAGCGTGATGATGTCCTCGACCTCAAGCGGGCGACGAGTCAGGCGGCTGTTGCTGTAGGCCAGAATCGCGCGGCACTCACCTGAGCGTGCGGCAGTAAGCATCTCGAGGTAACGCGGCCGCGGCTTCTTGCTTCGCGTCGACGCGCTCACGTCGTTCTCGCGGTAGACCGCGACCACCTCGTAGCCGTGGCGCTCCGCCAGTGCGCGGCAGTCCTCCTCTTGACGCTCGACGCCGACCTCGCGGCCCTCTCGGTCGTCCGAGATGCGGCTGTAGATCGCCGCGGGTAGCCGGGCGCTCATTCTGTCGCCTGCTCAAGCAATCGAACCTTCGCCCTGTCGATCTGCGCCTCGCTCATCTCATGCTCGAAGTACATCAGGCAGGTGGCGCTAACGGCGTAGATGTATGCCTCGTTCTCATCCTCGTCGAGCCCAAGGCCCGGATCGATCGTGCATCCGCCGTCGAGCAGGTCGTCCGCGACGTCCTCCGAGAGCCCTACCACCTCGGGATTGTCCTGAGCGAGAAGCCCGTCAGTCGCGGCCTCTATCTCGATGCGGAAACGCTCCGCTACGTCTTCCCCGGAGGGTGCAGGTGTGCAAGCAGCAAGCGTGAAAGTGACGGCAGCGGCCATCGCGAGATGGGCGACAGGGAGGCCCAAGAGGCTGGTTCTCTTCATATGTCAATTGTAGGGTTTTGACCTCGCGATCGCCGTCGCCTGCCTCGCCGCAGCCGGCACGGTGCGCCGCGAATCCGTCGAACGCTTCGTCCACCTCGGCGAGCTCGGACTCGACGGGCGGCTGCGCCCCACCCACGGCATCCTCCCCGCCGTCCTCGCGGCGGCGCGGGCCGGCCACGACCGGGTGATGGTTCCCGTCGCGAACGCCGACGAGGCGCGCCTCGTGCCCGGGATCGAGGTCGTCGCGGTCGGGTCGCTCCTCGAGGCGGCCGTCCGGCACGGCGGCGAGTTCGACCCGTCGATCGCAGAGGCCGTCGAACCCGTCCTCGACGACCCCGCCGACGGGCGCGGCGAGCCCGTCCACTGGACGGGAGGCGATCTCGCCGACGTCGTCGGCAACCCCGGCGCGGTCGACGCGCTGCTGATCGCGGCGGCCGGGGGACACCACCTGCTCATGGCGGGCCCACCGGGTGCGGGCAAGACGATGCTCGCCTCCAGGCTGCCCGGGATCCTGCCCGATCTCACCCCGGATGCCGCGCTCGAGGTGGCCTCGCTGCGGTCCCTCGCGGGGGAGCGCGTGGGCGGCACGCTGTGCACCCGCCCGCCCTTCGAGGCGCCGCATCACACCGCCAGCGCTGCGGCCATGGTCGGCGGCGGCAGCCGCGGCATCCGACCCGGTGCCGCCGCACGCGCCTCCCACGGCGTGCTGTTCCTCGACGAGGCGCCGGAGTTCCCCGCCTCGGTCCTCGACGCCCTGCGCCAACCGCTCGAATCGGGCGAGATCACCATCCACCGGGCGAACGCCGTCGCGACCTTCCCGGCGCGATTCCAGCTCGTGCTCGCGGCGAACCCGTGCCCGTGCGGAGGAGGCGAGACGGTGGCCGACGCGTGCGCCTGCCCGCCTGCGACGAGGCGACGCTACTTCGCCCGCATCTCCGGTCCGCTGCTCGACCGCATCGACCTCCGACTGAACGTCGATCGCCTCACGCCGGCGAAGCTGCGGATGGCCCAGCACGGATCGTCCGCACCCGCCATGACGTCAGCCGATGCGCGCGACCGGGTGATGCGGGCCCGCGCGGTCGCCGCGCAGCGCTATGCCGGCACGCCGTGGCGCACCAACGCCGAGGTGCCCGGGCCCTGGCTCCGCGGGGCGGGCGGGATGCACCCCGGCGGCGACGCCACCCGGGCGCTCGACCACGCGTTGGAGCACGGCCGCGTCACCATGCGCGGATACGACCGCGTGCTCAAGGTGGCCTGGACCGTCGCCGACCTCGAAGGTGCGGCTCGACCGAGCGCGCAGCACGTCGGTCGTGCCCTCGCCCTGCGTTCCGGCCTGACGGCATGAACGCGCTCGACCGCACCGCGGCCGCATCCGCGCCGGACCTCGCTGCGCTCCGCCCGCCCGACGGCGGCTCGGGACGGCGCGTCGTCGCCGCCGCGGTGATGGGGTTCGCCTCGGAACCCGGGGACGGCGTGCTGGGCCGGCTGGTCGCCGCGCTCGGTGCGGAGCGCACTGCGGAGGCGATCCTCGGCGACGCCGAGGGTACGGCGCTCGCCGGGGAAGCCCGAGACGCGGGTGCGGCCGTGTCGATGCCGGAGGTCGCCGCCGGGCTCCGGCGGTGGCGGCCGCGTCTCGACCATGCCGCGTTCGCCCGGAGCCTCGGCCAGGCCGCGCGCCTCGGAGCGAGGCTGCTCGTGCCCGGCGACCCCGACTGGCCGGGCTCGCTCGACGACCTGGACGCGCACGCGCCGCTGGCCCTCTGGGTGCGCGGACGCGCCGACGCGCTCGGTGCGACCCCGTCGATCGCCCTGGTCGGTGCACGGGCCGCCACCCCGTACGGCGAGCACGTCGCCGTCGAGGCCGCGGCCGGACTCGTCGACCGGGGATTCGCGGTCGTGTCAGGCGGTGCGTACGGCATCGACGGAACCGCGCACCGCTCCGCCCTCGCGAACGACGGAACCACCGTCGCCTACCTCGCGGGCGGGGTGGACCGCTTCTATCCCGTCGGCCACGACGCGCTGCTGACCCGGATCGCCGAGACGGGCGCCGTCGCCTCCGAACTGCCCTGCGGGGCCGCGCCGACGCGCTGGCGGTTCCTCCAGCGCAATCGACTGATCGCGGCGGCGGCGCGTGCCACGGTCGTGCTCGAGGCGGGGATGCGATCGGGATCGCTGAACACCGCAGGGCACGCCGCGGCGCTCGGCCGGCCGCTCGGCGCGGTACCGGGGCCGGTCACGAGTCCGGCCTCGGCCGGATGCCACCGGTTGCTCCGCGAGTACGACGCGGTCTGCGTGACGGATGCCGCGCAGATGGCCGAACTCGCCGGCGTCGCACCTCACGAAGGCGACCCGGAGGGGAGCGCGTCGCCGGTGGACGCCCGGGCGCTCGACGCGCTCACGTCCGACGAGCGTCGCGTGCTGGATGCGCTCCGCCTGCGAGGCGGGCGCACCGTGGTCGAGGTGGCGCACCTGGCCGGGCTCGAGGCGACGGCCGTCCTCGGGGCGCTGGGCGCGCTCGACGCGACGGGCCTGGTCCGCCGGGCCGACGACGGGTGGGTTCGCCGCCGCCCGGCGTGACGACGGGCCGACGGGCGGGGGTGGTCATAGGCTGGGCTGCGGAGGCAGCGATGGACCATCCCCGATTCGGCAGGTACCCGGCGGCGCGGCACGTGATCGCCCACCTGAGCGACACGCACTTCCTCGCAGGCGGCGCTCCGCTCGGCGGCACCGCGGACACCGTGGCGCACCTCGACCGGGCGGTTCGGCAGCTCGGCCGTCTCGCCGGCTCGCTCGACGCGATCCTCGTCACGGGCGACGTGACCGACCTCGGCGAGCGCGACGCCTACCACCGCGTCCGCGACCTGCTCGAGCCCCTCGGGGACGAGACCGGGGCACGGCTCATCTGGGTGATGGGCAACCACGACGAGCGGGCACCCTTCGCCGAGATCCTCCTGCGCGAGGACGCCCCGCCCGACGGGCCGGTCGATCGCGTCACCGACCTCGGCGGGCTCCGGGTGGTCGCGCTCGACACGAGCGTCCCGGGCTACCACCACGGCGCGCTGCAGCCGGCCACCCTCGACTGGCTGGCCGACGTGCTGAGCGAGCCTGCGCCGCACGGCACCATCCTCGCCATGCACCACGCGCCGATCGCGACGCCCCTCGCCCTCATGGACGTGCTCGAGCTCCGCGGGCAGGACGCGCTCGCCGATGCCATCCGCGGCACCGACGTGCGCGCGATCCTGGGCGGCCACCTGCACTACCCGACGCAGGGCAGTTTCGCCGGCATCCCGGTGTCCGTCGCAGGCGCGCTCGCCTACACGATGGACCTCTCCGCGCCGCCCCGCGAACTCGTCGGGGTCGACGGCGGCCAGTCGGTGTCGCTCGTGCACCTCTTCGAGGAGGACGTGGTCACCTCGGTCGTCCCCGTCGGCGAGTTCACCGAGGTCACCAGCTTCGGCGAGCAGTTCCTCCGCGAGCTCGAGGCACTCGACGACGACGGGCGGATCGACCGGTTCTCCCGCAAGCGCGGTGCGCCCGCCGATGACTGACCGTCGCCTCGACGCGGCCGTGGACGACTACCTCGGCCACATCCGGCACGAGCGCGGGTACTCCGGGCACACCATCGACGCCTATGCGTCCGACCTCGCCGACCTCGCCCGCTTCGCCGCCGAGCGATCGGTCCACGACGTGGACGGGCTGGACCTCGACCTCCTGCGCGACTGGTTGTGGAGCGCCACCGAGCGCGGGCTGGCGCGAGCGACGGTGGCCCGCCGTGCGGCCTCGGCCCGCGGACTGTGCGCCTGGCTCGAGCGCACGGGGGCCGTGGCGGTGGACCCGGCCGCACGCCTGCGGGCGCCCCGGGCGAAGCGGACGCTCCCGCGGGTGGTCGCCGCGCCCGCCGTGACCGCGCTTCTCGAGCGACTGCAGCTCGACGCCGTCGAGGGCGGGCCCGTCGCCGTGCGCGACCTCGCGATCGTCGAGCTGCTCTACGCATGCGGGCTGCGCGTCTCGGAGCTGGTCGGACTCGACGTCGACGACCTCGATCGGGGCAACCGCACTGTGCGCGTGACCGGGAAGGGCTCGAAGCAACGCGTCGTGCCCTACGGGGCGCCCGCCGCGCGTGCCCTCGACCGCTACCTCGAGCACGCCCGCCCGGCGCTTGCGGCGGCGGCGCCGTCCGGCCGGGGGGCCGCCGACGGTCGCGGCCATGCGTTCTTCCTCGGCGTGCGCGGCGGTCGACTCGGCGTGCGCGCCGTGCACCGGCTCGTGGCCGGCCTGCTCGCCGAGCTGCCGGGCTCCGGTCCGGCCGGACCGCACGCCTTCCGGCATAGCGCCGCGACGCACCTGCTCGACGGCGGCGCCGACCTGCGCGCCGTCCAGGAGTTCCTCGGGCACGCGAGCCTCGGCACGACCCAGATCTACACGCACGTCTCCGCCGAGCGACTCAAGCAGACCTACGCGACGGCGCACCCGCGCGCCTGACTCAGCCGCGAATCGGCAGGAGCACCGCACGCGGGAGACCGCCGAGGAAGAGCAGCGGTGAGACGTACTCGCCGTGCACCCGGACCCCGAAGTGCACGCATCGGGAGGCGCAGTGCCCTCCTTCGTCCACGGTCGCCACGGGCTCGCCCGCCGCGACCCGGTCGCCGACCGCGACGGATGCCGCGACCGGCTCGATCGCGCTCACGACACCGTCGCCGTGGTCGATCGACAGCACGCCGCGGCCGGCGACCGGGCCCGCGAACGCGATCGTGCCGCCTGCCGCCGCACGGACCGTCGTGCCGGGCCCTGCGGCGAGGTCGATCCCGCGATGTCCCGCGGCGTACGGGGTGAGCGGGGCGCGGAAGGGTTCCACGAGGCGGACCGGCGGCGCGAGCGGCCACTGCCAGCCGGCGGCGGGCATCGGAGCGGCGGAGCCCGACGACGCCGCCGAGGGGTTCGCGACGGCGGCGACCATGCCGGTCGCCGAGGCCGCGCCGAGCGACAGCGCGAGCAGGAGGAGCGAAGCGCGGACGCGTCGGGAACGGAACGGAGCGGGGGCCATGCGAGCACTCTTGCAGTCGGCGCCGTCCGCTTGTCCGGAGAGTCGGAGGACGGCGTTCCGCGCCGTCGTCGCGGGCCTGTGGAGGAGGGGCCGGGCCGGGCTGCGTGATAGCATGTCCGGAGCGTCCCGCGCGTCGGGGCGACTACGCGTGCCCATTCGGCCACCGACTCCATTCAGTCCCGCTCGCAAGAGCCGGCGGAGCCGTGCCGGGCACCAGGGCTTCCGGCCGCCGGCCGGAGCGACAACTGAGAACAGAAGGAGTACGGCCATGGCCGTCGTCACCATCCGCCAGCTGCTCGACAGCGGCGTCCACTTCGGGCACCAGACCCGCCGCTGGAACCCGAAGATGAAGCGCTTCATCTTCACCGAGCGCTCCGGCATCTACATCATCGACCTGCAGCAGTCGCTGGCCTACATCGACAAGGCCTACGACTTCGTCAAGGAGACGGTCGCCCACGGCGGCACCATCCTCTTCGTCGGCACCAAGAAGCAGGCGCAGGAGTCCATCGCCGAGCAGGCGACCCGCGTCGGCCAGCCCTACGTGAACCAGCGCTGGCTCGGCGGCCTCCTCACGAACTTCACCACGGTCTCCAAGCGCCTCGCGCGCATGAAGGAGCTCGAGGAGCTCGACTTCGAGGGCACCACCTCGGGCTTCACCAAGAAGGAGCTGCTGCTCAAGAAGCGCGAGCTCGACAAGCTCCACAAGTCGCTCGGCGGCATCCGCAACCTCTCGAAGACGCCGTCGGCGCTCTGGGTCGTGGACACCAAGAAGGAGCACCTCGCGATCGACGAGGCCAAGAAGCTCGGCATCCCCGTCATCGGCATCCTCGACACCAACTGCGACCCCGACGAGGTCCAGTACCCGATCCCGGGCAACGACGACGCGATCCGCTCGGTGAGCCTGCTGACCCGCATCATCGCGGACGCCGCCGCCGAGGGGCTCATCCAGCGCCACCAGAAGCCGGAGGAGGGCCAGGAGGCCGAGCCGCTCGCCGAGTGGGAGCAGGAGCTCCTGCAGGCCGGCGCCGCCGAGACCCCCGAGCAGTCGTCGGCCGAGACCGAGAAGGTCGCCGGCACCGAGGCCGAGGCGAAGACCGAGGCCGCCGAGGTCGTCGCCGAGGGCACCGAGCCCGAGGCCGAGCCCGAGGCCGAGGCCGCACCGGCCGACGCCGAGTCCAAGTAAGACCACGAGTCCAGGAGACTGCCTGATATGGCCAACTTCACCCTCGAAGACGTCAAGACCCTGCGCGAGCGCCTCGGCACCGGCATGGTCGACACGAAGAACGCGCTCGTGGAAGCCGACGGCGACCTCGAGAAGGCCGTCGAGATCCTCCGCCTGAAGGGCGCGAAGGGCAACGCCAAGCGCGCCGACCGCTCCACAGCCGAGGGCCTCGTCGCCGCCGTCGACAACGGCGACGGCACCGCCACCCTCATCGAGCTCGCGTGCGAGACCGACTTCGTCGCCAAGGGCGACAAGTTCGTGGCGCTGGCCGACCGCGTGCTGGCGGCCGTCGCCGCGGCTCGCGCCGAGACCGTCGAGGCCGCGCTGGCCGCGCCGGCGGACGGCAAGACCGTCGCCGACGTGATCAGCGAGGAGGCCGCGATCCTCGGCGAGAAGGTCGAGCTGCGTCGCATCCGCCTCGTCAAGGGCGAGACGTTCTCGATCTACCTGCACAAGACGTCGAAGGACCTGCCCCCGCAGGTCGGCGTGGTGCTCGGCTACGCCGGCGCCGACGCCGAGACCGCTCGCTCGGTCGCGCAGCACATCTCGTTCGCCGCGCCGGAGTACCTCGCCCGCGAGGACGTCCCGGCCGAGGCGGTCGAGAAGGAGCGCGCGCTCGTCGAGCAGATCACCCGCGAGGAGGGCAAGCCCGAGGCCGCCCTCCCGAAGATCGTCGAGGGTCGCCTCGGCGCCTTCTACAAGCAGGTCGCGCTGCTCGAGCAGGACTACGCCAAGGACAACAAGCTGTCCGTCGGCAAGGTCCTCTCGGACGCCGGCATCACCGTCTCCGACTTCGCCCGCTTCAAGGTCGGCGCGTAGGTCGTGACATGGGAGCCCGGATCGCCTCGGCGATCCGGGCTCCTTTCCTGTCCGGATGCCGCTCGCAGGGCGAGTTCCGGACGGGCTCCGGCCCGGCACTGCGCCGCAGCCGGGTGAACCACTAGTTTTGACTCCCAAGGGGAAGGATCGGTCGGGGATGACGGAACACAGGCGGAGGGTCCTGCTCAAGCTGTCGGGCGAGGCATTCGGCGGCGGAGCGCTCGGAGTGAACCCCGACGTGGTCAGCTCGCTCGCGCGCGAGATCGCGGATGCCGCGCGGACGGTGGAAATCGCGATCGTGGTCGGCGGTGGCAACTTCTTCCGCGGCGCCGAGCTGAGCCAGCGCGGCATGGACCGCGGCCGCGCGGACTACATGGGCATGCTCGGCACCGTGATGAACTCGCTCGCCCTCCAGGACTTCCTCGAGCAGGCCGGCGCGGAGACGCGGGTCCAGTCCGCGATCTCGATGACCCAGGTCGCCGAGCCCTACATCCCGCGGCGTGCCGAACGGCACCTCGAGAAGGGCCGCGTCGTCATCTTCGGCGCCGGGGCGGGCCTGCCGTACTTCTCGACCGACACGGTCGCGGCCCAGCGAGCGCTGGAGATCGGCGCGGACGTCGTGCTCGTCGCCAAGAACGGCGTCGACGGCGTCTACTCCGACGACCCCCGGACCAACCCCGACGCGCACAAGATCGACCGGATCAGCTACCAGGAGGCGCTGCAGCGCGGCCTGAAGGTCGTCGACTCGACCGCGTTCAGCCTGTGCATGGACAACGGCATGCCGATGCAGGTGTTCGGCATGGAGCCGGCCGGCAACGTCACCAAGGCGATCCTCGGCGAGCAGCTGGGCACGCTCGTCAGCAACGGCGAGCCCGCAACCGATCGATAGACTGTCCCGAGCCCGAGAGAAGGAGTCCCCGTGATCGCGGATGTACTGTCCGAAGCAAGTGCGCGAATGCAGAAGGCCGTCGAGGTCGCGAAGGACGACTTCGCGTCGGTCCGGACCGGTCGTGCCAACCCGCAGCTCTTCCAGAAGATCATGGTGAGCTACTACGGCACGCCCACGCCGTTGGCACAGCTCGCGTCGCTCAACAACCCGGAGGCGCGCACGCTCGTCGTCACCCCCTACGACAAGGGCGCGCTGAAGGACATCGAGCAGGCGATCCGCGACACCCCGAACCTGGGCGCGAACCCGACCAACGACGGCAACATCATCCGGGTGACGCTGCCCGAGCTCACCGAGGAGCGCCGCAAGGAGTTCGTGAAGATCGTCAAGTCGAAGGCGGAGGACGCTCGCGTGTCCGTGCGCAACATCCGTCGCAAGGCGAAGGACGACCTCGAGGCCCTCAAGGGCGAGGTCGGCGACGACGAGGTGGTGCGCGCCGAGAAGGAGCTCGAGCATGTCACCAAGTCGCACGTCGACCAGATCGACGAGGCCCTGAAGCGCAAGGAAGCCGAGCTCCTCGAGGTCTGAGGGCGGACCATGGAAGGCGTCCCTGAGGGCGAGCGTCCGGACGCCGGCGACCACGAGTACTCGTCGCGGGCGGAGTTCCGCGCGCAGATGCACCAGCGTCGCGTCGAACTCGAGCGGCAGCTCGAGGCGTCGCGCGCCCAGTTCGACCAGGCCCAGGAGCGGATCAACGCCCGGACCGGGCGGAACCTGTTCCTCGCGATCGGCATCGGCGTCGCGTTCGGCGGCACCCTGCTGCTGAGTCTCCTCGTCGTGAAGGAGCTCTTCATGGTGTTCGCGGTCGTCGTGGCCGCGTTCTCCAGCTCCGAGCTCGCTGCGGCGCTCCGCAACGGCGGCTACCGCGTCCCGCGCGTGCCGACGGTCGCCGCCGCCGTGGTGGCGGTGCCGGTGGCGTACTACGGCGGCGCGGTGGGCCAGCTCGCGGGCGTCCTCGGGGGCATGCTGCTCGTCGTGGCCTGGCGCCTCGCCGAGCAGGCCTCCGCGAGCGTGCGCGCCTCGTCGCACGGCCTCGCGCGCGACCTCGGCGCCGGACTGCTGGTGCAGGCCTACGTCGTGTTCCTCGCGACGTTCACGGTGGTGCTCACCGCGGCGGAGGGCGGGCAGTGGTGGACGCTCGCGTTCATCATCATCGCCGTGGCCGCCGACACGGGGGCGTACGCGTCGGGCCTGGCGTTCGGACGGCACCCGATGGCCCCCGTGATCAGCCCGAAGAAGACCTGGGAGGGCTTCGCGGGCGGTGCACTGGCCAGCATCCTCGCCGGGGTGCTCCTGTCGATCTTCATGCTCGGCAACTCCTGGTGGTTCGGCGTGGTGTTCGGGATCGCGATCTTCCTGACGGCGACCCTCGGCGATCTCGCGGAGTCCCTGATCAAGCGCGACCTGGGCATCAAGGACATGAGCTCCTGGCTGCCCGGCCACGGCGGCTTCCTCGACCGGCTCGACTCCATCCTGCCGTCGGCGGCCGTGGCGTTCGTGGCCTTCCGGGTGTTCGGGTGACGGTGCGGGATACTGGTGCGGTGGATGCCACGTTCCCGCGCGCCCGCAAGAACCAGCTGGGCTACAAGACGACCGAGGTCGAGCAGTTCCTCCAGCGTGCCCGACGGGCCTACGACGGACGGCCGCTCCCCGACGATGCCGAACTCGACGCGGAGCGGATCAGGCTGACGGCGTTCGCGATGCAGAAGGGCGGGTACTCGACCGCCCACGTCGACGCCGCCCTGGAGCGGCTCGAGGACGCCTTCGCGTTCCAGGAGCGGCAGATCGCCGCGAGGCTGCACGGCGACGAGGCGTGGCTGGCCGAGGCGCGCACGACCGCCCAGGTGGTGGCGAACCGCCTCGCGCGGCCCGAGGGCGAGCGATTCGACCGCGTGAGCCGGCTCGCCGTCGGCTACGACGTCCGCGAGGTCGACCGGTTCGCCGACCGCCTCACGCGCTACTTCCGCGACGGATGGCCCATCTCCATCGACGACGTCCGCGGGGTCGTGTTCGCCGCGCAGCGCGGCGGATACCGCGAATCGCAGGTCGACCTCGTGCTCGACGCAGTGGTCGACGTGATGCTCGCCGTTCGATGACGCCGGAACGTTTCGCCACACCTCGTCGGCTCGGATACACTCATCCAATCGTGGGCAGGCATACAGGGGAGTACGGCGAGATCCGGGTGGACGCCGTCGAGGAACGGCGTTCCCGCATGTCCGGAATCCCGTCGCCGCGCGCGGCCCTCCCGCCCGCGGCACAGGCCCCGAGCGCGGCACGTGCCGCGTCGCACGGGCGCGTGACGAGCCCGCTGAAGCAGGCCGCGACGGTCGTGTTCGCGTTCGTCGCCTCGGTCGGCTTCCTCCTCGTCAACGTGGTCGACCCCTACTCGGGTGCGACGGCGTCGTCGACCTACGTCCCGGTCGACCGGTTCGGCGGGGAGGCCACGCAGGAGATCGAGGTCCGCGGCGAGTACTCCGCGTCCGTCGCCTCCGAGGGCTACCTCGTCGAGAAGTACGTCGAGCCCGAGCCCGAGCCGGCCTCCGCCGGCTGGGCGCCGCCCTCGGTGGTCCCGGACCCGGGATCGGCGCAGGCCTACGCGGCGGGCGCGGTCGCGGCTCGGGGCTGGGGGAGCGGCGAGTTCGACTGCCTCGTCGCGCTCTGGAACAAGGAGTCCGGCTGGCGGGTGAACGCCATGAACCCGTCGAGCGGCGCGTACGGCATCCCGCAGGCCCTGCCCGGAGACAAGATGGCCACCGCCGGCGCCGACTGGGCGACGAACGCCGCCACCCAGATCGAGTGGGGACTGGGCTACATCTCTGGCCGCTACGGCACCCCGTGCGGCGCGTGGTCGCACTCGGTGAGCGTCGGCTGGTACTGATCCGGCCGGCCGCCCCGCGATCGTAGACTGGACGGATGGCTCGCTCGAACCGCTCCCGTGGCCGTGCCGCGCGATCGCGTGAGGCCCACCCCGAACTCGACGTGTCCGCCCTGACCGCCGGCTGGCGCCGGACCGAGGTCAGGGCCGGACGGGAGTGGAACGTGCAGCCGGTGTCCGAGGCGCAGGCGGTGAAGGCCTACCGGTGCCCGGGCTGCGGCCTCGACGTCGAACCGGGCACGGCGCACCTGGTCGCCTGGCGCGCCGACGGCGTGCTCGGCGACGCGGCCGACCTCGCCTCGAGGCGGCATTGGCACACGCACTGCTGGAGGATCGGACCGACGTGAACGACCAGGCGATGATCGAGATCCGAGCGGGAGTCGAACTCCCCGCCCGCCGCGAGGAGGTCGAGCTCCGCACCGACGACGGGCTGCGGCTCGTCGGCGAGCTCGCGACGCCGCTCGACCGCCCCCCGGTCGCGACGCTCGTGACCCTGCACCCGTTGCCGACCGCGGGCGGCTTCATGGACTCGCACGTCCTGCGCAAGGCCGCCGCCCGCCTGCCCGCGCTCGCCGACCTCGCGGTGCTGCGCTTCAACACCCGCGGTACGTCGTCACCGCGGGGCACGAGCGACGGCGAGTTCGGCGAGGGCGTCGCCGAACGCGCCGACGTGGCGGCCGCGATGCGATTCGTCGCGGAGCGGGGGCTGCCGAGTCCGTGGCTCGTGGGCTGGTCGTTCGGCACCGAGCTCGCCCTGAAGTACGGCCTCGAGCACGGCATCGCCGGTGCGATCCTGCTCTCCCCGCCGCTGCATCGCACGAGCGACGAGGAGCTCGCGCGCTGGCGCGGTGCGGGCGTGCCGCTCGTGGCGCTCATCCCCGAGCACGACGACTTCCTGAAGCCGGCGGAGGCCGCCGAGCGCTTCGCCGACCTGCCCCACCTCACGCGGATCGACGTGGCGGGCGGCAAGCACCTGTGGGTCGGCGAGTCCCAGACGCGCCGGGTGCTCGACGAGATCGTCCGAGCGGTGAACCCGGTGGCGTCGCCATTGCCGACCGAGTGGCCCGCGGCATCCGTCGCGCCGGAGGCCGACGAGGCGGGCTCGGATCAGCGCTCGTTCTGACGCGGGATGACCACCTGCTTGATGATGAGCAGGATGGCCGCGGCGATCGGGATGGCGACGAGCGCGCCGAGGATGCCGAGGAGCGTGCCGCCCGCGAGGGCGGCGACGACGACGAGGGCCCCGGGCACGCGCACCGCCCGGCTCATGATGCGCGGCGCCAGCACGTAGGCCTCGACCTGCATGTAGACGAGGTAGTACACCGCCGCCACGAGGGCCGTGAGCGGCGAGCCGACCCCGGGGATGAGGCACACGAGCACGATGATGATCGAGCCCGTCAGCGTGCCGACCAGCGGCACGAGCGAGAACAGGAAGGCCACGAACGCCAGCACCGCCGGGAACGGGGCGCGGATGATCGACAGGAACGCGAAGCTCAGCGCTCCGTTGACCGCGGCGAGCGAGACCTGGCCGATGACGTAGCGACCGACCGACTGGGTGATCTGCTCGGTGAGGTCGGCGAACCTGGCGCGGCGCGAAGCCGGGACGAGCTGGTAGACCGCTCGCTTCATCGCGTCGAGTGACGCGGTGAAGTAGACGGTGAGGACCGCCACGATGAGGACGCCGAACACGCCGCTGCCGATCGCCAGGGCGACCTGCCACACCCCGCCCAGCAGCTCGCTCAGCTTGTCGGGGTTGGTGAAGAAGTCGGTGAGGGCGGCGCCCGCCTGTGCGCTGATCTCGTCGATCGCGAGCAGCGGGAACTGCTCCTGCAGGCGTTCGATCCAGTCCACGCCGTTGACCTGGGCGATGATCACCGGGATGAGCGCGACCAGCTCGCCGACCTGCTCCACGATGATCGGGATCACGGCGAGCAGCAGTGCCGCGACGAGTGCGGACACCCCGAGCACGACGAGCAGGATCGCCGCCCAACGCGGAAGCCCCCGGCGCTCGAGCCCGCTGACGGCGGGCTCGAGGCCGAGGGCCAGGAAGAGCGCGGCTCCGACGTAGGTGAGGATCGTCGACAGGTTCGCGACGGCCGCCAGGATGAGCAGGCCCGCGCCGACACCGAGCGTGCCGACGAGGGCCAGCCGGAACGCGTTCTGGATCCTCACCGTCGCGCCCTGTCCGCCCGCTCGCGCTTACTTCTTGTTCGCGACCTGCTCGGCCTGCGTCAGCACGCCGCGGAGGCTCTCGAAGTAGCCGGCCACCGCATCGCGCTCGATCTTGATCTGCGCCAGGCGGTCCTCGGCATCGGACACGAGCGCGCGGGTGCGCTCCTCGGCGTCGGAGATGAGCTTGCGCGCCTGGGCGTGCGCGGCCGCGACCCGCTCGCGCGCCTCCTCGTCGGCCTTCTCGCGGGCCCCGGCGATCTCGCCGCGGACCTCCTTCTCGAGTCGGTCGGCCTCGGCGCGCGCGTCGTTGGTGCGGGCGACGGCGTCGGCCAGTTCGGCATTGGCGTCGTCGAGGAACTTCTTGGTCTGCTCGGAGGCCTCCTGCTGTGCGGCGAGGAGCTCCTGCTCCGCCTCGTCGCGCTTCGTGGCCAGCTCGGAGTCGAGTTCCATGCGGGCGCGCTCGATCTCGCGGCGCATCCGGTTCACCTCGTGCGTGGTCTTCTTGCGCATCGACGTGAGCTGGTTGTCGAGGTCGATGCGGGCCTGCTCGGCCTCCGCCTCGAAGTCGGCGCGGGCCTGCTCCTGCTCGAGCGCGAGGTCCGCACGCATCTGCTCGAGCTCGGCGGCGTGCTTCGCCCGGATGCGGCCGAGTTCGTGCTCGAGCTTGAGGCGCGCGGTCTCCGACTCGCGTTCGAGGTCGACCGCGGTCTGCTCGCGCTCCTGCGCGAGCTTCGCGCGCTCGGCGTCGAGGGAGCGGGCGAGGTCGGTGCGGGCCTGCTCGAGCTCGTGCTCGAGCGCTGCGCGACGCTCCTCGACCTCGGCCTCGATCGCGGCGCGCGACTCCGCGGACTCGCGCTCGAGGTCGATGCGCGCCTGCTCGGTCTCGCGGGCGAGGTCGATGCGGGCCTGCTCGGTCTCCTTCGCGAGCTCGGCGCGCTTCTGGTCGAGTTCGACGGCGACCTCGGCGCGGGTCTGCTCGGTCTCCTCCTGGAGGCCGGCGGCAGCGGCGCGGGCCTCGTTGGCCTCGGTGTTCGCGGCCACCAGCAGCTCGGCCGCCTTGCGCTCGGCGTCGGCGACCAGGGCCGCGGCCTCGCGCTTGGCGATGGCCCGCGCCTCGGCGGCCTCCGTCGTGGCGGCGCCGCGGATGGCGGCCGAGTCGCGGTTGGCGTCGTCGCGGAACTGCTCGCTCGCCTCCTGCGCGCGCGCGACCATGTCGTCGGCTTCGGCCCGGGCGTTCTCGAGCAGGCGGTTGGCCTGGGCACGTGCCTCGGAGAGGGTGCGCTCGGCGAGCTCGTGGGCATCGGAGCGCATGAGGTGCGCTTCGTCCTCTGCGGCCCGGCGGAGCTTCTCGGCGTCGATGTCGGCCTGGGCGATCAGGCGGGTCGACTGCTCCTCGGCGACGCGGAGGGTGTTCTCGAGCTTCGTGCCGAGACCGGAGAAGGTCGGGCTGCCGACTTCCTCGAGCTCCGCGGTGAGCTCCTCGATCCGGGCGTTCAGGCGCTTGTTGTCCTTCTGCACCTCGGCCGTCGCGTTGTTCGCCGAGATGATCTCGCGGCGCAGCGCGTTGATGCTGCGATCGACCTCATCCTTGTCGTATCCGCGGAACACCTGGGTGAACTCGGTCTCTTCGACGGCCAATTCTTCCTCCGTGGTCGTGTCCCGCGTTGTGGGGGATTGTGGGGGGCGCGGGTCGACTCCGATCATACGGCGAGGCGTGCGAACGTGGTGGCCCGGCTCGTCCACGGCGCGTCCAGACTCCCGTTAGGCGACTCCCAGACTGCGCCGCTAGGGTTGGGTGTCTTTGTCGGATGCCGCTTCCGTGCGGCCTGGAGGTTAACTGCGTGCGATTCGTTCTCGCGATCCTGGCGTTCGCCGCCGCCGCCGTCATGGTCGGCTTCGGCATCGCCCAACGAACGGTCTTCCTCGAACCGGACAAGGTGGCTCTGGGGACGGTCGTCGAGAACCAGGCGGAGTACATCGTCCTCCAGCCCGAGGCGCTCGCCGCCCACGAGGGCAAGCAGTCGATCACCGTCTCCGGCGGGCAGGCCGTGTTCCTCTCGTACGGGCGCACGGCCGACGTGCTCGCGTGGATCGGCGATGAGCCCCACACCAGCGTCGGCTACGACGCCGAGTCGGGGGAGTTCACCGACGAGGTCGTCGTGGCCCAGCCCGTCGAGGACTCCAACCCCGCCGCACCGGGCGAGGCCACGGCGGAGCCCGAGGCGACCGCGGAGCCCGACCCGGAGGGCGAGCCGGTCGTGCTCCCGGCCGGGAGCGACCTGTGGCTCGACGAGCTGACCGGCGACCGCACGGTGAGCACCACGGTCGACGTGCCCGAGGGCATCGCCGTCCTGCTGGCCTCGAGCGAGGGCGAGCCGGCCCCGGGCCGGATCACCGTGTCGTGGCCGCTGGACAACTCGACGCCGTGGGCGGGGCCGCTCATCGCCGGAGGCGCACTGCTCTTCCTGATCGGCGCCCTGCTGGTGGTGTGGGGCGTCATCGGCCACCGCCGCTCGCGCGGCCCGCGTCGCAACCTCCCGAAGGGCCCGAAGGGCAAGCTGATGCGCGCCCCGCGCCCGTCCCGCGCGTCCCGCGGACTGCCGTCCGGATCGGGCGGGCACCGCTCGCGCGGTCAGGCGCGCCGCATCGCGATCGTCCCCGTGCTGCTGGTGCCCGCACTCGCGCTGACCGCCTGTTCCCCGGACTACTGGCCCGACCTCGAGGCCGCGCCGGAGACCACCGCGGCGACCACGCCCCCGGCGACGACCGGCACGGGCGACGACGGCGAGGCGGCGGAGGACGACGCGCCCGCGGTCACGCCGGCGGTGACGGTCCCGCAGATGGAGCGCATCATGCGCCGCATCGCGGTGTTCACCACCGAGGTGGACGAGGCTCGCGACACCGCGCGGCTCTCCGAGCGCTTCACCGGTCCGGCGCTCGAGGCGCGCGAGGCGAACTACACGATCCGCGGCTCCCTGCCCGATCACCCGAAGCTCCCTGCGATCCCCGCGTCGCCGCTCACGCTGACGTTGCCGCAGCAGGCCGCCGGCTGGCCGCGCACGGTCCTGACGATCGCCCAGAACAACGACGACGAGACGGTGGCGCCCACGGCGCTCGTGCTGCAGCAGGAGACGCCGCGCGACAACTACAAGATCCTGTACGCCACGGCACTCGTCCCCGACGCCGACGTCCCGGAGGTCGCCCCCGCCTCGATCGGCGCGCCGCCGATCAACCCGGAGTTCAAGGGGCTGGTGATGCCGACCGGGCAGATCGCGCCCGCGTATGCCGATGTGCTGATCAAGGGCGACGAATCGGAGTTCGCGCCGTTCTTCGACCCCGAGGGCGACGTGATCCGGCAGCAGCTCGGCGTCGAGGGGCAGCAGGCCATCGCCGCGGCGCTCCCCGAGACCGCCGACATCGCCTTCTCGAACGCGGTCGGCGACAGCCCCACGGTCGCGCTCGCCACGAACGACTCCGGCGCCCTGGTCACCGTCTCGCTGACCCAGACCGAGAAGGTGACGCCCAACGACGGCGGCACCATCGGCTTCGAGTCAGGCGCGCCGGGCGCCGCGCTCTCCGGGTTCGACGAGAAGAGCGCCAAGGGCGTCCAGCGCGTCATCGGCATCCAGCTCATGTTCTACGTGCCCGCGATCGGGTCCGACGAGCAGATCCGTCTGCTCGGCTGGTCCGAGAGCCTGATCGGAGCCTCGGAGGTCCCGTGACGAACGCCGTCCCCCCGCAGCTGCCCGCCAACCTGCGCGGCGCGGTCGACCTGTCCTCGCTCGTGCACCGCGACGAGCGGCGTGGCCCGGAGTCGGCTCCCGGCCGCGACGGCGACGCCCCCGTCAACCGCCTCGTCGTCGCGACGGACGACCAGTCGTTCGGCCAGGTGCTCGAGCTCTCGCGCAGCGTGCCCGTCGTCGTCGTGCTGTGGGCGTCTTGGAGCGAGCCGTCTGCGCAGCTCGTGCAGTCGCTCGAGCAGCTCGTCACGGCTCGGCAGGGCCGCCTGGTGCTGGCCGCCGCCGACGCGGACCGCAGCCCGCAGCTCGTGCAGGCGCTGCAGGCGCAGTCCGTGCCGACCGTGGTCGCACTCGTCGCCGGCCAGCCGGTCCCGCTGTTCCAGGGTGCCCAGCCCGAGGAGGTCATCGACCAGGTCTTCGACCAGCTCCTCGAGCTCGCCGCCCAGCACGGCGTGACCGCGCAGGTCCCCATGGGCGACGAAGCGGCGGCCGGCGACGAGTCGCCGGAGCTCGAGGAGCCGCCGCTGCCGCCGCTGCACCAGGAGGCCTTCGACGCGATCTCCCGAGGCGACTACGACGCCGCGGCATCGGCGTACCGCACCGCGATCGCCCAGGATCCCCGCGACGACCTCGCCGTCGCCGGGCTCGCGCAGGCGAACCTGCTGGGTCGACTGCAGGGCAGGACGCTCGACGAGATCCGCAACCGGGCCGCGACGGCTCCCGGCGACCTCGACGCGCAGCTCGACGTGGCCGACCTCGACCTCTCCGGCGGGCACGTCGACGACGCGTTCGCGCGCCTGCTCGACCTCTTCCCGACGCTGGACGCGGCGGGCAGGGACGCGGTCCGCGAGCGGCTCCTCGAACTCTTCCTGGTCGTCGGCGTGGAGGATCCGCGCGTGGCGGCCGCCCGCCGCCGGCTGGCGATGCTGCTCTACTGACGGCACGGCGACCGTCGGCCCCGGCTCCGGGAGCCGACGGGACCGGCGATCACTCCGGCCGGAACCAGACGGCGGCCAGCGGCGGCAGCGTGAACACGCCCGACGCCGGACGGCCCGCCCACGGGTCCGCGGTGGCCTCGACGCCGCCGAGGTTGCCGACGCCCGAGCCGCCGTACTCGGCGGCATCCGTGTTCAGCACCTCGTGCCAGCGCCCCGCGCCGGGCAGGCCGAGGCGCACGCCCTCGTGCGGCCGGCCCGCGAAGTTGACGATGCACAGCAGCGGTCGTCGCTCGCGGTCGTAACGGAGGAACGCGATCACGTTGAGCTCCGCAGCGCCGCCCTCGACCCACTCGAAGCCCGCCGAATCGTCGTCGAGCTGCCAGAGGGCGGGCGTGTCGCGGTAGACGCCGTTCAACTGGCCCACAAGCTCGGCGAGCTGCCGATGGCTCGGCTGGTCGAGGATCCACCAGTCGAGGCCGCGCTCCTCGCTCCACTCGGACAACTGCCCGAACTCCTGGCCCATGAACAGCAGCTGCTTCCCGGGATGCGCCCACATGTACGCGAGGTACGCGCGCGTGTTCGCCAGCTGCTGCCAGTGGTCGCCCGGCATCTTCCGCACGAGCGAGCCCTTGCCGTGCACGACCTCGTCGTGGCTGATCGGGAGGATGAAGTGCTCGCTGAACGCGTAGAGGAACGAGAACGTGAGCTCGCCGTGATGGTGCGACCGGTACATCGGGTCGCGCTGGACGTACTGCAGGGTGTCGTGCATCCACCCCATGTTCCACTTGTAGCCGAACCCGAGCCCGCCCGACGAGGTGGTCGCGGTGACGCCGGGCCACGACGTCGACTCCTCGGCGATCATGACGATGCCGGGGTTGCGCTTGTACGCGGTCGCGGTCGCCTCCTGGAGGAACCCGATGGCCTCGAGGTGCTCGCGCCCGCCGTACTGGTTCGGGAGCCATTCGCCCTCCTCGCGCGAGTAGTCGAGGTAGAGCATCGAGGCGACGGCGTCGACGCGGAGCCCGTCGACGTGCATCTCCTCGAGCCAGAACAGCGCGTTGGCGACGAGGAAGTTGCGCACCCTGGGGTTGCCGTAGTCGAAGACCAGGGTCCCCCAGTCCTTCTGCTCGCCGCGTCGCGGGTCCGGGTGCTCGTACAGCGGTTCGCCGTCGAACCGGGCGAGCGCCCACTCGTCCTTCGGGAAGTGGCCCGGGACCCAGTCCATGATCACCCCGATGCCCGCCTGGTGGAGGCGATCGATCAGGTACTTGAGGTCGTCGGGTGAGCCGAAGCGCGACGTGATCGCGAAGTACCCCGTCACCTGGTAGCCCCACGAGCCGCCGAACGGATGCTCCGCGAGGGGCATGAACTCGACGTGGGTGTACCCCAGCCACTGCAGGTACTCGATGAGCTCGTCCGCGACGTCGCGGTAGCCCTTGCCCGGGCGCCACGAGCCGAGGTGCAGCTCGTAGATGCTCATCGGCAGCTGGTGCGGGTCGGACTCGGCGCGCTGCGCCATCCACTCGCCGTCGTCCCACTCGTGGGTCGTGGTCGCGACGACCGACGCGGTCGCCGGGGCGATCTCGGCCCGTCGCGCCATCGGGTCGGCCTTCATCGTCCAGTGGCCGGCCTGGGTCAGGATCTCGAACTTGTAGGCCTCGCCGGGTTCGATGCCCGGGACGAACAGCTCCCAGACGCCCGAGGCGCCCATGTTCCGCATCGCGTGGCCGGTGCCGTCCCACTGGTTGAAGTCCCCGACCACGCGCACCGCCCGCGCACGCGGGGCCCAGACCGTGAACGACACCCCGCGGAGCGCGCCGACGGGGGAGTCGTAGACGCGGTGGTTCGCGCCCAGCACCTTCCACAACTCCTCGTGGCGGCCCTCCGCGATGAGGTGCAGGTCGAGCTCGCCGATCGTGGGCGCGTAGCGGTAGGGGTCGTCGGCCACCCACTCGCTGCCGTCGTCGTAGCGCGCGCGGACCCGGTAGCCCATGGCCCCGAACGTGCCGGCGCCGGCCCAGATGCCGTGCGACACGTGCGAGAGCGGCACGATGCCGCCGTCGTCGAGCAGCGCGTCGACGGAGGCGGCGAGCGGTCGCCGCACGCGGATCGCGGTGTGCGACCCGCCCTCCCCGGCAACGTCGAATCCATGGGCTCCCAGTACCGAATGCGGATCGTGGTGGCGCCCTTCGGCGACGGCGAGCAGCAGCCCGTCGTCGACGGCCGGCGGTGCGACAGGGGCGGTCTCAGTCATCCGTGCCTCGAATCACTCGGAGGATGTGGGCGGGTTGGGTGAACGCGTCGAGGCGCACGTAGTTGTGCGCGCCCCAGTCCCAGCGGTCGCCGGTGACGAGGTCCTCGACGCGGATCGCCTCGCCCGGCGCGACGTCGATGGCCGCGAGGTCGAGGTGCACGGTCGTCTCCCGCACCGAGTGTGGGTCGACGTTCGCGATGACGATGAGCGTGTCGTGGTCGTCGTCGGCGCGGCCGTCGATGAAGCGGCCCTCGAGGTGCTTCGAGTAGACGAGGACCGCGTCGTCGTCGCTGGCGTGGAAGCGGATGTTGCGGAGCTGGCCGAGTGCCGGGTGCTCGTTGCGGATCCGGTTGAGGATGCCGAGGTAGAGCGCGAGCGACCGGCCCTCGGCCTCCGCGGCGGCGAAGTCGCGCGGCTTGTACTCGTACTTCTCGTTGTCGATCGCCTCCTCGGCGCCGGGGCGCGCGACCGACTCGAACAACTCGAAGCCCGTGTACACGCCCCAGGTCGGTGCGGCGGTGGCGGCGATCGTCGCCCGGACCGTGAAGGCCGCGGGCCCGCCGAACTGCAGGTACTCGGTCAGGATGTCGGGCGTGTTCACGAACAGGTTCGGCCGCATGAAGTCGGCCGTCTCCTGCGACACGCTCGTCAGGAACTCCTCGAGCTCCTGCTTGGTGTTGCGCCAGGTGAAGTACGAGTACGACTGCTGGAAGCCGACCATGGCGAGCGCCTGCATCATGGCCGGCCGCGTGAACGCCTCGGCGAGGAACACCACGTCGGGGTCGGTCGCGTTGATGTCGCCGATGAGCCGCTCCCAGAACTTCAGCGGCTTGGTGTGCGGGTTGTCGACGCGGAAGATGCGCACGCCCTGCTTCATCCAGTGGCGGACGATCCGGGTCACCTCGGCCACGAGGCCCTCGAAGTCCTCGTCGAAGTTGATCGGGTAGATGTCCTGGTACTTCTTCGGCGGGTTCTCCGCGTAGGCGATGGTGCCGTCGGGCAGTGTCGTGAACCACTCCGGATGCTCGGCCACCCACGGGTGGTCCGGGGACGCCTGCAGCGCCAGGTCGAGCGCGATCTCGATGCCGAGCGCACCGGCGCGGCGGACGAAGGCGCGGAAGTCGGCGAGCGTGCCGAGGTCGGGGTGGACGGTGTCGTGCCCTCCGTCGGCGCCGCCGATGGCCCACGGCGACCCGGGATCGTGCGGACCCGGGTTCAGCGTGTTGTTCGGGCCCTTGCGGAACGCGACCCCGATCGGATGGATCGGCGGGAGGTAGACCACGTCGAAGCCCATCGCCGCGACGCCGTCGAGGCGCTTCTGCGCGGTGCGGAACGTGCCCGACTGCCATGAGCCGTCCTTCCGCTGCCGCGCACCCTCCGATCGCGGGAAGAACTCGTACCACGAGCCGACGCCCGCCCGACGCCGCTCGACCCGGATCTCGTGCCGGGGCGAGTCGGTGGCGAGGCGCGCCAGCGGACGCTGGTCGAACTCGGCGAGCAGCGGGCTCTCGAGGAGCGCGCGGCGGTCGGACGGCGCGGCGTCGGCGTCGCGCAGCGAGGTCGCGTAGGCCTTCAGCAGCTTCCGCACCGCCGACGGCCGCCCCTGTTCGGCGGCCGCCCGGTCGATCAGGCGCGCGCCGATCTCGTACATGAGGTCGACGTCGACCCCCGCGTCGATCTTCACCGACGCGTCGTGCACCCAGGTGCCGATCTCGTCGCCGAAGCCCGTGACGCGCCAACGCCACAGGCCGGGCTCGTCGAGGCGGACCTTCGCCTCCCACCGATCGGTCCCCGGCGCGCCGGCGCGCATCCGGTGACGCTGGCGCGCACCGGACGGACTCGTGAGCACCAGCATCGCGCCGACCAGGTCGTGCCCCTCGCGGAACACCGTGGCGCCGAACGGGACCACCTCCCCGGCGAACGCCTTCGGGTTCCAACGCGGATCGGGCAGGGCTGGCGTGAGCCGGGTCACGGGGATCCGGCCGGCGAGCACGGTTCGGCTGGTCACGTTCCGACCGTAGCGCGGATGCGCCGTGCGCACGACGGATTGCGCGAGAAGGTCCGTGCAGTGCACGGGTGGCTCCGGGGGCGGCATCCGTTCACGTCACCGTCACACGCGGGCGCTTATGGTTGACCCCGTGAAGCCGATCCGCAAGTTCACCGTCCGGGCCGTGGTGCCGCCGCAGCTGGCCGCGCTCGAGGAGCTGGCCGCGAACCTCCGATGGTCGTGGCACGAGCCCACGAAGCGCCTGTTCGAGCACATCGACCCCGCCGGATGGCAGCGCTCCGGGCGCGACCCGATCGCCCTGCTGGGCGACGTCGACCCGCGGCGGCTCGACGAGCTCGCGCACGACGGCGGTTTCGTGGCGTGGGCCGAACGCGAGCGCGACGGCCTCCGCCGCTACCTCGGGGAACCGCGCTGGTTCCAGTCGCTCGGAGCGAGCACCCCGCGGACGATCGCGTACTTCTCGCCCGAGTTCGGCATCACCGCGGCGCTGCCGCAGTACTCCGGCGGCCTCGGCATCCTCGCGGGGGACCACCTCAAGGCGGCGTCCGACCTCGGCGTGCCGCTGGTGGCGGTCGGGCTGTTCTACAAGGCCGGGTACTTCTCGCAGGCGATCGCGCCCGACGGCTGGCAGCAGGAGCGCTATCCCGCCCTCGACCCCGACGGGCTCCCGCTGTCGGTGCTGCGGCACGCGGACGGCACGCCGGTGCAGGTGACGCTCGCCGTCCCGGGCGATCGCAGCCTCCACGCGCGCGTCTGGCAGGCATCGGTGGGGCGCGTGCCCCTGCTCCTGCTCGACACCGACATCCCGGCGAACGACGAGGACCTCCGGCAGGTCACCGACCGCCTCTACGGCGGCGGCGGCGAGCACCGGCTGCAGCAGGAGCTCCTCCTCGGCGTCGGAGGCGTGCGCGCGCTCCGCGTGTGGAGCGAGCTCTCCGGCCGGCACTTCCCCGACGTGTTCCACATGAACGAGGGGCACGCGGGCTTCCTCGGCCTCGAGCGGATCTCGGCCTGCATCCGCGACGGGATGTCGTTCGCCGAGGCGCTCCAGCTCGTTCGCGCCGGCACCGTGTTCACCACGCACACCCCGGTGCCGGCCGGCATCGACCGCTTCGACCGAGCGCTCGTCGCGCGGTACCTCGAGTCGGGCCTGCTCCCGGGCATCGACCCGGGCGATGCGCTGCCGCTGGGGCTCGAGCCCGGCGTGCACCCCGACGAGTCGGCGTTCAACATGGCCTTCATGGGGTTGCGCCTGGCCCAGCACGCGAACGGCGTGTCGAAGCTGCACGGCGAGGTGAGCCGCACCATGTTCGCCGACCTCTGGCCGGGATTCGACGCCGACGAGGTGCCGATCACGTCCGTGACCAACGGCGTCCACGCGCCCACCTGGACGGATCCGGCCCTCCTCGCGCTCGCCGAGGCGCAGCTCGGCACGGACGACACCGAGCACGCCGACTGGCTGAGCCCGGCCGTGAGCGACGCGGAGCTCTGGGGCGTCAAGCGCAGCATGCGCCTCCAGCTCGTCGAGGACGCTCGACGCCGCCTCACGGCGGCGTGGGCCGACCAGCACGCCGGGGCCGTCGCGCCCGACTGGGTCCGGCGCGTGCTCGACCCGGACGTGCTCACGATCGGCTTCGCCCGGCGCGTGCCCACCTACAAGCGGCTGACGCTCATGCTGCAGGATCCGGAGCGGCTCACGGCGATCCTCACCGACCCCGACCGCCCGGTGCAGTTCGTGATCGCCGGGAAGGCGCATCCGGCCGACGAGGAGGGCAAGCGGCTCATCCAGCGCCTCGTGCAGTTCGCCCAGCAGCCCGAGCTGCGCGAGCGGATCGTCTTCCTGCCCGACTACGACATGGGCATGGCCGAGCGGCTCTACCCGGGTTGCGACGTGTGGATGAACAACCCGCTCCGCCCGCTCGAGGCGTGCGGCACGTCGGGCATGAAGGCGGCGATGAACGGGGCGCTCAACCTCTCGATCCTCGACGGCTGGTGGGCCGAGTACGCCGCCGACGACCACGGCTGGGTCATCCCCACCGCCGACGCCTCGCCCGACCCGGCCGAGCGGGATCGGCTCGAGGCGTCCGCGCTGTACGACCTGCTCGAGCACCGCATCACGCGCCTCTTCTACGACCGCGACCACGACGGCGTGCCCGCCGAGTGGATGACGCGCGTGCGCCGGACCCTCGCGAACCTCTCGCCCGAACTCGGCGCCGACCGCATGGTTCGCGAGTACGTCGAGCGGCTCTACCGGCCGGCGGCCGAGCATGCCGCGGTGGTCGGAGCCGACGGCGCGAAGCCCGCCCGCGAGCTCGCCGAATGGGTCGCGGGGGTGCGCGCGGCGTGGGAGGGCGTGCAGGTCTCGCACGTCGAGTCCGGCGGGCTCGAGTCGACCCCGCACGTCGGCGACGAGCTGCACCTGCGTGCGCACGTCGCGCTCGGCTGGCTGTCCCCGGAGGACGTGTCGGTCGAGGTGGTCTACGGGCATTCGCACGGCGACGACCGCATCGAGAACGCCCGCATCGCCGAACTGCGGCCCGACGGCACCTCGTCGACGGATGCCGCCACGCGCGTCTACACGGGGACGATCACCCTCGACCGGGCCGGCGCCTTCGGGTACACGGTGCGCGTCGTGCCGCGGCATCCGCTGCTGCGCTCGCCCGCCGAACTCGGCCTCGTCGCCGCGGCCGGCTGACCGGCCGGGTGGCCGTCCCCGGCACCGGGGGCGGCCGGGACGCCGGTCAGCTCGGGTCCGCGTCGCGGGGGGACACCGCGCGGCGCAGGGCGCGCACGAGACGCGGGAAGACCCCCGTCGCGCGGAACTGCGGGTCGTCGCCGCGGAGCACCTCCGCGCGCCAGGCGCGCACCAGCAGCGGGATGCAGAGCACGACGCCGACGACGGCGCTCCAGGTGAGGAAGTCGACGACGAACGCCATTCACTGCCTCCGTGCGATCGCGCCGTATCGGCCGCCGGTCACCGCGATCAGGTCGTCGGGTGCGAGCTCGAGGTCGAGCCCGCGACGGCCTCCCGAGACGAGGATCGTCTCGTGCAGGATCGCCGACTCGTCGAGCACGGTCGGCAGCGCGACCTTCTGCCCGATCGGACTGATGCCCCCGACCACGTAGCCCGTCCGGCGCTCCGCGAGCGACGGGTCCGCCATCCCGGCCCGCTTGCCGCCCACCGCGGCGGCCAGCGCCTTGAGGTCGAGTTGGACGGCGACCGGGACGATGCCGACGACGAGCCCGCCGTCGACGTCCGCGAGGAGGGTCTTGTACACCCGCTCCGGGTCGATCCCGAGCTTCTCGGCGGCCTCGAGCCCGAAGGCCGCGGCCCGTGGGTCGTGCTCGTAGGCGAGCGCCCTGAACGCGATGCCGGCGCGGGCGAGCGCGACCGTCGCCGGGGTGCCGGTCGATCCGTCCGAGCGCTTCGCCATCAGCCCGGGCGCTCGCTCTCGGGCGCGGTGTCCGGCACGCCGTCGGCGGTGCCCGCCGACGCCGCGTCGACGAGCACGGGCGCGGGATCGCCGTGCGCCCGGAAGAGCCGCATCGACTGCGGCGGCATGCCGAGTCGACGACCCGGGGGATGCCGGGTGCCGAGCTCGCCGTCGGGCCGCTCGCGCGAGGAGTCCCAGAGCAGTTCGTACTCGTCGACCCCCGGATGCTCGGGCAGCAGCACCTCGGCATCGGACTCCGACGCGTGCACGACGAGGAGGATCCGGTTGAAGTCCTCGAACTCGGGGGTCGACGCGGCGAGGAACTGCAGCGTGCGCTGCGACGGGTCGTTCCAGTGGTCGATCGTCATGGTCTCGCCGTGCGCGTTGTACCAGTCCATCTGCGACGCGCTGGGCACGCGCTCGCCGAATCGTCCGTAGCGGACCGGGCGCAGCGCGGGGTTGTCCCGACGCATGCGCAGGAGGTGACGCGCGGTCGCCTCGATCGCGTCGTCGCGTCCGGCCGGGTCCCACGCGAGCCAGGTGAGCTCGGAGTCGTGGCAGTACGCGTTGTTGTTGCCGCGCTGGCTGCGGCCGTACTCGTCGCCGGCGGTGAGCATCGGCACGCCCGCCGAGAGCAGCAGGGTGCCGAGCAGGTTGCGGATGCTGCGCCGCCGAGCCGACGCGACGCCCGCGTCATCCGCGTGCCCCTCGACCCCGTGGTTGTACGAGTTGTTGTGGTCGGATCCGTCGCGATTGTGCTCGCCGTTGCCGAGGTTGTGCTTCGCGTCGTAGGCCGTCAGGTCGGCGAGCGTGAAGCCGTCGTGCGCGGTGATGAAGTTCAGGCTGGCGAGCGGGCCGCGCGCGTGCGCGAACGTGTTCGCCGAGCCCGCGAGCCGCGTCGCGAAGCGCCCGATGCCGCTGCCTGCCTCGCCATGGCGCTCGCGGCGCAGGTCGCCCAGCCAGAAGTCGCGCATGCGATCGCGGTACCGGTCGTTCCACTCGGTGAAGCCCGGCGCGAAGTTGCCGGTCTGCCAGCCGTACGGGCCGACGTCCCACGGTTCGGCGATCAGCTTGCCCGACCCGATCACCGGGTCGGCGAGCATCGCCTGCAGCAGCGGATGCCCGGGGGAGTAGGCGCCGAGCGCGTCGCGGCCGAGGGTCGCGGCCAGGTCGAGGCGGAAGCCGTCGACCTGCAACTCGTCGGCCCAGTAGCGCATGGAGTCGAGCACCAGCCGCATCGCGGCATCCGTGCCGAAGTCGAGCGTGTTGCCGCACCCGGTCGTGTCGACGTAGCGGCCGTGCGCGTCGTGCCGGTAGTAGGCCGCGTTGTCGATGCCCCGGAGGCTGTACGTCGGCCCCTGCCGGCCCTCCTCGGCGGTGTGGTTGTACACGACGTCGAGGACGACCTCGAGGCCCGCTTCGTGCATCCGCTTCACCATCCCGGCGAACTCGCGTCGCACCGCCGACGGCCCGCCCGCCTGGGCCCCCGGGCTCGCGTAGGGCGCGTGCGGCGCGAAGAACCCGAGCGTGTTGTAGCCCCAGTAGTTGACCTGCCCCTGCCGGACGAGGCGTTCCTCCGGCACGAAGGCCTGCACGGGCAGGAGCTCGACCGTCGTGACGCCGAGGCCGGTGAGGTACTCGAGCGAGGCGTCGTGGGCGAGCCCCGCGTAGGTGCCGCGAAGGTGCGCGGGGACCCGCTCGTTGAGGCGGCTGAACCCCTTGAGGTGCGTCTCGTAGACCACCGTGTGGTCGAGCGGCACGCGCGGCTTGCGGGCGCCGCCCCAGTCGAAGCCCTCCGACTCCAACGAACCGACCGCGACGCCGCGCCACGATCCGTCGTCGGCGCGCTGCAGCCCTCGCGCCCAGGGATCGAGGAGCGTGTGCACCGGATTGAACGCGTGCTCGATGCCGGCGGGACCGTCGACGCGCAGCCCGTAGCGGGCGCCGGGAGTGAGGGCCGCGGACGCGGCCTGCCACACGCCGTGCTCGTCGCGCTCGAGCGACACCCTGACGGCGGCCCAGTCCAGGTCCTCCGCGTCGAAGACCACGAGCTCGATCGAGGTCGCGTGGGCCGACCAGACGCGGATCACGCCACCCTCCGGACCGGTCCGCACGCCCAGGTCGCGGAGCGGGTCGGCCGGAGACATGCGAACTACAGTAGTTCGTGCGGAACCGGTTCCCGTCCAGGAGGTGCCCGATGCTCCGTCGCGAGCCCGTCTACCTCGATCATGCGGCGACGACGCCCATGCGGCCCGAGGCGATCGGCGCCGTCACGCGGGCGCTGCGCGTGGTCGGCAACCCCGCGTCGATCCACTCGGCGGGGCAGGAGGCGAAGCGCCTGCTCGAGGAGGCGCGCGAGCAGGTCGCTGCGACGGTCGGCGCCGACCCGATCGAGGTCGTGTTCACCGGCGGCGGCACCGAGGCGGTGAACCTCGGGGTGAAGGGGCTGTTCTGGCGGCGAGCCGCCGAGACCGGCGCGCGGCGGATCCTGGTGCCGGGCGGCGAGCACCACGCCACGATCGACGCACTCGACTGGCTCGCGGGCGTCGACGGTGCCGAGGTCGTGGAACTGCCGCTCGACGCGCTCGGCCGGCTGCAGGTCGACGCGCTCGCCGCGGAGCTCTCGCGCGACGCGGCATCCGTCGCACTCGTGACGATGCTGCAGGCCAACAACGAGGTCGGGACGATCGCGCCGGTCGCCGAGGTCGCGGAGCTCTGCGCGCGCGCGGGCGTCCCGCTGCACGTCGACGCGATCTCGTCGTACGGGCACGTGCCGATCGACCTGCACGGCATGCGGCGCGACACGCGGGCGCCGGCGGGGGCCGGGCTGGTCGCGATCAGCCTGTCGGCGCACAAGATCGGGGGACCGGTCGGCATCGGCGCGCTCGTGCTCGACCGCACGACCCGCATCGAGCCGTTGCTGCACGGGGGCGGGCAGCAGCGTCGCATCCGCTCGGGCACGCAGGACGTCGCCGCGGCGGCCGGGTTCGCGGCCGCGGCGCGCGCCGCATTCGAGGGGTTCGAGGGCGAGAACGAGCGGATGGCGCGACTGCGCGACCGGCTCGTGGCGGGCGTGGCGGCCTCCGTGCCCGCCGCGAGGCCGTCGGGCGACCCCTCGCCGGAGGGCCGGCTGCCCGGCAACGCGCACTTCTCGTTCCCCGGCTGCGAGGGCGACTCGCTGCTCTTCCTGCTGGATGCCGCCGGCGTCGCCGTCTCGACCGGGTCGGCGTGCCAGGCCGGCGTGCCCGAACCCTCGCACGTGCTCCTCGCGATGGGCCGATCCGAGGAGGAGGCGCGCGGTGCGCTGCGCATCACCCTCGGGTGGACGACGACGGAGGCCGACGTCGACGCGTTCCTCGGCGCGCTGCCCGCGGCGGTCGAGCGCGCGACCCGCGCGGGCATGGCGGGCCGGGCCACGAGCTTCGACCGCTGACCCCCGCCCGCGCCATCCGCTGCAGCCACCTTTCTCAGGAGTTATGCGGCGTGTCGCGTTCGCGACCGGCGTGTCGTCCTGAGAAGGGTGCGATCGCGCCGCACGGGTCCTGAGAAAGGGAGTCCAGCCGGGGTGCAGGCAGGGGTTCGTAGACTGGGACCCATGCGAGTCCTGGCAGCGATGAGCGGCGGCGTCGACAGCGCCGTCGCGGCGGCCCGCGCCGTCGAGGCCGGGCACGACGTGGTCGGCGTGCACCTGGCGCTCAGCCGCATGCCGGGCACGCTGCGCACCGGCAGCCGCGGCTGCTGCACGATCGAGGACTCGATGGACGCCCAGCGCGCCGCGAACGTGCTGGGCATCCCGTACTACGTGTGGGACTTCTCCGAGCGGTTCAAGGCCGACGTCGTCGACGACTTCATCGCCGAGTACGCCGCCGGCCGCACCCCGAATCCCTGCATGCGCTGCAACGAGCGCATCAAGTTCGCCGCGCTCCTCGAGAAGGCGCTCGCGCTCGGCTTCGACGCGGTGTGCACGGGCCACTACGCGACGATCGTGACGGATGGTGACGGCAACCGCGAACTGCACCGCGCGAGCGCCTGGGCGAAGGACCAGAGCTACGTGCTCGGCGTCCTCACGGCCGAGCAGCTCGCGCACGCCTACTTCCCGCTGGGCGAGACGCCGTCGAAGCAGCTCGTGCGCGAGGAGGCGGCGCGCCGCGGTCTGAGCGTCGCGCAGAAGCCCGACTCGCACGACATCTGCTTCATCCCCGACGGCGACACCCGCGGCTGGCTCGCCGACAAGGTGGGCACCGCCACCGGCGACATCGTCGACCGGTCGGGCGAGGTCGTCGGCACGCACGAGGGCGCCCACGCCTACACGGTCGGACAGCGCCGCGGCCTGCGGATCGGCACGCCCGCGCCCGACGGCCGGCCGCGCTTCGTGCTCGAGGTGCGCCCGAAGGAGAACACGGTCGTGGTCGGTCCGAAGGAGGCGCTCGCGGTCGCCGAGATCGCCGGCGCGCGCTTCACCTGGGCCGGGCAGCCCCCGGTCGACCCGTCCGACGCCTTCGAATGCGAGGTGCAGATCCGGGCGCATGCCGATCCCGTTCCCGCGGTCGCTCGGGTGGCGACGGATGCCGCCGGAGCGCCGGAGCTCGTGATCACCCCGGACGAGCCGCTCGGCGGCGTCGCGCCGGGCCAGACGGCCGTCGTGTACGTGGGCACCCGCGTGCTGGGCCAGTGCACGATCGACCGCACGGTGAGCGCCGTCCCGGCCGGCGCGTGACCGTCGGAGGGGGAGCCCGTCGAGTCGGGCAGAGCCGTGAATATCCCCCGAACGGGTGACAGAATCCTCGATTTCGGGTTCCCGATCGCGTAGATTCTCGTGCGTTCGCGTCGCGGCGCCCCCGGCCCGGCACATGACGAGGAGTTCTGTCGTGTCCTACCCCCTGTACCCCGCGGATCCGACCCGGGATCCCGCCGAGCCCTTCCGCCGGCTCGACACCGCGCCCACGACGGTCGCCGTGGCGACGTCCGAGCCGGACCCCGACCCCTGGGACGCCGTCCCCGAGTCCGCGCCGGTGACCGCACAGACCCTCGCCGAGCGGCAGCGCGTCGCGTTCGGCGGGCCGAAGGTGGGTTCCGCGTTCTTCGGCGTGCTCATCGCCGCGGCCACGGCGGGACTGCTCACCGCGGTCCTGGTCGTCGTCGACGCGTTGCTGGGCCTCGGCGTGATCCCGGACCCGTGGGGCTCGTCCGGCGTCGGACCCGTCGACGGCGGAACCCTCGGGTGGCTCGTCGTCGGCGTCCTCGCCGCGATCGTCCTCGCCGCGTTCTACTGCGGTGGCTACGTCGCCGGCCGGATGGCGCGATTCAGCGGAGTCGCGCAGGGCGTCGTCGTCTGGCTCTGGGCCGTCGTGATCACGGTCATCGTCGGCGTCCTCGGGGCGCTCCTCGACGCTCGGGGCGCGGCGGCGGCGATCGTGGGCCAGGCCCTGCGTCGTGTGCCGATCGATCCGGACGCGTTCGCCCTCGCGGGCATCCTCGCCGCGGTCGTCCTGCTGCTCGCGAGCCTGGGCGGCGCCGTCCTCGGCGGCGTCGTCGGGGTGCGCTACCACCGCCGCGTCGACCGGGCGGGGCTCGACGACTGATCCCTGAGCGTCGGCCGAGCGTTCGCTGCGTGCTCGATCCGGACGGAAGCGTCACCTGTCAAGGCCCGTGACGGCCGTCCCGGACCGCCGTAACGTCGTGCCTGCGCCGGTGGCGCCCAGCCGCGCGGCGACGACGACGAGAGGGGACCCACCATGAGCACCTCATCCGAACGCCCCGGAGGCGATCCGTACACGGCCCCGGCCGAACCGCGTCACGTCGACCGCGATGGCGACGGCATCCGCGACGACCGCGAGGTCGCGGCGCACGACGCCCGTGCGGTGGATCGTGACGGCGACGGCATCCGCGACGACCGCGAGGTCGCGGCGCACGACGCCCGTGCGGTGGATCGCGACGGCGACGGCATCCGCGACGACCGCGAGCGCCGCGTCGTGCACGACGACCGTCCGGTCGCCGACCCGGCCGTGCGTGCGGCGGTCGTGGACCGCGAGCGCGAGCGCTTCGGCGGCATGAAGTTCGGCACGGCGTTCTTCGGCTGGCTCACGGCCGTCGGCGTGGCGGTGCTGCTGACCGCCCTGCTGGCCGCCACGGGCGCCGCGCTCGGGCTCGGCACGCTCGGCGCGCAGGTCGACGAGGCCGTCGCCGAGGAGGCGACCACGATCGGCGTGGTGGGCATCATCGCGCTCGTGGTGATCCTGTTCGTGGCCTACTTCGCCGGCGGCTACGTCGCGGGCCGGATGGCTCGCTTCAACGGCATGAAGCAGGGGATCGCCGTCTGGCTGTGGGCCGTGGTCATCGCCCTGGTCGGCGCGGTGATCGCCGCGATCGCGGGCAGCCAGTACGACGTGCTCGCGAACCTCAACACCTTCCCGCGGATCCCGGTGACGGAGGGCGACCTGACCGTCGCCGGCATCATCGCGCTCGTCGCCGTGATCGCGGCGAGCCTCGGCGGAGCGATCCTCGGCGGCAGGACCGGCACGCGGTATCACCGGAAGGTGGACGCCGCCGGCTTCGGCGTCTAGCGCGGGGGCGCAGCGCCGGAGGGGGTGCGCGGTGGGGGCCGCGCACCCCGCCGGGACACGGCGGCGTCGGCGGTGCTCGTTAGGCTGGCCGGGTGGCATCCGTCGACGAGACCGCACCCGCGGCACCCACCCGCGAGGAGGCGACCGCCGAGGTCGCCGCCCTCACCGTCCGCATCAACGAGGCGCGCGACGCGTACTACGAGCGCGACACGGTCATCATCAGCGATGCCGAGTACGACGAGTCGATGCGGCGCCTCGAGCAGCTCGAGCGGCTGTTCCCCGAGCTGCAGAGCCAGGACAGCCCGACGCTGACCGTGGGCGGCCGGGGCGAGACCACGCTCTTCGCGCCGGTCGAGCACGCCGAGCGCATGCTGAGCCTCGACAACGTGTTCTCGCCCGACGAACTCGGCGACTGGGCCGCGCGCGCGCAGGCCTCGGCGGGGCGGCCGGTGCACTGGCTCTGCGAGCTCAAGATCGACGGGCTCGCGCTCAGTCTCCGGTACCGTCGCGGGCGGCTCGTCTCGGCGGCCACGCGCGGCGACGGGCGCGTCGGCGAAGACGTCACCGAGAACGTCCGGTTCATCCCGGGGATCCCGCTGCAGCTCGACGGGAGCGGCCATCCCGAACTCGTCGAGGTCCGCGGCGAGGTGTTCTTCCCCACCGAGGCGTTCGCCGAGCTGAACGCCCGCCAGACCGCGTCGGGCGAGCGCGAGTTCGCCAACCCCCGCAATGCCGCGAGCGGGTCGCTGAGGCAGAAGTCCGAGGGCAAGAACGCCGCGCAGCTCGAGCTCATGCGGGCGCGCCTGGCCGGGCTGAAGATGCTCGTGCACGGCATCGGCGCATGGCCCGACCCGCCGGTCGCGTCCCAGTCGGAGGTCTACGCGCTGCTCGCGCAATGGGGCCTTCCCACCTCGCCCCGCTACCGGGTCGTCGAGACGATCGACGGCGTCCAGGAGTTCGTCGCCTACTACGGTGAGCACCGCCATGCGGTCGAGCACGAGATCGACGGCGTGGTCGTCAAGGTCGACGAGCTGGCCCTGCACGCCGAGCTGGGCGCAACCAGCCGGGCGCCGCGCTGGGCGATCGCGTACAAGTACCCGCCGGAGCAGGTGAACACGAAGCTGCTCGACATCGTCGTGAGCGTCGGCCGGACCGGCCGGGCGACGCCGTACGCCGTCATGGAGCCGGTGCGGGTCGCGGGATCGGTCGTCCGGCAGGCCACCCTCCACAACCAGGAGGTCGTGAAGTCGAAGGGCGTGCTCATCGGCGACACGGTGGTGCTGCGCAAGGCGGGCGACGTGATCCCCGAGGTGCTCGGCCCCGTGGTCGAACTGCGCGACGGCAGCGAACGCGAGTTCGTGATGCCCGCGGCCTGCCCCGAATGCGGCACCGCGCTGCGTCCGATGAAGGAGGGCGACATCGACCTCCGCTGCCCGAACGCGCGAGCCTGCCCGGCGCAGGTGCGCGGCCGGGTCGAGCACATCGGGTCGAGGGGCGCTCTCGACATCGAGGCGCTGGGCGAGGTCTCGGCAGCCGCCCTCACGCAGCCGCGGGTGCCGGCGGAGCCACCGCTTCCGACCGAGGCTGGGCTGTTCGACCTCACCGTCGACGACCTCACCCCGATCGAGGTGGTCGTGCGCGATGCCGAGACGGGGCTCGAGAAGCTCGACGCCGACGGCTCCGCACGAGTCCGCGCCCCGTTCCGACGCAACCCGACGAGTGCGGAACGCAAGGCCGGGCTCGAGGGACCGCAGCCGTCCGCGTCGGCGATCAAGCTCATCGACGAGATCCGCAAGGCCAGGACGAAGCCGCTGTGGCGCATCCTCGTGTCGTTGAACATCCGGCACGTCGGTCCCGTCGCCGCCCGCGCGCTCGCCGACCACTTCGGCTCCCTCGACGCGATCCGCGCCGCCGGCCGCGACGAGCTCGCCGAGGTGGAGGGCGTCGGCACGATCATCGCGGACTCGCTCATGGAGTGGTTCGAGGTCGACTGGCACCGCGAGATCGTCGATCGCTGGACGGCGGCGGGCGTGCAGTTCGCGACGCCGGGTCACCCCGGCCCCGGGCGCGCGGCCGAGGGCGGCGGCGTGCTGTCGGGGCTGACGGTGGTCGCCACCGGCTCGCTCGACGGATTCACTCGCGAGGGAGCCCAGGAGGCTATCATCGCCGCAGGAGGCAAGGCGGCGTCCAGCGTCTCGAAGAAGACCGACTTCGTCGCGGCGGGGCCGGGGGCCGGTTCGAAGCTCGCCAAGGCGGAGGAACTGGGCATCCGGATCATCGACGCGGCGCAGTTCGCGATCCTCGTGACCGAGGGACCGGGCGCGCTCGACCAGTAGGGGGCGGTGATGGGATCCGGCGACGACGACGAGCGCGACCACGCCGAGACCGGCACCACGCGCCGTGAGTTCCTGAAGCTCGGCGGCGTCGCTGGTGCCACCGCCGTGGTCGCGGGCGGCGCCGCGGGAACGGTGGGCGCCACGGCGGGGCACTCCGCGGGGGTGGCCGAGGGAGCGGCGGGGATCGCGGCGCTGCCGCCGCCGCCGCCGGCACGCAGCAAGCCCGGATTCGACCACCTCGTGGTGGTCATGGGCGAGAACCGGTCGTTCGACAACCTCCTCGGATGGCTCTACGACGACGACACGCTGCCGCAGGGGGCGTCGTTCGACGGTCTCGCGTTCGGCCGGTACTCGAACACCGGTCCCGACGGCGAGGTCGTCGCCGCCCACGTGTACTCCGGGCCGACGGACGAGATCATGAGCCGCCCGCATCCGGATCCGGGCGAGGAGTACCCCCACGTCAACACGCAGCTGTTCGGCACCACGCTGCCGCCCTCCAACGCGACCGCCGCCATCGACGACATGACCGCGCCCTACAACGCCCCCGACGCCGGGACCGCGCCGTCGATGAGCGGCTTCGTGACCGACTACGCGCACCACGTCGAGCACGACGTGCACGAGGCCGGGCACCGCGACCTGACGCAGATCATGGGGGCGTTCTCGCCCGAGATGCTCCCGGTGCTCTCGACCCTGGCGCGGGGCTTCGCCGTCTACGACGCGTGGAACTGCGCGGTGCCCTCGCAGACGTTCTGCAATCGCTCCTTCTTCCACGCGTCCACGTCGCACGGGTTCGTCACGAACCACGCCGGCAAGTCGGGCTACCGGAAGTGGCTCGACGCCAAGGCGGCGCCGACGATCTTCAACCGCCTGGAGGACGCCGGGATCGACTGGCGGATCTACTTCGACGACCTGCAGCTCATCTCGATGACCGGGTTCATCCACGCACCCGCGCTCGAACCGTACTGGCGCACCGCGCACTTCGCGCCGATGTCCCGGTTCTGGAGCGACGTCGAGGGCGGCACGCTCCCTCCCTACGCGTTCGTCGAGCCCCGGATGATCTACGACCACAACGACTTCCACCCGCCGGTCGGGCCGCTGCGCGAGTCCGAGGTCGAGGGGCGCGAGGTCACCGATAGCGCGGTCTCCGACGTGCGCGCCGGCGAGCTGCTCGTCCACCGCATCTACTCCGCCATCCGATCGAGCGACACCGAGGGCGGGTCGAACGCCATGAACACGATGCTGCTCATCACCTTCGACGAGCACGGCGGCACCTACGATCACGCGCCGCCGCCGGCGGCGACCCCGCCGCACGCCGACGCGAAGCCCGGCGAGATGGGCTTCGCCTTCGATCGGCTGGGATGCCGCGTCCCGGCGATCGCGGTCTCGGCGTACACGGCCGCAGGCGGCATCATCCACGACGCGATGCACCACGGTTCGGTGATCGCGACGCTGTGCGCCCGGCACGGGCTCGAGCCGCTCACCGATCGCGATGACGGCGCGCCCGACCTGTCCAACGCGCTGACCCTCGACACCCCGCGGCATCCGCTCACCTGGCCGGAGACGACCCCGCAGTACACGCCGCCGAACCCCGAGTCCGAGCCGCACCCGGGCGACGCGCATCGCACCGCGCCGCTCAGCCCGCCCGCCCGGGGGCTGCTCGGCATGCTGCTCGCCAAGTACGGCGACGGCAGCGAACCCGATCCGCAGACCTACGGCGAGGCGTACGAGCTGCTCCAGAAGTACGGCACCGGCCTCTTCGGCGCGCCTCGATAGAATCGCTGCGACCCCTTCCCCACACGACGGAGCAGCATGTCCGAAATCAGCGCCGAGCAGGTCGCGCATCTCGCGAACCTCGCACGCATCGCGCTCACCGACGAAGAGATCGAGCACCTCACCGCCGAGCTCGGCCAGATCATGCAGGCGGTCGAGAAGGTGAGCGAGGTCGCCACGTCCGACGTGCCGTCGACGAGCCACCCGATCCCGCTGCACAACCCGCTGCGCGTCGACGAGGTGGGCGACGTGCTCACCGTCGACGACGCGCTCGCCGGCGCGCCCGAGCACGACGGCGCCCGGTTCGTCGTCTCCGCGATCCTGGGGGAGGAGCAGTGAGCGACCTGATCCGACTGTCCGCGGCCGAGCTCGGAGCCCGCCTCGCCGCGGGCGAGGTCACCTCGGTCGAGGCGACCCGAGCGCACCTCGATCGCATCGCCGCCGTCGACGGCGCGGTTCACGCCTTCCTCCACGTCGACGGCGAGCGCGCCCTCGACACGGCGGCCGAGATCGACCGACGCCGCCATGCCGGGGACGACCTCGGTCCGCTCGCCGGCGTGCCGATCGCGATCAAGGACGTCCTGGTCACCGAGGGCATGCCGACCACGTCGGGATCCCGCATCCTCGAGGGCTGGATCCCGCCGTACGACGCCACGCCGGTCCGCAAGGTCCGCGAGGCCGGCATGGTCCCGCTCGGGAAGACCAACATGGACGAGTTCGCGATGGGCTCGTCCACCGAGCACTCCGCGTACGGCCCGACCCACAACCCGTGGGACCTCGAGCGCATCCCCGGCGGGTCGGGCGGCGGCTCCGCGGCATCGGTCGCCGCGTTCGAGGCCCCCATCGCGCTCGGCAGCGACACCGGCGGGTCGATCCGCCAGCCCGCGCACGTCACCGGCACCGTGGGCGTGAAGCCCACCTATGGCGGGGTCAGCCGGTACGGCTCGATCGCCCTCGCCTCGTCGCTCGACCAGGTCGGCCCGGTGAGCCGCACGGTCCTCGACGCGGCACTGCTCCACGACGCGATCGCCGGGCACGACCCGCACGACCAGACGTCGATCCCCGACCCGTGGCCGTCGATGGCCGAGGCGGTCCGCCGTGCGGATGTCTCGGGCCTGCGCATCGGCGTCGTGAAGGAGCTCGACTCCGACGGCTTCCAGGCCGGCGTCCGGCAGCGCTTCCACGAGGCCCTCGAGCTGCTCGCGGCCAACGGCGCCGAGATCGTCGAGGTGAGCGCCCCGCACTTCGAGTACTCGATCGCGGCGTACTACCTGATCCTGCCCGCCGAGGCGTCGTCCAACCTCGCGAAGTTCGACTCCGTGCGCTTCGGCCTCCGAGTGGTGCCCGAGGGCGGCGGCACGGTCGAGCAGGTCATGGCCGCGACGCGCGAGGCCGGGTTCGGCCCCGAGGTCAAGCGCCGCATCATCCTCGGCACCTACGCGCTGTCGGCCGGCTACTACGACGCCTACTACGGCAGTGCGCAGAAGGTCCGGACGCTCGTGCAGCGCGACTTCGACGCCGCGTTCGCGAAGGTCGACGTGCTGGCCACGCCCACCGCGCCCACCACGGCGTTCAAGCTGGGGGAGAAGCTCGACGATCCGCTGGCGATGTACCTCAACGACGTCGCGACGATCCCGGCGAACCTCGCCGGCGTGCCGGGCATCTCGGTGCCGTCGGGTCTCGCGCCCGAGGACGGCCTGCCCGTCGGCATCCAGTTCCTCGCGCCGGCGCGCGAGGACGCCCGCCTCTACAACGTCGGCGGCGCGCTCGAGTCGATGCTGCTCGACCAGTGGGGCGGCCCGCTGCTCGACCGGGCGCCGGACCTGTCCACCCACGAACTCATGGCGACCGAGGAGGGCGTGGTCTGATGGCGCGCGCAGCACTGATGGACTTCGACGAGGCGCTGGAGCGCTTCGACCCGGTCATCGGGCTCGAGGTGCACGTCGAGCTCAACACCCGTACGAAGATGTTCTCGTCGGCGCCGAACCCGGCCAACGACGAGTTCCACGGCGCCGAGCCGAACACGCTCGTCGCCCCCGTCGACATGGGCCTGCCGGGATCGCTCCCGGCCGTCAACGGCACCGCCGTGCGGTACTCGATCTCGCTCGGCCTCGCACTCGGCTGCTCGATCGCGCCGTCGAGCCGGTTCGCGCGGAAGAACTACTTCTACCCCGACCTCGGCAAGAACTACCAGATCTCGCAGTACGACGAGCCGATCGCCTTCGAGGGGTCGATCGAGGTCGAGCTCGAGAGCGGGCGCACGTTCGAGGTCGCGATCGAGCGCGCGCACATGGAGGAGGACGCCGGCAAGCTCACCCACGTCGGCGGCACCACCGGCCGCATCCAGGGCGCGGAGTACTCGCTCGTCGACTACAACCGCGCGGGCGTCCCGCTCGTCGAGATCGTGACCAAGCCGATCGTGGGGGCGGGGGCGGATGCTCCGGCGCTCGCCCGCGCGTACGTCGCGACGATCCGCGACATCGTGCTCTCGCTCGGCATCTCCGAGGCGCGCATGGAGCGCGGCAACCTCCGCTGCGATGCGAACGTCTCGCTCCGCCCGAAGGGCCAGGAGAAGTTCGGCACGCGCACCGAGACGAAGAACGTCAACTCGATGCGCTCGGTCGAGCGCGCGGTCCGCTACGAGATCCAGCGCCAGGCGGCGATCCTCGCCGACGGCGGAGCGATCACCCAGGAGACGCGCCACTGGCACGAGGACACCGGGACCACGAGCCCGGGCCGCCCGAAGTCCGACGCCGACGACTACCGGTACTTCCCGGAGCCCGACCTGCTGCCGGTCGAGCCCGACCCGGCCGTCATCGAGGAGCTGCGCGCCGCGCTGCCCGAGCCTCCGGCGGCTCGCCGTCGTCGGCTGAAGGCCGAGTGGGGCTTCACCGACATCGACTTCCAGGGCGTCGTGAACAGCGGTCTCGTGAACGAGGTCGCGGCGACCATCGCGGCGGGGGCGACCCCCACGGCGGCCCGCAAGTGGTGGACGGGCGAGCTCACCCGCATCGCGAACGCGCAGGGCACGGATGCCGCGGCCCTCGCCGAGCCGGCCGACGTCGCCGAGCTCGCGGCGCTGGTCGACGAGGGCACCCTCACCGACCGCCTCGCCCGCCAGGTGCTCGAGGGCGTCATCGCCGGTGAAGGCTCGCCGCGCGAGATCGTCGACGCCCGCGGACTCGCGGTCGTCTCCGACGACGGCGCGCTCATCTCCGCGATCGACCAGGCGCTCGCCGCCCAGCCCGACGTGCTCGCGAAGATCCGCGACGGCAAGGTCCAGGCCGCGGGCGCGGTCATCGGCGCGGTCATGAAGGCCATGCAGGGCAAGGCCGACGCCGCGCGCGTGCGCGAGCTCGTGCTCGAGCGGGCGGCCGCCGGCAGCTAGGGCCGACCCCGACGACGGATGCCGCGGCGCGCGTGGTCGCGCCGCGGCATCCGTCGTCTCACAGCCCGCTCATGGCGCCCGTCGGTAGCCTGAGCCACCCCGAACCACTTGCGAGGACACCATGGGATTCCTGGACCGACTCTTCGGCGCCGCCGACCGCACCGCACGACCCGCCCCGCCCGTGCCGCAGGCGCGTCATCTCGGCGAGGACGAGCTCGCGATCGAGCGCTACCGGTACCTGCTGCGCACGGCGCCGCCCGAGTCGATCGAGGCGGTGCACGCCGAGGCGTTCGCGAAGCTCACGCCCGAGCAGCGGCAGCAGGTGTTCCGCTCGCTCGCCGAGCAGGCGCCGGAGGGGGAGCGGATCGTCTCAGACGACCCGAGCGAGCTCGCGCGTGCGGCGACGCGGCAGGAGCTGCGCCGGCCGGGGTCGATGGAACGCGCGTTCGCCGGTGCCCAGGGCGGTCCGGCGAGCGCATCGGGCGCCGGCGTCCGCGGGGCGGGCCCGTCGTTCGGTTCGATGGTCGGCGGCTCGATGCTCGGCACGATCGCCGGCGTCGTGATCGGCTCCGCGATCGCGCAGGCGTTCCTGCCCGATCCGTCGGCGTTCGACGCGTCCGGCGCGACGGAAGGCGGCACCGATGCCGGAGCCGACGCGGGGGCTGACCCGGGCGTGGATGCCGGCGCAGGCGATGCGGGCGGCGACTGGGGCGGTTTCGGCGGAGGCGATTTCGGCGGCGGCGATTTCGGCGACTTCGGGTTCTGACCCGGGTGTCGGCGGCGGGCGCTAGGGTCGCGGCGTGAGCAAGCAGGACGGTTCGTCCAGGCAGGTGACGACCGGGCCGGTCGACGACTCGGCGACCCCCATCCTGCACGTCGACATGGATGCGTTCTTCGTGTCCGTCGAGTTGCTGAGCCGGCCCGAGCTCCGCGGCAAGCCGGTGCTCGTCGGCGGCACCGCCGGTCGCGGCGTCGTCGCGGCCGCGAGCTACGAGGCCCGGCGCTTCGGCGTGAACTCGGCGATGCCGATGTCGGTCGCGCTGCAGCGGTGCCCGAACGCGATCGTCCTCCGCGGCGACTACCGTCGCTATTCCGAGTACTCGGAGCGGGTGATGACGATCTTCCGCGAGCTCACCCCCCTCGTCGAGCCGCTGTCGATCGACGAGGCGTTCCTCGACGTGTCGGGGGCGCGGCGCCTGCACGGCAGCCCTGCCGAGATCGCCTGGACGATCCGCCGACGCGTGCGCGACGAGACCGGGCTCACCTGCTCGGTCGGCGTCGCCGCGAGCAAATACGTCGCGAAGGTCGCCTCATCGCGGGCCAAGCCCGACGGCATGCTCGTCGTGCCCGCCTCCGAGACGACCGCGTTCCTGCACCCGCTGCCCGTCTCGGCGCTGTGGGGCGTCGGCCGCGTGACCGAGGAGTCGCTCCTGAAGCTCGGCCTCCGTACCGTCGGCGACGTGGCCGAGATGCCGGAGGAGGCGCTCTCCCGGGCGGTCGGTCCGTCGCTCGCGGCCCGCCTGACCCGACTCGCGAACGGCATCGACGCGCGCGACGTCGAGACGCGACGCGTCGAGAAGAGCATCGGGCACGAGACGACGTTCCACCACGACCTCGTCGCGCATGACGAGATCGCGCGCGAACTGCTGCGCCTGGCGACCGACGTCGGAGTCCGTCTGCGTCGCGCGGGCATGCTCGCCCGAACGGTCACGCTGAAGCTCAGGTACGGCGACTTCACGACGGTCACGAGGTCGCGCACGCTCTCGGAGCCGACCGACGTCGCGCGGCGGATCTACGAGGAGGCCCTCGTGCCGCTGGGCGGCCTCGTCGGCGACGGGCGGCGCGTCCGGCTCATCGGCGTGCGCGCCGAGCACCTGCGTCCCGCCGGAGACGGTGCGCCGCTGTGGGATCCCGACGAGGAATGGCGCGACGCCGAGCGCACGATCGACGAGGTGATTCGCCGCTTCGGCCGCGGGGCGGTGCGGCCGGCGACGCTGGTCCGGCCCGGGCCGAAGACGGCGGGCCCGCGCGACGACTCCGTCGACCGGAGAGACCGACCGGACGACCCGCGTCCGCCGGGCGCCCGATCCCTGCCGTGAGCGACGTCGCCACGCCGTCCGTCAAGGCCTACCGAGGCCGCGCGGGCGCAGGTAGCGTGGCCGCATGGCTGATTTCGTGCTCGAACTCGCAGACAAGGTCGCCGGCGTCGGCGTCCGCACCTCCTACGCCGACAAGGTCCAGATCGGCGGTGCCGAGGTCGTGCCGGTGGCGCTCGGCGCGTACGGGTTCGGCGGAGGTGCCGGCACCGACGACGAGCAGAACGAGGGCTCGGGCGGCGGAGGCGGCGGCTGGTCGGTGCCGCTCGGCGCCTACGTGAGCCGCGGCGGCGACGTCCGCTTCGAGCCGAACGTGCTCGGGTTGCTTATCGTCGCGATCCCGCTCGTCGCCGTGACGGGCAAGGCGCTGAGGCTGGTGATCCGGGCGCTCAAGAAGTAGCCGGTCCGCTCCGCCGCTCCGATCCGCTCCCCGGGAGCGGCGTATACTCGTGCTCGAACACGGGAGTCCGGTGAGCCGGGCTGAGAGGAAGGTTCTCAACCTTCGACCGTCGAACCTGATCTGGGTCATGCCAGCGCAGGGAGGGCAGAGATTCTCATCTCCCGTGCCGCTTTCCACGAGACGAAAGGGCACGACAGTGCACGAGACATCCATCGGAACCGAGTCCGGGAACGCGCGCGACGAGCGCGCCGACGGCGTGACGGACGACCGCGCGACGAGCGGCGCGCGGCGCACGCGATGGCGGGTCGTCGACATCGTGGTCGCGAGCGTGATCGGCGTCGCGACCGGCCTGGTGTTCCTCATCTGGAACAACGTCGGCTACGCGTGGTTCAGCGCCGCCGACGCGCTCACCCCCGGGCTCGGGGGGATCGCCGTCGGCATCTGGCTCATCGGCGGCGTGCTCGGCGGGCTGGTCATCCGCAAGCCCGGTGCGGCGCTGTACGTCGAACTGCTGGCGGCGATGGTCTCCGCGCTCGTCGGCAACCAGTGGGGCATCGAGACGCTCTACTCGGGCATCGCGCAGGGGCTCGGCGCCGAGCTCGTCTTCCTCGCCACCGGATACCGCCGGTTCGGCGTGATCACGGCCATGCTCGCCGGCGCCGCTGCCGGCGTCGCCGCCTGGGTGCTCGAGCTGTTCACCTCCGCGAACCTGCAGAAGTCGCTCGAGTTCCTGGGCCTCTACCTCGGCACGCTCGTCGTGTCGGGCGCGCTGCTTGCCGGCCTGCTCGCCTGGATCGTGGTGCGCGCACTCGCGGCGACGGGTGCGCTGAGCCGATTCGGCGCCGGACGCGACCTCGCGGAGCGGGTCTGAACCGTGTCCCGCGCTGAGTTCGGTGCCGGCCCCGCCCGCGTCGACGCGATCGGGTGGGGCTGGCGTCACGCGGGACGTCGCGGGCACGCCGTCGACGGACTCGACCTCCGGATCGGGCCGGGCGAGCGCGTGCTGCTGCTCGGCCCGTCCGGTTCGGGGAAGTCGACGCTGCTGCACGCCCTCGCGGGCGTGCTCGGCGGCGACGAGGAGGGCGAGCCGCGCGGCGAGCTGCGGATCGACGGCCGGCACGCCTCGGAGGTTCGGGGCCGGGCCGGACTGGTGCTGCAGGACCCGGATTCGCAGGTCGTCCTGGCTCGCGTCGGGGACGACGTTGCGTTCGGGTGCGAGAACCTGGGGGTGCCCCGCGACGAGACCTGGCGCCGGGTCGCCGAGGCGCTCGAGGCGGTCGGGCTCGACCTCCCGCTCGACCATCCGACCTCGCGGCTCTCGGGCGGGCAGAAGCAGCGGCTCGCCCTCGCGGGCGCGCTCGCGATGCGACCCGGCCTGCTGCTGCTGGACGAACCCACGGCGAACCTCGACCCGGACGGGGTCGACGAGGTGCGCGCGGCGGTGGCGCGGGTCGCGGAGCGCACTGGCTCGACGCTCGTCATCGTGGAGCACCGCGTCGAGGTGTGGCTCGATCTCGTGGACCGGGTGATCGTCCTCGGACCGGACGGCCGGTTGATGGCGGACGGCGTGCCGGGCGACGTCCTCGCCGAGCGGCGCGAACAGCTGGCTGCGGCGGGCGTGTGGGTTCCGGGCGTCCCGCTCGGGGTGCCCCACGCCCAAGCGGCGTCCGTCGGCGACGGCGGGGCGGTCCTCGCCGCGCACGACCTGGCGATCGGCCGACCCCGCTCACCGGTGCTCCACTCCGGACTCGACGTCGGACTCCTCGCCGCGTCCTCGACCGTGCTCACCGGCCCGAACGGTGCGGGAAAGTCCACGCTGGCCCTCACGATGGGCGGCCTGCTCCCGCCACGAGCGGGATCCGTCGTCGCCTCGGCGAGCCTGTCGCGCGGCGTCCCCGGCGGGCCGATCCGATGGCGCTCGCGCGAACTGCTGACGCGCATCGGCACGGTGTTCCAGGAGCCCGAGCACCAGTTCGTCGCCGCGACCGTGAGCGACGAACTCGCGATCGGCCCGCGCGCGCTCGGCCTGCCCGAGCACGAGGTCGTCCGCCGTGCCGACGAGGTGATGCAACGGCTCCGGCTGGATCGCCTGGCCGCGGCGAACCCGTTCACCTTGTCGGGCGGCGAGGCGCGCCGGCTCTCGGTCGGAGCGGTCCTCGCGACGCGACCCGGCGTCGTCATCCTCGACGAGCCGACCTTCGGCCAGGACCGCCTCGGCTGGATCGAACTCGTCGAGCTGCTCCACGAACTCGTCCACGAGGGCGCCACGCTGCTCTCGGTCACGCATGATCGAGCGTTCCGGGAGAGCCTCGGAACGCACCGACTCGACCTCGGTGCCAGGCGTCCCGCCGGGAGCATGCCGTGAGCGGCATCCGTCCCGTCGCGGCTCCGCCGCCGAGCCTGCGCTTCGTCGACCGGACCAACCCGGTCAGCCGGCTCGCCGCGGCGATGGTGCTGACGACCCCGCTGCTGTTCACCGTCGACTGGGTGAGCGCCGCCATCGCGCTCGCCGTCGAGCTCGTCCTCTTCGCGATCGCCGGCGTGACGCCGAGGCTCCTCCTCCGACGCACCTGGCCGATCCTCGTCGCCGCGCCGCTCGCCGGCGTCAGCATGCTGCTCTACGGCAGGCCGTCCGGAAGCGTGCACTTCGAGTTCTGGCTCGCCCGCATCACCGACGGCTCGATCGAGCTCGCGATCGCCGTGACGGTCCGGGTCCTGGCCATCGGCCTGCCTGCAGCGCTGCTGTTCCTCCGCGTCGACCCGACCGACCTCGCGGACGGGCTCGCGCAGGTCTGGCGGTTGCCGGCCCGGTTCGTCCTGGGGGCGCTCGCGGCGACGCGGCTCGTCGGGCTGTTCGTCGAGGACTGGCGCGCGATGGCCCTCTCCCGTCGTGCTCGGGGAATCGGCGATCACGGCGCGCTCCGCCGGGCCGCGACGATGGCGTTCGCGCTGCTGGTCCTCGCGATCCGTCGGGGCTCCAAGCTCGCGACCGCGATGGAGGCGAGGGGATTCGGCGCGGACGTCGAACGCACCTGGGCGCGCCCGTCGCGCGTGGGGGTCGCGGACGCGGTGCTCGTCGCGATCGCCGCCGCGATCGCGGTGTTCGCGATCGCCGGCTCGATCTGGGCCGGCGCCTTCCATCCGGTGTGGGCGTGAGCACGACGTCGCCGATGACCCTCGAGCCTGCGGTGGCCGCGGTGCTTCGGCGGGTCGCGCGGAGGCGGCATCCGCTCGTGCTCGTCGACGGGCCGAGCGGCGCCGGCAAGACCACCTTCGCGGCCGCGCTCGTCGCCGCCTGGCACGGCGCGGCCCCGCGCCTCGTGCGGGTCGACGAAGCCATCCCGGGGTGGGCGGGACTGCGGCCGGGAGCGGAGCGTCTTGAGCGGTCGCTGCTGCGTCCGCATCGTCGCAGCGACCCCGGTGCGATCCACCGGTGGGACTGGTTCGGCGATCGCCCCGGCGCGATCGAACGCGTGCGACCGGGCGGCATCGTCGTCGAAGGATGCGGCGCCCACCTCGCGGGCCGGCACCGGAGCGACGCCGTGCGGGTCTGGCTCGACGCGCCCGCGGCGGCCAGGCGGCACCGGGCGCTCGAGCGCGACGGTGGCGCGTTCGACCCGTACTGGGACGCCTGGGAGGCGGACTGGCGCCGCTACGTGCTGCAGACGGATGCGCGCCGCGCGTCCGGGATGCGGGTGCGACTCGTCGGGTGAGCGCAGCGCGCCGGGGTGACCCTGCGCGTCGCGGGGGCTACGGTTGGGTCATGGCAGATCCAGGTGCCGCGACCTACGTGGCGGAGTTCATCGACGGGCCCCTCGAGGGCGACTTCGAGCAGCGCTCGCTCGTGCACGGTGAGACCGAGAAGCGCGTCGGCATGGTGGCTGCGGTCGACGGCCTCGAGTCCCTCTTCTGGTACGACGCCGTCGACGAGCGCGAGGTGGGCGGGCAGATCCGCGTGCGCTTCCGGTTCGACGCCGACGATTCCGATCCCGTCGAGCACGACGACGAGAACGACTGATCCGTCAGGCGCGACTCAGTCGGCCAGGAATGCGCCGATGATCTCGGCGGGGTGGGTCAGTCGCCACAGCGGTCCCGGATCGGCGATCGGCTGATCGAGTTCGAGTGCCGAGGTGATCCTCCGGTCGCCGATGAACACCGAGACGTCGCCCACGGGACGGCCGGCCGGAGCGGTCGTGAACGTCGGCACGTCGACGGAGGCCGTCTCGGGCACGGCGCCCCACGCGGAGTCGGTGCGACCGGCGACGGCGACGAGGTGCGCGCGGTCGCCCCACGCCGAGACGGCCTCGGCGTACGCGGCGCCTGCGGTGATCACCTCGAGCGGCGCGGATGCCGCCTGCATGCCCTCGACGGCCGCGAGGACCGCGGCGTCGAGCGTCTCGTAGTCGTCGACCCCGGTCATGGCGCCCACCATCCGTCGCGGCGTCTCGCCGGACAGTTCGCTGGTGAACACGAACGAGATCAGCGCCTGGTCGGTGTAGCTGCGGCTGATCGCCCGGATGCCGTCGCCCTGCAGGTGTGCGACGACGTCGGGAACGCGGCGGTCCGTCGACGTGAGCGCGCCGCCGTCCTCGAGGATCGCCGCGAGCGTGGGCTCCGCCAGTGCGAGGCCGGCCAGTCGCGTGAGTTCGGCGGCCGTGCCGACGTTCTCGCCCGACAGGCCCGTCGTGTCGACCACGCGGAGCGTGTCGAATCCCTCCGCCTCCAGCCAGGCGTTCGCCTCGTCGGCGTAGTTGTCGAGGTTGCCGAACGCCCAGCGGGCGAGCGTGTCGGCGTGGTTGTTGCTCGACCCCAGGAAGACGGCGCGCACGACGTCGAGCTGGCTCCATGCGTCGCCCGGAGACACCGGCAGCGTCCGCGACCCCTCGGCCTGGTACCGGAGGTAGTCGGTGTAGTCCTCGGCGCCGATCCTGATCGCCGGGCCTCGCTCGCCCTCGGCGATCGGGAGGGCGTCGAGCGTCGCGAGCACCGTGACGAGCTTCGCGGCGCCGCCGATGGGCGCGGCAGGGTCCTCCGCCGACGCCGACACGAGTTCGGCCCGACCGTCGTCGCCGATGATCGCCACCGCCGCGCCCGACTCCGGCAGCGGCACCTCGACGGCCGCCGGGCTCTCTCCCGCCGCGTCGCCGGCGACGATGTCGACCTGCGGCAGGGGGCCGAGGAGCATGGCCGGGGCGTAGACGCCCACGGTGAGGATCGCGAGCGTGCCGAGGGCGATGCCGACGCCGCGAGCGGGGGAGGGGCTCATGCGAATCAGGCTAACGCGACCGCGGTCACGCCCAGCCCAGCTCGTGCAGCCGGTCGTCGTCGATGCCGTAGAAATGCGCGATCTCGTGCACGAGCGTGACGTGGATCTCGTCTCGGAGCTCGTCCTCAGACGCGGAGACCGCGAGCAGCGGCTCCCGGTAGAGCACGATCCGATCGGGCATCTCGCCGAAGCCGTAGCGGTCCCGCTCCGTCAGGGCCGTGCCCTCGTAGAGACCGAGCAGGTCGAGCGAGCCGTCCTCGGGGCGGTCCTCGACGACGAACACCACGTTGTCGAGGCCGTCGACCATGTCGTCGGGCAGCCGATCGAGTTCATCGACGACGAGTGCCTCGAAGGCCTCGTCGTCGAGTTCCACGGGAGCTCCGTTCCGGAGTCAGATCTTGGGGTGAGTAACGGGGCTTGAACCCGCGACCTCCTGGACCACAACCAGGCGCTCTACCGACTGAGCTATACCCACCATGTGCCATCGCTTCCGCGATCGGCAACCATACGAGATTACACCACGTCGGAGGGGTTCGATGACACCTCGGCACCCACGGGCGCCTCGGCGCCCGACGGTGCCGTCGGCGTCGACATCACCTCGGCCGCGATGGCCTGGAACTCCTGGCTCGAGGGGCCGGGATCGGCCACGAAGACGGCACGGCGGTAGTACTGCAGCTCGCGGATGGACTCGAGGATGTCGGCGAGCGCGCGGTGCCCGCCGTCCTTCGCCGGCGCGTTGAAGTAGGCGCGCGGGTACCAGCGCTTGGCCAGTTCCTTGATGGACGACACGTCGACGTTTCGGTAGTGCAGGTGGGCGTCGAGGCGCGGCATGAACTTCGCGATGAACGCGCGGTCGGTGCCGATCGAGTTGCCGGCGAGCGGCGCCCGCTGTTCGTCGGGGACGTGCTTCAGGACGTACTCGAGCACCTCGTACTCCGCCTCGGCGACCGAGACGCCGTTCGGGATCTCCTCGATGAGTCCCGAATCGGTGTGCATGGCGCGGACGAAGTCGCCCATCGCCTCGAGGGCGCTCGCATCGGGCCGGATGACGATGTCGAGGCCGGCATCGACCGGGTTCAGGTCGTAGTCGGTGACGACCACCGCGATCTCGACGAGTTCGTCGACCTCGAGGTCGAGCCCGGTCATCTCGCAGTCGATCCAGACCAGTCGGTCACTCGAGGAAGCCATGCGGCGAGTCTAGCCGCGCGCCCCGACACGAGGGCGGGCGTGCCGGCTGCGGTATCGTTGTGGCGATCGGCCCTCGTAGCTCAGCGGATAGAGCAGGAGCCTTCTAATCTCTTGGTCGCAGGTTCGATTCCTGCCGAGGGCGCCGAGGATTCCCCGTCCGGATCGAGAGCGCGACGAGCGGATAGGCGAGGACCGACAGCAGGCCTGCGCCGACGAGCGCGGCGGCCGTTCCCGGATCGAGGTCGCCCGCGTCCACGCCCAGGGCGGTGACGGCGACGATGATCGGCAGCCCGGTCGCGGCGAAGAACCCGGTGGATGCCCGCTCGCGGACGGTGGAGCCCCTCGGCGCGAAGACCGCCGCGGGGATCCCGCGCGTGACGAGGAGCAGCACCGTGAACAGCGGGAGCAGCAGCAGCGTCCGGGTCTCGGACACGAGGCCCGCGAGGTCGAAGGTGATGCCGGTGTGGATGAAGAAGACCGGGACCAGCAGCCCGAAGCCGACCGCTTCGATCTTCGCCTCGGTCATCGCGGCGGCCGGCGCGGGGGCATCGCGGAGCAGCAGCCCGCCGAGCACTCCGGCGGCGAATGCCCCGAGCAGCATGTCGATGCCGAGGAAGATCGACAGTGCGACGAGGCCGAGCAGGACGAACATCACGAGCCGGACCACGAACTGGCCGCTCGTGTGCAGGCTCGCCTCGATCGCCCGGTGCAGGTGGACGCCGTGGCCGCGGGCGGCGATGACGATGAGCGCACCGGTCACGATGCAGAACGCGATCAGGACCGCCGCCGCGTGCAGGGGCGATCTCCCGCTGAGGAACAGCGAGATCGCCAGCAACGGCGCGAACTCGCCGACCGCGCCCACCGCGAGGATCGACAGGCCGAACGGGGTGCGGAGCAGGCCCGCGTCGCGCAGGATGGGCAGGAGCGCGCCGAGCGCGGTGGACGCCAGCGCGATGCCGACGAAGACCGCCCCCGCGCCCGGGTCGACGAGGAAGCCCACGAGCAGCCCGAGCGCCATCGAGATCAGCCAGCCGGCCGAGGCGCGCGCCGTGGGGGTGCCGCGGATCGCCGCGAAGTCGATCTCCCGCCCGGCGAGGTAGAACAGCATCGCCAGGCCGAGGTCGGCGAAGAGCGCGATGAACGCGTCGTCCTGGACCACGCCGAGGACGTCCGGTCCGAGCAGCACGCCCAGCACGATCTCGAACACCACGATCGGGATCGCGATCCAGCGCCCCAGGGATCGCGCGGCCAACGGCGCGATCGCCGCGATCGCAGGGATGAGCACGAGGGTGGGCAGGTCGACCTCCACGCGGAACCCCCTTCGTCGCGTGCGTGCATGCTATCGGCAACCGGACCCTCGCGGCCGCTTCACAGCGACGCGTCATCCGCTCGTCGCACACGTGCCATAGGGTCGTGGCATGCGCGACATCCAGGCCCGGATCATCGAAGAACTCCACGTCGTCCCCGAGATCGATCCCGCCGACCAGGTCCGCCGGCGCATCGACTTCCTCAAGGAGTACCTCACGACGTCGGGCGCCGAGGGCCTGGTCCTCGGCATCAGCGGCGGACAGGACTCGAGCCTCGCCGGGCGGCTGTGCAGCCTCGCGGTCGACGAGCTCTCCGCCGCAGGACGCCCCACCCGATTCGTGGCGGTCCGGCTGCCCTACGGGGTGCAGCGCGACGAGGCCGACGCCCGGCTCGCCCTCGAGTTCATCCGGCCTCCCGAGGTGGTCGACTTCAACATCCGCGACGCCGTCGACGGGCTCGCGGCGGAGTACGCCGACGCCGTCGGCGCCGCGATCAGCGACTTCGGCAAGGGCAACGTGAAGGCGCGCATGCGCATGGTCGCCCAGTACGCGATGGCCGGCGAGGGTCGCCTGCTCGTGGTCGGGACGGATCACGCCGCGGAGGCCGTCACGGGGTTCTTCACCAAGTACGGCGACGGCGGCGCCGACCTCCTCCCGCTGTCCGGCCTCAGCAAGCGACAGGGTCGCGCGCTCCTCGAGCACCTCGGCGCCCCCGAGCGCCTCTACCTCAAGGTGCCCACGGCCGACCTGCTCGACCACGATCCCGGCCAGGCCGACGAGGCGAACCTCGGGCTCCGCTACGCCGACATCGACGCCTTCCTCGAGGGGGAGGAGGTCGATCCCGCCATCGCGGAGAAGATCGAGCAGCGCTTTCTCCAGACGCGCCACAAGCGCGCCGAACCGGTCACGATGTTCGACGAGTGGTGGCGGCGCGACTGACGTGCCGAGCCGCCCCGAGGCGTCCGGGGGCGGCCTGTCCGATCAGCGCCGGGTCTCCGCAGCGGTCTCGTCCGCAGCCTCCGAGGCGACCGGGGTGGGACCGGTGTCCGCGTCCGCCGTCGTCTGCGGCTCCGTCGCCTGGTCGATCAGCGGGGAAGGGACGTAGCGCTCGTGGTGCTGCTCGGCCACCCAGGAGTCCTGCTCGGCGATCACCGCCTGCTCGGGCTCGCTGCGCTGGGCCCGCCAGCGGTCGAGGTCGTTCCTGAAGTCGCGGCGCGTGCGTGAGGGATGCCGCTGCCACTCGAGCAGGCGATCGCGGAACTCCACCACGGCCGGGTCGAGCTGGTAGCCGAAGGTCGCCGAGGCGCGCTTCAGCTCGTGCAGCTGATGGGAGGCCCAATCGGCGGCGACGTCGGCGCCGCGGACGGGAAGCAGGCGCACCTGGAGGTCCGCCTGGCCCACGGCCCGGTCCGACAGCACCTGCTCCTGCGGCGTCAGCGAGTTCCAGACGGAGGCCTCGGTGGCCGCGTCGATGAGTGCGGCGACCGCGGCATCGCGGAGTTCGCGGTCGCGTTGACGGATCAGGCCGCGGACGGCTCGACGGGCGATCCACGCCGACAGCAGTCCGGCGGCGACGACCGCCGCGAACAGCACCGCCGCGGTGAACAACCACGGCCGTGCGCCATCCGACAGGATCCAGGCGACGAATTCATTCCACCACTGCATGAGCGCAGGCTAGCGCCGCCGGCGCGGCGCCGACGGCAGCCCGGTCGGCGCGCCTCGGTCCCGGTCGCCGACTCATCGCCGCGCCGCGGTGGCCGCCTCCGGTCGTCGGGACCCGACGCCCGTGACGACGCCGGCGGCGGCCAGCAGGACCGCGAGTCCCACCAGCAGCGTCGCGATCGAGGCGTGCGTGGGCGTGCCCGAGATCGCCTCGATGACGGCGCCGGCGACGACGACCCCGATGCCGCCGATCGAGACGATCGCGGTGAGCAGCAGTGCGCTGCCCTCGCCTGCGCGCTCGGGCGGCAGGATCGCCTGCGCCCCGATCTGCGACACCGAGAAGCCCATGCCGCACGCGAACCCGGACACGCCGAGCGCCAGCACGGTCAGCGGGAGGTTCGGCGCCAGGCCGAGCGCCGCGACCGAGACCGCTCCGAGCAGCAGCGACCCCGCGAGCACGCGCCGCGATCCGAGCGTGGCGGTGAGCCACCCCGCGGCGGGACCGCAGCTGGCCAGGCCGATCGACGAGAGCATGAAGACGAGCCCCGCGGATGCCGCCGACATCCGGTCGACCTCCTGGAGCTCGAGCGTCGCGGCGAACACCGAGACGTTGAGCCCGACGTTCAGCACGGTCCCGGCGAGCAGGAGCAGCGCGAACGCCCGGTCCCGCATGAGCGAGAACCGCACCAGCGGCGTCGCCACCGCGGCGCTGTGCCGCACGAACCACGCCAGGAGCGCGGGACCGGCCAGGAGCGGCCCCCAGGTCAGCGGCGACGCGAAGCCGAGGTTCGAGGTGTTGTCGATGCCGACGCTCGTCAGCGCGAGCCCCGACATGACCAGCCCGACCCCCAGCCAGTCGAGGTCGCGAAGCGAGCCTCGCGATCCGCCGCCGTACGACTCGGGGAGCCGGGCGGCGCCGATGACGGCGACGACGGCCACCGGGAGGTTGATCAGGAAGACCCACTGCCATCCCGCGGTCTCCGCGAGCACGCCTCCGACGACCGGTCCGAGGGCGGTCCCGACGCCGGAGAGGCCGAGCAGCAGGCCCATGACCTTCGCCTTGGGCCCGTCGGCGATCGTCGCACCCATGAGGGCGAAGGCGTTCGGCATCACGAGCCCGGCGCCGACCCCCTGCACGACCCGGAACAGGATCAGCAGCGGAGCGCTCGCGGACAGCGCGCACGCGAGGCTGGACGCTCCGAACACCACCAGGCCCACCACGAGTGCGCGTCTGCGGCCGATGGTGTCCCCGATCTTGCCGGCCGGGACGAACGTGGCGCCGACGCTCAGCAGGTAGCCCGCGAGCAGCCACTGGAGGTCGGTCACCGGCACGTCGAGGTCGTGGGCGATCGTCGGCATCGCCAGGCTGAGCGAGAAGAAGTCGAGTTGCAGGGCGAACAGGGCGAGGCCGATCGGGAGGTAGCGCAGCGACGTCCGCACGACCGTGCGCGTGCCCGTGCCGCTGTCCATCGCGTCGCCCCCCCCCGGTCCGCGCCGATGCCGACCGGAGCCCTCCGCGACGCCGGTGGACGACACCCTAACCCGTGCTGCCGAGCGCCGCACCGGCGGGATCCCGGCGCGGCGCCATCCGCTCAGCCGAGGACGGTTCCGTCAGCCGCGTGCGGCTCGATCGCGGCGATCTCGTCGTCGCTCAGCGCCGACGCGTCCAGCGCGGCCACGTTCTGCTCGAGCTGCGCGACGCTCGACGCGCCGATCAGCGCGCTCGCGACCTGCGGGACGCGGAGCACCCACGACAGCGCGAGCTGCGCGAGGGTCTGCCCGCGCGCCGCCGCGATCGAGTGGAGCGCGCGCGCCCGGGCGAGGTAGTCCTCGCTGATGCGCTCCGCCGGGAGGAAGTGGCTGGTGGCCGCTCGGGAGCCCTCCGGCACGTCGCCGGAGAGGTACCGGTCGGTCAGCAGACCCTGCGCGAGCGGCGAGAACACGATGGCCGAGGCTCCGACCTCGTCGAGCACGGGGAAGAGGCCGTCCTCGATCGTCCGGTCGAACATCGAGTAGCGGGGCTGGTGGATGGTGAGGGGCACGCCCTCCGCCGCGAGCGCGGCGGCGGCGGCGCGCGTCTGCTCCGGCGAGTAGTTCGAGATGCCGACGTACAGCGCCTTGCCCTGCCGGACGGCGTGGGCGAGGGCCCCCATCGTCTCCTCGATCGGCGTCTCGGGATCGGGCCGGTGCGAGTAGAAGACGTCCACGTAGTCGAGGCCGAGGCGGCCGAGGCTCCGGTCGAGGGAGGAGAGCAGGTACTTCCGCGATCCCCACTCGCCGTACGGTCCATCCCACATGTGGTAGCCCGCCTTCGACGAGACGATGATCTCGTCGCGGTACGCCGCCAGGTCGGCGGCGAGCAGGCGGCCGAAGTTCTCCTCGGCGCTGCCCGCGGGGGGACCGTAGTTGTTCGCGAGGTCGAAGTGGGTGATGCCGAGGTCGAAGGCGCGCCGGACGATCGCGCGCTGGGTGTCGAGCGGCCGGTCGTGGCCGAAGTTGTGCCAGAGGCCCAGCGAGAGCGCCGGGAGCCTGAGGCCGCTGCGGCCGATACGCGGATAGGGCATGCGGTCGTAGCGGTCGTGCGCGGCGGCGAAGGTCATGCCGGATAGCCTATGGCGATGGAGAACTTCGTTCTGGCGGGCGGCTGCTTCTGGTGCCTCGATGCCGTCTACCGCACGCTTCGCGGTGTGGACGACGTCGTGTCCGGCTACACCGGGGGGTCGCTGCCGAACCCGTCGTACGAGCTCGTGTGCACGGGCGCGACCGGGCACGCCGAGGCGGTGCGCGTCTCGTTCGACTCCGACGTCATCCCGTCCGAGGTGATCCTGGACGTCTTCTTCACCCTGCACGATCCCACCCAGCTGAACCGGCAGGGCGCCGACATCGGGACGCAGTACCGGTCGGCGATGTTCTTCGACGGCGAGGCCCAGCGTGCGAGGTTCGAGCAGGCACGGGCTCGCGCAGCGGAGTGGTGGCCCGGGGAGGTCGTCACGACGATCGAGCCGCTCGGCGAGTTCTTCCGAGCCGAGGAGTACCACCAGGACTTCTTCGCGAAGAACCCGGGCCAGGGCTACTGCCTCGCCGTGGCCCTGCCGAAGGTGAACAAGATCCGGCGCTCGTACGCGGACTACATCGTCGCCTGACTCCTCCTCCCCAACTCGCGGCTGGTCGGTCCGCCTCCACCGGCTGCGCACGCGGTCGACGGATGCCACGTCGTGACCGGCAATCTGGCGTCAGCGGCATCCGGGGTCGTTCCGGCACGAGGACCCCGGATGCCGCGAGCCGCCGGCACGCGGTGGCGTCGACTGCAGGGAGCACGACATGACCGATCTCGTCACCGTCACCGGATTCGTGGGCAACGACCCGCGGCACAGCGTCACCGACAGCGGGCTGGCGATCACCAACTTCCGCCTCGCGACGACGCGCCGGTTCTTCGACCGCGCGAAGGGCGAATGGGCCGATGGGGAGACGAACTGGTACTCGGTCGCCGCGTTCCGACAGCTCGCCGTCAACGCCGCGGCCTCCGTGTCGCGGGGTGACCGGGTGGTCGTCCACGGTCGCCTCCGGGTCCGCTCGTGGGAGACGGGGGAGAAGTCGGGCACGGCCGTCGAGATCGATGCCGACGCGATCGGCCACGACCTCTCGTGGGCGCGCACCCAGGCGACGCGCACGGCCTCGTCGGCGCGCACCGCGGAGCAGTCGGACGCCCCGCCGGCGGAGCCCGCCGGCGACTCCGTCGGCGGAACCGACGGTGCTGGGGACCCGGCCGACGACTGGGCCCGGCCCGGGGCGACGCCCGGCTGGCCCGGAGGTGCCGAGGGGCCCGCCGACGCCTCGTCATCCGGGCGCGCGGTCACCGCCGATCCGTCGACGGAGGCGGTGCCGGCGCCGCCCGCAGGGTCGTCAGCCGCCGCCTGAGGCGACGCTCCAGCGCCGGCGCGCCGAGCCGACATAGACTCGGGTCGTCGGCCGTGGGGCCGATGAGGGGTGGGGGCGATGCGAGCGGGGCATGCGGGGGTGATCCTCGTGGCACTCGCATGCGTCGCCGTTCCCGGCCTCACCGGCTGCACGCCCGCCGCGTCCTCGGAGGCGCCCGCCTCGACCTCGGTCTCGTCTCCGGCGCCGCGACCCGTGCCGAGCACGGTCGCGCCTCCGGAGAATGTCGACCTGGTGCTCCGACCGGAGCTCTCGGCAGCCGAGAACCTGGCGTTCTTCGACTCCGTGAACCTGGCGGTCATCGCGGCCGACCCCGAGGCCGGCGGTCGTGCATTCGTCGACGCGCTGATCGCCGCCGGATTCGACCGGTCGGGCATGCAGGTCACCTCGGACACGACCACGCTCGGGGACCCCGCCGACTCGATCCAGTTCGCGGTCGGGTTCGGCCCGGACTGCCTGGTCGGCCAGTACGGCCCGAAGTCCGACGGGTACCAGAGTGCGGTGCGCCCGGCGCTCGGCACAGGCGGCTGCCTCCTCGGCGACACGCGCCCCATAGACTGGTAGGCGACATGGCGGATTACATTTACTCGATGGTGCGCGCCCGCAAGGCGGTCGGCGACAAGCTCATTCTCGACGACGTCACGATGGCGTTCCTTCCCGGCGCGAAGATCGGCGTCGTCGGACCGAACGGCGCAGGCAAGTCCACGATCCTCAAGATCATGGCGGGGATCGACCAGCCCTCCAACGGCGAGGCGCGTCTGACGCCCGGGTTCTCCGTGGGCATCCTCATGCAGGAACCCGAACTCGACGAGTCGAAGACCGTGCTCGAGAACGTCCAGGAGGGCGTGGGCCCGATCAAGGCGAAGATCGACCGGTTCAACGAGATCTCGGCCGAGATGGCGAACCCCGATGCCGACTTCGACACCCTGCTCGCCGAGATGGGCACCCTGCAGGAGGACATCGACGCGGCCGACGCCTGGGACCTCGACTCCCAGCTCGACCAGGCGATGGACGCACTGCGCTGCCCGCCGAGCGACACGCCGGTCTCGGTGCTGTCCGGCGGTGAGAAGCGCCGCGTCGCGCTCTGCAAGCTGCTGCTGCACAAGCCCGACCTGCTGCTGCTCGACGAGCCGACGAACCACCTCGACGCCGAGAGCGTGCTCTGGCTCGAGCAGCACCTGGCGAAGTACCCCGGCGCGGTCCTCGCCGTCACGCACGACCGGTACTTCCTCGACCACGTCGCGGAGTGGATCTGCGAGGTCGACCGCGGCCGGCTGTACCCGTACGAGGGCAACTACTCGACCTACCTCGAGAAGAAGGCCGAGCGCCTGCAGGTGCAGGGCAAGAAGGACCAGAAGCTCCAGAAGCGCCTCAAGGAGGAGCTGGAGTGGGTGCGCTCGAACGCGAAGGGGCGCCAGGCGAAGTCGAAGGCGCGTCTCGCGCGCTACGAGGAGATGGCGGCCGAGGCCGAGCGCACTCGGAAGCTCGACTTCGAGGAGATCCAGATCCCGCCGGGCCCGCGCCTGGGCGACGTGGTGCTCGAGGCCAAGAAGCTCGAGAAGGGCTTCGGCGACCGCAAGCTGATCGACGGACTCAGCTTCTCGCTGCCGCGGAACGGCATCGTGGGCATCATCGGCCCGAACGGCGTCGGCAAGACCACGCTCTTCAAGACGATCGTGGGCCTCGAGCCGCTCGACGGCGGCGACCTGAAGATCGGCGAGACGGTCCAGATCTCGTACGTCGACCAGTCGCGCGGCGGCATCGACCCCAACAAGACCCTGTGGGAGGTCGTCTCCGACGGACTCGACTACATCCAGGTGGGCAAGACCGAGGTGCCGAGCCGGGCCTACGTGTCGACGTTCGGCTTCAAGGGCCCCGACCAGCAGAAGCGCGCCGGGGTCCTGTCCGGCGGTGAGCGCAACCGACTGAACCTCGCGCTCACGTTGAAGCAGGGCGGCAACCTGCTCCTGCTCGACGAGCCCACGAACGACCTCGACGTCGAGACGCTGTCGAGCCTCGAGAACGCGCTCCTCGAGTACCCCGGCTGCGCCGTCGTCATCACGCACGACCGTTGGTTCCTCGACCGGATCGCGACCCACATCCTCGCCTACGAGGGCACCGACGAGGACCCGGCCAACTGGTACTGGTTCGAGGGCAACTTCGAGGCGTACGAGGCCAACAAGGTCGACCGCCTCGGCCCCGAGGCGGCCAAGCCGCACCGCTCCACGTACCGGAAGCTGACGAGGGACTGACGTGCGCCTGCACGTGCCCACGCCGCTGCGATGGAGCGATCTCGACGCGTACGGCCACGTGAACAACGCCCGGATGCTGAGCCTCCTCGAGGAGGCTCGCATCCAGGCGTTCTGGGTGTCCGAAGACACGGCGGAGCACGCCGTCGGCGCCTCCACGGCCGTCCTCGACGCCACGCCCGGCGCCGGCACCGTCACGCTGATCGCGCGGCAGGAGGTCGAGTACCTCGCGCCCATCCCGTACCAGCGCCAGCCGCTCGACATCGAGCTGTGGATCGGCCACATGGGCGGGGCGAGCCTCGACGTCTGCTACGAGGTCAACTCGCCCGCGGGCGTCGAGCCGCGGACGCTCTACACGCGCGCCGTCACGACGATCGTCCTCGTCGACGCCGCCACCGAGCGACCGCGTCGGATCACCGACGGCGAGCGGGCCGCGTGGGAGCCGTACGTCGGCGACCCGATCAGCTTCCGTCGTCGCTGATCAGCGTTCGATCGGATCGTCGCTGAACGACCCCTCCCAGACCGCGCGCGTGCCCGACTCGCCGACCTGGATGAGCGTCCAGACGGCTCCGGCGCCCACCCCGACCGCCGCGACGATCAACACGACGGCCACGACGACGCCGCCGGCGCTCCGTCGCTCGGGCGAGGTGGCGATGCCGCGGTTCGCCGCCACCTCCGGGTCGGTGGCGGCACGTCGGGCGCGGGACTCGACGATCGCGAGGGCCGAGACGAGCACCGCCACCGCGGCCAGCGCGATCACCCAGGGGAGCACGTCGTCGCCCTGGCCCGTATGCGCCTCGATGAGCGGCGTCTCCGGGACGCGCTGTTGAAGCCATTCGCCGGCCTCGACCGTCAGCCAGGTGACGCCGAGCAGCCCGACCGCGGCGACGAGCACGGGGATCCAGAGCAGACGACGGGCCGCCGGCCACGCGGCGAGCACGACGAGTGCGAGGGCCAGCAACGGCACCCCGACCACGACGAAATGCACCAGCAGCACGTGGAGGGGCAGGCCCGCGACCTGGAGGTCCACGGGTCAGCCTGCGACGATACGGTCGCCGTCGACCGTGACCGCGACCTTCGCCAGGGGCTCCAGCGCGGGTCCCACCTCCACGTCGCCGGTCGCCGCGTCGAAGATGGAACCGTGGCACGGGCACGCGAACTTCGATCCCTCCGCGCCGACCACGCAGCCCTGGTGCGTGCAGATCGCGCTGAACGCCACGACCTCGTCCTCCGTCGGCCGCGCGAGGAGGACCGGTTCGCCGGCGATCTCCGCGTCGATGCTGCCCCCGACGGGGATGTCGGAGAGCGCCGCGACCTCCTCGCCGGCCGCGCCGCCGGCGGCCTCGCTCGGCGTCGACGTCGAGGTGTCGCCTGCGGCCCCGTCATCGGGAGCGTCGTCCTCGGCCGCCGGCGCGCACCCGGCGAGGATCAGCGCCCCGCCGAGGGCGCCGGAGCCGCCGATCGCGAGCGCGGTTCGGCGTGAGAGTTCACGAGCGTCGTCCATGTCGAAGCCTCCCGGAGTCGGCCGCCGGCGCGGCGGTGCTGCCATTCTGCGACAGACCCGGCAGGTCGTGGGGAAGCACGCGGCGTTCGCCCAGCAAACGCCGGCCCGCCCGGCCTCAGTCGCGCGGCGCGGACTGCGGCGCCCGCACCATTCCCTCCTGGGCCACGCTCGCCACGAGGACCCCGTCGCGCGTGTAGATGCGCCCGAGCGAGAGGCCACGGCCGCCGCTCGCCGACGGCGACTCCATGGTGTACAGGAGCCATTCGTCGACGCGGGCATCCCGGTGCCACCACATCGCGTGGTCGAGGCTCGCGACCTTCAGCCCGGGCGTCGCCCACGCGACGCCGTGCGCCCGGAGCACCGGCTCGAGGATCGAGTAGTCGCTCGCGTAGGCGAGCGCCGCCCGGTGCTGGCGAGGGTCGTCCGGAAGCCGGCCGAACGCCCGCATCCACACCGCCTGGCGCGGCGTGCGGTCGCCGTCGACCTGGAGGTACACCGGCGAGGGGATGTGTCGGACGTCGAACGCCCGTTCGCTCGACCAGTAGCGCGCCACGTCGTGCTCGAGGTGCCCGAGGACGTCGGCCGTCGACGGCAGCCCATCGGGGTCCGGCAGGTCGGCGGGCATCTCCATCTGGTGCTCGAGGCCCTCGTCGTGGGTCTGGAACGAGGCGATGAGCGAGAGGATCGGCTCGCCGTGCTGGAACGCCTGCGTGCGACGGGTCGAGAACGAGCGCCCGTCGTGGATGCGGTCGACCGAGAAGGTGATGGGGTGCTGCACGTCGCCCGGCCGGAGGAAGTAGCCGTGCATGGAATGGATCGAACGATCGTCGGGCACCGTGTGGGTGGCCGCAGTGATGGACTGCGCGAGCACCTGTCCGCCGAAGACGCGCCCGAGCGGCATCCACTGCGAGGGCCCTGTGAAGATGTCCTCGTGCGTCCGCGCACCGGTGTCGGTGAGCCGCAGGGTGCTCAGCAGGCCGTCGATGGGACCGTTCATCGTTCCTCCGTCTGGTCGGTCGCCGATCCGCCCGCCGGCGGCGCTCGACGGCTGGGGCCGCGGCGCTCTCTCGGTAGTCTAGACAGGCCATGGTCCAGCAATTCACCCTCGCCGACAGCCTGTCGCTCGGCGACCTCCACACGTACCTGCAGCGTGCGTCCCGGGTCGAGGACGGAGCCGTGCGACTGATCGCGGGGAACGACATCCTCGCGGTCTACACCGCGATCCTGTATCCGCGCGGCATCCTCGACGAGAGTCCCACGGTGCTGGGCCTGCGCACCTTCCAGCTCTTCGAGACCGACGACTTCGACGTGGTCGTGCCGATGCGCTCGGTCGTCGAGCGCATCGTCCGGGCCCGCAGCGCGCTCGGCGACGACGAGACGGCCGATCCCCGGCCGGTCACGATGACCCGACCGCCCGAGGTGAACACCGTCACCTGGGCGGGGATCTCCCCGCCGCGCGGCGGATGGCGTCCGCTCGGCGAGACCGACGCCGCCACCCTCGAGCGCGCCGCCCGCGAGGGCATCGACGAGGTCGCGAAGGTCATCCCGGACGGCACGGGGGAGCAGCTCGTCCAGCGCGTGCGCGCCGAGGTGTGGGGCCGCGGGATCGACGGGCTGGAGTACGTCCCGGCGGGTGCCGCGTTCGCGGCCTTCAGCCTCGGCTTCCTCGGCGACGACCCCATCTCGGTCTTCGAGACCGGGCCGTGGACGCGGCTCAGTTCGAGGCGCGGCCACGTGCTCGTGCGCCGGAAGGCGTGGACGCTGCGGTCGTAGCCGCGGCATCCGCCCGACCCGAGGGCCGATGCGGTCAGCGGGCCGCGATCGCCCGCCCGGCCGCCCGGCCCGTGAAGAGGCAGCCCCCGAGGAACGTGCCCTCGAGCGCCCGGTAGCCGTGCATGCCTCCTCCGCCGAACCCCGCCGCCTCGCCGGCCGCGTACAGACCCGGCACGGGTGCGCCGTCGGCGTCGAGCGCGCGCGCGTCGAGATCGGTCTGGATGCCGCCGAGGCTCTTGCGCGTCAGCAGGTGCAGCTTCACGGCGATGAGCGGCCCGGCCTTCGGGTCGAGGAGCCGATGCGGGGGCGCCACGCGGATGAGGCGGTCGCCGCGGTAGTTCCGCGCACCCCGGATGGCGGTGAGCTGGAGGTCCTTCGAGAACTCGTGGTCGACCTGCCGGTCGCGTGCGATGATCTCCCGTTCGACATTGGCGGTGTCGAGCACGCTGTCGGGGTCGAGCCGGCGCATGCCGTCGAGCAGCTCCGTCAGCGAATCGGCGACGACGAAGTCCTTCCCGCGCTCCTTGAACCGCTCCACCGGACCCGGCGCGCCCGGGCCGAGTCGCTCGGCGAGTCGCCTCAGGTCCTTGCCGGTCAGGTCGGGGTTCTGCTCGCTGCCCGAGAGCGCGAACTCCTTCTCGATGATGCGCTGGGTGAGGACGAACCAGGAGTGGCCGTGTCCCGTCCGGGCGAGGTGCTCCAGGGTGCCGAGCGTGTCGAACCCGGGGAACAGGGGCGGCGGCAGGCGGCGCCCGGTCGCGTCGAACCACAGCGAGGAGGGCCCGGGCAGGATCCGGATGCCGTGCGACGGCCACACGGGATCGTGGTTGCGGATGCCCTCGGTGTAGTGCCACATCCGGTCGCCGTTGACGAGCCGTGCCCCGGATGCCGCCGCCATCCCGAGCGCGCGGCCGTCGACGTGGGCCGGTACTCCCGACAGCATGCGCTCGGGCGGCGTGCCGAGGCGGTCGGGCCACGCGGCGCGGACGAGGTCGTGGTTGCCGCCGATGCCGCCCGACGCGATGAGCACAGCGGGTGCGCGCAGGTCGAAGTCGCCGGTCTCGTCGCGGTTGGACGGCGCGCCGCGTGGGGCGTCGTCGGGGGCCAGATTCGCACCGCGCACGCCCACGACCGCCCCCGCCTCCGTGACGAGCTCGTCGACCCGGTGGCGGAACCGGAGGTCGACGAGGCCGGCGGCCTCGCCGGCGCGCACCCTCGCGATGAACGGGGCCAACACGCCCGGACCGGTGCCCCAGGTGATGTGGAAGCGGGGCACGGAGTTGCCGTGGCCGCGCGCCGTTCCCGCGCCGCGCTCGGCCCAGCCCACGACGGGGAAGAACCGCAGGCCCCGCTCGCGCAGCCAGGCGCGCTTCTCGCCGGCGGCGAACTCGAGGTAGGCCTCGGCCCACCGTCGCCCCCACTCGTCCTCAGCGCGGTCGAACGCCGCACTGCCCAGCCAGTCCTCGCGCGCGAGCGCGAGCGAGTCGCGCACCCCGAGGCGCCGCTGCTCCGGGGAGTCGACCAGGAAGAGCCCGCCGAACGACCACCACGCCTGCCCGCCGAGGCTCGCCTCGGGCTCCTGCTCGACGATCGCGACCCGCTTGCCCGCGTCGACGAGCTCGGCGGCGGCGACCAGGCCGGCCAGGCCCGCCCCGACGATGACGGCGTCGTACTCGGAGCGCTCGGCGCGGGTCGTTCGGATCGGGTCGGCCACTTCGGACTCCTTCGTCTCGGATGGGGCGGTCGGGCGGTTCGGGACTACTCCTCGAACGTGTTGACCATGGCGAATGCGGCGCGCTGCAGATAGTCCCACAGGGTGGCATCCGCGACCGGCGGGAGCTCGAGCGTGTCGACCGCGGCGCGCATGTGCGCGAGCCACCGGTCGCGGGCATCGGGGTTGACCTTGAACGGCAGGTGACGCATCCGCAGTCGCGGGTGTCCGCGCTGCTCGCTGTAGGTGGTCGGGCCGCCCCAGTACTGCTCGAGGAACATCAGGAGTCGCTCCTCGGCCGGCCCGAGGTCCTCCTCGGGGTACATCGGCTTGAGCACGGGGTCGTCGGCGACGCCGCGGTAGAACTCGTGCACGAGTCGCTCGAAGGTCGGCCGGCCGCCGACCTGCTCGTAGAAGCTGGGGGAGGGGAGGTTCACGGGGCGTCCTTCGGCGGGGCGTCGGTCGGTGCGAGCGGGTCGGCGGGCGGGGTCGCGGAGTCCGGCCCGGGTACGCTGCCCGAGCCCGTGATCGACTCCACGGCACGCTTCGCCCGGAGGGCGCGCCGGTCCTTCGTGTCGGCAACGACCGGGCTGGGCGCGGTCTTCGGCGGCTTCGCGCCCTTGACCCGGGTGACGCCCTCGAACCCGGAGAGCACGACGCTCGACAGGCTCGGCAGCCGGAGCCCTTGGTCGTCGAGCGTGCGCTTGAGCCGCATCCGCAGTTCGCGTGCCACATCGTCCTTCGACGAGGTCCGCGCCTTCATCACCACCCGGATCACCATCGCGTCGGCCGAGATCGACTCGAGACCCCACACCTCGGGCTTCTCGAGGATGCGCGGGCGCCACTTCGACGACTGCGCCATCTCGGTCGCCGTGCGCAGGAGGGCCGTCTCGACCTCGTCCACGTCGGCCTCGTAGGGCACGGCGAGGTCGATGATGACGCGGGCCCAGCCCTGCGACATGTTGCCCACCCGGTTGATCTCCCCGTTGCGCACGAACCAGAGGGTGCCGTTCACGTCGCGCACCGACGTGACGCGGATGCGCACGTCCTCGACGATGCCGGACGCGTGGCCGAGGTCGACGATGTCGCCGACGCCGAGCTGGTCCTCGATCACCATGAAGAAGCCGTTGAGCGCATCCTTGACGATGTTCTGCGCGCCGAAGCCGAGGCCCGCACCGAGCGCGGCGGACAGCAGCGTGAACGAGCCGAGGATGTCGGGCGCGAGCACGTTGACGACCGCGAGGGTGACGACGATGAACAGCGTGATGTTGACGAAGTTCGTGAGCACCGAGCCCAGTGTTCGCGTGCGCTGCACGACGCGGACCGCGGCGAGCGGCGAGGCCGCGAGTGCCTGGGTGTCATCGACGTCCTGCTTGCGCTTGACCCCGGAGACGATGCGGTTCACGGTGCGCCGGATCGCGAAGTGCAGCGCCCACCGCACCAGCAGCGCGATCACCACGATCGCGACGACCGTGATGGCGTCGGTGAGCAGGAGACCCCACCAGCTGGCCCAGAACACGTCGATCTGCGTCGTCACGTCCACCGGGTCGGGGAGCGGCTCTTCGAGTCGGAGCATGGTTCGGAAGTCTATTCGACGCTCGGTCGGCGGACGTCGCCGGCACTAGGGTTGACCGGTGCCCGAGCGCTCGAACGCCGCAGTCGCGCACCGCGACCTCCGAATCCCTCGACGACGCGGCGTGGGCGCGCGCGTCGCCGTCCGAGCGCGCAGCAGCGTCGGGCTTCGACTTCGAGGCGCTGTCCGCCCGCGCGGTGCGCGTCCGCAGGCTCGTGGGCGGCATCGCGATTCCGGTCGCGGCGTGCTTCGCGATCCTCATGATGGCCATCGGAGTGCTGGCTCGCCCGTCCGAGGGCGAGCCGGCGTTCATCGTCGAGCTCTTCGGGTGGTTCCTGCTCGGCGTCGCCCTCGGTGTCGCCTTCCATGCGGCCGCGGTCGCGACGTTCGGGTCGGTCTTCCGCCGCGTCGGCGATCCGGCGGGACGCATCGCTTCGATCGCCACCGTGGTCGTCTTCGATGCGACCTGGATCACGGCCGCTTCCCTGATCGCGATGATCGACCGGCCAGCGGCCATGTGGCTGGTGCCTCCCGGCATCATCGCGGCGACGCTCGCGTTCACCTCGGCCCGTTTGGACCTGCCGCTCGCGGTGCTGCGCGACCCCTCACCGTCGGCACGGCAGGGCTGGCAGCAGCTGACCGAGATGGACGTGCGTTCGACCGGCGTCGGGCCCGTGGGCTGGATGCTCGCGCTCGCGCTCTTCGAAGGGGTCGGCGCGGCGGCGGCAGCCATGCTCGTCCTCCACTTCCATTCGCTTCCGGCCGCGGCGGCGCTGCTCGTCGCGCTCGTGGTCGTCGACCTGATCCACTTGCGGCTTCGAACGCGCAGCTACCGAGCCGCCGTCGCGGTGTCCGGTCTCGTGGCGATCACGGGAACACTGCTGTTCGTCGTGTCGAGGTAGGGCACCGCGACGGCGGTCCGCGGATCAGCCCACGGTGACCGACGCCGCGTCGCGCTCGCGCGCGGCGAGGGCCCGTTCGAGCTCCGAGAGCTGCTCGGCGACCAGCCGGTGCAGCGGAGCCGGCTCCGGGTGCTCGTCCAGCCAGGCGCGGGTGCGGCGGGCGAGCTCGGCGTCGACCACGGGCGCCGGGAAGAGCCGTCGCACGATGAGCGAGGCCATGGTGAAGCTCCGTTCGGCCCAGACGCGCTCGAGCATGCCGAGGTAGTCGTCGACGGAGCCGGCGAGCAGGCCCGGGTCGACGGTCCGCTGCCAGCCGTCGGCGATCGCCCGGGCGACGTCGTTCGAGAGCGTCGCGTCGGTCGCGACCCGGTGCCAGGCGGCATCCTTCACGGACTGCTCCGGACGGGCCGCGCGGGCGGTCTCGGCGAGCTGGCGGCCCTTGGCGGTGTCGTCGGCGGCGAGCGCGGCGTCGATCTCGTCGTCGGATGCCGCGCCGAGGGCCGCCCGCGCGATCGTGATCTCCCAGCGCAGGTCGAGGTCGACCTCGAGCCCGTCCAGCCGCTTCTCCCCGGTGCGGAGCGCGTCGAGCACGTCGCCGTGGGCGGGCGCGCAGGCCAGGCGCGTGAACGCCTTCACGAACTGCAGCTGCGCGTCCGAGCCGACGGGCGCGAGTTCGGCCAGCGCCCAGACGGCGTCGGCGGCCTCCTCGGCGAGTTCGTCTCGATGGGCGTCGGCCAGGTAGCGCGACGACGCGAGTTCGAGGCGGGCGAGGGCGAGGCCGCGCGCCGCGGACTGGGTCTCGTGGCCGATGTTCGCGACGACGAGTCGCACGAATTCGGAGGCCGGCAGTTCGGCGTCGCGCACGGCGTCCCACGCCGAGCCGAGGACGACGGCGCGCGCCACCGGATCGGCGATCTCCGCGAGGCGGTCGCGCGCGACGGCGAACGACGGATCGTCGAGCCGGACCTTGGCGTAGGTCAGGTCGTCGTCGTTGGGGAGGAGCAGCGCCGGCCGGGCGCGCCCGACCAGGTCGGCGACCTCGGTGGACGCGCCGTCGATGTCGAGCTCGATGCGGTGCACCCGCTCGAGACGGCCGTCGACGTCGTCGTACAGGCCGATCGCGATGCGGTGCGGACGCAGGGTGGGGTGCGACGCGGCGGCGGCCTGCAGCACACGGGCGGCGGTGACCGCACCGGCGGCATCCGTCTCGACCTCGAGGCGCAGCGTGTTCACGCCGGCCGTCTCGAGCCACTTCGCCGACCAGTCGGCGAGGTCGCGACCGCTTGCGGCCTCGAGCTCGGCGAGCAGGTCGCCGAGTGTCGCGTTCGCGCCGGCGTGGGCCGACAGGTACGCGCCGACGCCGCGCTGGAAGGCCTCCAGGCCGACCCACGCCACGAGCTGCTTCAGCACCGAGGCGCCCTTGTCGTACGTGATCGCGTCGAAGTTCACCTCGACATCGCCGATGTCGTCGATGACGGCGACGATCGGGTGCGTCGAGGGCAGCTGGTCCTGCTCGGCGGCGTGGGTCTTCTCGTCGCTGGCGAACGTCGCCCACACGTCGGCGAACTCCGTGATGCGCGAGGTCGCGAGGGTCGACGCCCAGGTCGCGAACGACTCGTTCAGCCAGAGGTCGTTCCACCAGCGCATCGTCACCGAGTTGCCGAACCACATGTGGCTGAGCTCGTGCAGCACGACGATCGCGCGCTGCTCGCGTCGCGCGTCGGACACGCGCGACCGGAACAGGTAGCCCTCGTTGAACGTGACTGCGCCGACGTTCTCCATCGCGCCCCAGTTGTACTCGGGGACGAAGATCTGGTCGTACTTGCCGTACGGGTACGGCACGCCGAACGCATCCTCGTAGAACCCGAGCCCGTCGCGCACCAGCTCGAACATGACGTCGGGCTCGGCGTACTGCGCGAGCGAGCGGCGGGTGAACAGGCCGAGGGGCACGTCGCGCCCGTCGGTGCTCGTCGCCGACGAATGCCACGACGCGTACGGTCCGGCGATGATCGCCACGATGTAGCTCGAGATGACCGGTCCGGTCTCGAACGCCCAGGTGGCGGTGCCGGATGCCGCGCCCGGGTCGGGCTCGGGCGACGGCGCGTTGCTCAGCACCGTCCAGTGCCCGGGCGCGGTGATCGTGAAGCGCACCGACGCCTTGAGGTCGGGCTGGTCGAACACGGCGTAGACGCGGTTCGCCTCGGCGACCGCGAACTCGGTGTACAGGTACGCCTCGCCGTCGACCGGGTCGACGAAGCGGTGCAGGCCCTCGCCCGTGTTGGTGTACTTGCGCGTCGAGACGACGCGGAGCTCGTTGTCGGCGGCGAGCCCGTCGAGGCGGATCCGGAACCCGTCCGACACGGAGGCCGTGTCGAGGGCCACCCCGTTCAGGGTGACCTCGTGCAGCTCGGACGTCGTCGACTCGATGAAGGTCGACGCGCCGGGTCGCGCCGTGAACCGCACGATCGTGTCGGAGCGGAAACGCCGGTCGTCGCCGGTGAGGTCCAGAGTGACCTCGTAGGAGGGGGAGCCGAGGAGCGCGGCGCGCTCCTCGGCCTCCGCCCGCGTCAGGTCGGGGCGGCCCACGGCCTATGCCTCCTGCGCGTCGCGCGCCTGCGCGGCGACCGCCCGGTCCACGCCGGCGAGGCTCTCGACCACGAGGCGTCGCAGCGCCGGCGGGGCGTCGGCGTGCGATTCGAGCCACGCCCGGCTCGCCGCGGCGAGCTCGGCGTCGGCGAGCGGCGACGGGTACAGGCCGTCGACGAGCTTCTCGGCGATCGCGTAGCTGCGCGACTCCCAGACCGTGCCGATCATGGCGAAGTAGCGCTCCACGAACGCCTGCAGCAGCGCCGGGTCGGCCGAGCGCAGGAATCCGGCGGCGGTGTCGCGCACGACCGAGTTCGACGCGGTGTCCACGTCGACGAGCGACGCCCAGGCGCGCTCCTTGGCCTCCGCGGTCGGGATGGCGGCGCGCGCCTTCGCGGCGGCCTCGCGGCCGGTGGCGGTGTCGTCGGTCGCGAGCCGCGCGTCGATGTCGGCGTCGTCGGCCCGGCCGGCCGCGGCGAGCGCGACGAGCAGCTCCCAGCCGAGGTCGGTGTCGACCGACAGCCCGTCGAGCGAGAGCGCGCCGTTGTATAGGGCGAGCAGGTCCTCCTGTCGGGTGCCGTGCTCGGCGATCGAGGCGAACGCCTTCACGAACTGGAACTGCGCGTCGCTGCCGGGCTCGGCCTGGCCCGCGAGCTCCCAGAAGCCGTCGGCCAGCTGCCGGAGTGCGTCCGGGCGTCGAGCCGGCTCGGTGTAGGCGCTCGCGGCGAGGATCGAGTTCGCGAGCACGACCCGCAGCGTGGTCGACTCGGTCTCGCTCGCGATGTTGCCCAGCACGAGCGCCAGGTAGTCGCTCGCCCGCGTCTCGGCATCGCGGGTGGCATCCCACACCGAGCCCCAGACGAGGGCCCGTGCGAGCGGGTCGTCGATCTCGGAGAGGTTCGCGAGCGCCACCCCGTGCGACGCGGTGTCGAGGCGGATCTTCGCGTACGCGGGGTCCTCGTCGTTCAGCAGCACGAGGTCGGGTCGCTCGATGCCGACGAGCTCGGCGACCTCGGTGCGCTCGCCGTCGACGTCGAGCTCGACGCGGTGGTCGCGGACGAGTCTGCCGTCCTTCAGGTTGTAGAAGCCGATCGCGAGGCGGTGCGGACGGATCGTCGGGTACTCGGCGACCGCGGACTGCAGCACGGCGAACGAGGCGATGCGCCCGTCGTCGTCCGTCTCGATCTCGGGACGCAGCGTGTTGACGCCCGCGGTCTCGAGCCAGAGCCGGCCCCAGTCCGAGAGGTCGCGGCCGCTCGCAGCCTCGAGCTCGACGAGCAGGTCGGCGAGCGTCGTGTTGCCCCAGGCGTGCTTGCGGAAGTACGCGGACACGCCCTCGAAGAAGGCGTCGACCCCGACCCAGGCGACGAGCTGCTTGAGCACCGATCCGCCCTTGGCGTACGTGATGCCGTCGAAGTTGACGAGCACGTCCTCGAGGTCGCGGATCTCCGCGACGATCGGGTGGGTGGAGGGCAGCTGGTCCTGGCGGTACGCCCAGCTCTTCTCCATCGCGTTGAACGTGGTCCACGCTCCCGACCACTCGGTCGCCTCGGCCGTGGCGATGGTCGAGGCCCACTCGGCGAACGACTCGTTCAGCCACAGGTCGTTCCACCACTTCATGGTGACGAGGTCGCCGAACCACATGTGGGCGAGCTCATGCAGGATCGTGACGACGCGGCGCTCCTTGACGGCGTCGGTCACCTTCGAGCGGAAGACGTACACCTCGGTGAACGTGACCGCGCCGGCGTTCTCCATCGCCCCCGCGTTGTACTCCGGGACGAAGAGCTGGTCGTACTTCGCGAACGGGTACGGCACGCCGAACTTCGCCTCGAAGTACTCGAAGCCCTGCTTGGTCTTCTCGAAGACGTAGTCGGCGTCGAGGTACTCGGACAGGCTCTTGCGCGCGAACACGCCGAGCGGGACCACGCGGCCGTCGGCGCTCGTGAGCTCGTCGCGCACCACGTCGTACGGGCCGGCGATGAGCGCGGTGATGTAGCTCGAGATCCGCGGGGTCGGCTCGAACGCCCAGGTCTTCGCACCTTCGTGCGCCTCAGCCGGCTCGGGCGTCGGCGAGTTCGACACGACCTGCCAGTGCGCCGGGGCGGTCACGGCGAAGCGGAACGCGGCCTTCAGGTCGGGCTGCTCGAACACGGCGAACACGCGGCGCGAGTCGGGCACCTCGAACTGCGTGTAGAGGTAGACCTCGTCGTCGACCGGGTCGACGAAGCGGTGCAGGCCCTCGCCGGTGTGCATGTACCGGCCGTCGGCGACGACGACCAGCTCGTTCTCGGCCGCGAGGTTCGGCAGCTGGATGCGCGCCCCGTCGCTCACCTCGGCGGGGTCGAGCGACTCCCCGTTCAGCGTCACCGAATGCACCGCTGCCATGATCGCGTCGATGAACGTCGACGCGCCCTCGCGCGCGCTGAAGCGCACGGTCGTCTCGGTCCGGAACACCTCCGGCCCCGTGGTGACGTCCAGTCGGACGTCGTAGTCGTGCACCGTGACGAGCGCCGCGCGCTCCTCGGCTTCGATGCGGGTGAGGTTCTCTCCAGGCACTCGGCTCTCCATCTGCGTCGAACGGATGCGTCGCCGCGGGCGTTCGTGGGTCCGGGCAACCCGAACAGCCTAGTCCGGCGACACCGCGTCCGGGAGGGGTGCGCGCTCCCTAGACTTGGCGCATGCGCATCCACATCGCGACCGACCACGCCGGCCTCGAGTTCAGCCGGACGCTGCAGGCGCACCTGGCCAACGGCGGCCACGACGTCGTCGACCACGGCCCCGCCGACTACGACCCGCTCGACGACTACCCGGCCTTCTGCGTCAACGCCGCGCTCGCCGTGGCGCGCGACCAGGCCGCCGGGGTGAAGGCGCTCGGCATCGTCTTCGGCGGGTCGGGCAACGGCGAGCAGATCGCGGCCAACAAGGTGCGGGGCATCCGCGCCGCCCTCGTCTGGAGCATGGACACCGCGATCCTCGCCCGCCAGCACAACGACGCCAACGTCATCTCGATCGGCGCCCGCCAGCACACGGTCGAGGAGGCGATCCGCTATATCGACGCCTTCATCGCCGAGCCGTTCTCGGGTGACGAGCGCCACGTGCGCCGCATCGCGCAGCTCGCCGAGTACGAGACGACCGGCGACATCGCGGGCAAGGGCGTCGACGTCGAGGCGCCGGCCGCGGGGGAGTAGCGAGTGCCCGAGGGCCATTCCGTCCACCGCATCACCCGGCAGTTCGAACGCAACTTCGTCGGTCGCGTCGTGCGCGCCTCGAGCCCGCAGGGCCGGTTCGCCGAGGGCGCGGCCGACCTCGACGGGCGGCGGATGACGGACGCCCGCGCGGTCGGCAAGCAGATGTTCCTCGGCTTCGAGGGGGACCGCTGGCTGCGCGTGCACCTCGGCATGTACGGCGCGTGGGACTTCGCGGGCGACATCCTGATGGATGCCACGATCGCGTCGTCCAACGGCCGCATGGGGCAGACGAACCAGAAGGGCACGTTCCTCGACGGGCCGAACCCCGACGCCGTCGTGCTCGATGCGGCCGGCGAGAACTCGCTGCACTCGATCGGCGCGCCGCGGCGCACCCGGCTGCGCATGTCGGAGTCGGAGAAGGAGCAGGACGGGTTCGACGCCTTCCCGCCCGAGCCCGTCGGCCAGGTGCGGGTGCGGCTGCTCACCGACACGGTCGTCGCCGACCTCCGCGGCCCCACCGCGTGCGAGGTGCTCGACCCGGCCCAGGTCGAGCAGGTGGTCGGACGGCTCGGCCCCGATCCGCTCCTCGACGACGGACCCGACGCCGAGGAGCGCTTCACGAGCGTCGTCCGCCGCAAGCCCACGCCCATCGGCCTGCTCCTCATGGACCAGAACGTCGTCTCGGGCATCGGCAACGTCTACCGCGCCGAACTGCTGTTCCGCGCGCGACTGAACCCGCACACGCCCGGCCGGCTCGTACCCGAGGAGACGGTCCGAGCGCTGTGGCACGACTGGTCGAGGCTCCTGCGCATCGGCGTCGAGACCGGCCAGATGATGACCATGGACGGCTTGGATGAGGATGCATGGCGGCGGGCGATGGCCGACCGCGACGACCGCCACTGGGTGTACAAGCGCGAGGGCCTGCCCTGCCGGGTGTGCGGCACGAACATCCTCCTCGAGGAGATGGGCGCCAGAAAGCTGTACTGGTGCCCTTCCTGCCAGGCATAGGACCCCGATGAGCCCACGACCCGACCTCACCCTCGCAGACGCGCGCCTGCCCGGCCGCGATGCACCCGTCGACCTCCGGATCGAGGACGGCCGGGTGCGCGTCCTGGCCCGCGGAGCGGGCGGAAAGACCCGCGGCGAACGGATCGACCTCGCCGGCCGCTGGGTCGTGCCGGGGCTCTGGGACCGCCACGTGCACATGGCGCAGTGGGCCATGGCCGCCCGGCGCATCGACCTCGGCGGTGCCGACTCGGCGGCCGAGGCGGCCGAGCTCGCCGCGGCATCCGTTCGCGCCGGTGCCGACGAGGTGATCGGCATGGGGTACCGCGACGGGCTCTGGCCCGACACGCAGACGATCGCACTGCTCGACCGCATCGGCGGCGACGTGCCCGTCGTGCTCGTCTCCGGCGACCTGCACTCGTGCTGGGTCAACACCGCGGCCGCGCGCCGGCACGGCATGCTCGACGCGGCCGGGACGAGCGGCGTGCTCCGCGAGGAGGACTGCTTCCGCCTCGTGCGCGAACTCGACGACGTCGCCGACCGGGTCCTCGACGGGTGGATCTCCGACGCCGCCCGAGCCGCCGCAGCGCGCGGCGTGGTGGGCGTCGTCGACTACGAGATGCGCTGGAACCGCGACGACTGGGCGCGGCGCGCGGCGGACGGGCTCGACGCCCTGCGGGTGCGGTTCGGCGTCTACACGCAGCACCTCGACCGCGCGGAGGAGGCCGGGCTCCGAACCGGAGACGCCGTGGAGGGCACGGGGGGACTCGTCCGGGTCGGCGGCTACAAGGTGATCACCGACGGCTCCCTCAACACGCGCACCGCGTGGTGCGCCGACCCCTACCCGGGCCTCGGGCCGGACGAGCACCCCTACGGCGTCGCCAACGTGCCCTACGACGAGCTCGTGCCGCACCTGCGCCGCGCCGGCGAGATCGGCCTCGACCCCGCCGTGCACGCCATCGGCGACCGCGCCAACGAACGCGCCCTCGACGCGCTCGAAGCGGTGCAGCCGAGCGGATGGCACGGTCGCGCGACCATCGAGCACGCCCAGCTGCTCCGCCACGAGGACGTCGCGCGATTCGCCCGCCTCGGCATCGTCGCGTCCGTGCAGCCCGAGCACGCCATGGACGACCGCGACGTCGCCGACCGCTACTGGGCCGGACGCACCGACCGCGCCTTCATGCTCCGCGACCTCGCTGCCGCCGGCGTGGAGCTCGCCCTCGGGTCCGACGCGCCCGTCGCGCCCCTCGACCCGTGGGTCGCGATCGCCGCCGCCGTCGGCCGCACCCGCGACGGACGCGGGCCGTGGCATCCGGAGCAGGCCGTCGACGTGCGCGCCGCGCTCGCCGCATCGACCGACGGCGTCGGCGCCGACGTGCGCGAGGGCATGGCCGCCGACCTCGCCGTCGTCGAGCTCGACCCGGCGGAGGCATCCGTCGACGACCTGCGCCGCATGCCGGTCGCACTCACCGTGCTCGGCGGCCGGATCACCCACGGGGGATAGCCCCCGCCAGATCCGGGTGCCGACCGGCTGGGGCGGCAGTTCCCCGGCCGGTTGGCTTGGAGCATGCCCGAACTCCGCCGCCCACGTGCCGTCCTCGTCTCCGCCGCGGTCGGCGTCACCGCCGCCGCGACGGCGCTTGCGCTCGCCGCCTGCTCCGTCGGCGGGCCCGGCCGCGTCACGACCGTCGGCGAGGTCGACTTCGATACGCCGCTGCCCGTGCCGCCACTCGCCGAGTCGACGGTCGACGCCGACGGCACGCGAGTCTTCCGGCTCGTGGCGCAGGCCGGGACGACCGCGTTCGTCCCCGGAGCCCCGAGCGAGACCTGGGGTTTCAACGGCGCCTACCTCGGCCCGACGCTCGTCGCCGAACGCGGCGAGCGCGTGCGCGTCGACGTCGTCAACTCGCTCGACGAACCCACGACCGTGCACTGGCACGGCATGCACCTGCCCGCCGAGATGGACGGCGGCCCCCACCAGATGGTCGACCCCGGCGACACCTGGTCGCCCGCATGGACCGTCGACCAGCCCGCCGCGACGCTCTGGTACCACCCGCACCCGCACGGCGAGACCGAGCAGCACGTCGCCCGCGGCCTCGCGGGGATGTTCCTCGTGCGCGACGACGCCGAGTCGGCGCTGCCGCTGCCGCGCGAGTACGGCGTCGACGATCTCCCGGTCATCGTCCAGGACGTCGCGCTCGCCGACGACGGTCGCCTCGAGGCCGCGCCGCAGGGCTTCGCCGGGCGCCTCGGCGACGAAGCCCTCGTGAACGGCGCGCGCGGCGCGTACGCCGAGGTCGGCGACGAGCTCGTGCGGCTGCGCCTGCTCAACGCGTCGACCGCGCGCAGCTACGCGTTCGCGTGGGGCGACGGCCGGCCGGTCGACGTCATCGCGACCGACGGCGGGCTGCTCGCGGCATCCGTCGCCCTCGACCGGGTGATGCTGTCGCCGGGCGAGCGCGCCGAGGTGCTCGTCCGCATGGAACCGGAGGAGCGGCGCACGCTGCAGTCCGTCATGACGCCCGACGCGGCAGGGCTGAACCCGGTCGTGGCGGGCATCAACGGCGCGACCGACGCGTTCGACGTGCTCGAGCTGCGGGCTGCCGACCTGCTCGACCCAGCGCCCGAGGTGCCCGGCAGGCTGGCCGACCTGCCGCCGGTCGAGACCGACCTCGCCGCCACCCGCACGTTCGACCTCGAGGGCTTCCAGATCAACGGCGAGCAGATGCGCATGGACCGCATCGACGAGACCGTCACCGTGGGCACCGCCGAGCGGTGGGTCGTGTCGAACCCGAGCGGCATGCCGCACAGCTTCCACGTGCACGACGTGCAGTTCCGCGTGGCCTCCGTCGACGGCGCCGCGCCGCCGCCCGAGCTCGCCGGATGGAAGGACACGATCTACGTCCGCCCCGAGACCGAGTACGAACTCATCCTGCGGTTCGACGACTTCGCGGACCCGGACGCGCCGTACATGTACCACTGCCACCTGCTGTGGCACGAGGACCAGGGGATGATGGGCCAGTTCGCCGTCGTCGAGCCCGGTCAGCGTGCGACCATGAGCGAGGAGATGACCGACCATGACCACGACTGAGCCCGCCGTGCCGGCCGCCAGGCCGCCGGCTGCGGATCCCGCCACCACGCTCACGGATGCCGCGACCCGGCGCCGCGGCTACGGCGCCCGCTGGGCGGCGCTGCCCCGCGAGCTCGCGTACCTGCTGCTCGGCTTCCCCGTCGCCATCGTCGCGTTCACGGTCCTCGTCACGCTCTTCTCGACCGGCGTGAGCCTCATCGTCATCGCGGTCGGCGTCGTCGTCGTGCTCGGCGCCCTCTACACGGCGCGCGGCGTGGGTGCCTTCGAGCTCATGCGGCTGCGCTGGGCGGGCCGGCCGCCCGTACGCGAGCCTCGCTGGCAGCGCGGTCCCGCCGGCGAGGACGGCTGGGCGGCGTTCCTCCGACCGCTCATCGACGGGCACTACTGGCTCTACCTCCTGCACGGCATGGTGGTCTTCCCGGTCGTCGCGCTGTTCAGCTGGGTGGTGACGGTCGTGTGGACTGCGATCGCGCTCGGCGGACTCACCTACTGGCTCTTCGCCTGGACCCTGCCTTCCTTCGATCGGGGCGTTCGCGCGAGCGAGTGGCTGCTCGATCGGCTGGTTCCGGGTGGGGCCGACGCCCTCGGCGTCGAGCCGCTCATCGTGGAGGGCGTCGTGCAGTTCCTGCTCGGCGTGGTGTTCCTCCTCACCCTGCCGCTCATCACGGGCGGCCTGACCCGCCTGCATGAGGCGATCGACCGGGGCATGCTCGGCGCGTGGCGCTCGGAGGCGCTCGAACGCCAGGTCGCGCAGCTGTCCGCGTCACGAGGCGCGGCGGTCCAAGCGGAGGATGCCGCGTTGCGTCGGCTCGAGCGCGACATCCACGACGGACCCCAGCAGCGGCTCGTGCGCCTGCAGATGGACCTCGCCGCGATCGAGCGCAAGCTCGACGCCGACCCGGACGCGGCCCGTGCTCTGCTCGGCGAGGCCCGCGAACAGGCTCGCGACACGCTGGACGAGCTGCGCGCACTCTCACGCGGGTTCGCCCCGCCGCTGCTCCAGGACCGCGGGCTGCCCAGCGCTCTGGAGTCGCTCGCCGCGCGCAGTCCCGTCCCCGTGACGCTCGAACTCCTCCTGCCGACGGATGCCGCGCTCCCGGCGGCCATCGAGCGGAACGCGTACTTCATCACCGCCGAATTGCTCACCAACGCGGTCAAGCATGCGTCGGCGAGCGCCGTCCGACTGCGCGCGTCCACCCGTGACACGGGTGCGAGCGGCCACTGGCTCGACCTGTGGGTCACCGACAACGGCCGCGGGGGCGCCGCCCCGGTCCCCGGGCACGGGCTGGACGGCCTCGCCGAGCGGGTGCGGGGGCTCGGCGGCGTCCTGCTCGTCGACAGCCCCGCCGGAGGGCCCACCGTGGTGGGCGCGCACTTCCCGTTCGTCCCGGAACCCGTGTCGGAGGCATCCGCCTCGGGGCTCGTCGAAGCGCCTCCGACGGCCGGGCCGGCCGCCTCGGACCCTCGCTAGGGTGGGACGGTGACCGATCAGGGTGCGCCCGTGCGCGTCGTCCTCGCCGAGGATTCGATGCTGCTCCGGGAGGGGCTCGTGCGGCTGTTCGACGAGGCGGGGTTCGAGACCGTCGGCGCCTACGGCGACGCCGACGCGCTCCTCGCCGACCTCGATCGCGCGTCCCCGGATGTCGCGGTGCTCGACGTGCGCATGCCGCCGACGTTCCGCGACGAGGGCGTGCGCGCCGCGATCGAGCTGCGCCGTCGCGTGCCGGGGCTCGGCGTGCTGCTGCTCAGCCAGTACGTCGAGGGCACGTACGCGCACGAGCTGCTCGCGTCGGCCGACGGGGGCATGGGCTACCTGCTGAAGGACCGCGTGGCCTCGCTCGACGACCTGCAGGACGCGGTGCTCCGCATCCGCGACGGCGGCACGGTGCTCGACCCGCAGGTCGTGCGCGAGCTGCTCGCGCGGCGCGGCGACCCGCTCGCATCGCTCACGCCTCGCGAGCGCGAGGTGCTCGAGCTCATGGCCGAGGGGCGCACGAACGCGGGCATCGCCTCGCAGCTGTTCATCGGCGTCGGCGCCGTGGAGAAGAACGTGACCTCGATCTTCCAGAAGCTCGGCCTCGAGGACTCCGGCACCGACCACCGGCGCGTGCTGGCGGTGCTCGCCTGGCTCCGGCGCTGACCACGGCCCCGGGCGGCGGGCGTCAGTCGGAGGGCGTCGGGCGAAGCGCCGTGTAGGTGCCGAAGACGTCGCGGTAGCGGACGTAGCCGATTCGCGCCCAGAGCACGAACCAGCCGACCGCGACGGCGACGCCGACACCCACGGCGACGGCGGTCGCACCGCCGAACGAGGTCACGACGGCGCCGACCAGCAGGCCGACCATGGCGCTCTCCACCGAGGCGATCACGGTCATCGAGCTGGCGAAGGGCTGGCTCGGGCGCGCACCGAACGGGAAGTACGTCCGGTGCGCGCCGAGCTCGTCGTCGTTCGCCGAGCTGAGCAGGTACGGGGCCAACCCGGGATCGAGGTCGAGGTACGCGCCCCGCAACCGGTTCATCGCGATGACGTAGGCGAGGTCCTCGGTCATGCCGTTGAGCACCCGCGTCTGCGTGATGAAGCCGAGGAGCGCGAGCAGCGCCAGCACGCTGATCGCCGCGACGCCGAACCAGCCTCGGAACCCGGTCGCGTTGCCGAGCACGCTCAGCGTGACCAGGCCCGCCGACACGAGCGTGAGGTAGATCGCGATGCGGGTGAGCAGCTCGCTCTGGGTGGTGCTCCGCGAGGCGAGGAGGCTCCAGTGCTCGGTGGCGAGCATCTGCGCACGCAGCGACTTCTGCGCGTCGGTCAACTCGCCGCCATCCGGACCGCCGCCCGATGCCGGCGGAGTCGGCTCGGGCCCGGGTGCTGCCGCCATAGTGGCATTGTGCACCCGGGCCCGGGATTCCGCACCCGGGAACGCCCGGGCGGGAGCGGCGGCCTACTCCACGCTCGTGTGCGCGGCGAGGAACCAGCGGTCCTTGTCGAGGCCCTGACGGATCGCGATCGCCACGTCCTGGCTCGCCGGGTCCAGTTCCTCGAGCCCCTCGATCGCGGCGTTCACCTTCTCGGTGGCCACGTCGATCTGCGCGACGACGTCGGCGATCGTGTCGTCGGACTGCTTGAACCCGGCCTTGGGGTTCACGGCCTCGCTCTCGCTCGCGATCGTCGAGAGCCGGGCGTCGATGGGCAGCCCGAGGGCGACGACGCGTTCGGCGGCGAGGTCGGCCCACTCCTGAGCGTGGTCGACGACCGTGTCGAGGAACTCGTGCACCTCGAGGAAGTCGCGGCCGCGGACGTTCCAGTGCGCCTGCTTGCCGTTGACGGCGAGCGCCGTGAGTTCGTGGACGACGGGCGTGAAGAACTGCGAGACGCCCGAGGCGACCTCGGGGTCGGCGCCGGCCTTCTTCGCGGCGGACTTCTTCGGAGCCGTCTTGGAGTCGGTCATGTGGTCCCCTTCCACTCGATGACGTACGCCATCACGCTACGCCGGGGGCCGCGGGAGGGCCCAGCGAGGGGGTGCGATTCGCAGGGGGTTGACGGGATGCGGCGACCGCGGCAGTTGCGACGAAGATCCGATTCGGAGGGGATGACGGGAATCGAACCCGCACCATCAGTTTGGAAGACTGAGGCTCTACCATTGAGCTACATCCCCGAGCGCCCGCGAGCGGGCACCCGATCATCGTAGTACACGCGCGCCGCTGCTCAGCGCAGGGCCGCGAACGATCGGATCGCGCCCCGCGCGAAGCGGAGCTGGCGTTCGTAGGTCGCGGCGACCGCGATGAGCACCGCGCCCGCGATCCCGAGCCAGAGCCACCACCACTCCGCCTGGTACAGCCGGCTGATCCAGGGCCAGAGCTGGGCGACCGCGTGGACGAGCAGCACGCCGCCGCCGAGCGCGAACGGCGCCTGCAGGCGCAGGGCGACGCCCACGACGACCGCGGCGAGCGCGATCGCACCGAGTGCGACGATCCTCCAGAGCTCGGGATCGGTCCAGTCGGCGATCAGCGCCGGCAGCAGGACGATCGCCAGGCCCGGTCCGAGGGCGGCCCAGCTCCCGGCGTCCCCGGACCGTCGGAGGCGCAGCGCGCCCGCGACGATCAGGGTCGTGCCGATGAGCGAGGTGACGAGGTCGACCGGTCCGACGACGCCGACGGGTTCCAGCACGCGGAGCGGCAGCGCGACCCCGGCGGTCACCGCCATCAGCGCGAGCGACGTCCAGCCGGTGGCCGCTCCGGCGACGGGTCGCGTCGCGACGGCGACCGAGGCGACGTGCAGCGTGCCGAGCGCGGCCAGGAGCAGGGCGGTGCGCAGGGTCGACTGCTCGCCGGCGACGATGGCGACGACCGTCGGCATCGCGGCGATCACGATCGAGGAGGGGAACAGCGCGTCGGGCAGCCACGATGGCCCGCTGCGCCATCGAACCGAGGTGACGGAGGCGACGACGCCGACGGCCAGCGCGAGGGCCGGCCAGAACTCCACCGGGAGTCCCTCGGCGGAGCCCGACGCCATCGCGAGGCCGCGGACGACGCCGGCGACCGTGGCGGCAGCCCATCCCGCGAGCAGGACGAGCAGGCGGATCGGGACGCCGCGCAGGTGGTCGGGAAGGAACGCGGCGGCGAGGACCGCCACGCCACCGGAGGCGACGAGGACGAGCGCGCGCAGCTCGGATTCGCCGGCCATGGCGGCGCTCGGCAGCACGGCCACGGCCAGGGCGGTCGCGGCCAATGCGGTGCGCGCGGGCTCGACCGTCGAGCGGGTCGGCCGCCGCCAGGCCAGGAGGAGCCCGACCGCGGCCACGACGGCGGCGGCCGGGAGCGTATAGGCCTCCACGTCGTCGACGCCCGCGCCGGCGAACCAGCTCCACGCGCTCCCGATCAGCAGGATCGGCGTGGCCCACGCCAGGTGCCGCATCGGATCCGCTCCGGCGATCGGGTCGCCGAACCGCGCGGCGAGCAGCACCGGAGCCGGCGCGAGGACGAGCAGCACGAGCCACGTGAGCCCGGGCGCGCTCGGCGGGGCGAGTCCGGCGACGGCGGTGATCAGGGTGAGCATCGAGACCGACGCCGTCCAGGCCCGGCGCACCGGGTCGGCGGCCGGGAGCACGAGGAGGCCGAGGGCGGCGGCGCCGAGGACGCCGATCGCGGCGCCGATCGCGGCCCGAGGCCCCTCGCCCGCCGTCGTCGCCGCGCCCGCGAGGGCGAGCACGGTGGCCAGCGGCACGATCGCGGCGAAGGCGGTCCGCGCCCAGGAGCGGTCCCAGCGGATCCAGCCCAGACCGACGATCGTGAGCGCCGCCGCGGGCGACCACGCCCAGGGGTCCTCGACGAACGGCACGCCCTCGAGACGGTCGAACGCCTGTGCGATCGTCGGGACGGCCAGGACCGTCGTGCCGAGCGCCGCAGCCGAGAGCAGGGGGATCGTCGCGGCTGTCCGGTCGGCCTTCGGCCAGCGCGGCGCGAGGAGCAGCGCCAGCGCAGCGGTGCCGGCGGCCGCGGTGGTGAACGCGGGAGCGGACCACGGCGCCGCGAGCGGCGTACCGGCGGCCTGGGCCCAGGACGGCAGCACCACGGCCGCCGCGACGATGAGGAGCGCCGCGACGACGACGTGCGCGGACCCGATCGCGGGCCCGAAGCGCGGTCCCCACACCCCTCGTGCGAGCAGGCGCCCGGCGACGGCGACGATGATCGCCGCGACGACGAGCCACGGCCACAGGGCCGGGCTCGCGTGCGACATCCACCATGCCGCGGCGGCGGCGGGGATGCCCGCGACGGCGAGGACCGCACGCGTCCCGCCGACGGGACGCAGCGGCGGCCACCACGCCAGCGCGAGCGCCAGCACGGCGACCGCGCCGAGCAGCACGACCGCGGCGAGGAGGGTGGCCGCGGTGGTGGCGGCGGCGAGTCCCGCGAACAGGGCCAGCGCGATCGGCAGCGCGATCGCCCGACGCAGGCGCGGAACGACGGCGATGGCGCCCGCCGACGCCGCGGCGGCGCCGAGGGGAGCGAGCACGGCGCCGAACGCCGCCCCGGTCGCGACCTCCGGCCGCTCCGCCAGCGCCTCGACGGACCAGGCGATCGACGTCGATCCGATGAGCTGGACGCCGGCGAGCACGGCGACGGCGATCGCGGGGAGCAGCGCCGCCGCGGCGATGCCGGCGGCGGCGATGCCGGCGGCGGCGGCATCGCGCGCGAGCCGTCGTCCGTGCCGCGCGCCGAGGCTCAGCAGCACGACGACGACGCCGGCCGCCGTCGGGGCCACCCACATCGCGAGGGTCGCATCGAGTTCGCGTGCCGCGCCGAGCGCGACGCCGAGGGCGGATGCCGTGCCGGCGCCGATCGACCCGGCGAGCGCGGCACCGCCGTCGGCCGATCGCCCCCGGAACCGCACGGTGACGGCGACCGCGGCCCACGCGACGGCGGCCGCCAGGAACGCCCACGTCACGCCCCACGCGACATCCGGGAGCGCCCCCACGGCGGCGACCGTCGCGATCGAGGATCCGACGAGCCCCGCCACCACGGCGATGAGGCGCTCGGCTCGTGCGGGGAGGAACACGGCGGCCGTGCCGACGGCGGATGCCGCGAGCCCGCCGAGCCACGCACCCGTCGCCGGACGATCGGCCGGCGCCGCGGCGAAGCCGAGCAGGAACGCCGCGACGGGCGCCGCGAGCGCCGCAGCGAGTCCGGGCACCCGCACGCCGGTGAGCACACGGATCCCCGCGAGCAGGGCGGCCACGACCAGGAGCGCGGTGCCCCAGTAGCCGGCCTCGTCGGGACGGTCGGCGCCGAAGAGGCCGTTCGCCCGCACGATCCAGATGTCGAGCACGATGAGCACTACGCCGACCGCGGCGACGCCCTCGGCCGTGCCGGCCAAGCGCCGGACGCGCAGGAGCCACGCCAGCGCCAGCACGATGATGCTCGCCACGCCGATGATCACCGAGCGGACTTCGAGCGTGGCGATGAGGTACGCGACCAGCAGGAAGACCACGGCGGCCACCGACAGCAGCACCACGCCGAGCGCGAGCAGGAAGACCTGCACGCCGGAGCGTCGCGGTCCGGTGGGCGGGCCGGGTTCGGCGGCCGACGGCGCCGGCGTCGCGGGTTCGGGCATCCGGGTGGACGGCGGCGAGAGCGGCGGGCCCCCCGGCGTCGCCGGCGGCGGCAGCTCGACGGGCAGCGACGAGCCGGTGGTCGCCGGGATCGCGGCATGGAGCGCCGGCGTCGCGGCGACCGCGCCGACCGGGGGAGCGGTCGCACCGCGGACGGCCTCGGCCTGGCGGGCGAACATCTCCGAGACCAGACGTCGGCGATCGCGCTCGGCCTCGTGCACCCGCGCGCCCGCGGCGAGCACCAGGTTCGCCTCGGGGACGTCGAGTCGCAGGCCGCACGTCGCGCACACCGAGCTCGTGAGCTCGGAGAAGCATGCGGGGCAGCGCGTCGTGTCGACCAGCAGCTCGGGACGGCTGGGCCATCGGGGCAGAGCGGACGCCGCGGGACGCGTCGGATCGGTCATGCGGCTCACTCTGGCACGGTGATCGGCGCCGGCGCCTCGGTGGAGACCCCGACACGCGCAGAGCGGCGGCCGCACGGTCCGGGAGGAGGGGCGGTCGTGGGCCCGCACGGCGCGTGCAGTAGACTTTCGGGGGTCCATCCGCACTTCGACGCGCTCCGGCGTGCCGACGCGGCCGGACGACGAGTCAAGCCGACGGCTCGGGGCGTAGCTCAGCTTGGCTAGAGCGCCCGCTTTGGGAGCGGGAGGTCGCAGGTTCGAATCCTGTCGCCCCGACGAGTCGCACAGGCTCGACACGAACTTCCACCAAACAGGAGAATCTCCCCCATGCCGACCACTTCGGTTGAGAAGCTGAGCCCGACTCGCGCCAAGCTCACCATCTCGGTGACGCCCGAGGAGCTGAAGCCCAGCATCGCCCACGCCTACGAGCACATCGCCGAGCAGATCGCCGTGCCCGGCTTCCGCAAGGGCAAGGTGCCGCCGCCCATCATCGACCAGCGGGTCGGCAAGGCCGCCGTGCTCGAGCACGCGGTCAACGAGGGCCTCGACGGGTTCTACCGCGCCGCGGTGACCGAGCACGAGCTCCGCCCGCTCGGCCGTCCGTCGGCCGACATCGTCGAGTGGCCGAACGAGAAGGACTTCTCGGGCGACCTGCTGCTGGCCATCGAGGTCGACGTCCGTCCCGAGATCGAGCTGCCCGACTACGAGGGCCTCGAGCTCACCGTCGACACGGTCGAGGTCGGCGACGACGAGGTCACCGAGGAGCTCGAGCGACTGCGCAGCCGCTTCGGCACGCTGATCACCGTCGACCGTCCGGCGAAGACCGGCGACTTCGTGACGCTCGACCTCGTCGCCGTGATCGACGGCACCGAGGTCGACACGGCCAGCGGCGTCTCGTACGAGCTCGGTTCGGGCGAGCTGCTCGAGGGCATCGACGAGGCGCTCGACTCGCTCACCGCGGGTGAGACCACCACCTTCGAGTCGAAGCTGCTCGGTGGCGACCACCAGGGCGAGACCGCCGAGATCACCGTCACCGTCACCGCGGTGAAGGAGCGCGAGCTGCCCGAGGCCGACGACGACTTCGCCCAGATCGCGAGCGAGTTCGACACGCTCGACGAGCTCACCGCGAGCCTCACCGAGCAGGTCGCCAAGAACAAGTCGTTCGGCCAGGGCAGCCAGGCCCGCGACGCCCTCGTCGACAAGCTCCTGGAGCTCGTCGAGGTCCCGGTCGCCGACAGCGTCATCGAGGACGAGGTGCACCGCCACCTCGAGTCCGAGGGGCGCCTCGAGGACGACGAGCACCGCGCCGAGGTCACCGAGGCGAGCACGAAGGCGTTCAAGACGCAGATCGTCCTCGACGCGATCGCCGAGAAGCACCAGGTCCAGGTCAGCCAGGAGGAGCTCACGCAGTACCTCGTCCAGGGTGCCGCGCAGTACGGCATGGACCCGAACGAGTTCGTGCAGATCCTCAGCCAGAACGGCCAGATCCCCGCCATGGTCGGCGAGGTCGCGCGCAACAAGGCGCTCGCGATCGCGCTCGGCAAGGTGACGGTGAAGGATGCCGCCGGCAACTCCGTCGACCTCGCCGAGTTCACGGCCGACGTCGAGGACGCCGACTCCACCGAGGCCGAGCCCGAGGAGGCGCCGGCCGAGGAGAAGAAGCCGGCGCGCAAGCGCACCACCAAGAAGGCCGCCGCCGAGGACGCACCCGCCGAGGACGCGCCCGCGGAGGAGAAGAAGCCCGCGCGCAAGCGCACCGCGAAGAAGGCCGACGCCGAGTAGTCGGCGTCGTTCCGCGAGCATGCGACGGGGCCGGGCATCATGCCCGGCCCCGTCCGTCGTCTCCGCGGCGTGAGGGAAGGTGACATGGACGACTGGCAGCGACGCGTCGACGCCGTGTGGAGCACGGCATCGGAACTCGGGGACGATGCGGTGATCGCCCGCATCGACGCGCTGGTGGCCGAGCTCCCCGCCGAGGACCCGCGCGGGTCGTTCGAGGCGGCGGGCGCCCGCGACTCCGCCGGGCTCGAGTCCGAGGCCGAGCCCGGGTACCGTCGGGCGCTCGCGCTCGGCCTCTCTGGGCGGGCCCGCGTGGAGGCGCACATCCAGCTCGCGTCGACGCTGCGCAACCTCGGCCGTGCCGCGGAGTCGCTCGACGTGCTCGAGGTCGTCCGCGACGACGCCGGCGATCTGGCCGACGCGGTCGAGGCCTTCCGCGCCCTCGCGCTCGCATCGTGCGGCCGAGCGGATGACGCGGCATCCGTCGCACTCGTGGCCCTCGCGGCGCACCTGCCGCAGTACCGCCGCGCCGTCGACGCCTACGCCCGGGAACTCGGCGGCTCGCCCGGCCGGGCGACCGCGGAGGCCTGACCGGCGCCGGGGCGGCGCGGCATCCGCCGACGGCGAACAGCCCGGTTCCCGCGTGTTGCACCGGATAGATTCGACACAACGCACGAACGAAACGGAGCGAAATCCATGGCCGAACCGACACTGCAGCCCAGTGTGTTCGATCGACTGCTGAAGGACCGCATCATCTGGCTCGGTTCCGAGGTGCGCGACGACAACGCGAACGAGATCGCCGCGAAGCTGCTGCTCCTCGCCGCCGAGGACCCGAAGAAGGACATCTACCTCTACATCAACTCGCCCGGCGGGTCGATCACGGCGGGCATGGCCATCTACGACACGATGCAGTTCGTTCCGAACGACATCGTCACGGTCGGCATCGGAATGGCGGCGTCGATGGGGCAGCTCCTGCTCACGGCCGGGACCAAGGGCAAGCGCTACATCACGCCCAACGCCCGCGTGCTGCTGCACCAGCCGCACGGCGGCTTCGGCGGCACCGCGAGCGACATCCAGACCCAGGCGCAGCTCATCCTCGACATGAAGAAGCGCCTCGCCGAGATCACCGCCGCGCAGACCGGCAAGTCGGTCGAGCAGATCAACCGCGACGGCGACCGCGACCGGTGGTTCAGCGCGCAGGAGGCCCTCGAGTACGGCTTCGTCGACCACATCCGCGAGTCGGCCGTCGACGTCTCCGGCGGAGGCGGCACCCAGCCCGGCTTCGAGGACACCCAGGCCTGAGGAAGAGAGAACTGCGAATGAACATCCCCGCTTTCGGCGGCACCGCGTTCAGCGGCGCCCAGGCCCCCGGGTCGCGCTACATCCTGCCGAGCTTCGAGGAGCGCACGGCCTACGGCTACAAGCGCCAGGACCCGTACGCCAAGCTCTTCGAGGACCGCATCATCTTCCTCGGCGTGCAGGTCGACGACGCGTCGGCCGACGACATCATGGCGCAGTTGCTCGTGCTCGAGTCGATGGACCCGGACCGCGACATCATGATGTACATCAACTCGCCCGGCGGCTCGTTCACCGCCATGACCGCGATCTACGACACGATGCAGTACATCCGCCCGCAGATCCAGACCGTCGTGCTGGGTCAGGCCGCCTCCGCGGCGGCGGTGATCGCGGCGGCCGGCACGCCCGGTCGTCGCCTCGCGCTGCCGAACGCCCGCGTCCTGATCCACCAGCCCGCGATGGGCGAGGCGGGCCACGGCCAGGCGTCCGACATCGAGATCCAGGCGGCCGAGATCCTGCGCATGCGCACGTGGCTCGAGGAGACGCTCGCGAAGCACTCCAACCGGACCATCGAGCAGGTCAACGCCGACATCGACCGCGACAAGATCCTGTCGGCCGCGGAGGCCCAGGAGTACGGCCTGATCGACCAGGTGCTGACGTCGCGCAAGACGCTGCCGGCGCTCTCGCGCTGATCGACCGACGCTCGAGGGGGCGGGTGCGGATGCCGCATCCGCCCCTTCGTCCGTCACGTTTCCGCCAAACCGTGGCGGATCGACCCCGCCCGACCTTCGTCGGGCTAGGCTCGGAGCAGACGCGTTTCGAGGGAGGAAACGATGGCACGGATCGGGGAGAGTGCTGACCTGCTGAAGTGCTCCTTCTGCGGAAAGAGCCAGAAGCAGGTGCAGCAGTTGATCGCCGGTCCCGGCGTGTACATCTGCGACGAATGCGTCGAGCTCTGCAACGAGATCATCGAGGAGCGGCTCGCCGAGGCGGGCGAGGCGGAGTCGGGCGAGTTCGAGCTGCCCAAGCCCAAGGAGATCTTCGCGTTCCTCGAGGAGTACGTCATCGGCCAGGAGGCGGCCAAGCGCGCCCTCGCCGTGGCGGTCTACAACCACTACAAGCGCGTGCGGGCGAAGGCGTCGATCTCCTCCGCCGAGCGAGCGAACGACGACGTCGAGATCGCGAAGTCGAACATCCTGCTGATCGGGCCGACGGGCTGCGGCAAGACCTACCTCGCGCAGACGCTGGCGAAGCAGCTCAACGTGCCGTTCGCGGTGGCCGACGCCACCGCCCTGACCGAGGCGGGCTACGTCGGCGAGGACGTCGAGAACATCCTCCTCAAGCTGATCCAGGCCGCCGACTACGACGTCAAGCGCGCCGAGACGGGCATCATCTACATCGACGAGGTCGACAAGATCGCCCGCAAGGCGGAGAACCCCTCGATCACCCGCGACGTATCGGGCGAGGGCGTCCAGCAGGCCCTGCTGAAGATCCTCGAGGGCACGGTCGCCTCCGTGCCGCCGCAGGGCGGACGGAAGCATCCGCACCAGGAGTTCATCCAGATCGACACGACGAACGTGCTGTTCATCGTCGCGGGTGCGTTCGCAGGGCTGGAGGAGATCATCTCGTCCCGTGCCGGCAAGCGCGGCATCGGCTTCGGGGCGCCGCTGCACTCCAAGCAGGATGAAGCGGAGCTGTTCAGCGAGGTGCTGCCGGAGGACCTGCACAAGTTCGGGCTGATCCCGGAGTTCATCGGTCGACTGCCCGTGGTCGCGACCGTGACCCCGCTCGACCGATCGGCCCTCATGGAGATCCTCACCGAGCCGAAGAACGCCCTCGTGCGGCAGTACCAGCGCATGTTCGAACTCGACGGGGTGCAGCTGGAGTTCGAGCACGCCGCACTCGAGGCCATCGCCGACCTCGCCGTGCTCCGCCAGACCGGCGCGCGCGGCCTCCGCGCGATCATGGAGGAGGTGCTCGGTCCGATCATGTTCGAGGTGCCCTCCACCACGGGAGTGGCGCGCGTCGTGGTCACGAAGGAGACCGTCATCGACAACGCCGCGCCGACGATCGTGCCGGCGAAGCCGCGACGCGCGGAGAAGTCCGCCTAGCAGCGCCACGACGAGGCCACCGGGTCGGGCCGGAGACGCGCCGAGTCGCGTCGACGGTCAGTCGAACACGCGCAGCACGTGCCAGTGCCGGCCGTCATGGCCCACGTCGAACATGCGGGCCTCGCCGTCGTCGCCCGTGGCCTGGAAGCGCCACCCCGTGATCGCCAGCGGGGCGCGCCCGGGCGCGACCTCGTGCGCCGCGAACACGTGCCACCATTCCGCCTGTCCCACGAGCGGAGTCGGCATGTCGGTGACCCGATACCGCTGGGAGCGCCAGACGAGTCGCTCGGGGATGCCGGATTCGTCGGTCCACACCTCGGCGGGTTCGGTCGTGAGACGCATCCGCCCTCCTTCATTCGAACGTGTGTTCGAATGGTACCAGCGTCCGGCCGTGACGAACAGGACCGGTCGGGTCGCGCGGCGTCCGATCGGGCGTCGTCGGGTCACGGGTGACGCGTCGAGGACGTGGGGCGAGAATGGCGGGGTGGAGGTTCACGTGCTGCACATCGAGGGCTGTCCGCATCGCGCCGAGGCGGGGGCCGGTGCGAGGCAGGCCCTCGACGCGGTCGGACTCGCGGACGTGCCGGTCGACTACGTCGTCGTCCGGAGCGCGTCCCAGGCGGCCCGGGCCGGCTTCGCGGGCTCGCCGACGATCACCGTCGACGGCGAGGACCTGTTCCCGACCCCGGGTCGGACCGGTGTGCTCGCCTGCCGCGTCTACGCGACCGGGTCGGGTCCGGCTCGCGCGCCCACCCGTGAGCAGATCGAGCACGCGCTCCGCGCGCGGGGTCGCCGCTAGGCCAGGTCGTCGTCCGTCCGGGCTCCGAAGACGATCTCGTCCCAGCTCGGCATCGCCGCACGGCCCTTCTTGGGACGCGCCGAGCTCGACGCCTTCCCGCCCCAGAGCGCCCGCGCGGCCGCACCCGCCCGGCTCTCGTCGGCCTCGTCCTCCGGTCCGGACGAGGCCTCGGCGGTCGGGGCGGGGAGCTCGGTCGCCGTGGCCGGCGCGGAGATGGTCGGCGCGAACGGGGGAGGGGCGGGCACGGATTCGACGGAGCCGGTGACCGACTCGCGCTCACCGCGACGTCGGCGCAGCGCTTCGAGCAGGTCGGCGGTCTCGCCGGTCGGCGGTGCGGGTTCGTCGGCCCGCTTGATGGCGGCGCGGGCGACGGCCGCGCTCGACGCGGGCGACGACTGGCGCGGCGCGCCGATCTCGGGCTGCGGGGCGGTGTCGTCGTCGGCGACGTCGGTCGCGTCGAACGTGAACGCACCGCTGTCGAACCGGGAGGACTCGTCCTCCGGCGAGACGGCGCGCAGTCGCGGGATCATCCCGCCGCGGGCCTCGCCCTGCTTGGAGAGCGTCGAAGCATCGGCGTTCTGCGGATGCAGGGCCTGCTTCCGGGGTTCGAACGACCAGCGCGCGTCGTGGTCGATCCCGTCGGCGGTGAACTCGAGCTTCACCATCCAGCCGCGCTCGACGTCCTTCCAGCTGGCCCATCGCTCGCCGTGCGCGCCGAGGGCGGCGAGGCGCTCGCGCACCACGCTGCCGAAGGAGGCGGGCTCGTCGGAATCGGATTCGCCGGGCGCATGCATCGGCACGGCGAGCGCGGAGGTCACCATGTGTTCGCGCTCGGCGATCACCGGCCCCTCGAATCGCCGGATGTAGTCGACGGACGCACCGGTCAGCTCGGCGACCTCCTCGGCCGAGAGCCCGGAGCGGATGTGGGCCTGCACCTCGCGGGGGGAGAGCTTGGGGCCGGCGTGAGTCTCGGGGACCGCGTGGCGGATGCGCGACTGGAGCACCTCGTCGATCTCGATCCGGAATCGCGCCCCGTCATCGGAGGCTGCGACGAGGGCGCCGTCCTCGACACCGATCACCTTCAGTTCCTGCATCGCGAGAAGCCTTTCCGTGCCTTCGTCTCCGCCCAAGGATGCCACGGCGCCGGCCCGGCGCACGGGAATACGGCGGGCGCGCCGCGAGTTGTGCATTCCACCGGAAGAGGCGGCCCCGGAATGGTTTGCTTACGCCATTGATTTGATGCAGACTATGGCCGCCGAACCCTCGGCACAGGAAAAAAGGATGGGAATGGCAACGGATTACGACGCGCCGCGGAAGACCGAAGACGACTCGGAGTCGATCGAGGCCCTCAAGGAGCGCGTGCCCGACAAGATGTCGAGCGCCGTCGACGTCGAGGACGCCGACAACCCCGGCAGCTTCGACCTCGCGGGAGCCGACCTGTCCGACGTCGAGCTCGACGTCGTCGTGCTGCCGCCGCAGGCCGATGAGTTCACCTGCGTCAGCTGCTTCCTCGTGAAGCACCGCTCCCAGATGGACCACGAGACCAAGCTCGGGCCCATCTGCCTGGAGTGCGCCGCCTAGGCGCGCTCCTCGCCGACTTCCGGCCGCCGCGATCCTCGTCGGATCGCGGCGGCCAGTTCGTTGGGGTGCCGGGTCGACACGAGCCAGTAGGGCGCGGGGTCCGCGGCGTCCTCGATCGGCACCCGCACCACGTCGCGGATCCATCCGCGGATCACGAGGAACGCGCGTGCGTCCAGCCCCGTTCCCCGCTCGACCCGCGCGGCGTCGCCGATGGCGGGAACCGGCTCGCCGACGAGGGTCAGCGGCACCTCGGCGCGCCCCGCGCGCAGCCTGCCGTCGGCGACCTCGATGACGGGCGCCGTGAGCGTCAGCGAACCGGCGACGGCGAGGTACAGCAGGAGACCCGTCGCGACCCCCGCGGGCACCGACACCGGCGCGAGGACGAGGATGCTCGACGGGATGAGCAACAGGCTGATGAGGTAGATCCAGGGCGTCGGCCACAGCCGTTCGCGGTAGTCGGGCATGGGACTATCAGACCAGACTTCTGCACTACCCTCGAACGGTGACCGATTCCGTCGATGTGCTGATCACGGCCGACCGCCTGCCCGCATACGCCCATCCGGGCGATGCCGGCGCCGACCTCCACGCCGCCGAAGGCGTCGTCCTCGAGCCGGGGGAGCGCGCGACGGTCGGCACGGGGGTGGCCATCGCGCTGCCCGACGGGTACGTCGCGTTCGTGGTGCCGCGGTCCGGACTCGCCTTCAAGCACGGCATCACCATCGTCAACGCCCCCGGAACCGTCGACGCGGGCTACCGCGGCGAGATCAAGGTCGCGCTGCTGAACACCGACGCGCGCGAGGCCTACCGCATCGAGGCGGGCGACCGCATCGCCCAGCTCGTCGTCATGCCGGTGAGCCGCGCGCGGTTCGTGGAGGTCGAGCGACTTCCCGGCAGCCTGCGCGGCGAGGGAGGGTTCGGGTCGACCGGATTCGGGGCGAACCAGTCAGGAGCACACGCGTGAGCGACATCGAGAACATCGACGACTTCCCCGTCGACCAGCCGAAGTCGGCGCCGGCCGACCGCTCGGCCAACGGCCCGCTCGACGAGTCCGAGGCGAACCCCGTCCGTCCCTACGTCGACCTGGGCGGCGTCAAGGTGCTTCCCCGCGAAGGCCTCCACCTCAGGCTCGAGGTCGAGGAGGGCTCCAAGCGGGTCGTGGCGGTCGGGCTCGACTACGCCAACTCGACGCTGCAGGTGCAGCCCTTCGCGGCGCCGCGTTCGAGTGGGCTGTGGCACGAGATCCGCGACCAGATCGCCGACCAGATCGCCCGGCAGGGCGGCACCACGACGGTGCGCGAGGGGTCGTTCGGCCCCGAACTGCTGGCCCAGATCCCGGTCACCACGGCGGACGGCCAGGCGGGCCAGATTCGACTCGCCCGCTTCATCGGCGTCGATGGGCCGCGCTGGTTCCTGCGCGGCGTCATCGCCGGCGAGGCGGCGGCGGATCCGACGGCGGCGGCGAAGGTCGAGGACCTGTTCCGCTCGATCGTCGTGGTGCGCGGCAACACCCCGATGCCCCCTCGCGACCTCATCCCGCTCCGCATGCCGACGTCGTCGACGGGCGGTCCGACCGCGTGACGCCCGAGAACCCGGACGGGAACGGCTCGCTTCGCGACGAGCCCGCCGACGCGCCCGCACCGGGCGGCGAGGCGGCTCCGGCGCCCGGCCCCGACGCCGACGACCTCGGCCGCCAGCTGGCCGCCGCCGCCGAGCGGTCCGGCCTCGGCAGGATCGCCCGGGAGGAGACGCTGACCCCGGCCGACCTCCTCGGCGCCCTCGGCGGCGTGCGCGGGCTCGCGGAGGCGATCCTGCCCGGCCTGGTGTTCCTGCTCGTCTACACGTTCACGCGCGAGCTCATGTGGGCCCTCGCCGCCTCCCTCGGGCTCGCGGTGGTGTTCACCGGGGTGCGCCTGGTCACCCGGAGCCAGCCCACGCAGGCGATCGCGGGGCTCATCGGGGTCGCGGCATCCGCTGCGCTGTCGTTGTGGACGGGGCGCGCGGAGGACAACTACGTCATCGGGTTCTACACGAACGCGGCCTACGCGATCGCCATCCTCGTCTCGCTGGTGGTGCGCTGGCCCCTGGTCGGGATCATCGTCGGCTTCCTGAAGGGCGACGGGACGGCGTGGCGCGGGCGGCGGCGCACCTTCCTCGCGATGCAGCTGCTCACGCTGGTCTGGCTCGGCATGTTCGTCGCGCGACTGTCGGTGCAGGTGCCGTTCTACTTCGCCGGCGACGTCGAGGCCCTCGGCGCCACGCGACTGCTGATGGGCGTGCCGCTCTACGCGCTCCTGCTGGTGTTCTCGTGGCTCGTGGTGCGGGCGGTCTACCCGGCGCGACCCGCATCGGCCGAGTGATAGAGTTATCTCGATATCAAGATAATTTCCGGATGCCGGAGTGAGCCTGTCGGCCGGCGGGGCCCTGCACTAGCCTTGCTGGGGGCGGGCAACGGATCACCCGGGCACCGTCACGTGCCGCCGCGAGGGCGGCATCCGCGAAGGAGAGGACACCGTGTCTGCAGTGAACAGTTTCGGGGCGAAGGACACGCTCCACGTCGGCGACCAGTCGTATGAGATCTACCGGATCGAGACGGTCCCCGGTCACGAGAAGCTCCCCTTCAGCCTGAAGGTGCTCCTCGAGAACCTGCTCCGCACCGAGGACGGTGCGAACGTCACCAAGGAGCAGATCGAGGCCCTGGGATCGTGGGTCCCGACCGCCGAGCCCGACACCGAGATCCAGTTCACCCCGGCCCGCGTGGTCATGCAGGACTTCACCGGCGTGCCCTGCATCGTCGACCTCGCGACCATGCGCGAGGCCGTCGTCGCCCTGGGCGGCGACCCGAACAAGATCAACCCGCTCTCGCCCGCCGAGATGGTCATCGACCACTCGGTCATCGCCGACCTGTTCGGCACCGAGAACGCCCTCGAGCGCAACGTCGAGATCGAGTACGAGCGCAACGGCGAGCGGTACCAGTTCCTGCGCTGGGGCCAGACGGCGTTCGACGACTTCAAGGTCGTCCCGCCGGGCACCGGCATCGTCCACCAGGTGAACATCGAGCACCTGGCGAAGGTCATCTACCACCGCGACGTGGACGGCGTCACGCGCGCCTACCCCGACACCTGCGTCGGCACCGACTCGCACACCACCATGGTCAACGGCCTGGGCGTGCTGGGCTGGGGCGTGGGCGGCATCGAGGCCGAGGCCGCGATGCTCGGGCAGCCCGTGTCGATGCTCATCCCCAAGGTCGTCGGCTTCAAGCTCTCGGGCGAGATCCCGACCGGCGTCACCGCGACCGACGTCGTGCTCACCATCACCGACATGCTCCGCAAGCACGGCGTCGTCGGCAAGTTCGTCGAGTTCTACGGCTCGGGCGTGGCATCCGTGCCGCTGGCCAACCGCGCGACCATCGGCAACATGAGCCCGGAGTTCGGCTCGACCGCCGCGATGTTCCCGATCGACGGCGTCACGATCGACTACCTGCGACTCACCGGCCGCAGCGAGGAGCAGCTCGCGCTCGTCGAGGCGTACGCGAAGGCCCAGAAGCTCTGGCACGACGCCGACAACGAGCCCTCCTACTCGGAGTACCTCGAGCTCGACCTCGCGACGGTCGTCCCGTCCATCGCCGGACCGAAGCGTCCCCAGGACCGCATCGTGCTGTCGGACGCGAAGTCGCAGTTCGAGAAGGACCTCACGAACTACGCCGACGTCGACCACGACCTGGTCGACCTCGAGATCGCCGAGTCGTTCCCGGCCTCCGACCCGCCCGGCAACACGCCGGAGGACGAGCACAACCTGCATGTGCACCACCACCGCAGCCACGCGCCGGCCTCGGCGTCGAAGCCGACCCCGGTGACCACGCCGGAGGGCGCCAGCTACACGCTCGACCACGGCGCCGTGACCATCGCGGCGATCACGTCGTGCACCAACACGTCGAACCCGTCCGTCATGCTGGCGGCCGGCCTGCTCGCCCGCAACGCCGTGAAGAAGGGGCTGAAGGCCAAGCCGTGGGTCAAGACCACGCTCGCGCCGGGCTCCAAGGTCGTCACCGAGTACTACGAGAAGGCCGGACTCACCCGCGACCTCGAGGACCTCGGCTTCTACACGGTCGGCTACGGCTGCACCACCTGCATCGGCAACTCCGGCCCGCTGATCGAGGAGGTCTCGGCCGCGGTGCAGGAGAGCGACCTCGCGGTGACCGCGGTGCTCTCGGGCAACCGCAACTTCGAGGGGCGCATCAACCCCGACGTGAAGATGAACTACCTCGCCAGCCCCCCGCTCGTGATCGCGTACTCGCTGGCCGGCTCGATGAACTTCGACTTCGAGACCGACCCGCTGGGGCAGGACTCGGACGGCAACGACGTCTTCCTCAAGGACATCTGGCCCGACGCCGCCGAGGTCCAGAAGACGATCGACGAGTCGATCAACGAGGAGATGTTCACCCGCCAGTACGCGAGCGTCTTCGAGGGCGACGAGCGCTGGCGCAACCTGCCCACCCCGACGGGTGCCACCTTCGAGTGGGACACCGAGTCGACCTACGTGCGCAAGCCTCCGTACTTCGAGGGCATGACCCTCGAGACCACCCCCGTGACCGACATCTCGGGCGCCCGGGTGCTCGCGAAGCTCGGCGACTCGGTCACCACCGACCACATCTCGCCGGCCGGATCGATCAAGGCCGACAGCCCGGCGGGCCGGTACCTCACCGAGCACGGCGTCGACCGCAAGGACTTCAACTCCTACGGGTCGCGTCGCGGCAACCACGAGGTGATGATCCGCGGCACGTTCGCGAACATCCGACTGAAGAACCAGCTCCTCGACGGCGTCGAGGGCGGCTACACCCGGGACTTCACCCAGGCGGACGCCCCCCAGTCGTTCATCTACGACGCGTCGATGAACTACCAGGCGCAGGGCATCCCGCTCGTGATCTTCGGCGGCAAGGAATACGGTTCGGGCTCGAGCCGCGACTGGGCCGCGAAGGGCACCAACCTGCTGGGCGTGAAGGCCGTCATCACCGAGAGCTTCGAGCGGATCCACCGCTCGAACCTCATCGGCATGGGCGTCGTCCCGCTGCAGTTCCCGGCCGGCGAGACCGCCGACTCGCTCGGACTCGACGGCACCGAGGTGGTCTCCATCACCGGCCTCGAGCAGCTGAACGAGGGCACCACGCCGAAGACGGTGCACGTCGTCGCCGAGCCGAGCGAGCACTCGCCCGCCGGCAAGCAGACGGTCGAGTTCGACGCGGTCGTCCGCATCGACACCCCGGGTGAGGCCGACTACTACCGCAACGGCGGAATCCTGCAGTACGTGCTGCGCAGCCTCGTCTGACGCGGTGACCCACGAGGGCGGCGAGCGCAGCTCGCCGCCCTCGTACTCTGCCCGGGCTCTCAGGTCGTCCGGCGTAGACTTCAACGAACCCCAGGGGCGGCGACGCCCCCGTCTTGGAGGCACGACGAATGAGGCTGCTCGACACCATCCGAGGTCCCCGTGACCTGGACGCGCTGACCCACGACCAGCTCGAGGAGCTCGCGAGGGAGATCCGCGAAGTGCTCGTGGCGAGCGTGTCGAAGACCGGCGGTCACCTCGGACCGAACCTCGGCGTCGTCGAGCTGACCATCGGGATCCACCGCGTGTTCGACTCCCCGCGCGACCCCATCATCTTCGACACCGGTCACCAGTCGTACGTGCACAAGCTCCTGACGGGCCGCCAGGACTTCAGCACGCTTCGGCAGACGGGCGGCCTCGCCGGCTACCCGCAGCGTTCCGAGTCGGCGCACGACGTCGTCGAGAGCTCCCACGCCTCGAGCTCGCTCTCGTGGGCGGACGGCATCTCGAAGGCGTTCGAGATGACGGGCCAGGGCGATCGCCACGTCGTGGCGGTGGTCGGTGACGGCGCGCTCACCGGCGGCATGACCTGGGAGGCGCTGAACAACATCTCTGACGACAACACGCGCAACCTCGTCGTTGTGGTCAACGACAACGGCCGCTCGTATGCGCCCACCATCGGCGGAATGGCTCGGTTCCTCAACTCGGTGCGCACCAGGCAGTCGTATCGCACGCTGCACCTGCGCAGCCGCAGTGCGTTCGAGAAGCTCGGGTCGCCGGGGCGGGCCTTCTACCGCGGGGTCCGCGGCGGGCTGCACGGCTTCCTCAGCCGGTTCAGCGGCAATGAGGCGCTCTACTCGAACCTCGACATCAAGTACATCGGCCCCATCGACGGGCACGACGCCCGCGCCGTCGAGGAGGCGCTGCGGCAGGCGAAGTCGTACGGCGCCCCCGTGATCGTGCACGCGATCACCGACAAGGGCCGCGGCTACGAGCCGGCCCGTCGCGACGTCGCCGACCAGTTCCACGCGGTCGGGCAGATCGATCCCGAGACCGGCGAGTCGATCGAGAAGGCCTCGGCACCCTCGTGGACGGGCGTGTTCGCCGACGAGCTCGTGAGCCTCGCCGAGCGCGACGAGCGGCTGGTCGGCATCACGGCGGCCATGCTGCGCCCGACCGGACTGCACCGCATGGCGGAGCGCTTCCCGGGGCGGGTGTTCGACGTCGGCATCGCCGAGCAGCACGCGGCGACGTCGGCGGCCGGCCTGGCGTTCGGCGGGCTCCACCCGGTCGTCGCGGTCTACGCGACGTTCATCAACCGCGCCTTCGACCAGGTGCTGATGGATGTCGCCCTGCACAAGGCCGGCGTCACGTTCGTGCTCGACCGGGCGGGCGTCACGGGGCCCGACGGTCCGAGCCATCACGGCGTCTGGGACCTCTCGATCCTGCAGGTCGTCCCCGGCATCCGCATCGCCGCGCCGCGCGACTCCGTCCGGCTCGCCGAGGAGCTCGGCGAGGCGGTGCAGGTGGACGACGGTCCCACGGTGCTGAGGTTCCCGAAGGGCACGGTCGGCACCGAGTACGACGCGGTCCGCCGGACCGAGGACGGCGTCGACGTGCTCGTCGAGTCCGAACGGCGCGACGTGCTCATCGTGACGGTCGGCCCGATGGCCGGGATCGGCCTCGAGGTCGCGGAGCGCCTCGCGGCGCAGGGCATCGGCGCCGCGGTGGTCGACCCGCGCTGGGTCGTGCCCGTGCCCCGGAGCGTCGTGGACCTCGCCGCCGACTACCGCATCGTCGTCAGCATCGAGGACGGCATCCGCGTCGGCGGCATCGGCACGCGGATCCGCCAGGACCTCCGTGAAGCCGGCGTCGACACGGCCGTCACCGAGGTCGGCCTGCCCGACGAGTTCCTCGACCACGGGTCGCGCGGCGACATCCTGGAGCAGGTCGGCCTGACCCCGCAGCACATCGCGCGCGACGTCACCGCGATGGTGCTCGGCAGCAAGCTCCCGCACGCACGCAACGCCGGGGCGGACCTGGCGGCGGAGACCGGCTCGCGGCCGCGGGTCTGACGCTCGCGGGGACTCACCCCACGCGATACACGTGCTCCACGGCGTCGCCGAGCCGGGTCACGCCCGTCAATCGCAGCGGCGGCGTGACGGCGCCGACGGGCAGCAACGGCCGGCCCCGGCCGAGGGCGACGGGCATGTAGGTCACGAGGATCTCGTCGAGCCTGCCCGCCTCGAGGAAGCGGGCCGCGACGGGCCCGCCGCCGATGAGCCACACGTTGCGACCGGCGGCGGCGGCGGACGCGGCATCGGCGACCGGCACGATGTCGCCTGAGGCGAAGCGGATGTCGGCGCCCGCCGGAACGGGCAGGTCGCGGTGCGTGAGCACCCAGGTCGGCAGCGACCCGTACGGCCAGCCGCCGCCCTCGCGCAGCACCCACTCGTAGGTCGTCGCGCCGAGCACGAGGGCGCCCACCTCGGCGACGAAGCGCTCGTAGTGGTCGGTGAAGTCGGCCATGCCGAACTGCAGCAGCCAGGCGAGATCGTCGTGCTCGTCGGCGATGAAGCCGTCGAGGGTCGAGGCGACGTAGTACTGGATCCTGGTCACCGTCCGAGCATACGAACGGCCCCCGACATCGCGTGTCGGGGGCCGTTCCTATGCAGTACGTCGGGTCAGGCCTCGACGCCGCGGATGGGCGGGTGGTGGAACGTGTCGCCGAAGACCCGCTCCGAGGCGCCCACCCGGTCGAGGTACGGCGTGGCCCCGCCGGCCTGGAAGGGCCAGCCCGCGCCCAGGATGAGGCAGAGGTCGATGTCCTCGGCGGCCGCCACGACCTTCTCGTCGAGCATCAGGCGGATCTCGCCGGCCAGTTCGTCCTCGACGCGACGGAGGATGGTGGCCTCGTCGACGGGGGACTTGCCGACCGTGATCGCCTTCTTCGCCTCCTTGGTGAGGTCGGTGACCTTGCCGTGCTTGTCCTTCTCCACGACGGGCCCGCCGAGCGCGGCGAGCGCGTGCAGGTTCTCGGACGAGTAGAACCGCTCGGGGAACTCGCGCACCATCGTGTCCTGCACGTGCGCCGCGACCGCCCAGCCGACGAGGTCGATGAGCTCGAAGGGACCCATGGGGAGGCCGATGGGGGCGAGCGCCTTCTCGACGACGGGAACGGGGGTGCCCTCGTCGACCGCGCGCGCGGCCTCGCCCATCACCTTGGCGAGGAGGCGGTTCACGACGAAGCCCGGCGCGTCGGCCGTCAGCACGGCGCTCTTGCGCAGCTTCGCCGCCACGGCGAACGCCGTCGCGAGCGTCTCGTCGTCGGTGGCGGGAGCCTTGACGATCTCGAGCAGCGGCATGACGGCGACCGGGTTGAAGAAGTGGAAGCCGACCACGCGCTCGGGGTGGGCGAGCTTCGCGCCGATCTGCTCGACCGACAGCGACGAGGTGTTCGTCGCGAGGATCGCGGTCTCGGACAGGAACGGCTCGACCTCGGCGAACACGACCTGCTTGACCGCGAGGTCCTCGAACACGGCCTCGATGACCCAGTCGCAGTCGGCGAAGTCCGACTTGTCGGTCGTGCCGGTGACGAGCGCACGGAGGCGGTTCGCCTCGTCGGCGTCGATACGGCCCTTCTTCTCGAGCGTCGCGATCTCGTCGCGGATGTACGCCAGGCCCTTGTCGACGCGCGACTGGTCGAGATCGGTGATCACGACCGGCACCTGGAGGCGACGCACGAACAGCAGTGCGAACTGGCTCGCCATGAGCCCCGCTCCGATGATGCCCACCTTGGAGACCTTGCGGGCGAGCTTCGGGTCGGGCGCGCCCGCCGGCTTCTTCGCGCGCTTCTGCACGAGGTTGAACGCGTAGATCGACGCGACGAACTGGTCTCCGGAGACCAGGTCGGCCAGGGCCTCGTCCTCGCGGGCGAAGCCCTCCTCCTTGGTCCCGCTCTTGGCCGCCTTGAGCAGGTCGAGCGCGACGTAGGGCGACTTGGCGGTCGTCCCGAGCTTGCCCTCGATGCTCTTGCGGGCGATGCCGATGGCCACGTCCCACTTGGCGAGCCGCTCGAGCTTGCCGGGGGCGTTCGGGCGCTTGACGGCGATCTTGCCGCCCAGCACGCCGTCGGCCCACTTCAGCGAGTCCTCGAGGAAGTTGACCGGGGAGAACATCACGTCGGCGATGCCGAGCTCGAGGGCGTCCTTCGCCTTGAGCATGCGGTTGTTCTTCAGCGGGTTCTCGACGACGACGCGCAGCGCGTTCTCGATGCCGATCAGGTTCGGCAGGAGGTAGGCGCCGCCCCAGGCCGGGACGATGCCGAGGAAGACCTCGGGCAGCCCGATCGCGGGTGCGGAGGCGTCGACCGTGCGGTAGTCGCAGTTCAGCGCCACTTCGAGACCGCCGCCGAGGGCGAGCCCGTTGATGAAGCTGAACGTGGGGACGCCGAGCTCGCCGAACTTGCCGAACACCATGTGGCCGAGCTGGCCCATCTTCAGTGCGACGTCGCGGCTCGGGATCTCGCCCACCTTGGAGAGGTCGGCGCCCGCGGCCAGGAAGTACGGCTTGCCCGTGATGGCCACGGCGTCGATGGCGTCGGAGGCGGCCCGCGCGCGGAGCTCCTCGAGGCGCTCGTTCAGCTCGAGCAGGGTGACCGGGCCGAGCGTCGAGGGGCGCGTGTGGTCGCGGCCGTTGTCGAGCGTGATCAGCGCGAGCACCTTGCCCGAGGGCAGCCGGACGTCGCGCACGTACGAGTGCGTGACGACCTCGTCGTCGGCGAAGGCGGCCGTCAGCTCGGAGAAGTCGATCTTCGAGTAGTCCGTCATGTCGCTCAGCGGCCCTTTCCGTAGCGCTTGTGGTGCGGGTTCTCCCAGATGACGCTGCCGCCCTGGCCGAGGCCGACGCACATGGCGGTGAGGCCGTAGCGCACCTCCGGGTGCTGCTCGAACTGGCGCGCGAGCTGGATCATCAGGCGGACGCCGGAGGCGGCCAGCGGGTGGCCGATCGCGATCGCACCGCCCCACGGGTTCACGCGCGGGTCGTCGTCGTCGATGCCGAAGTGGTCGAGGAAGCTCAGCACCTGCACGGCGAAGGCCTCGTTCAGCTCGAACAGGCCGATGTCGTCGATGGTCAGGCCGGCGTTCTTCAGCGCCTTCTCGGTCGACGGGATCGGCCCGATGCCCATGACCTCGGGCTCGACGCCGGCGAAGCCGAAGCTCACCATGCGCATCTTCACCGAGAGGCCGAGCTCCTTCGCGGCATCCGCGCTCGCGAGGATGGCGGCGGTGGCGCCGTCGGTGAGGGGCGAGGCGTTGCCCGCCGAGACGCGCCCGTGGGGGCGGAACGGCGTCTTCAGCGTCGCGAGTCCCTCCATCGTGGTCTCGGGGCGGCGGCCCTCGTCCTCGGCAGCGAGGCCCCAGCCCTCCTCCGTGCGGAGCGCGACGGAGACCAGGTCGGGCTGGATGTGCCCGGCCTCGTAGGCGGCCTGCACCTTCTGCTGGCTGCGCATGCCGAACCGGTCGCTGCGCTCCTTGGTCAGCTCGGGGAAGCGGTCGTGCAGCCGCTCGGCCGTGTTGCCCATGTTGAGGGCGTCGGCCGCGACCAGCTTCTCGGCGAGGAATCGCGGGTTGGGGTCGGCGTCGAGCCCCATCGGGTGCCGGCCCATGTGCTCCACGCCGCCGGCGATCACCACGTCGTACTGGCCGAAGCCGATGCCCGACCCGGTGGTCGTCACGGCGGTCATCGCGCCCGCGCACATGCGGTCGATCGCGAAGCCCGGAACGCTCAGCGGCAGGCCCGCGAGGATCGCCGCGGTGCGGCCGAGCGTGAGTCCCTGGTCGCCCGTCTGCGTCGTGGCGGCGATGGCCACGTCGTCCACGCGATCCTTCGGGAGGTTCGGGTTGCGCTCCAGCAGTCCGGTGATGGCCTTGACCGCGAGGTCGTCGGCTCGGGTGTTCCAGTACATGCCTTTTTCGCCGGCCCGTCCGAACGGGGTCCGGACCCCGTCGACGAACACGACATCAGCTCGTTCAGCCACGCTGCAGCTCCCTTTCGAATGAGGAATCACACGATCCTAGGAAGGCCCGGGAGGAGCCGGGAATCGGTTGGCGGTTCCTACGAAGCCTCGTGCGCGGCATCCTCGAGCGATTGTGCCGCCTTCACAAATGCCGTCGCGATTATCTGTGCGGTAGCGGCAACCTGCCACGGCCGCGCGCCGAGCCCCTCGAGGGCGGCGGAGACGGCCTCCGGCGACGCCTCGGTCGGGGGGCGCCACGCCAGCCGGCGCAGGTGGTCGGGGGTCAACAGGTTCTCGACCGGCATGTGGAGCCCGTCAGCGACCTCGGTCACCGCGGACTTCGCCAGTCGCAGCCGCGCATCGGCCTCGGGATTGCGCGCGGCCCAGGACCGGGGCGGCGGCGGCGCATCGCTCGGGACACGGCTCGCCGGCGGCTCCGCCGTCCGCGCCTCCTCGATCGCCGCCCACCAGCGGTCGATCTCGGTCCGGCTCGCCCGGCCGTTGAAGGCCTTGAGCTCGGCGAGCGCCCGCTTGGACTCGGGCAGCGTCTTGGCGACCGCGAGGATCGACGCGTCCGGCACGAGCCGCCCCGGCGCGGTGTCGGTCTCCGATGCGAGCGAATCGCGGGCGTGCCACAGGGCCCGCGCGACCGCGAGGTTGCGGGGCGATCGGAGCGAGTGGATGCCGCTCAGCCGGCGCCACGGCTCGGCGGCCGGCGGCTTCGCCTCCCGCCGCAGCGTCGCGTCGAACTCCTGTCGCGCGATCTCCTCCTTGTCGGCGTCGACGAGGCGCTCGGCGAGGCGGTCGCGCACGTCGACGAGGAGCTCGACGTCGAGGGCCGCGTACCGCAGCCAGGACTGGGGGAGCGGCCGCGTGGACCAGTCCGCGGCCGAGTGCTCCTTCGCGAGCCGGATGTCGAGCAGCTCCTCGACGACGGAGGCGAGCCCGACGCGCGGCATCCCGAGCAGCCGGGCGGCGAGTTCGGTGTCGAAGATCGCGTCGGGGTCCAGGCCGACCTCGCGAAGGCAGGCGAGGTCCTGGCTGGCGGCATGGAGGACCCACTCCTCGTCGCCGATGACGGACTGCAGGTCGCCGAACCCGTCCAGTGCGATCGGGTCGAAGAGGAACGTGCCCGCGTCCCGCCGGAAGACCTGGATGAGGTAGGCCCGCTGCGAGTAGCGGAATCCGCTCGCGCGCTCGGCGTCGACCGCCACGGGTCCGAGTCCGCCGGCGATGCGCTCGACGGCCTCGTCGTACGCCCCGCGGGACTCGATCACCCGGAACTCGTCAGCCACGGTTCCTCCTCCGTCGGGGAAGGGCCGTCACCCCCTCGGACCGGGGAGGCAGCCCCGCCAGCATGCACAACAACTCACTCCACCCTTCCACATGCGGCGCCGCATGCTCGTCGAGCGGCGTCCACGAGGCGCGCAGCTCGACCTGGGCGCCGTCGCCCTGGCGGGCGAGCTCGCCGTACCCCGTCGACAGGATCTTGGTCACCGTGCCGGATGCCGCGACGTATCGCGCGCCGCGCGCGTCGAGCGCGTCGACCAGCCACGACCATGCGACGTCGGCCAGGAACGGGTCGATGCCGATGTCGGTCTCGAGCGGCGCCTGCGTGAAGCACACCACGCGGAACCGTCCGCCCCACGACTCCGGCTCCGAGGGGTCGTACATGAGGACGAAGCGGCCGGTGCCGAGCTCGGAGTCCTCGTCGTGCGGGCCCGTGGCGACGTCGGCTGCGAGCGCGACGGCCCAGGGCGCGAGCGAGGACGGCGCCGCGATCTCGGTCACGCGCAGCTCCGGGCGCGGAGCCGCCGCCCGCAGCGACTCGAGCGCCGCGGCGAACTCTGGGGGAGGCGTGGTCGCCGTGTCGGACACGTGTGCAGACTAGAGTCTCGAACGGGGGCTGCGTCGGCGGCACGCCGCGAGCCCTCGGCGACCGGCAGTGCGGGCGAGCGGATCGGGGGGAGCGATGTCACGGGTGGATCGGGCGATCGGTCCGGTGACCGTCGTGCTCGGCGGCGTGGCGCTCGTGGGAGCGGCGTTCGTGGCCGCGGTCACGGCGACGGCGGTGGTGTTCGCCCGCCGCGTCGTCCGTCCCGAGCCGCAGCGCGAGGACGACCAGCGGCTCGAGCGGGTCGACCTCGCCGCGGGCGAGGTCGTGCTCGCCGCATCGGACGACGCGCGGATGCGAGGACGCTACGGGCTCTGGTTCGAGCACGACTCCGGCTACGCCCGGCTCGGCGACGTCATCGACGACGACGGCCACCACGTGCGCCGCCGGGTCGACTCGGTCGACTTCGGCCGGCTGGACCGCGCCGGCCGCGGCCGGATCAGCGGCTGGTACCACCTCGGCCCGTGGGAGGTCGCCGACCACTACGAGAACGTGATGGTGGAGACGCCGCTCGGCCCCGCCCCCGCGTGGTTCGTGCCGGCGGCGGATGCCACGGGCGCGACGTCCGCGGACTGGGTCGTCCAGGTGCACGGGCGTGCCGCGAAGCGCCACGAGGGGCTGCGCGCCGTCGAGCCGGCACGCGAGGCCGGTTGGTCGACGCTGCTCATCTCCTACCGCAACGACGGCGAGGCGCCCGAGAGCGAGGACCGCCGCTACGGGCTGGGCGGCACCGAGTGGGAGGACCTCGTCGCCGCCGTGCGCTTCGCGGTGCGGCGCGGGGCCCGCCGCATCGTGCTCATGGGATGGTCCATGGGCGGGTCGATCTCGCTGCAGACCGTGTTCCGGTCGGCCGAGGTCCGCGAGCACCTCGTCGGCATCATCCTCGAGTCGCCCGCGGTGGACTGGTCCGACATCCTGCGTTTCCAGGCGCGCGCCCTGGGCCTGCCCGCCGAGCTGGGCGGCGCGGTCGCGCGCGTGCTCAGCGCACCGGTGGGCGGCACGCTGACCGGGCTCGCGGCGCCGATCGACCTCGAGGCGCTCGACGCGGTCGCGCGCGCCGACGAGCTCGACGTCCCCGTGCTGCTCATGCACAGCGAGGACGACGGATTCGTCCCGATCGAGGGCTCGCGCCGGCTGGCCGCCGTGCGCGCCGACCTCGTCAGGTTCGAGGTGTTCGACGGTGCGCGCCACACCAAGCTCTGGAACCACGATCCCGACCGGTGGACGGCGCTCGTCCGCGACTGGCTCGCGGAGCGTCGCGCGCCCGCGGTCCGGCCGGCGGTCACCGCCGAACGCTGAACCGCGTCCCTCCCGAGGCGGGCGGGCTCAGCCGTCGAGGCGCTCCCGCAGCTGGCGCCGGGCCCGCGCGAGCATGCCCGACATGCCCCGGACCCGCAGCGGTGAGACGGCCTCGCCGAGGCCCAGCGACTGGGGGTAGTCCGCGGGGATCGCGAACACCTGCTCGGGGGTGAGCCCGTCCAGGCCCTGGGCGAGGATCGAGGCGAAGCCGCGGGTCGTCGGCGCCTCCGCCGGGGCCGTCGCGTGCATGTGCACGAGCCCGGCGTCGTCGACCTCGACGAAGATGAACACCGGCGACTGGCACTCCTCGACGCGCTCCAGCAGGTCGGGATGGTCGCGGTAGCGTTCGGGGAGCTCCGGGAGCTCGTTCGCGAAGTCGAGCAGGAGCGTCAGGCGGTCCTTCACGCCGAGCGCGAGGAAGTCCTCTCGCGTCTCGGCGAGGGCAGCGGGCAGCGTCGTGGCATCCATCGCTGGCATTCTCGCACCCGGAGGTGGGCCGGGCCTCAGCGCCCCGGCGCCTCGCCGCGCTCCGTCCCGGTCACGATCGGCACACGCACGGCGCTGCCCCACTCCGTCCAGGAGCCGTCGTAGTTGCGCACGCGCTCGAACCCGAGCAGGTGCGTCAGGACGAACCACGTGTGCGCGGAGCGCTCGCCGATCCGGCAGTAGGCGATCACCTCGTCGCCGTCGCGCAGGCCGGCCTCGTCGCGGTACACGGCGTCGAGCTCGGCGCGCGTGCGGAACGTGCCGTCCTCGGCGGCGGCACGCGCCCAGGGCACGGATGCCGCGGTCGGGATGTGGCCGCCCCGGAGCGCTCCCTCCTCGGGGTACGCCGGCATGTGCGTGCGCTCGCCCGTGTACTCCTCGGGAGACCGCACGTCGATGAGCGGCTGGGTGCCGAGCGCCGCCAGCACGTCCTCCTTGAACGCGCGCACGGCCGTGTCGTCGCGCTCGACCACGGGGTACTCGACCGGCTCGACCTCGGGCGCGCCGGTGGTGAGCGGCCGGCCCTCGGCGATCCACTTGTCGCGCCCGCCGTCGAGCAGGCGCACGTCCTCATGGCCGAACAGCGTGAACACCCACAGCGCGTACGCGGCCCACCAGTTGTTGCGATCGCCGTAGATCACGACGGTGTCGTCGCGCGAGATGCCCTTCGAGCCGAGCAGCTCGGCGAAGCGCTCGCTCGAGACGTAGTCGCGGATCACCGGGTCGTTCAATTCGGTGTGCCAGTCGACCTTGACCGCGCCGGGGATGTGCCCGGTCTCGTAGAGCAGCACGTCCTCGTCGGACTCGACGACCGAGAGTCCCGGCCGGCCGAGGTGCTCGGCGAGCCAGTCGGTGGTCACGAGGCGCTCCGGGTGCGCGTACTCCGCGAGCTTGGCGGCGTGGTCGGACTCGACGGACATGGGAACCTCCAGTGGTCGCCCGGTCGGGCGGGGCGTGCGGGGGGAGCGGACTAGGCTGGTCACCTGTCCACCACGAATCTACGCGGCGCGCCGGACGGAGTCACCGCACCCGTCACGAGGTGCAACAGGGGAGCCCCACGCCTATGACCACTGCAGCGGCATCCGTCGTCGAGCACCTCGTCGACCGCAACCCGTCGATCACGGGGGCCGAGATCGCCTCCGAGCTCGTCCCGCCGCCGCAGTTCGAGCACGCCTCGTTCGAGTCGTACCGGCCCGACCACGACTTCCCCTCGCAGCAGCAGTCGCTCGAGAAGCTCCACGAGTTCGCGAACGGATGGCGCGGCCAGCGCAACCCCGGCGGGTTCTTCTCGCGCAACCGCAAGCCGAAGACGGAACTGCCGGGCGTGTACCTCGACGGCGGGTTCGGCGTGGGCAAGACGCACCTGCTCGCGGCGCTCTGGCATGTGGCACCCGGCCCGAAGTACTTCGGCACGTTCATCGAGTACACGGCCCTCGTCGGCGCGCTCGGGTACGCGCCGGCGGTCGAGCTGCTCCGCGGCGCGCGCCTGCTCTGCATCGACGAGTTCGAGCTCGACGACCCGGGCGACACCATGCTGATGACGCGGTTCCTCGGCGAGCTCATGGCCGGCGGCACGCGCGTGGCCGCGACGAGCAACACCCCGCCGAACGCGCTCGGCGAGGGCCGGTTCGCCGCGGCCGACTTCCTGCGCGAGATCCACGCGCTCTCCTCGAACTTCGAGACGCTCCGCATCGACGGTCTCGACTACCGCCGCCGCGACACGGAGGGCCACGCCGAGGCGATGCCCGACGACGCGGCGGTCGAGCACGCGGCATCCGCCCTGGCCGGTCGCGGTCACCGGGTCTCGCTCGACTCGTTCGACGCGCTCGTCGCGCACCTGGCCACCGTGCATCCCTCGAAGTACATCAAGCTGATCGACGGGGTCGAGGTCATCGCGCTCACCGGCGTGCACGAGCTCACCGACCAGAACGCCGCCCTCCGACTGGTCGCGTTCATCGACCGCGTGTACGACGCCGAGGTGCCCATCGTCGCCAGCGGCGCGACGCTCGACTCGGTGTTCGGCGGCGGAATGCTCGACGGCGGGTTCCGCAAGAAGTACCAGCGCTCGATGTCGCGCATGATCGCCCTGACGACCGGCGAGCTGCCGCCGCACGACTGACCCCATTCCGGGTGCCGTCGCAGCCTCCCGAAACACGCTCGTTACGTTCGCGGCGATTTCGTAACCGCTGCGAAACGTCCCGTGCCCCGTCGACGAAACGTTCCCGCACCAAGGTGAACCACGTACCTCGGGACCGAGCCCCAGTCTCAACCCTCTCGCGGTACGTCCCCTGCAAACCGAGAGGTGTGAGGAATACCTATGGACAGCGGCAACATCGCGTGGGCCGTCACGGCATCCGCGCTCGTGCTCTTCATGACGCCGGGCGTCGCCTTCTTCTACGGCGGCCTGGTCAAGGCGAAGAGCGTCGTCAGCATGATGATGATGAGCTTCGGCGCCATGGGACTGATCAGCGTCCTGTGGGTGCTCTACGGCTTCAACATGAGCGCGGTCGGCAGCGCGTGGGAGTTCGCGGGCAACCCGTTCTCCGACTTCGGCCTCGCGGGCATCGCCTCCGGTGAGTCGGCCAATGCCGACCTGCTCGGCGTCGTCTTCGGCGCGACGTTCGCCATCATCACGGTGGCCCTGATCTCGGGCGCCATCGCCGACCGCGCGAAGTTCGGCGCCTGGATGATCTTCGCCGGCATCTGGGCCACGCTCGTCTACTTCCCGGTCGCGGCCTGGGTGTGGGGCGGCGGCTGGATCCTCTCGCTCGGCGACACGCTGGGCCTCCCGGGCGTCATCGACTACGCCGGTGGCACCGCGGTGCACATCAACGCCGGTGCCGCGGCCCTGGCCCTCGCCCTGGTCCTCGGCAAGCGCGTCGGCTTCCAGAAGGGCATGGACAAGCCCCACAACGTGCCGCTGACCCTACTCGGCGCGTCGATCCTCTGGTTCGGCTGGTTCGGCTTCAACGCGGGTGCGGAGTTCCTCGCGGAGGGCATGCCCGGCGTCGGCCTGATCGCCGTCAACACGCTCGTCGCCACGGCCGCCGCGATCCTCGCGTGGCTCGTCGTCGAGAAGTTCAAGGACGGCAAGCCGACGTCGGTCGGTGCCGCCTCGGGTGCCGTCGCGGGTCTCGTCGCGATCACCCCGGCCTGTGCCAACCTCACCCCGGGTTGGGCGACGCTCCTCGGCGTCGTGGCCGGCGCGGTCTGCGCCATCGCGATCGAGCTGAAGTTCAAGTGGGGCTTCGACGACTCGCTCGACGTCGTGGGCATCCACCTCGTCGGCGGCCTCATCGGCACCCTCTACCTCGGCTTCTTCGCCACCGAGACCGGCCTGTTCGTCGGCGGCGACCTCGGCCAGCTCGCCGTGCAGGCGATCGCGGCCCTCGGCGTCCTCGTGTACTCGTTCATCGTCGCCTTCGTGGTCGGCTTCGCGATCGAGAAGACCATCGGATTCCGCGTGAAGAACGAGGACGAGCTGGCGGGCATCGACACGATCGTCCACGGCGAGGAGGGCTACAAGCTCGAGTCCGTCTGATCGGTCCGACCACCGCGAGGGCGGTGAGGATAGTCTGCGGGGGTGCCCGACGCCCGCGACATCCTCACCGCCCTCCGGCGTGCCGTCCGCTCGATCGCCGCACCCGGCACGGCGCCGGTCCGATTCCGGACGGATGCCGCGCCGGGGTCGCGTGCGGACGACCTCGAGGAGTGGCCGGGCCGCACGGGCCCCGACGCCACCGTCGAACTCGACCCGGACCGGGTGCGGCGCGTGCGCTTCGCGTACGCTCCGGAGCGCGACGGAGAGCCCGACCCGGGCGAGGTCGTCTGGACCTGGGTGCCCTACGAGGAGCGCGACGGCCGCGGCAAGGACCGCCCGGTCGTCATCGTCGCAGCCGGCGCGCCGGGGGAGTTCCTGGCCGTCCAGCTCACGAGTAAGGGAAAGGCCGCCGATCCGGACCTGGTCGCGCTCGGTGCGGGCGCGTGGGACGGCGAGGGGCGCCCGAGCTGGGCCCGCATCGACCGGGTGTTCCGGGTGCACGCCGGCGGGATGCGGCGCGAGGCCGCCGCGCTCGACGACCGCCGGTTCGCCCTGGTGACCGAGGCGCTGCGGGCCAGGTACGGCTGGAGCTGACCGGCTCGGCGGGACGGCGGCCGCATGCGAAAGGCCCCCGGTGAACCGGGGGCCTGGTGGTGGGCGATGCCGGGCTCGAACCGACGACCTCTTCCGTGTGAAGGAAGCGCGCTACCAGCTGCGCCAATCGCCCATCAGGGATGCGGGCCGGACCAGCCGGTGCCGCGGAGTCGATACTAGCCCACGAGCGCCGTCGAACGCACATCGGCGCGGCGGCCGGGCGCGCCGTGCCGCAGCCGAGGGCGGCCGGCCGTCATGCGCACGCCGGACCCGGGGATCCGCGCTGCAGCACCCGGCCCCCACCCCTCTCGACACGCCCGGGATGCACGCGCCGATTCGCCGCGTGACCGGCCGCTCTGCTTCGCCGGGGTCGCTCGGTTTGTCATTCGTTCAGGTCTTCGGTTATTGTCTTTCTGCACGCAGAAATGCGAAAGCAACGCGGATGTGGCGCAGTTGGTAGCGCATCACCTTGCCAAGGTGAGGGTCGCGAGTTCGAGTCTCGTCATCCGCTCTGATCAGGAAACCGGCGAAAGCCGGTTCTTGTTCTTTGGTGGTGAACCCAAGCAACGGTGGATTGGCCGAGAGGCGAGGCAGCGGCCTGCAAAGCCGTATACACGGGTTCGAATCCCGTATCCACCTCGAGACGAACTCCTCGCAGTTCGCTTGATCCGGGCGATTGGCGCAGCGGTAGCGCGCTTCCCTGACACGGAAGAGGTCACTGGTTCGATCCCAGTATCGCCCACCACCCAGACCCCCGGCATCGCCGGGGGTCTTCGTCGTTCCGGGGCTCAGGGATTGCCGCCGAAGCCGCAGATGATCTCGGGCTCGCACGGCGAGTGGTCGAGCACCTCCACCTTGGCGTTCGCGCTCTCTCGCGTGAGCCGGAACTCCACCCAGGTGAAGTTGTTCGTCTCGTCCGACTCGATCCAGTGCCCGTGGGGATCGGCGAGGTGGGTCAGGTAGTAATCGCCGTCGGGCAGGTCGGTGACGTCCAGCTCCTGCAGCGGGGTCGACTGGTGGTAGGAGTCCGCCCACCACGAGGCGAGGCCCTGCAGGTCGCCGTTGCACTCCCAGTACGTGCGCGGCTTTTCCTTCTTCTCGCTGCCGGTCTCGCCGATGAACTCGACGTCGACGAAGCAGAACGTGATCTTCACGCCCTCGACCCATACGTTCGTCATCGACGCCGGATCGTCCGGATCGTCGCCTTCCGCCGCGCTGCGGATGTCGAAGGTCGCGACCGCCGACTGGTGCCAGTGGTTGTGCTCGGGGTGGAAGACCGCGGAGCCGGCGTCGTGCGTCGCCACGACGTTCCCGGAGGCGTCGAGGATCTCCTGGGTGGCGATCGTGCACTCGTCGTAGGCGACGCCGTCGATCTCGCAGGGTTCGACCTGGCCGCCGCCGCGGATCTGAAGGTTGCCCTCGCCGATGTTGATGTGGGTCGTGGAGAAGCGCAGGGATTCCCGCTGTTGCGTGTTCTGGATCTGGAGGTGGTGCGGCACCTCCTCGATCACGTCCGGCAGCAGGGCGCCCGGCGGCAGGACCGGGGCGTCCGTCGCGTGCGCCTGCGCGATCGAGCCGCCGCCGGCGGCCAGGAGGATGGCGGTGAGGGTTGCGGGGAGAAGAGCCGAGCGGAGCATGTCGCGTCCAATCCTGAAGGTGACTCGTGGCGCCTCTGGGCCGAGCGTGGCAGTCGCCACAGACGGCCGCAACGCCCCGCTTCGGGGTACGGGCGACGCGCGTCCCGCGGTCGACGGCGGCCCGGGCCCCGAACGGCGGTCCGGGCTCCCGGCACTACAGTTGAAGGGTTCGTTCCGACCGACAGGAAGTGGATCACAGTGGCCGACGGCTTCGAGCTCTTCACCGATCGATCCGTTGTCGCGATGCGCGTCAACGGCGAGCTCAGGGACCTCGCGACGACCGTGACGGATGCCGACACCGTCGAGCCGGTCACGATCGACTCGCCCGACGGGCTGGCGATCCTGCGTCACTCGACGGCGCACGTGCTCGCGCAGGCGGTGCAGAAGGTCAACCCCGACGCGAAGCTCGGCATCGGCCCGCCCGTGACCGACGGCTTCTACTACGACTTCGACGTCGCCGAGCCGTTCACCCCCGAGGACCTGAAGGTGCTCGACAAGGAGATGGCCCGCATCATCCGCTCGGGCCAGCGTTTCGTGCGGCGCGTCGTCTCCGATGACGAAGCGCGCGTCGAGCTCGCCGACGAGCCGTACAAGCTCGAGCTCATCGGGTTGAAGGGCGCCGCGGCATCCGGCGACGACAACGAGAACGTCGAGGTCGGCGGCGGCGAGCTGACGATCTACGACAACGTCGACCCGAAGACCGGCGAGGTCGCCTGGAAGGACCTCTGCCGCGGACCGCACCTGCCGAACACGCGCATGATCGGCAACGGCTGGGCGCTCATGCGCGTCGCCGCGGCCTACTGGCGCGGTTCGGAGAAGAACCCGCAGTTGCAGCGCGTCTACGGCACCGCGTGGCCCACGAAGGACGAGCTCCGCGCGTACCAGCACCGCCTCGAGGAGGCCGCCCGCCGCGACCACCGCAAGCTCGGCGTCGAACTCGACCTGTTCAGCTTCCCCGATGAGATCGGTTCGGGCCTGCCGGTGTTCCACCCCAAGGGCGGCGTGATCAAGCGCGAGATGGAGGACTACGTCCGCCGGCGCCACATCGAGGAGGGCTTCCAGTACGTCTCCACGCCGCACATCACGAAGGCCCACGTCTTCGAGCTGTCCGGCCACCTGCCGTACTACAAGGACACGATGTTCCCGCCGATGGAGCTCGAGAACAGCGAGTACTACCTCAAGGCGATGAACTGCCCGATGCAGAACCTCATCTTCCGCTCGCGCGGGCGCTCGTACCGCGAGCTGCCGCTGCGGTTCTTCGAGTTCGGCACCGTGTACCGGTACGAGAAGTCGGGCGTCGTGCAGGGCCTCACCCGCGTGCGGGGCCTCACGCAGGACGACTCGCACAGCTACGTCACGCCCGAGCAGGCGCCGGGCGAGATCAAGCACCTGCTGGAGTTCGTCCTCGGCCTGCTGCGCGACTTCGGGCTCGACGACTACTACCTCGAGCTCTCCACCCGCGACGCCGACTCCGACAAGTTCAAGGGCACCGACGAGCAGTGGGAGGTGGCCACGAACGTGCTGCGCGACGTCGCCGAGGCCTCCGGGCTCGAGCTCGTGATGGACCCGGGCGGTGCCGCGTTCTACGGCCCGAAGATCTCCGTGCAGGCGCGCGACGCCATCGGCCGCACCTGGCAGATGTCGACGATCCAGTACGACTTCAACCAGCCCGAGGGCTTCGGCCTCGAGTACACGGCCGCCGACGGCACGCACCAGCAACCGGTCATGATCCACTCGGCGAAGTTCGGGTCCATCGAGCGGTTCTTCGGCGTGCTCACCGAGCACTACGCCGGTGCGTTCCCGGTCTGGCTCGCACCCGTCCAGGTCGTCGGCATCCCCGTCGCCGACGAGTACGCGCCCTACCTCGGCGGCATCCTCACCCAGCTCGCGGGCGCGGGCGTGCGCACCGAGCTCGACACGAGCGACGACCGCATGCAGAAGAAGATCCGCACGCACACCACGCAGAAGGTGCCGATCCAGCTGATCGCCGGGGAGAACGACCGCTCGGGCGAGACGGTGAGCTTCCGGTTCCGCGACGGCACGCAGGAGAACGGCGTGACGATCGCCGAGGCGGAGCGGCGCATCCTCGAGGCGATCGCCGACCGTCGCCAGGTGACGACCCGGGACGACCTGTTCGCATGACGCACTACCGACCGGACGAGTTCGAGCGCGACGCCGTGCCGACGGATGACGCGGCCGACCTCGCCGGCGTGCCCGACGCGTTCCAGCGGTTGTGGACGCCGCACCGGCTCGTCTACATCCAGCACGGGCAGCAGCCCGACGAGCACGCCTGCCCGTTCTGCCGGGCGCCCGAGCTCAGCGACGAGCAGTCGCTCATCGTCGCCCGCGGCGAGCACGCCTACGTGCTGCTCAACCTCTTCCCCTACAACAGCGGGCACCTGCTCGTGTGCCCGTACCGTCACATCGCGACGTACGACGAGGCGACGCCGGAGGAGGTCGCCGAGATCGGCGAGCTGACGCAGATCGCCATGCGCACCGTCAAGCAGGTCTCGCGCTGCGACGGCTTCAACATCGGCATGAACCAGGGTCGGATCGCCGGCGCCGGCATCGCCGAGCACCTGCACCAGCACATCGTGCCGCGCTGGGCGCTCGACTCGAACTTCTTCCCGATCATCGCCGGGACCAAGGCGCTGCCCCGCCTCCTCGGCGAGGTCCGCCAGGAGATCGCGGACGGCTGGCCGCGCTGACCCGGGGTCAGCGGACCTGCCGCACCTCGAACTGCAGGCGGGGGTGCGCGTACGCCTCCTGGGACTCCACGAGCCGGAGTTCGCGTTCGCCCGACTCGTGGGTGTTCGCGAGCAGGTCGTAGACGCTCGACGCCGTGCGCGCCAGCGCGTCGGCGGCGTCGCCCGTGCGGCGGTAGTGCGCCGTGAACAGCGCCGCGGTGACGTCGCCCGACCCGTTGGCCTTCAGGGGCAGCCGCGGCGTCTGCACGATCCACGCCCCGCGATCGTCGACCGCGAGCATCTCGATGGTGTCCGGCTCGCGGTCGGGGCGCTCGACGCTCGTCACGAGGACGGTGCGGGGGCCCGAGTCGCGGGCGAGGTCGACCGACTCGAGCGTCGACTCGAGCGAGCCGGGTTCCGTGCCGGTCAGGTAGCCGAGCTCGAACTGGTTCGGCGTGATCAGGTCGGCGGCGGGGACGACGCGTTCGCGGAGGAGCACCGGGATGGCGGGCGCCACGAAGCATCCGCTCTTGGCGTTGCCCATCACCGGGTCGCACGAGTAGATCGCGTCGGGGTTCGCCGCCTTGATCCGCGCCACGGCGTCCAGGATGACGTCGGCGATGCCCTCGGAGCCCTGGTACCCCGACAGGACGACGTCGATCTCGGGGAAGGCGCCCCGGTCCTCGATGCCCGCGATCACCTCGCGGACGTCGTCGGGGGCGATGAGCGGACCGCGCCACGCGCCGTACCCGGTGTGGTTGGAGAAGTTCACGGTGTAGACCGGCATCACCTCGACGCCGATGCGCTGGAGGGGGAAGACGGCCGCGGAGTTGCCGACGTGGCCGTAGGCGACGGCGGACTGGATCGAGAGGACCTTCACGCTTCGATCATTCCACCCCGGCCGCGACCAGTCGTCCGCCCGCGGCCCGGACGGCGGCGGCGACATCGTCCGCGAGCCGCTCCGCGTCGGCATCTCCGAGGTCGTGGACGGTGAGGCGGAGCCGCCGGCTCGCCGCCGGGGAGTCGGCGAGGGCGAACTCGTCGCCGGCCCGCACGAGCCACCCCCGTCGCATGAGCTGTTCCGAGACGTCCCGCGCCGGAACGGGCAGTGGCACCCAGAGGTTCAGGCCGTCGCCCGCCTCGGTGGGCAGGCCGAGCGCGCCCAGTCGCGCGGCGAAGGCGTCGTTGCGCTCGGCGTAGTGCGCGCCGGCCTCGGCGATCCGCGCAGCGGCATCCGGATCGGTGACCATGGCGAGCACGAGTCGCTGCAGCAGGTGGCTGACCCAGGTCGTGCCCGGGGTGAGGCGCATGGCGAGCCGGTCGGCGGTCTCCGAGTCGGAGGCGGTGACGGCCAGGCACATGTCGGGGCCGAGGAACTTCGACACCGATCGCACGAGCGCCCAGCGCCGGTGGCCCGGACCGATCAGGGAGCGGAACGGGCGTCGGGAGAGCATCGAGAAGTGGTCGTCCTCAATCACCAGGACGTACGGATGGTCCGCCAGCACGGCCCGCAGCTCGGCGGCCCGTCGTTCGGACAGGCTCGCGCCGGTCGGGTTCTGCGCACGCGGCGTGCACACGACCGCCCGGACGCCCTGCGCGAGCGCCGCACGCAGCCCGTCGACGGTCATGCCCTCGCCGTCGACGGGAACGGGCACCGGGCGGTACCCGCCGACTCGGACGGTGTGGATGCTCGTGAGGAAGCACGGGTCCTCGAGGGCGACCGCGTCGTCGCGCACCAGCGCCTGGGCGAGGAGGCGCTCGACGGCGTCGGCCGCACCGCTCGTGATGGTGAGTCTGAGATCGGCGGGCGCGAGGTCGGCGGCCATCCACTGCATGGCCCATCGCTCGAGCGCGGGGTCGATCACCGGCTCGCCGTAGAGCACGGGCCTGCCCGCCATCCCCGCGAGCGCGCGCGACGGGTCGGGGATCAGGTCCGGGTCGGGGTTCCCGGTGGCGACGTCGCGGAGCACGCTGTCGGAGGCGAAGCCCTCCTGCGGCACGGGGGAGCGGTCGGCCACGCGCGTGCCGCCGCGGCCGCGCGTCACGACCATCCCGGCGGCGGTGAGCTGCCGGTACGCCGCGACGGCGGTGTTGCGATTGACCCCGAGGTCGTCGGCGAGGTTGCGGACCGGGGGGAGCGGATCGCCGGGACGGAGCGCGCCCCGCTCGATCAGCGCGCGCACGCTCGCGGCGATCTCGGCGGCCGACCGGCCGCCGATCTCGAGGGTCAGGTCGTGATCCATGGCTGCTCCGAACGTAGGGCTCCGCCCATGCTATCTTTTGGCCTAGGCCAAGCAAGTCTCTTGTCCTCGAAAATCGCGCGTGTCCGCGCCATCCGTCGAAGGGAACCACCGATGAGCACGTCCGAGACCGGCTCGAGCCGCGTGAAGCGCGGCCTCGCCGAGATGCTGAAGGGCGGCGTCATCATGGACGTCGTCACGCCCGAGCAGGCGCGCATCGCCGAGGACGCCGGCGCCGTCGCCGTCATGGCCCTCGAGCGGGTTCCCGCCGACATCCGCGCCCAGGGCGGCGTCGCCCGCATGAGCGACCCCGACCTCATCGAGGCGATCATCGCCGAGGTCTCGATCCCCGTCATGGCGAAGGCGCGCATCGGCCACTTCGTCGAGGCGCAGGTGCTCCAGGCGCTCGACGTCGACTACATCGACGAGTCCGAGGTGCTCTCGCCCGCCGACTACGTCAACCACATCGACAAGTGGGGCTTCACGACCCCCTTCGTCTGCGGGGCGACGAACCTCGGCGAGGCGCTGCGCCGCATCAACGAGGGCGCGGCCATGATCCGCTCGAAGGGCGAGGCCGGCACCGGCGACGTCTCCGAGGCGACCAAGCACATCCGCAAGATCACCTCCGAGGTCAACCAGCTCAAGTCGATGACGCGCGACGAGCTCTACGTCGCCGCGAAGGAGCTGCAGGCCCCGTACGAGCTCGTGCTCGAGGTCGCCGAGACCGGCAAGCTCCCCGTCGTCCTCTTCACCGCGGGCGGCGTCGCCACCCCGGCGGACGCCGCGATGATGATGCAGCTCGGCGCCGACGGCGTGTTCGTGGGCTCCGGCATCTTCAAGTCGGGCAACCCCGAGCAGCGCGCCGCCGCGATCGTCAAGGCCACCACGTTCTACGACGACCCGAAGGTCGTCGCCGAGGTGTCGCGCGGCCTGGGCGAGGCGATGGTCGGCATCAACGTGGGCGACCTGCCCGCGCCGCACCGTCTCGCCGAGCGCGGATGGTGAGTCTGCGCGACGACTCCCTGGGGGCGACGGACGCCGCGGGTCCGACCGTCGGCGTCCTCGCCCTGCAGGGCGACTTCCGCGAGCACGCCCGGGTGCTCGGCGAGCTCGGCGCGCGCGTCGTGCTCGTCCGCCGGCCCGAGGACGTCGAGGGCATCGACGGGCTCGTGATCCCCGGCGGCGAGTCGACCGTGATGGACAAGCTCTCGCGGGCGTTCGGCGTCGCCGAGCCGCTGAAGCGCCGCATCGCCGACGGGCTGCCGGTCTACGGCACCTGCGCGGGCCTCATCATGATCGCCGACACCCTGGTCGGCGCGATCGACGGCCAGCGGAACCTCGGCGGCCTCGATGTCGTCGTGCGCCGCAATGCGTTCGGGTCGCAGAACGAGTCGTTCGAGACCGAGCTCGACGTGCCCGTGCTCGGCGACCCGCCGGTGCACGCCGTCTTCATCCGGGGGCCGGTCGTCGAGTCCGTGGGGGAGCGGGCGACCGCGCTCGCCACGCTGTCCGACGGGCGGGTGGTCGCGGTCGAGCAGGGCGACCTGATCGGCACGAGCTTCCACCCGGAGATCGAGGGCGACCACCGGTTCCACGAGTACTTCCTCGCCAAGGTGGCGGCACGCGCGAGCGCCGTGCTGGAGGCGTCGCCGAACCCCGCATAGCGCCGGAGCCCCGCCCACGCCAGAGTGGGGGGATGAGACTGTACTCGGATTTCGGCGGCCGTCGTGCGGTGCAGGTGGTCGGGGACCTCGTCGCCATCGCGCTCATCGCCGTGGCCGTGTGGGCGGCTGCCACCTTCCACGCGGTCGTCATCGAGTTCGCCGCGCTGGGCCGGCAGCTCGAGGAGGCCGGCACCGGGTTCCGCGGCAGCATGACCGACATCGGGACCACGCTCGGCGACGTCCCGCTCATCGGGCCCGGTATCGCCGAGCCGTTCGACGGGGCCAGCGCCGCAGGGGCGACGCTCGAGTCGGTGGGTCGCGGACAGCAGGAGGTCGTCGGGTGGATCGCGGCATTCGCCGCGATCGGCATCGCGGCGCTTCCCATCACGGTGGTCCTGCTGCTGTGGATCGTGCCGCGCCTGGTGCGGGCGGTCCGCGCCGGTCGCACCGCGGCGGCGCTGGCGCGCCCGGGTGGCGCCGACCTGCTCGCCCTGCGAGCCCTGGCCGATCGGGATCTCCTCGCCGTGCTCGCCGCCGACCCGGAGGCGGTCGCGGGATGGCGGCGCGGCGACCCCGTTGCGATCCGCAGGCTGGCGGCGCTGGAGGCGCGCGCGGTCGGCGTGCGCCTGGCCGACGCGCCGCCGTCCGGCTAGCCGCAGGCAGGCCCCAGCTGCGTGTGCCGCGGGCGTCCCGCCCCCGAAGTGGGGGGCGGGGTCCACGTGGTCCGGTCTGGCGGCCGACGGCGCGGAGGAGTTCGATGACGCCATGACCGAGCGACTGCCCAGCACGTCCGATCCGTTGCCGGAGGGCGAGACGGCCGGATGCGACACCTCCGACATCCTCATCGTCCACCGGATCTTCCGCTGGAGCTACCGTGAGATGCCCCGCCTCGTGCGGGCCGCGCCGCCGGGCGACCGAGCGCGCGCCGGGACCGTCGCCGATAGCGTCGACCTCGTGCTGCTCGCACTCCACCTGCATCACGAGGCCGAGGACGAACTGCTGTTCGGGAAGGTCGAAGCGCGCCGGCCCGCCTGCGCGGCGACCATCGAGCTGATGCGGGAACAGCATCGGCACGTGGCCGAGCTGCTCGGGCGGGCCGAGCCGCTCTCGGCCGGCTGGCGCGCCGATCCCGACGGGACGTCGGCCGAACGGCTCGCCGCCGCGCTCGACGACATCGGCACCGCGCTCGGCGTGCACCTCCGCAAGGAGGAGGACGACGTCGTGCCGGTGGCGGCCGAGGAGTTCAGCCAGCGCGAGTGGAACGAACTCGGAGAGCACGGGCAGGACCGCCTGCCCAAGGAGGGGCTGCCGATCCAGCTCGGGCTCATGATCGACGCCGTCCCGACCGACGACCGTGCCGACTGGTCGCGATCGCACCTTCCCCTGCCCATCCGCGTGCTCTGGACGATCCTGCTCAGGCGCCGGTACACCGCGTGGAAGCGGGAGCTCTTCCCCGAGGGCATGCCGTCGCTGGTGTGAGCGGGGCCGGAGCGGCCCCGGTTCCGCGCCGGATCGGACGCCGGTCGCCCCACGCGCCCGCGTCCGCCTGCAGCGCGCATGCGGGCGTCGATCCGGGGGTCGAACGCGGGACCGCCTAGAATGTCGGGGTACCGACCACGATCACGGGAGACGCATGTCCGGGCATTCCAAGTGGGCGACGACCAAGCACAAGAAGGCCGTCATCGACGCGCGCCGCGCCAAGTCGTTCGCCAAGCTCATCAAGAACATCGAGGTCGCGGCCAAGCTCGGCGGCGCCGACCTCGGGGGCAACCCGACCCTCTACGACGCGGTCCAGAAGGCCAAGAAGACCTCGGTCCCGAACGACAACATCGACCGCGCGATCAAGCGCGGCGCCGGCATCGGCGGCGAGGCGGTCGAGTACCAGAACATCACGTACGAGGCGTACGGGCCGAACGGCGTCGCGATGATGATCGAGGTGCTCACCGACAACAAGAACCGCGCGGCCGCCGAGGTCCGGACCGGCCTCAGCCGCAACGGCGGCACCCTGGCCGACCCCGGCTCCGTCGCGTACAACTTCACGCGGAAGGGCGTCATCGTCGTCAGCGGCGAGGGTACGACCGAGGACGACGTCATGATGGCGGCGCTCGAGGCCGGCGCCGAGGAGATCGAGCCGCACGCGCAGGGGTTCGAGGTCGTCACCGATCCGTCCGACATGGTCGAGGTCCGCAAGGCGCTGCAGGAGGCCGGGCTCGACTACGAGTCGGCCGACATCGAGTTCGTGCCGAACCTCAAGGTCGAGATCGACGCCGAGACCGCCAGGAAGGTCTTCCGCCTGATCGACGCCCTCGAGGACAGCGACGACGTGCAGAACGTCTACAGCAACTTCGACCTCACGCCCGAGGTGCAGGCCGAGCTCGAGAACGAGTCGGAGTAGTCGCGTGCGGGTGCTCGGCATCGACCCCGGGCTGACCCGCTGCGGCGTGGGCGTCGTCGACATCGCGCCCGACCGCACCGCGACCCTCGTCGACGTCGTCGTGCTGCGCTCGCCGGCCGAGCTGGCGACGCCCGCCCGGCTCGTCCGCATCGCCGACGGCCTCGAGGCGATCGTCGAGGAGCACCGGCCGAACGCGGTCGCGCTCGAGCGCGTGTTCGCGCGCAGCGACGTGTCGACCATCATGGGCACGGCCCAAATCTCGGGCGTCGCGATGCTCATCGCGGAACGGCGCGCCCTGCCGGTGGCGCTGCACACGCCGAGCGAGGTCAAGGCCGCGATCACCGGCTACGGCCGTGCCGACAAGAAGCAGGTGGGCGCCATGGTCGCGCGCATCCTCGGGCTCGACGCCGTGCCCAAGCCCGCGGATGCCGCGGACGCGCTCGCCCTCGCGATCTGCCACGCCTGGCGCACCGGCGGGGCGGCGGGAGCGGCGGTGACGGATGCCGCGGCCACCCGTGGCACGACGGGTGCCGGCGCGCTCACGCCGGCGCAGCTCGCGTGGCGCGCCGCCGAGCGTGCCGCGTCGGTGTCGGGGGCCGCCCGTAGGCTGAAGGAGTGATCTCCTCCCTGCGCGGCCGCGTCGCCTCGGCATCCGGCGGAACGCTCGTCGTCGACGTGTCCGGGGTCGGCTACCTCGTGAATGCGACGCCCGCGTTCGTGCTGTCGAGCCGCGAGGGCCACGACGTGTTCGTGCACACCTCCCTCATCGTCCGCGAGGACGCGATGGTCCTCTTCGGGTTCGCCACGCGCGACGAGCTCGACGTGTTCGAGCTGCTCATCGGCGTCACCGGGGTGGGGCCGAAGTCGGCGCTCGGCGTGCTGTCGTCCATGTCGCCCGCCGAGGTCGCCCGCGCCGTCCAGGACGACGACGACGCCGCGTTCCGGCGCGTGAGCGGGATCGGGCCGAAGACGGCCAAGCTGATCACGGTCTCGCTCGCGGGCAAGCTCGCCGCTCCCGCTGCGGCCGCCTCCGGCGCTCCCGTCGTGCACGGCGGCGTGGCCGACGACGTGCTCGCGGCGCTCACCGGGCTCGGCTGGTCCGAGAAGCTCGCCGGCGAGGCGATCGCCGAGGCGCTCGACTCCGCCGACCCGGCGGACGCGGCGTCCGTTCCGGCGCTGCTCCGGCTCACGCTGGCCCGGCTCGGCCCGGCGCAGCACGCGACGAGGGCGCGATGAGCGATCCCGACCTCGATCTCACCGACCCGGAGCTCGCGTCCGAAGCCGAGCTCGCATTCGAGGGCGCCCTCCGCCCGCGGAGCCTCGAGGAGTTCGTCGGGCAGACGCGCGTGCGGGGCCAGCTCCAGCTTCTCCTGTCGGCGGCCGCGATGCAGCAGCGCACGCCCGACCACATCCTCCTGGCCGGCCCGCCGGGCCTCGGCAAGACCACGCTCGCCATGATCGTCGCCCACGAAGGAGGCCGGCCCCTCCGCATGTCGAGCGGGCCGGCGATCCAGCACGCCGGAGACCTCGCCGCCATCCTCTCGTCGCTCGTGCCCGGCGAGGTCCTCTTCATCGACGAGATCCACCGGATGGCGAGGTCGGCGGAGGAGATGCTGTACCTCGCGATGGAGGACTTCCGGATCGACATCATGGTCGGCAAGGGAGCGGGGGCCACGTCGGTGCCGCTCGACCTCGCGCCGTTCACGCTCGTCGGCGCGACCACGCGCGCCGGCCTGCTCCCCAATCCGCTCCGCGATCGCTTCGGATTCACCGCGCACCTCGAGTTCTACGACGAATCCGAGCTCGAGCGCGTGCTCGCCCGGGCGGCGACGATGCTCGGCCTGCCCATCGGAGGCGACGCGATCGCCGAGATCGCAGGTCGCTGCCGGGGGACGCCCCGCATCGCGAACCGACTGCTGCGTCGCGTGCGCGACTACGCGCTCGTCCACGGCGGCAGCGCCGACGTGGAGGCGGTGCGGGCCGCACTCGAGCTGTACGACGTCGACCCGCTGGGACTCGACCGCCTCGACCGGGCGGTCATGCTCACGATCCTCACCCGCTTCGGCGGCGGCCCCGTCGGGCTCAACACGCTCGCCGTCTCGGTCGGCGAGGAGTCCGAGACGATCGAGGCCGTCGTGGAACCCTTCCTCGTGCGCATCGGCCTGATCACGCGGACTCCGCGGGGGAGGGTGGCGACATCGGCGGCCTGGCGGCACTTCGGGATGGTCCGGGAGGGCGACGGCGCCTCGTCCACCCTTCCGATCGATGACCTATAATCCTTGAAGGCTTCGGCCTCCCCGCCCCAGACTGTGCGCTCGGCGCACTCCGGAAGGTTCCCACCCCATGGTCTTCGATCCGTTCACCATCATCATGCTCGCCGTCCTGGCGGTCCTGATCTTCTTCATGTTCCGCAACTCGCGCAAGCGGCAGCAGGACATGCGCGACCTCCAGGCCAAGGTCGTGCCCGGGGCGAACGTGATGACGAACTTCGGGGTGTTCGGCACGATCCTCTCGATCGACGACGAGGAGAACCGCGTGGAGCTCGAGTCGGGTCCCGGCACCGTGCTCACCGTGCACCGTCAGACCATCGCCCGCGTGATCGACCCGGTCGAGGCGCCGGTCGCCGACTCGATCCCGGTCGTCGAGGGCGAGCCCGAGTTCGGTGAGCGCACCGACGACACTTCCCTGGACGAGGCTCCCGACACCCGCAAGTCGGACGACTAAGCGTCTCAGAACCCTACGCTCGGCCCGCGCGATGCTGCGCGGGCTCCTGCACAGAAAGCAGAACACGTGGCTGCACCATCGAAGCGGTCCTCGCGACCCACGCCCGTCCGCAAGGCCTGGCGCTCCCTCACCTGGCTCGGCGTCCTCATCGTCGCGCTCTTCGGCATCAACGCCGCGGGCGTGATCTGGGGCGGAGGGTCGTGGACCCCGAAGCTCGCGCTCGACCTCGAGGGCGGCACCCAGATCATCCTCGAGCCGTCGGTGGCCGACGGCGAGTCCGTCTCCCAGGAGCAGCTCGACCAGGCGGTGGCGATCATCCGCCAGCGCGTCGACGCGTCGGGCGTCTCCGAGGCGGAGATCAACACCCAGGGCGGCCAGAACGTGGTCGTCGCGATCCCGGGCGAGCTCGACGAGCAGACGAGGGCCCGCATCGAGTCCTCGGCCAAGCTCGAGCTCCGGCCGGTGCTGCTCGCCGACGCCGCGACGAACCAGTCGATCGACCCGACCGAGTCGCCGGAGCCGACGGAGGACGCCGCAGAGGAGCCCGAGGCGACCCCGACCGCGGAGCCGACCGACGCGAGCGACCCGGCCTGGATCACGCCCGCGCTGCAGGACGAGTTCGACACCTTCGACTGCGCCACGATCGACGAGAGCGGCGCCAACGTCGCCCCGGCCGACGAGCCGCTCGTCACCTGCGACGCGAGTCGGACCGTGAAGTACATCCTCGGGCCCGTCGAGGTCAGCGGCGAGGACATCGTCGACGCGACCAACGGCACCGTGCAGACCCAGACCGGCGCGACGACCGGCCAGTGGGCCGTGAACATCGTCTTCAACGAGCGCGGTGCGGAGCAGTTCGCCGACGTCAGCCAGCGCCTCTTCGCCCTGAACGGCCAGACTCCGCGCGACCAGTTCGCGTTCGTGCTCGACGGCGCCGTGCTCTCTGCGCCGCAGATGAACGGCGTGATCACCGACGGTCGCCCGCAGGTGACCGGCAGCTTCACGCAGGAGTCCTCGAAGGCGCTGGCCGACCAGCTGAAGTTCGGCGCGTTGCCGATCAGCTTCGAGGTCCAGTCCTCCGACACGATCTCGGCCACCCTCGGAACGGCCCAGCTGCAGGCCGGCCTGGTCGCGGGCCTCATCGGCCTCGTACTGGTCGTGATCTACACCCTGTTCCAGTACCGACTGCTCGGATCGGTCACGATCGCGTCGCTCATCATCGCGGGCATCGTCACCTACCTCACGATCACGATCCTGTCCTGGCGGGAGGGGTACCGACTGTCGCTCGCCGGCATCGCCGGCCTCATCGTGGCGATCGGCTTCACGGCCGACTCCTTCATCGTGTACTTCGAGCGAGTCCGCGACGAGCTCCGCGACGGCCGTCCGCTCGTCGGCGCCGTCGAGGCGGGCTGGAAGCGCGCGCTGCGCACCGTGCTGTCCTCGAAGGGCATGAACCTGCTCGCGGCGATCGTGCTGTTCATCCTCGCGGTCGGCAGCGTCCGCGGCTTCGCCTTCACGCTCGGTCTGACCACCGTGATCGACGTCATCGTCGTGATCCTGTTCACCCACCCGATGCTGCAACTGCTCGCGCAGACCCGGTTCTTCTCGAGCGGTCACCCGTGGTCGGGTCTCGACCCGAAGGCGCTCGGCGCCGTGTACCGCGGTCGCGCGCAGTTCCGCAAGCCCGTCGCCGTCCCGGCGAGCAAGGTCGCGTCCAGCTCGCGCGAGGCGCAGCGGCGCCAGACCATCGCCGAGCGCAAGGCGGCCCAGGTCGACGCCACCGTGGGCGCCGGCGAGAGCAAGGAGTCCTGATGGCCAACCGCCTGACCACGTTCGGCAACGACCTCTACACGGGCAAGCGCTCGTTCAACTTCGTCGGCGGCCGGCGCAAGTGGTACACCATCGCGGCCGTGCTGCTCATCCTCTCCGTCTTGGTGATGGTGTTCCGCGGCTTCAACTTCGGCATCGAGTTCCGTGGCGGGTCGCAGTTCCAGATCGCGGGCGTCGCCGAGGCGACCCAGGATCCGGCGATCGCCGCCGTCGAGGAGATCGCGCCGGGAACCGTCGCGCGCGTCACCATCGTGGGCGACGAGGGCGTTCGCGTGCAGACCGAGCAGCTCGAGAAGGCCGAGTCCGAGCAGCTCGTCGTGGCGCTGGCCGACGCCTACTCCGTCGATCGCGCCGAGGTGACCTCGTCGTTCATCGGCGCGAGCTGGGGCGCCGACGTCACACGCCAGGCCATCCTCGGCCTGCTCGCGTTCCTCCTCCTCGCGGGGATCGTCATGGCGCTGTACTTCAGGACCTGGAAGATGTCCGTCGCGGCGATCCTCTCGCTGCTCGGCGACCTCCTGCTCACCGCCGGCGTGTACGCGGCGGTCGGATTCGAGGTCACGCCTGCGGCCATGATCGGCATCCTGACCATCCTCAGCTACTCGCTCTACGACACCGTCGTGGTCTTCGACAAGATCCGCGAGAACACGGCGGAGGACGGCGAGGAGTCCCGTCGGACCTTCGCGGAGTCGGTCAACCTCGCGGTGAACCAGACGCTCGTCCGTTCCATCAACACCAGCGTCGTGGCGGCGCTGCCGGTCGCGGCGATCCTCTTCATCGGCGCCGGTGCGCTCGGAGCCGACACGCTGCGGGACATCTCGCTCGCACTGCTGATCGGCATCATCGTCGGCACCTGGTCGACGGTCTTCATCGCCGCACCGCTCTACTCGCAGCTGCGCGAGGGCGAGCCGGCGATCAAGCGGCACGAGCAGCGCGTCCTGAAGGAGCGCGAGCGCGCCGGTCTCACGGGCTCGACGGAGGTCGTCGCCGCCACCTAGACCGGGTCGAAGCGCACCGAGTGCGCAAGTACCCCGCTGGAGCGGTGATAATTGCAGTCTGGAGGTGGGGGCGGCATGACTGAGGCGGGGACCAACTCGACGGCGTCGCTGCGCCGTCTCGTGCCTCGGATCTTCTCCAAGGCCGTCCCGTCCGGCGCGATCGATTCGGTCCTCCGGACGGTGCGGATGCACCATCCGAAGGCCGACGTCGCCCTCATCGAGCGTGCGTACACCGTCGCCGAACGGGCCCACGAAGGGCAGAAGCGCCGCAGCGGCGAGCCGTACATCACGCATCCCATCGCGGTCGCGCAGATCCTGGCGGATCTCGGCATCGGGTCGAAGGCGGTCGCGGCGGCCCTGCTGCACGACACCGTCGAGGACACCTCGTACACGCTCGACCAGCTGCGCGCCGACTTCGGCGACGAGATCGCGATGCTCGTCGACGGGGTCACCAAGCTCGACAAGGTCAAGTACGGCGATTCGACGCAGGCGGAGACGGTCCGCAAGATGATCGTCGCGATGTCCAAGGACATCCGCGTGCTCATCATCAAGCTCGCCGACCGGCTGCACAACGCACGGACGTGGGGCTTCGTCCCTGCGGCCTCGGCGTCGCGCAAGGCCACCGAGACGCTGGAGATCTACGCGCCCCTCGCGCACCGCCTGGGCATCCAGACGATCAAGTGGGAGCTCGAGGACCTGTCGTTCGCCGTGCTCTACCCGAAGCTCTACGCCGAGATCGAGAGCCTCGTGAAGCAGCGGACGCCGCAGCGCGAGGAGTACGTGCAGTCGGTCATCGACCTCGTCTCGGACGACCTCAAGTCCGCCCGGATCCGCGGCAAGGTCGTCGGCCGCCCGAAGCAGTACTACTCGATCTACCAGAAGATGATCGTGCGGGGCCGCGACTTCGACGACATCCACGACCTCGTCGGGATCAGGGTGCTGGTCAACTCGGTGCGCGACTGCTACGCGATCCTGGGTTCCATCCACGCGCGCTGGACTCCGGTTCCCGGACGGTTCAAGGACTACATCGCCACGCCGAAGTTCAACCTCTACCAGTCGCTGCACACGACCGTGATCGGGCCGAAGGGCCGGCCGGTCGAGATCCAGATCCGTACGCACGACATGCACCAGCGGGCCGAGTACGGCGTGGCGGCCCACTGGAAGTACAAGGAACGGATGGCCGCGGGCGGCGCCGGGGCCGCTTCCGGGCGCGACGACGCCGACATGGCGTGGCTCGCCCACATCTCCGACTGGCAGGCCGACACGGCCGACCCCGGCGAGTTCCTCGACTCCCTGCGTTTCGAGATCGGCGCCAAGGAGGTCTACGTCTTCACCCCGAAGGGACGGGTGATCGGCCTGCCGGCCGGCGCGACCCCGGTCGACTTCGCGTACGCCGTCCACACCGAGGTCGGGCACCGGACCATGGGCGCCAAGGTGAACGGGCGACTCGTGCCGCTCGAGAGCGAGCTCTCCAGCGGCGACGTGGTCGAGGTCTTCACGTCCAAGAACCCCGACTCCGGCCCGAGCAAGGACTGGCTCAACTTCGTCAAGAGCCCCCGTGCACGCAGCAAGATCCGCCAGTGGTTCACGAAGGAGCGTCGCGACGAGGCGATCGAGCAGGGCCGCGATGCGATCGCGCGAGCGATGCGGAAGCAGAACCTCCCGCTGCAGAAGCTGATGAGCCAGGACTCCTTCGCCGAGGTCGCCGCGCAGCTCCGCTACGAGGACGTCTCGGCGCTGTACGCGGCCGTGGGCGAGGGCCACGTCTCGACGCAGTCGGTGATCGAGAAGGTCCTGGCCCTCGTCCAGGACGAGGACGACGTCGAGGAGCCCGCCCTCCCGCTTCCGACGCGGTCGCGCACGCTCCCGCGCAACAGCGACTCCGGCGTGCTGGTGCGCGGCGCGCCCGACATCCTCGTCAAGCTCGCACGCTGCTGCACGCCGGTCCCGGGCGACCAGATCGTCGGGTTCATCACGCGCGGAGCGGGGGTGTCCGTGCACCAGGCCGCGTGCCACAACGTGCAGTCGCTCCTGCGCGAGCCCGAGCGCATGATCGACGTCGAGTGGGCGCCCAGCTCGAAGAGCGTGTTCCTCGTGCAGATCCAGATCGAGGCGCTCGATCGGGCCGGTCTCCTCTCCGACGTGACCCGCGTGCTCTCTGAGCACCACGTCAACATCCTCTCGGCGAACGTCTCGACCTCCACCGATCGCCTCGCGATCAGCCGGTTCGTGTTCGAGATGGGGGACACCACGCACCTCGACCGCGTGCTCAATGCGGTCCGCCGTATCGACGCGGTCTACGACGTGTACCGCGTCAACGACGGCTGACGCGACGCCGCCTCGAGCCGGTCGAGAGCACGCGCCTTGTGCGGGAGCCGGTGGGCGTCGTGGATGCGCTGACGCAGGCGGGGCTCGAGCGCGACCTCCGCCTCGAGCAGGGCGTGCACGATCGCGACCACCGCGTCGTCGTCGATCATCGCGTCGCGGAGCAGGTCGTAGGCCGTCCGCAGCCGGGTCGTGCACCGGACCCCGCCGATGAGCGTCACGTCGTCGTCGTCGATCGCGACCTCGCGGACCCGTGACGCGGGGTCGAGCCGTGTCGTGCTCCGTGCGGCGTACGGCACGCAGTACTCCGAGACGAGCGGCGGCGCGGGCAGCACCCCGTGCACCCATGCTGCGGAGCGGCGCTCCACGATGAGCAGCGGCGACGACCGCGGAGCGATCGCGGCCGCGCGGAGCTCGGGAAGGTCCGGCTCGTCGACCGGGCACCAGCCCCGGCCGACGGCCACGACCTCGCCGTCGAGGCGGGCGGCGCACAGTTCGGCGAGTGGGAGGTCGCGGACGCCGAGGACCGCGGGCAGTCGAGCCATGTCGCCCATGCTGCCGGGTCCGCGGTCGACGCGCCGGCGCCCGGCCTCCGCTGTGGAGAACCGGGCGTCGTTCGCGCGGAGCGTGGACCGGTCGGTCAGCCCCCGACGGCCTTGAGCCAGGCGCGGCGGGCGTCGAGCGCCTCGCGGGCGGCCGCAGCGGCTTTCCGGTCGCCGGAGGCCTCGGCGTCGGCGAGCTCCGACTCGAGCTTCGCGATCGCGTCGTTGAGCTGGCCGAGCATCCCCTCGGACCGCGCCTTTTTCTCCGGGTCCTCGCGCTCCCAGCGCTCGTCCTCCAGGGCGCGCACGTGGTTCTCGACCTTGCGCAGGCGGTCCTCGACGGTCCGCACCTGGTCGCGGGGCACGCGACCGATCTCGTCCCAGCGGCGCTGGATGCCGTTCAGGGTGGTCCGTGCCGCCCTCGGGTCCTTGGATGAGAGCAGCGCGTCGGCCTCGTCGAGCAGCGCCAGCTTCTGCTCCAGGTTCGCGCGGTACTCCTCGTCGTCCTTCGCGTCCACCTCGGCCTTGGCCTGGAAGAGCACGTCGCCAGCGGCCTTGAACTTCGCCCAGAGCGCGTCGTCGACCTTCTTGCCAGCGCGGCCGGCCTGCTTCCACTCGTCGAGCAGCGCACGGTAGTCGCCGACGGCGTCGGCCCCGCGCGGGGCCAGCGCCTCGGCGCGCTCGATGAGACGCTGCTTGCGCTGCCGCACGTCGCGGTGCGCGGCGTCGAGCTCGGCGAAGAACGCCTTGCGGTGCTGCTCGATGGTCGAGCGGGCCGCGCGGAATCGCTTCCACAGCTCGTTGGCCTCGCCCTTCGGGAGCCGCGGACCCTCATGCTGGTGCTTCTGCCATGCCGCGAACAGCGAGTCGAGCTCGGCGCTCGTCTGCTTCCACTGCGTCTTGGCGGGGTCCTGCGCGGCCAGGGCCTCGGCCTGCTCCACGATCCGGGTGCGCTCGGCGATGGCCGACTCGACCGCCGCCTTCGCCTCGGCCTGCTGCTGAGCGGTCAGCTCCTGCGTCGTGCCGGAGAGCGCCTCGAGCCGACGCTGCAACGACTCGAGGTCGCCGACCGCGTGGGCGTCGGCGACGTTCGACTGCAGGGTCGCGACGGCCTTGGCCACGTCGGCGGCCGGGGCGCCGCGGCGCACGCGCTGTTCGAGCAGCGTCACCGCGCCCGCGAGGTCGGCGTACTTGCGCTCGAAGTACGCCAGCGCCTCCTCGGGCGTCGCGTCGGGGTACTGCCCGACCTCGCGCTCGCCCTCGCTGGTCCGCACGAAGACGGTGCCCGTCTCGTCGACGCGGCCCCACGGTTGCTGTGCTGAATCGGTCACGGACTCACCCTGTCGTCGGTCGGATGCCGCGTGCGCGGCGGATGACGGCATCAAGCCTATTGCACCGTCGGAATCGTGGTCGGTCGCCGTCGGCCCGATGGCGCCGGTCACTCCACGTCGAACGACGTGATGCTCACGGGCCGGACGGGTGCCCCGTCGGGCGCCTCGTCCACCGCGCCGAAGTCGGTGATGCCGGCGCGCAGCGCATCGAGCCCGGCGGTCACCTCGCCGATCACGGTGTAGCCGCCCGCGGCATCCGCCGGAAGCGTCGTGTCCTCGTAGACGATGAAGAACTGGCTGCCCTGGCTCTCGGCGTCGCCCGACTGACGCGCCATCGCGATGGTGCCCGCCGGGTACACGCCGTCCTCCGGGGCGTTCTCGATGGGACCGTAGCTGTACCCGGGGCCGCCGGTGCCATCGCCGTTCGGGTCGCCGCACTGCAGGACGAAGATGCCCTCGGTCGTGAGGCGATGACAGGTGAGGCCGTCGTAGAAGCCGGACTCGACGAGGCTGACCGTGCTCGAGACCGCCTGCGGTGCGGCGGCCCCATCGAGCTCGATCGAGAGCTCCACGTCGTTCAGGGTCAGTGCGCCGACCCAGGTGCGGTCGCCGGCGAGGTCGGCCGACGGCACGGGGGCCGATGACGGCGTCGGCGTCGGCTCGGCGTCCGCCGCCGGGGCCCCGGGACCGCCGCTGAAGTAGAGCAGCTGGGCGGTGACGGCCAGGGCGAGCACGACCACGAGGGCGACGACCGCGATCACGTTGTCGCGCCGGCGACGGCGGACGGAACGCGCGTGCACCTCCTGCCGGGCCTGGTAGGTGCGCAGTCGAGAGCGCGCCTCGCGCGCCTGACGGTCGTTCGTTGCCACGCTGCTCCTTCGGGGGATCCTGCGACGGAACTCTACGCAACGCCGGCGCGGCGGTGCGAATCCGCGCCTGGCGACGGTGCCGGAGGGGCTGTCGGATGCCGCGGCTACGCTGGAGGTCATGGTGGAGACGGCCACGGGCCTGCGATCGGGCGCGACGCCGCTCGCGGTGCGCATGCGCCCCCGGAGCCTCGACGAAGTCGCGGGGCAGCGGCACCTCCTGACGCCCGGATCGCCCCTGGTCGCCCTCGCCGCCGATCGCACGGGCGAGTCGGGCGCCGTGTCGGTGATCCTCTGGGGGCCGCCCGGAACGGGGAAGACCACCCTCGCCCAGGCGATCGCGCGTTCGTCCGGGCGCAAGTTCGTCGAGCTGTCCGCGGTCACCGCGGGTGTGCGCGACGTCCGGCAGGTGATGGAGGAGGCGCGGGCGAACCGCGATCTCTACGGGGTCTCGACGGTCCTGTTCCTCGACGAGATCCATCGGTTCACCAAGGCGCAGCAGGACGCGCTGCTGCCCGGGGTCGAGAACGGGTGGGTCATCCTGGTGGCCGCGACGACCGAGAACCCCTCGTTCTCGGTGATCTCGCCGCTGCTGTCCCGATCGCTCCTGCTCACGCTCGAGACGCTGGCAGACGACGACCTCGCAATGCTCGTCGACCGCGCCGTCGAGGACCCGCGCGGGCTCGGCGGGCGGGTCGTGCTCGAACCCGAGGCCCGGGCCGCGATCGTCCGGCTCGCCTCGGGTGACGCCCGGCGCGCGCTCACCGCGCTGGAGGCCGCGTCGCTGTCCGCCGCCGCCGAGACCGGGTCGACGAGCGACCCGGCCGAGGCCGAGGACGGCCCGGCCCGCGACGACGCGGCGGAGCGGCCGGAGGGCGCGTCCCGCGCCGTGATCACGGCCGAGACCGTGGCGCGCGCCGTCGACCGGGCGCTGCTGCGCTACGACCGCGACGGCGACGAGCACTACGACGTCATCAGCGCCTTCATCAAGTCGGTGCGGGGCAGCGACGTGGACGCCGCCCTCCACTACCTCGCTCGGATGATCGAGGCGGGGGAGGACCCCCGGTTCATCGCCCGGCGCATCATCGTGCTGGCGTCGGAGGACATCGGCATGGCCGATCCGACGGCCCTCGGGGTCGCCGTCGCCGCCGCCGACGCGGTGCAGTACATCGGCATGCCCGAGGGTCGCATCCCGCTCGCGCAGGCCGTGGTGCACCTGGCGACGGCGCCGAAGTCGAACGCGGCGTACGTCGGCATCGACCGGGCGATCGCCGACGTCCGCTCCGGCAAGGCCGGCCGCGTGCCCAAGCACCTTCGAGACGCCCACTACCCGGGGGCGAAGCGACTCGGCCACGGCAAGGGGTACGCCTACCCGCACGACGACCCGATCGGCGTGGTCCCGCAGCAGTACCTGCCCGACCCGCTCCGCGGTGCCACCTACTACACGCCGACCGAGCACGGCAACGAGCGCGACGTCTCGGCGCGCCTGGCGAAGCTCCGGCGCATCGTGCGCGGCGAGCGCTGATGCGCCGGGCGTGGTAGCATTTCCGTTGGCCTGAAGCCAGATTCTCGCGTGCGGCTGCGCGGTTTCCACGGCGAAGGGCGCGACCTGTAGCCGGTCCGCCCGTGGCGAACCCCTCTGACAAGTCTTTCCGGCGCTCCGCGCGCCCGGAACCACACCGTTCGAGAATCCTCCGAAAGGACATCGTGACCAGCCAGTCCCGAAGCAAGACCCGCCTCTCCCGCGCGCTCGGCGTCGCCCTCACCCCGAAGGCCGCCAAGTACATGGAGAAGCGCCCGTACGCCCCCGGCGAGCACGGCCGCACCAAGCGCAAGCAGGACTCCGACTACGCGGTCCGCCTCCGCGAGAAGCAGCGCCTCCGCGCCCAGTACGGCATCCGCGAGAAGCAGCTCCGCATCGCCTTCAACGAGGCCCGCCGCACCGACGGCCTGACCGGTGAGAACCTGGTCGAGCTCCTCGAGATGCGCCTCGACGCGCTCGTGCTCCGCGCCGGCTTCGCCCGCACCATCTCGCAGGCCCGCCAGTTCGTCGTGCACCGTCACATCACCGTCGACGGCAAGATCGTCGACCGCCCGTCGTTCCGCGTGAAGCCCGGCCAGGTCATCGGCGTCAAGCAGCGCTCCGAGGGCACCGAGCCCTTCCAGGTCGCGGCCGCCGGCGGTCACGTCGACGTGCTCCCGAAGGTCCCGGGCTACCTCGAGGTCGAGCTCGACAAGCTCCAGGCGAAGCTCGTGCGTCGCCCGAAGCGCGTCGAGGTCCCCGTTACCTGTGACGTCCAGCTCGTCGTCGAGTACTACGCCGCCCGCTAGTCGGCAGTGCATCGAACGGGGTCGCGGTTCGCCGCGGCCCCGTTCGTCGTACCCGGCGGGACCGCCGTCGCACGCCCTAGACTGGGGTGATGCGTGCAGACCGCACGGCAAGGGCCCGACCCGATCGAGGAGTGAGACGTGAAGAGCATCCTGTGGTTCGCCGTCGGCGTCGTGACGGGCTTCGCCGTCGCGCACCAGGTCAACCGCACCGCGCAGGGTCGCGAGTTCTTCGCCGGCCTCGACGCCAAGGCGCGCGCCTTCGGTCGCGCGGTCGCCGAGGGGTACCACGCCCGCGAAGCCGAGCTTCGCGCCGCCGAGCAGGCCTGACCGGCCCGCGTCGCTCCTCGCCCGCCGGACGGCGGGCCGCTCCACCATCCCCCTGAACCAGAACGGAACCATGCAGACTGCCGAGATCCGCCAGCGCTGGCTGGACTTCTTCGCCGCGCGAGGCCACACGGTCGTGCCGTCGGCTTCGCTCGTCTCCGACGATCCCTCGCTGCTGTTCACGGTGGCGGGCATGGTGCCGTTCGTGCCGTACCTCACGGGCGTCGTCCCCGCTCCGTACGACCGGGCTACGAGCGTGCAGAAGTGCATCCGCACGAACGACATCGAAGAGGTCGGGAAGACGCCGCGTCACGGCACGTTCTTCCAGATGAACGGGAACTTCTCGTTCGGCGACTACTTCAAGGAGGGGGCGATCGCGTTCGCGTGGGAGCTCCTGACCGGCGCCGAGGCGGACGGCGGGTACGGATTCGACCCGGCCGACCTCTGGGTGACCGTCTACGAGGACGACGACGAGGCACGTGAGATCTGGCGCCGGGTCGCGGGTCTCCCGGACGACCGGATCCAGGGACTCGGCAAGGACACGAACTACTGGCACACCGGCCAGCCCGGGCCCGCCGGACCGTGCTCCGAGATCTTCTTCGACCGCGGCCCCGCCTACGGCATCGACGGCGGTCCGGCCACCGACGACGACCGGTACGTCGAGATCTGGAACCTCGTCTTCATGCAGTACCTGATCGACGACGTGAAGTCGAAGACGGACTTCCGCATCGTCCGCGAGCTGCCGAAGAAGAACATCGACACCGGCATGGGGCTCGAGCGCGTCGCCTTCATCAAGCAGGGCGTCGACAACATGTACGAGATCGACCAGGTCCGTCCGGTCCTCGACGCGGCATCCGAGCTCTCGGGTCGTCGGTACGGCGCCGACCACGAGGACGACGTGCGCATGCGCGTCATCGCTGACCACGTCCGCTCCGCGCTCATGCTCATGAGCGACGGCGTGACGCCCTCGAACGAGGGCCGGGGGTACATCCTGCGCCGCCTCCTGCGACGCAGCATCCGCGCCATGCGGCTGCTCGGCGTGGAGGGCCCGACCTTCCGGCAGCTGTTCGCGGCGTCCCGCGACGCGATGAAGGCCGCCTACCCCGAGGTCGAGTCGAACTACCGCCAGATCGAGCAGCTCGCGCTCGGCGAGGAGGAGACCTTCCTGCGCACCCTGAGCGCGGGAACCGCCATCCTCGACCAGGCGGTGACGAGCACCAAGGGCTCCGGGTCCGACCGGCTGGCCGGCGACACCGCGTTCCTGCTCCACGACACCTACGGCTTCCCGATCGAGCTCACCCTCGAGATGGCCGAGGAGGCCGGGCTCTCGGTCGATCGCCATGCGTTCGACACGCTCATGGCCGACCAGCGCTCGCGCGCGAAGGCCGATGCGAAGTCGAAGAAGAAGGTCCTCGCCGACCTCTCGGTGTACGCCGACCTGCGAGCCAGGGGCGAGACCGTGTTCACGGGCTACACCGACCTGACGACCGACTCGACGGTGCTCGGCATCCTCGTCGACGGCCGGCCCGCGACCCGAGCGGGCCAGGGGCAGACCGCCGAGGTCGTGCTGGCCGAGACGTCGCTGTACGCGGAGTCCGGCGGACAGGCCCCCGACCAGGGCCGGATCGTCGGCGACGGCTTCGAGCTCGAGGTGCTCGACGTGCAGAAGCCCGTCAAGGGCCTCATCAGCCACACGGTGAAGGTGACCTCGGGCGAGGTCGGCGTCGGCGTGCCGGCGACCACGGTCGTCGACGAGGCGTACCGCCGCGGCGCGACGCAGGCCCACTCGGGCACCCACCTCGTGCACGCCGCGCTGCGTGAGGTCCTCGGCCCCCACGCGCACCAGTCCGGCTCGTTCAACAAGGCCGGGTACCTCCGGCTCGACTACGGCTGGAACCAGGCGCTGTCCGCGTCGACGCGGAGCGAGATCGAGGAGGTCGCGAACAACGCAGTGCGCGAGAACCTCGAGGTCGTCACCCGGGAGATGCCGATCGACGAGGCGAAGGCGATCGGCGCCATGGCGCTGTTCGGCGAGAAGTACGGCGACGTCGTGCGCGTGGTCGACATCGGCGGTCCCTGGTCGCGCGAGCTCTGCGCCGGAACCCACGTGGCCACGAGCGCCGAGATCGGCATGATCAACATCGTCGGCGAGTCGTCCGTCGGCGCGTCGAACCGCCGCGTCGAGTCACTCGTCGGCCAGGACGCGTTCCGCCGGTTCGCCGCCGAGCGTGCGCTCGTGAACGAGCTCACCTCGACGCTGAAGACGCGTCCCGAGCTGCTCGTGGACCGCGTCGGCGAGCTCGTCTCGAGCCTCAAGGCCGCGGAGAAGCGCATCCAGCAGTTCGAGGCAAAGGCCCTGAACGACCGCGTGCCCGAACTCGCCGCGAAGGCGGAGCGGCGGGGCGACCTGCTCGTCGTGATCCAGGCGGTCGGCCGGCTCGGCTCGGGCGACGAACTCCGCTCGCTCGCGACCTCCGTCCGCGCCCGCCTCGGCGACGCCGCGGCCGTGGTGGCCCTCGCGGCCGAGGTCGGCGGCAAGCCGCTCGCCATCGCCGCGACGACCGAGGCGGCCCGCGATGCCGGCGCCAACGCCGGTGCGATCGCCAAGGCCATGGCGTCGGCGCTCGGCGGCGGAGGCGGCGGCAAGCCCGACCTCGCGCAGGGAGGCGGAACCGACCTCGCGGCCATCCCGTCGGCGCTCGAGGCGGCCGGGTCGGCGATCGCGCGATGACGCTGCGGCCCGGCGCACGACTCGGCATCGACGTGGGCCGGGCCCGCATCGGCGTCGCCCGGTGCGATCCCTCGGGCATCCTCGCCGTGCCGGTCGAGACCGTCGCCCGCAGCACGGACGGCGACGCCGACGTGCGCCGCGTGCTCGAGCTCGCGGCCGAGTACGAGGCGATCGAGCTCGTGGTCGGCAATCCGCTCTCGCTGTCGGGCGCCGCCACGGCGTCGACCGACGACGCGGTCGGCTTCGCCGGCCGCCTCGCGGAGGCCGGGGCGACGGTGCGGCTCGTCGACGAGCGGATGTCGACGGTCAGCGCGCAGCAGCACCTGCGATCCGCGGGCAAGTCAACCCGGAAGCAGCGTCCCATCATCGACCAAGCGGCAGCCGTTATCATTCTGCAACACGCCATCGATGCCGAGCGGGCATCCGGCACCGCTCCCGGACGAACGATCTCCGCCGACGAAGGGCTCTGACCCCGTGACCCAGCTCCCCCCAGAGCAGCGACGCGGCTCCGATCCGCGACCCGCCTCCGACTGGGACGCCATCCTCTCCGGTGACGCCCCTCGAGGACCCGAACGGCCGCCGCGGCCCGCGCCCCAGGGGCCCGCGCCCCAGGGGCCCGCGCCCCAGGGGCCCCCGCCCCGCAGCCGGCGCGAGCTGCGCGACGCCGAGCAGCGGCGCGCGGGCGCGGAACGCGAGGGCGAGCGCCATCCGAGCGCCTCCGAGCGCGACCGCCGCGACCCGCGTGAGGCTCCGTCCTCGTACCCCGCACCGCACGCCCGGGGCGAGGGCACCGGGCCGATCCGCGACGGCGGGTCCCGGGGGCGGACCGGCCGGCCGCCGGAGGACGAGGCCTGGCCGCCCCGGTACCCGGACCGCCGGGACGAGCGTCCGGCCCGCGGCCCGCGTCCCGCGGAGGACGCCGATCGTCGCGAGCCCGACCTGCTGAACCCGTGGGACGACGACCCCGCTCCGCGCTCCTCGCGCCCCGCGCGGCGATCCGCGGCCGACCTCGACCTCGACGAGCACGAGGTCGAGCAGCGCCGGCGCGGTCGCGGTGCGATCGGCTGCCTCGTGGCGCTGCTCGTGCTCGCGGGCCTGGCCGCCGCGGCGTTCTTCTTCCTGCAGGGCCCGATCAACGCCGTGCTCGACCGCTTCCAGCCGCCGGAGGACTACACGGGCGCCGGAACGGGCGAAGTGGTCTTCATGATCAACGAGGGCGACGGCGGGGAGGCCATCGCCGCGAACCTCGAGTCGCAGGACATCGTCGCCTCGGCCGAGGCGTTCATCGACGAGATGCGGTCCCGGCCGGAGTCGCCCACGTTCTATCCCGGCGCGTATGGCCTCGCGAACCAGATGAGCTCGGAAGCGGCGCTCGATGCGCTGCTCGACCCGGCCTCCAAGATGGAGAACACGTTCGTCGTCCAGGAGGGGCTCTGGGCGCGCGACGCCCTGGCGGCGGCCTCGGCGGCCACGGGCATCCCCGTGGAGGAGCTGCAGGCGGCCGCGGCCGACCCGCAGGCGCTCGGACTCCCGGCCGAGGCGACCTCCATCGAGGGCTTCCTGTTCCCTGCGACGTACACGTTCGGTCCCGACGTGACGGCCGACGAGGTCATCCGGACGATGGTCGACCGCACGTTCCAGTCGCTCGACGCGGCGGGCGTGGCGCCGGAGGACCGCTGGGAGACGATCATCATCGCGTCGCTGATCGAGCGCGAGTCCGGTTCCGAGGCCGACTCGTACAAGGTGTCGCGCGTCATCCGGAACCGCCTCGACCCCGCGCTGTTCGACAGCGGCCTGCTGCAGTTCGACTCGACGGTGCACTACGGGACCGGGGACGACACGGTCGTGACGACGACGGACGCCGAGCGCGCCGACGCGTCGAACCCGTACAACACCTACGTGCACCCGGGGCTGACGCCCGGACCGATCGGCAACCCCGGCGACGTGGCCATCGACGCGGCCCGGAACCCCGCCGACGGCCCGTGGCTGTACTTCGTCACGGTGAACCTCGAGACCGGCGAGACGGTGTTCTCGGCGACGTTCGCCGAGCACGAGCAGGCCGTCCAGCGCTTCTACCAGTACCTCGAGGAGAACGGCTAGGTGGGCGGGGCGTCGACGGATGCCGCGTCGGCCGACCCGGCCGCGGATGCCGGCGCACGTCGCCGCCTCGCCGTGCTCGGCTCGCCGATCGCGCACTCGCGGAGCCCCGCGCTGCACCTGGCCGCATATCGCCGGCTCGGCCTCGACTGGACGTACGACCGGTTCGAGGTCGGCGAGGGCGGGCTCGCCGGTTTCGTCGACGGGCTCGGACCGGAGTGGCGCGGCCTGTCGATCACGATGCCGCTGAAGGCCGAGGCCCTCGCCCTCGCCGACGACGCGGAGCGGCTCGCCGAGCGCGCCGGCGCGGCGAACACCCTGCTCCTGACACCGGACGGTCGCCGTCACGCGTTCAACACCGACATCGGCGGCATCGTGGGGGCCCTAGCGGACGCGGGGGTCCGCACCATCCGGCACGGCGTGATCGTCGGCGGGGGAGCGACGGCCGCCTCCGCGCTCGTGGCGATGGCCGAGCTCGGCGCGGCGGCGGTCGAGGTGTGCGTGCGCGACGCCGGCCGCGCGGCATCCGTCGTCGACCTCGGCCGCGCCCTCGGGCTGGTCGTCGAGACGCGATCGGTCTCGCGCCTGTCCGAGCCCGTCGCCGCGGACCTCGTGGTCAGCACGGTCCCGGGCGGGACGGACCTCGGCGTCGGGCCGTCCGCGGAGCTGGTTGCGGCGCCCCTCCTCGACGTCGCGTACGCGCCGTGGCCCACCGCACTCGCCTCCGCCTGGGCGGAACGCGGCGGGACGGCGGTCCACGGGCTCGGCATGCTCGTCCACCAGGCGCTCCTGCAGGTGCGGATCTTCCGCACCGGCGACCCCTTCGCGGAACTGCCCGACGAGCCGGGGCTGCTGGACGTCATGCGGCAGGCGGCCTGACCGGGCTGTGGGAGGATGGTGGGCATGCTCCGTTGGCTCACCGCCGGTGAATCGCACGGCCCCGAGCTGGTCGCGATCCTCGAAGGCCTTCCCGCCGGCATCCCCGTCACCCTCGACGACATCCGCGCCGACCTCGCGCGCCGCAGGCTCGGCTACGGGCGCGGCGCGCGCATGAAGTTCGAGCAGGACGACCTGGCGATCTCCGGCGGCGTCCGCCACGGGGCGACCCTCGGCAGCCCGCTCGCCCTGCGCATCGGCAACACCGAGTGGCCGAAGTGGCAGCAGGTCATGAGCGCCGACCCGGTCGACCCCGAGACGCTGGGCAAGGGCCGGGGCGCGCCCCTGACCCGGCCGCGCCCCGGGCACGCCGACCTCGTGGGCATGCAGAAGTACGGCTTCGACGAGGCCAGGCCGGTGCTCGAGCGCGCGAGCGCCAGGGAGACCGCCGCGCGCGTGGCGCTCGGCGCGGTCGCCCGCGCGTTCCTCGCCGAGCTCGGCATCCGGCTCGTCTCGCACACCGTCGCCATCGGCCCGGTCCGCGTCCCCGAGGGCAGCGCGCTGCCCATGCCGGGCGACGTCGCGGCGCTCGACGCCGACCCGCTCCGCTGCTTCGATGCGGCCACGAGCGAGCGCATGGTCGCCGAGGTCGACGCCGCGCACAAGGACGGCGACACGCTCGGCGGCGTCGTCGAGGTGCTCGCCTACGGCCTGCCGCCCGGCCTCGGATCGCACGTGCACTGGGACCGCCGGCTCGACGCGAAGCTCGCGGCGGCGCTGATGGGCATCCAGGCCATCAAGGGTGTCGAGGTCGGCGACGGGTTCCTGACCACGACGCGCCGAGGTTCGGCCGCGCACGACGAGCTCCACCTCGCCGACGGGCGCATCGTCCGGGGGAGCGACCGCGCGGGCGGCACCGAGGGCGGCATGTCGACCGGCACCGTGCTGCGCGTCAGCGCCGGGATGAAGCCGATCGCGACGGTTCCGCACGCACTGCCGACGGTCGACGTCGCGACGGGCGAACCGGCCCCGGCCCACCACCAGCGGTCGGACGTCTGCGCGGTCCCCGCGGCCGGCGTCGTCGCCGAGGCCATGGTGGCGCTCACGCTCGCCGACGCGGTGCTCGAGAAGTTCGGCGGCGACTCGGTCGCCGAGACCCGGCGGAACCTCGAGGCCTACCTCGCGGCGATCCCCGACTCGCTCGCGAGCGAGGTCGCCGCCTCCGACGCCGTCCGTGCCTGAGCGGCCGTCCGACGCGGCGCGCGGGGTCGCCCTGCCGATCGTGCTCGTGGGCCCGATGGGCGCCGGCAAGTCGCGGGTGGGCGCCCGGCTGGCGGCATCCGTCGGAGCGCCGTTCGTCGACACGGACCAGCGGATCGTCCGGCGGCACGGCCCGATCGACGAGATCTTCGCCCGCGACGGCGAGGCGGGCTTCCGCGCCATCGAGCGCGAGGTCGTGGCCGAGGCCCTCGGCGAGGACGCCGTGATCTCCCTCGGCGGCGGCGCCGTGCTCGACCCGGACACCCGCGCCGCACTCGCCGCACTCCCGGTGGTGTGGCTGCAGGTCTCGGCCGAGGCGGTCGCGCCGCGACTGTCCGGCGGCAACCGGCCCCTCCTGGCCGAGGGCGGCATCGAGCGGTGGATCCGCATCCGCGATGAACGGCGCCCGCTGTACGAGCAGGTCGCCGGGCTCACCATCGACACCTCGCGTCGCTCGGTCGCGAGGATCGTCGACCAGATCACCGAGTGGGCGAGGAGACGAGCATGACGGCGAGCGAGGCGACGACCATCCGGGTCGGCGGCGACGACGGGTACGACGTCGTGGTCGGCCGTGACGTGCTGGGCGGACTCGCCGACGCGATCGGACCGTCGGCGGCGAAGGTGCTCATCGTGCACCCGCCGACGCTCGGGGCACGCGCCGCCGAGCTGCGCGAGGCGCTCATCGGACGGTACGAGGTGCTCCTGGCCGAGGTGCCGGACGCCGAGCAGGCCAAGCGGGTCGAGGTGGCGGCCTTCTGCTGGCAGATCCTGGGGCAGGCCGACTTCACCCGCACCGACGCGATCGTCGGGTTCGGCGGCGGAGCGATCACCGACCTCGCCGGCTTCGTCGCGGCCACCTGGCTCCGCGGCGTGCGCATCGTCCAGGTCCCGACGACGGTGCTCGGCATGGTCGACGCCGCCATCGGCGGCAAGACCGGCATCAACACCAACGAGGGCAAGAACCTCGTCGGCGTCTTCCACGCACCGGCCGCCGTGCTGTGCGACCTGGGCCTGCTCGACACGCTGCCGCGCAACGAGATCCTCGCCGGGTTCGCCGAGGTCGTGAAGGCCGGCTTCATCCGCTACCCCGAGATCCTCGACCTCATCGAGGCCGACCCGGACGTCGCGACCGATCCGGCCACGGCGGAGTTCCGCCGAGTCGTCGAGCTCGCGATCCGGATGAAGGCGGAGGTCGTGACGGAGGACTTCCGGGAAGCGGGACTGCGCGAGATCCTCAACTACGGCCACACGCTCGGGCACGCCGTCGAGCACGCGGAGCGGTACCAGTGGCGGCACGGTGCCGCCGTCGCGGTCGGGCTCGCGTTCGCCGCCGAACTCGGCCGCCTCTCCGGCCGACTCTCCGACGAGGTCGCCGACCGTCACCGGCGCGTGCTCGACCTGCTGAGCCTGCCGACGTCGTATCCGGCGGGGCGGTGGAACACCCTGCTAGCGACGATGCAGCGCGACAAGAAGGCGCGCGCGGGCCAGCTCCGGTTCATCGTGCTCGACGACCTCGCCAAGCCGACGGTGATGCTCGCGCCCGACCAGTCGCTCCTCTTCGCGGCCTACCAGGAGATCGCGTCCTAGGCACCCGCCCGCCCGCCGGGCCGGCCGGTCGCGGAGACGGGGAAGGCCGCGCCGGTAGGCTTCGGGCATGACGACGATCCTCGTGCTCAACGGGCCCAACCTCGGCCGCCTCGGGTCGCGCGAGCCCGAGGTCTACGGGTCGGAGACGCTCGCCGACATCGGCGAGCGGCTCGCGTCATCCGTGCCCGCCGACGTCGAGATCGACCTGCGCCAGACCGACGACGAGGCCGAGCTCGTGGGCTGGCTCCACGAGGCCGTCGACCGGCGCACCCCCGTCGTGCTGAACCCCGCGGCGTTCACCCACTACAGCTACGCTCTCCGGGATGCGGCGGCGCAGCTGAAGACCGCGGGCGTGCCCCTCGTCGAGGTGCACCTGTCGAACCCGCACGCGCGCGAGTCGTTCCGCCACACGAGCGTCGTCTCGGGCGTGGCCAGCGGGGTCATCGCGGGGTTCGGTGCGGAGTCGTACCGGCTGGCGATCGACTGGCTCCTGCGTCATCCGTAGCTCTCGACTAGACTCGATCGGTCGCACGCCTCGACGTGCACCCACGACTTCCCCTCACTCCACCGAACGGAACACCCATGGCAAGCACCGCTGACATCAAGAACGGCGTCGTCCTGAACATCGACGGCCAGCTCTGGAGCGTCGTCGAGTTCCAGCACGTCAAGCCCGGCAAGGGCGGTGCGTTCGTGCGCACCAAGCTGAAGAACGTCGTCACCGGCAAGGTCGTCGACAAGACGTACAACGCCGGTGCCAAGGTCGACATCGAGAACGTCGACCGTCGCGACTTCACCTACCTGTACAACGACGGCGACGGCTTCGTCTTCATGGACCAGACCGACTACGACCAGCTCACGGTCCCCGCCACGGTGGTCGGCGACGCCAAGAACTTCATGCTCGAGAACCAGGCCGTCACGATCGCGCTGAACAACGGCAACCCGCTGTACATCGAGCTGCCCGCGTCGGTCGTGCTCGAGATCACGTACACCGAGCCGGGCCTGCAGGGCGACCGCTCGACCGGTGGCACCAAGGCGGCCACCGTCGAGACCGGCTACGAGATCCAGGTGCCGCTGTTCCTCGAGACCGGCACCAAGGTCAAGGTCGACACCCGGTCGGGCGACTACCTCGGCCGCGTGAACGACTAGTGAGCGCCCGTACGAAGGCGCGCAAGCGCGCCCTCGACCTGCTGTACGCGGCCGACATGCGCCAGGTGCCGGTCGAGCAGTTGCTCGTCGCCGAGGCGGAGCGCGCGGTGAACGAGCCGGAGCGCCAGGCGTCGTGGCTCTACGCCCGCGAGATCGTCGACGGGGTCGTCGACCACCGCGACGAGATCGACGAGGCCATCACGACCAATTCGCGAGGCTGGACCCTCGAGCGCATGCCCGCCGTCGACCGCGCGCTGCTGCGCATCGGGGTCTGGGAGATCCTGTACAACGACGAGGTCCCCGACGCCGTCGCGATCGCCGAGGCGGTCGAGGCGGCCACGGTGCTCTCGACCGACGACTCGGCCGGGTTCGTGAACGGCCTGCTCGCGGCGATCTCGCACTCGAAGGGCTGATCACCCGGTCGTTCGCGGCCGTTCGCCGATGAGCGCGAGGGTGTGCGCGGCGACCTCGGCGGGGCCGTCGTGCTCCGCCAGCGAGGCGGCGATGCGCGCGGCGGCCGAGCGGATGGCGCCGTCCGACGACGCGCGCCGCCAGGCCTCGAGGATCGCGCGCGGGCGCGGGCGACCCGTGCGGAGGTCGACGCCGGCGCCCGACCAGGCGACCCTCGCCGCGACCTCGGGCTTGTCGAGGTCGCCGGCCGCGACGACGAGCGGGATCCCGTGCGCCAGCGCCGCGAGGACGCCGCCCCAGCCGCCGTTCGTGATCATCACGTCGACGTGGGGCAGCAGGTCGTCGTGCGGGACGAATCCCGCGACGCGCGCATTGGGCGGCACCGGGAACGGCAGTCGGCCGCCCTCGCGGCCGGTCGTGACCACGACGAGCACCTGCTGCCGTCCGAGCGCCGCGAGCGCCGGCCGGATCAGGTCGTCGGGATCGAGGTTCTGCGTCCCCTGCGTGACGTGCACGACCGGGACCCGCGCGTCGCGGACCTCGGGCCACCAGCTCGGCAGGCGGTTCGCGCCGACGGCGGGACGCTCCGGACCGCCGCGGTCTGGCGGCCGCTCGGCGAGCCGCCCGACGAACGCCACCCGGCCATCCGGGTCGCGGCGCGGGTACTCGAGCTCGCCGACGCCGGTCGCGCAGACGAGGCGCGGCGAATGGGCGGCCTCGTCGAAGCGCAGGCCGTCGGCACCGAGACCGGCCGCTCGGCGCTCGGCCTCGTAGGCTCGCTGGACGCCGCCGAGGGCCGCTCGACCGGCCGCGCGCAGGACGGCGTCGCGGGCGCTTCCGGCGGGGCCGCGCGCCGGATGCAGCCCGAGGCCCGGGGGAGGCAGGTCGGTCGAGGGCAGGGAGAGCGGCGTCGTGCTCACGGTGAGCCAGGGCGCGCCCGTCCGTTCTGCGGCGAACGCCGCACCGAGCGACAGCGCATCGGCGACGACGGCGTCCCAGCGCCTCGCCGACCACGAATCCAGGAGGTCGTCCGCCTGCGCCGCACCCGTGCGGACGAACAGGTGCTCGATGTTGGCAAGCATCTGCAGCGGCCCCTTGCGCCCGCGCAGCTCCGGATACGAGGCGGCGAGGTCGTGCTCGTCGAAGTCCCGCGCGCGTCGCCACGGGACGAAGGCGGCACCCGCATCGGAGAAGGTGCGAGCGTACGCGCCGCCGGAATAGGCGCGGACCCGATGGCCGTCGGCGACGAGGCGGGCGGCCACGGTCGACATGGGCAGCGCATGTCCGTGGAACGGCATCGCGACCACGAGGATGTCGGCCATGTCCGATGCCACCACGGAGGGGTGGCGAGGTGCGGCCCCCGAAGAGGGGGAAGTCAGGTGCCGGCACTGAGACGACGTCCGGATCCGCCCGTCGGCGACGGCAGTGCGGGCCCTCGGCCGGAATCCGCGCCGTCCCGGATCCGGCCCGGCGCGGCGACCGGTTCACTCGGAGGCATGCCCGATGCGGGCATCCCGCACCTCCACGAACCGCTCTGAAGGGAGCACCACGATGTCCACGATCTCCGCACCGTCCGGCCTGCACCCGGACGCCGCGCGGCACGGCGTCCGCCGCCTCGCCACCGCCTCGCTCGTCCGCGCACGCGCCGCCGAGGCCTCGCTGAAGGCCTTCCTCGAGCGCTGGAGCATCCCCGCCCTGCGCGTCGCGATCGGCCTCGTCTTCGTCGCGTTCGGCGCGCTCAAGTTCATCCCGGGTGCGAGCCCGCTCGAGCCGCTCGTCCAGGCGACGTGGGGCGTGCTGACGTTCGGCCTCGTCGGCGGTCAGGTCGCGATGGTCCTCACCGCCCTGATCGAGACGATCGCCGGCCTCGCGCTGATCTCCGGCCGGTTCACCCGGACCGGCCTGGTGCTGCTCGCCGTCGCCTTCGTCGGGATCCTGTCGCCGATCGTGTTCTTCACCGGCGAGCTCGTCACCGCCGCCGGGCCCACGCTCCTCGGCCAGTACATGGCGAAGAACATCGTCCTCATCGCCGCGGCGCTCGTCGTGGCCTCGCGCGCGCTGCACGGTCCGGCACGCTCCCGATGAGCCGGGTCGCCCCGGGGGCGGGGCGGATGCGAGTGCATCCGCCCCGCCCCGTCTCGTGCCGGGCGGGGCGGATCGGCAGCGGACCCGGTCGGGTCCGCGCTGGTAGGATCGAGCGACCGACAACCTTGAAGTCCGTCCCGTGAGGCGGAGAAGGGAGTCCGCATGGCTGTGCGCACCGTGCTGCAGCAGGCTGACCTCGAGCGGGCGCTGACCCGCATCGCACACGAGATCCTCGAAGCCAACAAGGGTCCCGACGATCTCGTCCTCCTCGGCATCCCCACGCGCGGCGTGGCGCTGGCCGAGCGCCTCGCGCGAACCGTCTCGCGGATCGCGGGCGTCGACGTGCCCGCCGGGGCCCTCGACGTCACCATGTACCGCGACGACCTCGGGCGGAACCCGGTCCGCGCCACCCATCCCACCGACGTCCCGGGCGACGGCATCGACGGCCGCGTGGTGGTGCTGGTCGACGACGTGCTCTACTCCGGCCGCACCATCCGCGCCGCCCTGGATGCGCTCGCCGACCTCGGCCGCGCCCGAGCGGTGCGCCTGGCCGTGCTCGTCGACCGCGGGCACCGCGAGTTCCCGATCCGCGCCGACTACGTCGGCAAGAACCTCCCGAGCTCGACGCGCGAGCGCATCAACGTGCGGCTCGCCGAGGTCGACGGCGAGGACGCCGTCACGATCGAGGGGCGCGACGCGTGAGGCACCTGCTCTCCACCCGCGACCTCGCCCGCGAGGACGCCGTCGCCCTGCTCGACGTCGCGGAGGACATGGCGGCCGTGCAGGAGCGCGAGGTCAAGAAGCTCCCGACGCTGCGCGGTCGCACGGTCGTGAACCTCTTCTTCGAGGACTCGACCCGCACGCGCATCTCGTTCGAGGCCGCGGCGAAGCGGCTGAGCGCCGACGTCATCAACTTCAGCGCCAAGGGCTCGAGCGTCTCGAAGGGCGAGTCCCTGAAGGACACCGCGCAGACCCTGCAGGCGATGGGCGCCGACGGCGTCGTGATCCGCCACCCGGCGTCGGGAGCCCCCCAGACCCTCGCGACCAGCGGATGGATCGACGCGGGCGTCGTCAACGCCGGCGACGGCACGCACGAGCACCCCACGCAGGCGCTGCTCGACGCGTTCACGATCCGGCGTCGGCTGCACGGCGCGGCCTCCCGCGGGCGCGGCCTCGACGGCGTGCGCGTCGTGATCGTCGGCGACATCCTGCACTCGCGCGTCGCACGCTCGAACGTGTGGCTGCTCGCGACGCTCGGGGCGGACGTGACGCTCGTCGCGCCCCCGACGCTCGTGCCGGTCGACGTGTCCGGCTGGCCGGCATCCGTCGAGTTCGACCTGGACCGGGCGCTCGCGTCGTCGCCCGACGTCGTGATGATGCTCCGGGTCCAGGCCGAGCGGATGCACGGCGCGTTCTTCCCGAACAGCCGCGAGTACGCGCGCACGTGGGGCCTCGACGACCGGAGGTTCGCCCAGTTGCCCCCGACTACGATGGTGATGCATCCCGGCCCGATGAACCGCGGGTTCGAGATCGCCGCCCGCGTCGCCGATTCCCCCCGGTCCACGGTGCGCGAGCAGGTTGCGAACGGAGTATCTGTGAGAATGGCCGCCCTCTATCTGCTGCTGTCCGGCGAGCGGGGTGAGGCCCGGTGAGCGAGTCCTTCCTCGTCCGCGGCGCCGCCCTGCCCACCGGCGAACGAGCCGACCTCCTGCTGCAGGACGGCCGCATCGCCCGGGCGGGTTCGGTGACGGACGCCGCAGGCGCGACGGTCGTCGACGCCGACGGGCTGGTCGCCCTTCCCGGCCTCGTCGACCTGCACACCCACCTCCGGGAGCCCGGATACGAGCAGAGCGAGACGGTGCTCACCGGCACGCAGGCCGCCGCGGCGGGCGGGTTCACGGCCGTCTTCGCCATGGCGAACACCTCGCCGGTGGCCGACACCGCGGGCGTCGTCGAGCAGGAGCTCTCGCTCGGCGAGGCCGCCGGCTACGCCACCGTGCAGCCCATCGGCGCCGTCACCGTCGGGCTGAAGGGCGAGCAGCTCGCCGAGCTCGGCGCGATGGCCGCCTCCCGCGCCCGCGTCCGCGTCTTCAGCGACGACGGGTTCTGCGTCTTCGACCCGCTGCTCATGCGCCGCGCCCTCGAGTACGTCAAGGCGTTCGACGGCGTCATCGCGCAGCACGCGCAGGAGCCGCGACTCACGCAGGGCGCGCAGATGAACGAGGGCGCGCTCTCCGGCGAGCTCGGCCTCGCCGGGTGGCCCGCCGTCGCCGAGGAGTCGATCATCGCGCGCGATGTCCTCCTCGCCGAGCACGTCGGCTCTCGGCTGCACGTGTGCCACGTCTCCACGGCCGGCTCGGTCGAGGTGATCCGCTGGGCGAAGGCCCGCGGCATCGACGTCACTGCCGAGGTCACGCCGCACCACCTGCTGCTCACCGAGGAGCTCGTCGCCGGCTACGACCCCCGGTTCAAGGTGAATCCGCCGCTCCGCCGCCGCGAGGACGTCGAGGCGCTCCGCGGCGCCCTGGCCGACGGCACCATCGACATCGTCGCCACCGACCACGCACCGCACCCGGTCGAGGCGAAGGAGTGCGAGTGGGACGCCGCCGCGAACGGCATGGTCGGACTCGAGTCGGCGCTCTCGGTCGTGCAGCATACGATGGTCGACACGGGCCTCATGGGCTGGGCGGATGTCGCGCGCGTGCTCTCGGACGCCCCCGCCCGCATCGGCCGGCTGGCCGGTCACGGCGAGCCGGTGGCGGCGGGATCGGCCGCCGAGCTGACGCTGGTCGACCCGTCCGCGAGCGGCGAGTTCGGCGCCGACCGGCTCGCGGGCCGCAGTGTGAACTCGCCCTACCTCGGCCGGACGCTTCCCGGTCGGGTCGTCGCGACGTTCCACCGCGGCGTGCCGACCGTGCTCGACGGCGCGGTCCGGCCCGCCGACGAGGTGGCCGCGGCGACCGCTCGCGCCGCCGCAGCCCGGGGCGGTGCACGTGGCTGAGTGGGTGGTCGGCGTCCTGGTCGCCGTCGCGGTCGTCGGCGTCATCGCGTTCCTCATGGTCCGCTCCTGGCGACGGCGCACCATCCGGGACGAGAGTCTCGCGGCGTACGCCCCGCCGACCGCCCTCGGCATGCCCGACCTCGAGGTCGAGGCGCTGTACGTCGCGACGACCCCCGAGGCCGAGCCGCTCGAGCGGCTCGCGGTCGAGGGCCTGGCGTTCCGCGGCTCGGCGCACGTCGAGGTGCACCCGTCCGGCGTGCTGCTGCGCATCGCCGGCGAGCTGCCCAGCTGGGTGCCGGCCGACCGCATCGCGGGCGCCGGCACCGCGACCTACGCGATCGATCGCGGGGTCGAGCCCGAGGGTCTCGTCGCCCTCACCTGGATCGTCGACGACCGGTCGGAGCCGGAGCTCCCGACCCGCGTGGACAGCTACGTGCGGTGCAGGTACCCGGGCGACAGCGCCCGGCTCGTCATCGCCGTCAACGACATCGCCGCCGCGCCCGTCGCGTCGCGGCCCGACGCAGACAACGCAGAGAGCGAGGCCTCGGATGACTGAGACCCCGACCCCGGTCGACCGGAAGCCGGCGGACGCCGGCGTCGACCTCGACCGTGCCGTGCTGGTCCTCGAGGACGGCAGCCGCTACGAGGGACGCGCCTACGGCGCGCGCGGCCGCACCCTCGGCGAGGCGGTCTTCGCGACCGGGATGACCGGGTACCAGGAGACCCTCACGGACCCCTCGTACGCCGGCCAGATCGTGCTCATGACCGCGCCGCACATCGGCAACACCGGCATGAACGACGACGACATGGAGTCGGCCCGGATCTGGGTAGCCGGGTTCGTCGTGCGCGACCCCTCGCGGGTGGTGTCGAACTTCCGGTCGCAGCGCAGCCTCGACGGCGACCTCGCCGAGGCGGGCATCGTCGGCATCAGCCGCATCGACACGCGCGCGGTGACGCGCCACATCCGCTCCCTCGGGGCGATGCGCGCGGGCGTGTTCTCCGGCGAGGACGCCCACCTGACGCCGGCCGAGCAGCTCGAGCTCGTCCAGGGCGGCGAGCAGATGACCGGGCGCAACCTGTCCGGCTCGGTCTCGACGAGCGAGCGGTACGCGCTCGACGCGGTCGGCGACCGGGTCGGCTCGGTCGCCGTGCTCGACCTCGGCGTGAAGACGTCGACGCTCCGGTACCTGGCCGAGCGGGGCTTCGACGTGCACGTCCTGCCGCAGACCGCCACCGCCGAGGAGATCCTCGCACTCGAGCCCGACGCGCTCTTCTTCTCGAACGGGCCCGGCGACCCCGGTGCATCGGACCGGCACGTCGAACTGCTCCGCACGACCCTGCGCGCCGGCCTGCCGTACTTCGGCATCTGCTTCGGCAACCAGCTGCTCGGCCGGGCGCTCGGGTTCGAGACCTACAAGCTCCCGTTCGGGCACCGCGGCATCAACCAGCCCGTCCTGGACCGCGAGACCGGTCGCGTCGAGATCACCGCGCACAACCACGGCTTCGCCGTGGCGGCTCCGATCGACCGGATCAGTGATTCGGCCGAGGGCTTCGGCCGGGTCGAGGTCAGCCACGTCGACCTGAACGACGACGTCGTCGAGGGCCTCAACTGCCTCGACATTCCCGCGTTCTCGGTGCAGTACCACCCGGAGTCGGCCGCGGGACCGCACGACGCGAACTACCTCTTCGACCGCTTCCGCGACATGGTGATCGCGAGCAAGCAGACCAAGGAGCACGGCGAGTAATGCCCAAGCGCGACGACATCAACTCCGTCCTGGTGATCGGCTCCGGGCCGATCGTCATCGGACAGGCCGCCGAGTTCGACTACTCCGGCACCCAGGCGTGCCGCGTGCTGCGTGCCGAGGGCGTGAGGGTCATCCTCGTGAACCCGAATCCGGCGACGATCATGACCGACCCCGACTTCGCGGACGCGACGTACGTGGAGCCGATCACCCCCGAGGTGATCGAGTCGATCATCGTGAAGGAGAAGCCCGACGCCGTGCTGCCCACGCTCGGCGGCCAGACGGCGCTCAACGCCGCGATCGCCCTGCACGACGCCGGCATCCTCGACAAGCACGGTGTCGAGCTCATCGGCGCGAAGGTCGACGCCATCCGCAAGGGCGAGGACCGGCAGCTCTTCAAGGACCTCGTGATCGAGGCCGGTGCCGACGTCGCCCGCTCGCACGTGGCCACGACGCTCGAGCAGGCGAAGGAGTACGCCCTCGACCTCGGCTACCCGCTCGTCGTGCGCCCGTCGTTCACCATGGGCGGCCTCGGCTCGGGCTTCGCGTACACGGAGGAGGACCTCGTCCGCATCGTGACGCAGGGCCTGCACGACTCGCCCACCACCGAGGTGCTCCTCGAGGAGTCGATCCTCGGCTGGAAGGAGTACGAGCTCGAGCTCATGCGCGACACGGCCGACAACACCGTCGTCGTCTGCTCGATCGAGAACGTCGACCCGGTCGGCGTGCACACGGGCGACTCGATCACGGTCGCGCCCGCGCTGACCCTCACCGACCGCGAGTACCAGAAGCTCCGCGACATCGGCATCGACATCATCCGCGCCGTCGGCGTCGACACGGGAGGCTGCAACATCCAGTTCGCGGTCGACCCCGCCGACGGTCGGATCATCGTCATCGAGATGAACCCGCGCGTCTCGCGGTCCTCCGCGCTCGCATCGAAGGCCACGGGCTTCCCCATCGCGAAGATCGCCGCGAAGCTCGCCATCGGATACCGCCTCGACGAGATCCCGAACGACATCACGAAGGTGACGCCCGCGAGCTTCGAGCCGACGCTCGACTACATCGTCGTGAAGGTCCCGCGCTTCGCGTTCGAGAAGTTCCCCGCGGCGGACCCGACCCTCACGACGACCATGAAGTCGGTCGGCGAGGCCATGGCGATCGGCCGCAACTTCACGACCGCGCTGCAGAAGGCGCTGCGCTCGCTCGAGAAGCGCGGCTCGAGCTTCCACTGGGGCGACGAGCCCCGATCGGTCGACGAGTTGCTCCGGGCGTCGACCGTGCCGACCGACGGCCGCATCGTGCTCGTGCAGCAGGCGCTCCGGAAGGGCGCCTCGATCGAGCAGGCGTTCGAGGCCACCAAGATCGATCCGTGGTTCCTCGACCAGATCGCGCTGATCAACGAGGTCGCCGCGCAGATCTCCGGCGCCGAGGCGCTCGACACCGACACGCTGCTGCTCGCGAAGGACCACGGCTTCTCCGACGCGCAGATCGGCCAGCTCCGCGGTTTCGGCGAGGCCGACGCGCGCGAGGTGCGTCACATCCTCGGCATCCGCCCGGTGTTCAAGACCGTCGACACCTGCGCCGGCGAGTTCCCCGCGCTCACGCCGTACCACTACTCCAGCTACGACCTCGAGACCGAGGTCGCCCCGAGCGACCGTCGCAAGGTCGTCATCCTCGGCTCGGGCCCGAACCGCATCGGCCAGGGCGTCGAGTTCGACTACTCGTGCGTGCACGCGTCCTTCGCGCTCTCGGACGCCGGGTTCGAGACGATCATGATCAACTGCAACCCCGAGACGGTGTCGACCGACTACGACACGAGCGACCGGCTCTACTTCGAGCCGCTCACGCTCGAGGACGTGCTCGAGGTGATCCACGCCGAGTCGCAGTCCGGTGAGCTCGTCGGCGTGGTCGTCCAGCTCGGCGGCCAGACGGCGCTCGGCCTCGCCAAGGGCCTCGAGGCCGCGGGCGTGCCGATCCTCGGCACGAGCCCCGACGCCATCGACCTCGCGGAGGAGCGCGGGCAGTTCGCCGGCATCCTCGAGCGGGCGGGCCTGCTCGCGCCGCGCAACGGCACCGCGACCGAGCTCGCGGGCGCCGTGAAGGTGGCCGAGCAGATCGGCTACCCGGTGCTCGTGCGCCCGAGCTTCGTGCTCGGCGGCCGCGGCATGGAGATCGTCTACGACACCCCGTCGCTCGTCGACTACTTCGCGCGCATCGAGGACCAGGGCATCGTCGGCCCGACCCACCCGCTGCTCGTGGACCGCTTCCTCGACGACGCGATCGAGATCGACGTCGACGCCCTCTACGACGGCACGGAGCTCTACGTCGGCGGGGTCATGGAGCACATCGAGGAGGCCGGCATCCACTCCGGCGACTCGAGCTGCACACTGCCCCCGGTCACGCTCGGACGCGCGGAGGTCGACCGCGTCCGCGAGGCGACGCGCGCGATCGCCGAGGGCATCGGCGTGCGCGGCCTGCTCAACGTGCAGTTCGCGATCGGCGCGGGCGTGCTCTACGTGCTCGAGGCGAACCCGCGCGCCAGCCGCACCGTGCCGTTCGTCTCGAAGGCGCTCGGCATCCCGCTCGCGAAGGCCGCGTCGCGCATCATGGTCGGCGCGACCGTTCGCGAGCTCGTCGCCGAGGGCATGCTGCCCGAGGTCGACGGATCGCGCGTGCCGCTCGACGCCCCCGTCGCGGTCAAGGAGGCCGTCCTGCCGTTCCACCGGTTCCGCACCGCCGAGGGGTCGATGGTCGACTCGGTGCTCGGGCCCGAGATGCGATCCACGGGCGAGGTCATGGGCATCGACACCGACTTCCCGAGGGCGTTCGCGAAGAGCCAGCTCGCCGCCTACGGCGGCATGCCCGCATCCGGCCGGGTCTTCGTGTCGGTGTCGGATCGGGACAAGCGGGCGATCATCCTCCCGGTGCTGCGCCTGCAGCAGCTCGGCTACGACATCGTCGCGACCGAGGGGACGGCGGAGGTGCTGCGCCGGAACGGGATCGGCACCGCGACCGTGCTGAAGTTCAGCGAGAAGCACGACGAATCCGCCCCGTCGGTCGTCGAGCTCATCCACCGCGGCGAGATCGACGTGGTCGTCAACACGCCGAGCGGACGCTCGGCGCGGGCCGACGGCTACGAGATCCGCGCCGCGGCGGTCGCCGCCGACCTCCCGCTGTTCACGACCATCGCCGAGCTGTCGGCGGCGGTCGCGTCGCTCGACGCCGTCAGCGGCGGCTTCGACGTGACCAGCCTGCAGGAGTACGCCGCTCGCCGCTCGCGCGAGGTGGTCGCGTGAACGGGCGTCCATCGTTCGGGGAGCGCCTCCACGGCGTGCTCGGGGGGGTCGGCCGGCTGTGCGTCGGCATCGATCCGCACGCCGGCCTGCTCGACCAGTGGGGCCTCGACGACACCGCCGCAGGTGCCCGGGAGTTCGGGCTGCGGGTCGTCGGCGCGGCCGCCGGCCGGGCCGGCATCGTGAAGCCGCAGGTCGCCTTCTACGAACGGCACGGCGCCGCGGGCTACGTCGCGCTGGAGCGGGTGCTCGTCGAGGCGCGGGACGCCGGTCTGCTCGTGATCGCCGACGTGAAGCGCGGCGACATCGGGTCGAGCGTCGACGCGTACGGCGAGGCGTGGCTGCGTCCCGGTTCGGGGCTCGAGGCCGACGCGATGACCATCAGCGCGTACCAGGGCCTCGGCTCGATCGAATCGGTGATGCGCCGGGCGGATGCCGCGGGCAAGGGCCTGTTCGTGCTCTCGGCCACCTCGAACCCCGAGGCCGCGGCGATCCAGCGCGCGGTGCTGCAGCAGTCCAGTCGCGAGGGGTCGACCGTGGCCGCCGCCATCTGCTCCGGGGTGGCCGCGTGGAACGCGACCCGCGAGGACGCGGACGAGCGGCCCATGGGCTCGATCGGCGTGGTGCTCGGCGCGACCGTCGACCTCCCGGCGTCCGGGATCGACACCTCGGCGGACCCGGCCGTGCCCGCGCTGCCCGTCCTGGCACCCGGGTTCGGGCACCAGGGCGCCGACGTGCGCGACCTCGAGGCGATCTACGGGTCGCTCGCCGCCGGCGTGATCGTCAGCGAATCCAGGTCGCTGCTGGGCGCCGGGCCCGACGGGATCGCCGAGGCGATCGTGCGGCGGGTCGACGAGATCGGGGGCGCGCGTGCCTGATCGTCCCGCGTCATCCGCGCCGCCCGAGGTCGACCGCGTCGCGGCATCCCGCGCCGCCGTGGCCGCGCGCCGCTCCCGGGCAGCCGTCAAGCACGCCGTCGCCGCGGGGACGCGGAGTCCGCTCGACGTGCTGCGCGTCGCGTTCGAGGACCCGGAGAGCGTCGAGGGACGGCTCCGGGTGACCGAGTTCCTCACGTCGATCCCGGCCATCGGGCAGACCAAGTGCCTCCGCATCATGGATCGCCTGCAGATCGCGGCGTCCAAGCGCCTCGGCGGGCTGGGCCGGCTGCAGCGCCGACGGCTCCGCGAGTTCACCGCGGAGTGGATCGCCGACCACGGCGGGGTGGGCGACCGCCTGGTGGTGCTCGCCGGACCAACCGCGGTCGGGAAGGGCACGGTCGCCGCGTACATCCGCGAGCACCATCCCGAGGTGAAGCTCTCCGTGTCGGCGACGACGCGTGCTCCGCGCCCCGGCGAGGTCGAGGGCGAGCACTACTTCTTCGTCTCCGACGACGAGTTCGACCGGATGGTCGAGGGCGGCGAGCTGCTGGAATGGGCGACGGTCCACAACGCCTACCGCTACGGAACGCCGCGCCGGCCGGTCGAGGAGGCGATCGCGGCAGGGCACGGCGTACTGCTGGAGATCGACATCCAGGGCGCGCGCTCGGTGCGCCGCGCGATGCCGGAGGCGACCCTGGTCTTCCTCCTGCCTCCGTCGTGGGAGGAGCTCGTGCGACGCCTGGTCGGCCGGGGGACCGAGAGCCCCGCCGAGCAGCAGCGACGGCTCGAGACCGCGAAGGTGGAATTGGCCGCGGTCGAGGAGTTCGACCACCGCGTCGTGAACCACGAGGTCCGCGAGGCCGCGCAAAAGGTCGTAGACTTGATGCGGCCTCGCAAGGGTCGGCGTCGTGCTGCCCTTCGCCAAGATCTTCCGCGCACCGAAGGTGCGCCTCACCCGTAAGGAGCCTCCATGGCCGAGAAGCAGTCCGGCATCATCGACCCGCCCATCGACGACCTGCTGTCGAAGGTCGACTCCAAGTACCAGCTGGTCATCTTCGCGTCCAAGCGGGCGCGCCAGATCAACGACTACTACGCCGACCTGCACGAGGGCAGCCTGTTCGACAACGTCGGGCCGCTCGTCGACTCGTCGATCGACGACAAGCCGCTCTCGGTCGCGCTCCACGAGATCAACGAGGACAAGCTGCGCCTCCGTCCCGTCGGCGAGTAGCCGGCAGGCGCGCATGGCGCTGAACATCGTCGTCGGCATCACCGGCGGGATCGCGGCGTACAAGGCCGTCTCGGTCGTGCGGTCGCTCGTGCTCGCCGGCCACGACGTGCACGTCGTCCCCACGGAGTCGGCGCTGCGGTTCGTCGGTCGGCCCACGCTCGAGGCGATCTCGCGCAACCCCGTGCACACCGACCTGTTCGAGGGCGTCGCCGAGGTCCGCCACGTCGCGATCGGCCAGGCCGCCGACCTCATCGTCATCGCGCCGGCGACCGCGAACAGCATCGCGAAGCTCGCGTCTGGCCTCGCGGACGACCTGCTCGGCAACACGGTGCTCGCCAGCGAGGCGCCGGTGGTGATCGCCCCGGCGATGCACACCGAGATGTGGCTCCACCCCGCCACGCAGGCGAACATCGCCGTGCTGCGCGATCGCGGCGTGACGGTCGTCGGACCGGCGGTCGGCCAGCTCACCGGCTCCGACCGCGGGCCCGGGCGACTCGAGGAGCCCGACGTCATCGTCCGCGCGGCGCTCGAGGTCGCCGAGCGGCACGCTGCCGGCGCGGCGGCGGCCGCCGCGCGCGACCTCGACGGGCGCCGCATCGTCGTCTCGGCCGGCGGCACGCGCGAGCCACTCGACCCCGTGCGATTCCTCGGGAACCGGTCCAGCGGGAAGCAGGGCGTCGCGATCGCCGAGGCCGCGGCCGCTCGCGGCGCCGAGGTCACGCTCGTCGCGGCCAACCTCGAGGTCGCCGCGCCGGTCGGATGCCGGGTGCGTGCCGTGTCGACGGCGCTCGAGCTGCGCGAGGCGGTCCAGGAGGCGTCCCGCGGAGCCGACGCCGTCGTGATGGCCGCGGCCGTCGCCGACTTCCGCCCGGCGACGGTCAGCGACGGCAAGATCAAGAAGGTCGACGGCCAGGAGCGGATGAGCGTCGAGCTCGTCCGCAACCCGGACATCCTCGCCGAGCTCGGCGCGAGCGACCACGACGGCACGATGCTCGTCGGCTTCGCCGCCGAGACCGAGGCCGATCCCGCGCGGCTGCTCGAGCTCGCCCGATCGAAGCGGCGGGCGAAGGGCGCCGACCTGCTCGTCGTGAATCGCGTGGGCTGGACCGAGGGCTTCGCCGCCGACGAGAACGCCGTCTCGGTGATCGGCCCGGACGACGCGGTCGTCGCCGAGGTCTCCGGCAGCAAGATGTCGGTGGCGAACGGCATCCTCGACGTCATCGCCGGTCGACTCCCGACCGGCGCCGCAAGCACGAAGGAATCCCACCCCGCATGAGCGCACTGCGCCAGTTCACGTCCGAGTCCGTCACCGAGGGGCACCCCGACAAGATCTGCGACCAGGTGTCCGACGCGATCCTCGACGCACTGCTCTCGGTCGACCCGCACGCGCGCGTGGCGGTCGAGACGCTCGTGACCACGGGGCTCGTCCACGTGGCGGGCGAGGTATCGACGTCCGGGTACGTCGAGATCCCCGCGATCGTGCGCGACAGGATCACCTCCATCGGCTACGACTCGTCCGACGTCTGGTTCGACGGGCGCTCCTGCGGCGTCTCCGTGTCGATCGGGGGCCAGTCGCCCGATATCGCCCAAGGCGTCGACCACGCCTACGAGTCGCGCGAGGGCGCGAGCATCGACGAGCTCGACCGCCAGGGCGCGGGTGACCAGGGCATCATGTTCGGCTACGCGGTCCGCGAGACGCCCGAGCTGATGCCCGTGCCGGTCTGGCTCGCGCACCGGCTGGCGGAGCGACTCGCGCGGGTGCGCAAGGAGGGCGAGCTCGACTACCTCCGACCCGACGGCAAGACGCAGGTGACGATCGGCTACGACGGGCAGACGGCGAAGACCATCGAGACGGTCGTGCTGTCCACCCAGCACTCCCCGGCGGTGGAGACCGAGCGGTTGCGCGCCGAGGTCGAGGAACTGGTCATCCGTCCCGTCCTCGACACGGTCGAGCTCTCCCGCCCCGACCTCAAGGTGCTCATCAACCCGACGGGTCGCTTCGAGATCGGCGGACCGCAGGGCGACGCCGGCCTGACGGGCCGGAAGATCATCATCGACACGTACGGCGGTGCCAGCCGCCACGGCGGCGGCGCGTTCAGCGGCAAGGACCCGTCGAAGGTCGACCGTTCCGCCGCCTACGCCATGCGGTGGGTGGCGAAGAACGCCGTGGCCGCCGGGCTGGCCGACCGGCTCGAGCTCCAGGTGGCGTACGCGATCGGGGCGGCGGCCCCCGTGGGGCTCTACGTCGAGACCTTCGGCACCGGCCACCTTCCCGAGGATCGCATCATCGACGCGATCCGCGAGGTCTTCGACCTGCGCCCGGCGGCCATCATCCGCGACCTCGACCTGCTCCGGCCGATCTACGCCGACACGGCGACGTACGGCCACTTCGGCCGCGAGCTGCCGGCGTTCACGTGGGAGCGGCTCGACCGCGTCGACGACCTCCGCGCCGCCGCAAGGCTCTGACGTGACCGCAGGGCCGGTGGCGAGGGTCCTCGTCGACTCGCCCCTGCCGCAACTCGACCAGCTGCTCGACTACCGCGTGCCGGATCGGCTGCGCGACGCGGTCGTCCCCGGCGTCCGGGTTCGGGTGCCGCTCCGCTCCGGCGGGCGCGTCGCGCAGGCCTGGGTCGTCGAGCTCGCCGACCGGAGCGAGTACCGGGGTGAGCTCAGCGACGTCGACGAGGTCGTGGGCGGCGTGCCGCTGCTGACCCGGGAGGTCTGGAACCTCGCCCGGGCCGCAGCGGACCGAGCCGCCGGCAATGCGAGCGACGTGCTGCGCCTGGCGATCCCGCAGCGCTACGTCCGCGCCGAGAAGGCGTGGCGTGCCGACCCGGGCGATCCGGGGCCGCTGGCGTCGACGCCGGCCGCGCTCGAGGGGTACGAGCCCGAGCGCGTGGAACGCGGCATCCGAGCGGGCGAGCGGATGGCGCTCGCCGCCGACGCACGGCCGGTGCGGCTGGCGTCGGGCGTCTGGGTGGGCGCGTGGGCGCAGACCCTCGCGCGCGCGGCGGCGCACGCCCTCGCCGAGGATCGCTCCACCGTGATCGCGGTGCCGGACTATCGCGACCAGGACCAGCTCGCGGCGGCCCTCGCCGACGAGGTCGATCCGCGCCGGGTCCTCCGCACCGACGCACGCCAGTCCGGGCCGGACCGCTACCGCGCGTTCCTGGAGTCGACCGGCGACGCGGCGCGCATCGTGATCGGCAACCGGTCGACCGTCTACGCCCCCGCCGCCCGGCTCGGGCTGATCGCGGTCCACGACGACGGCGATCCGCTGCAGGCCGAGCCGCTCGCGCCGGGGGTGCACGCCCGCGACGCCGCGCTGATCCGGCAGGAGCAGTCGGGGGCGGCCCTGCTGTTCCTCGCCCACAGCCGGAGCGTCGAACTCCAGCGGCTTGTCGCGCTCGGCTGGGTCGACGAGGTGCCGCTGCGCCGCGGCACGCGTCCCAGGGTGGTCCTCACCGAGCAGCAGGCGCAGGGCGGCGGAGCCCGCATCCCGTCCACGGCCTGGCGCGATGCGCAGGAGGCGGTCGCCGTCGGCCCGGTGCTCGTGCAGGTCGCCCGCCCCGGTCATGCGCCGATGCTCGTCTGCGACCGGTGCCGTGAGCCGGCTCGGTGCACGACCTGCAGCGGCGCGATCGGCGTGCCGCGTTCGGGCGGTGCGCCGGCGTGCACGCTCTGCGGCACGACGGCCCGGGGATGGAGCTGCCCCGTCTGCGAGTCGACCGGCCTGCGCGCCGCCGTGGTCGGCGCGAGCCGGACGGCCGACGAGCTCGGGCGCGCCTTCCCCCGTTCGCGCGTGATCGTCTCCGACGGCGAGCGGCCGCTCGTCCGCGTCGGGTCGGAGCCCCAGCTCGTCGTCGCCACGCGCGGCGCCGAGCCCGTCGCCGACGGCGGCTACCGCGCGGTGCTGCTGCTCGACGGCGAGCGGATGCTGCTCCGGGAGTCGCTGCGGGTCGCGGAGGACTGCCTGCGCTGGTGGTCCGACGCCGCGGCCCTCGCCGCACCCGGTGCGCCGGTCCACCTCGTGGGCGTCGGCGGGGCGCTCGGCACGGCACTCGCCTCGTGGAGCCAGGCGCACTGGGCTGCCGGCGAGCTGGAGGCCCGCCGGGTGCTGCGCTTCCCGCCCGCGGTCCGGATGGCGTCGATGACCTCCTCGCCGGAGCGGCTCGCGACGGCGCTCGAACGGGTCCGCGCCATCGCCGGCGTCGACGTCCTCGGACCCGTCCCGGTCGATGACGGGCTGGAGCGCGCGATCGTGAGGTTCGGCTACGCGGCCGGTACGGAGGTGGCGTCGGCGCTCAAGGCCGAGGCGATCCGCGCCGCCACCGAGCGTCGCCGGCCCGTCACCGGCCGCCGACCCGGACGGCCTCCGATCCTGCGCGTGCGGATGGACGACCCCGACCTCCCCTGACCTCGCGCCGCCCCGCCGAGTTCCGGGCCGCGCGGCGCGGCGGGGCTGGGATGATGGAGTGTGCCCCACCTCCGGATCGTCTTCGCGGGAACGCCCGCCGCCGCCGTGCCCGCCCTCGAAACCCTCGCGGCGTCGCCGCACGAGGTCATGGCGGTCGTGACCCGGCCCCCGGCGCCGCTCGGACGCAAGCGCGTGCTGACGCCGTCGCCCGTGGCCGCAGCGGCGGAGCGCCTCGGGATCCCCGTCATCGAGGCCCGCCGGCTCGATGACGACGCCGACGCGCGGATCTCCGCGCTGCGCCCGGACCTCGGCGTGATCGTGGCGTACGGCGGACTGGTGCGCGAGCCGCTCCTGTCGGCGCCGACGCACGGCTGGATCAACCTCCACTTCTCCGCGCTGCCGGCATGGCGCGGTGCGGCGCCGGTGCAGCGCGCCCTCATGGCCGGCGACGCCGAACTGGGCGTCTCGGTGTTCCGGCTCGTGCCCGAACTCGACGCGGGCGAGCTCTACGCGGTGCGGAAGCGCGCGGTCGAGCCGGGGGAGACGGCCGGTGCGGCGCTCGATTCGCTCGCGGCATCCGGTGCCGGCGTGGTCGCGGAGGTCGTGGACGCGATCGCCGACGGCTCGGCGGTCGCGACGCCGCAGGCGGGCGAGCCGACTTTCGCCCCGAAGCTCACCATCGACGACGGGCGCCTGGACTGGACCCGTCCCACCGCCGAGGTCGACGCGCGCTTCCGGGGCGTGACGCCGGAGCCCGGTGCGCACACCGAGGTCGACGGGGTGAGGGTGAAGGTGCTGGACGCCGGGCCGGCCCCGTCCGACGCGGCGCCGCTCCGACCGGGGGAGGTGCGCGGCGATCGCCGACGCGTGCTCGTCGGTACGGCCGACGGCGCGCTGGAGCTGCGACGCGTGCAGCCCGCGGGGCGGACCGCGATGGCCGCCGCCGACTGGTGGCGCGGGCTCGGCGCCGAGCAGGCGGTCGCGCGATGAGCGGCGCCGGCGGGGGAGGGGGCGCACGGCGCGGGGGCGCCGGCGGGCGGCCGCAGCCTCGCAGATCGCGAGCCGATCGCGTCGCGCGGTCCCGCGTGGTCGCGTACGAGGTGCTCGAGGCGGTGCGCGACTCCGACGCGTATGCGAACCTGCTGCTGCCCACGCGGATCTCGCGTGCCGGCCTCGACGAGGCGGACGCCGCCTTCGCCACCGAGCTGACCTACGGCACCCTGCGCATGCAGGGCTACTACGACGCGGTCATCGCCCTCGCGGCGGGGCGGCCGGTGGACCGGGTCGATCCGCCGGTGCTCGACATCCTGCGGCTCGGCGTGCACCAGCTGCTGGCGACCCGCGTGGCCACCCACGCCGCCGTGAACGAATCCGTCGCCCTCGCCCGCCGCGTGGCCCCGGCCGCGGCCGGCTTCGTGAACGCCGTGCTGCGCACCGTGTCGCGGCGCGAGGCCGACGACTGGCGCGGCCTCGTCGCGGAGGAGGCCGCCTCGCCGGAGGAGCGACTGGCCGCCGTGCACTCGCATCCGCTGTGGGTCGTCCGCGCGCTGCGCACGGCGCTCGAGCGCGAGGGTCGCGCGGACGAGCTCGAGGCGCTGCTCGAGGCCGACAACGCCGCGCCCCGCGTGAACCTGGTCTCGCTGCCCGGACTCGACGGGGCGCCGGGCGAGCTCGGCGAGCCCGACCGGTTCTCGCCGGTCGGGTTCACGGCAGCGGACCCGCTCGGCGTCGTGGAGGCCCACGACGGCCGGGTCCGGGTCCAGGACGAGGGCTCCCAGCTCGCCGCGCTGGCGCTCAGCCGCGTCGCCCCGGTCCGGCCGGGTGAGCGCTGGCTCGACCTGTGCGCCGGTCCCGGGGGCAAGACGGCCCTGCTCGCCGCGGAAGCGCTCGCCGGCGGCGCCTCACTCGCCGCGAACGAGGTCGTGCCCGCCCGCGCCGAACTGGTCCGTCGAGCGGTCGCCGCGGTGCCCGCGGAGGTCCCCGTGCGCGTGGCCGACGGCCGGGAACTCGACCCGGCCGCGTCCGGCGCGCCCGGCGGGTTCGACCGGATCCTGCTCGACGCCCCGTGCACGGGCCTTGGCGCGCTGCGACGCCGTCCCGAGGCGCGCTGGCGCAAGTCCCCGACGGATGTCGCGGAGCTCACGGCGCTGCAGGGCGAGCTCGCCGACGCGGCCTTCCGAGCGCTCGCGCCCGGCGGCGTGCTCGCCTACGTCACGTGCTCGCCGCACACCTCCGAGACGCACGGGAGCCTGGGGCGGGCGCTCGCGCGGTGGGGCGCCGACGCGCAGCTGCTCGACGCCGCGGAGGTGCTCCGGTCGGTCTCGCGGCATCCGCTCGACCTCGCCGGCGACGGACGTTCCGTGCAGCTGTGGCCCCACCGGCACGGGACGGACGCGATGTTCATCGCGCTCATCCGCCGCGCCGCTCCGGCCGACGGGACGGCGGACGCCGCTCCTCGATAGGCTGCAGGCATGACGACGCGGATCAATCCGAGCATCCTCGCGGCCGATTTCGCGAACCTCGAGCACGAGCTCGGGCGCATCGCCGCGGCCGACCTCGTGCACGTCGACGTCATGGACAACCACTTCGTCCCGAACCTCACGTTCGGCCTGCAGATGGTGACCCGCCTCCAGCAGGTCTCGCCCATCCCGCTCGACGTGCACCTCATGATCGAGGATCCGGATCGCTGGGCGCCGGCCTACGCCGAGGCGGGGGCCTTCTCGGTCACGTTCCACGCCGAGGCGGCGGGCGAGCCGGTCGCCCTCGCGCGACGGCTGCGCGCGATCGGCGCGCGGGCCGGCATCGCCCTGAAGCCCGGCACCGACGAGGCCGCCTACCTCGACCTGCTGCCCGAGTTCGACCAGGTGCTGGTGATGACGGTCGAGCCCGGGTTCGGCGGCCAGTCGTTCATCCCCGAGACGATGCCGAAGCTCGCGCGCGTCGCCGACGCCGTGCGCGACGCCGGCCTGGACGTGTGGCTGCAGGTCGACGGCGGGATCACCGAGGAGACGATCGGCATCGCCGCCGAGGCGGGGGCGGACACCTTCGTCGCCGGGTCGCACGTCTTCAACGGCGACGTGCCCGCCGAGCGGATCGCGGCGCTGCGGGCGGCGGCGTCGGCGCACCCCCATCGTCACGGGTAGCCTAGACGGGTGAAGACCTTCGACGACCTCTTCGTCGAGCTCAGCGACAAGGCCCGCACCCGCCCCGAGGGTTCCGGCACCGTGCGCCAGCTCGACGCCGGCGTGCACGCCATCGGCAAGAAGATCGTGGAGGAGGCGGCCGAGGTGTGGATGGCCGCCGAGTACCAGTCCGACGCCGAGACGGCCGAGGAGATCTCGCAGTTGCTCTACCACCTGCAGGTGCTGATGCTGGCGAAGGGGCTCACGCCCGCCGACGTGTACCGACATCTCTGATCACGCCATGACCGCAGATCGGTTCCGTCGACACGAAAGCCAGGGAATGCTCCGAATCGCCGTGCCCAACAAGGGCTCGCTCTCCGAAACCGCCGCGCAGATGCTCTACGAGGCCGGGTACACCGGCCGACGCGACTCGCGCGAGCTCATCGTCGCCGACCCCCGCAACGGGGTCGAGTTCTTCTACCTCCGCCCCCGCGACATCGCCACCTACGTGGGTTCCGGCGCCCTCGACGTCGGCATCACCGGGCGCGACCTGCTCCTCGACTCCGGATCGGAGGCGGGGGAGATCGCCTCGCTCGGCTTCGGCGACTCGACCTTCCGGTTCGCCGGTCCGCCCGGGGCGTTCGACACCCTGGCCGACCTTGAGGGCGTGCGCGTCGCCACGAGCTACCCGGGCCTGGTCGGCGACTTCCTCGCCCGCCACGGGGTGACGGCGAAGCTCGTGAAGCTCGACGGCGCCGTCGAGTCGGCCGTGCGGTTGGGCGTCGCCGACGCGGTCGCCGACGTCGTCTCGACCGGGTCCACGCTGCGCAAGGCGGGCCTCGACATCTTCGGCCCGGTGATCCTCGAGTCCGAGGCGGTGCTGATCGGCTCCGGCGTCGAGCGCGCCGGCACGCAGACCCTCGTCCGCCGGCTGCAGGGCGTCCTCGTGGCGCGGCAGTACGTGCTCCTCGACTACGACGTGCCGGTCACCCACCTCGAGGCGGCGACCGCCGTCGCGCCGGGCTTCGAGTCGCCGACGGTGTCACCGCTGCACGACCCCGAGTGGGTCGCGGTCCGGGTGATGATCCCGCGCACCGACGTGAACCACGTGATGGACGAGCTCTACGCCCTCGGCGCGCGCGCGATCCTCGTCAGCGCGATCCACGCGGCGCGGTTGTGAGGTGAGCGGATGTCGCTGGCCGTCCGGGTGATCCCGTGCCTCGACGTCGCCGCCGGTCGCGTCGTCAAGGGCGTCAACTTCCTCGACCTGCGCGATGCGGGCGACCCCGTCGAACTCGCCGCGGAGTACGCCGCCCAGGGTGCCGACGAGCTCACGTTCCTCGACGTGACCGCGACCGTCGACGACCGGTCGACGACGTACGACATGGTGCAGCGCGTCGCCGAGCAGGTTTTCATCCCGCTGACCGTCGGCGGCGGCGTCCGGTCGACCGATGACGTGGCGCGGCTGCTCGGCCACGGCGCCGACAAGATCGGCGTCAACAGCGCCGCCATCGCCCGACCCGGGCTCGTCGCCGAGATCGCCGACCGGTTCGGGGCGCAGGTGTGCGTGCTCTCCCTCGACGTCAAGCGCTCGGACCGCACCCCGAGCGGCTTCGTCGTGACCACGCACGGCGGCCGCACCGAGACCGACCTCGACGCCGTCGACTGGGCGCGCCGTGCGATCGAGCTCGGCGCGGGCGAACTGCTCGTCAACTCGATCGACGCCGACGGCACCAAGGCGGGCTTCGACCTGGAGCTCGTGTCGCTCATGCACGGGCTGTCGTCGGTCCCCGTGATCGCGTCCGGCGGCGCCGGCGCCCTCGAGCACTTCGCGCCGGCGGTCGCCGCGGGCGCCGACGCGGTGCTCGCGGCATCCGTGTTCCACAACGGCGAGCTGACCGTCTCGGAGGTCAAGCGCGCCCTCGAGGCCGACGGGAGGACCGTGCGATGACCCACGCAGGAGACGAGGAGCTCGAGTCCGACACCGAGCGCTGGGCGCCGGATGCCACGGCCGTCGACCGCGCGTCGTTCGACGCGGACGGGCTCATCCCCGCGGTGATCCAGCAATGGGACACCGGCGAGGTGCTCATGCTCGGCTGGATGGACCGCGAGGCGATGCGTCGCACGATCACCGAGGGCCGCGTGACGTTCTGGTCCCGCTCCAGGCAGGAGTACTGGCGCAAGGGCGACACGTCGGGCCACGCCCAGTACGTGAAGTCCGCCGCGCTCGACTGCGACGCCGACGTGCTGCTCGTCCGCGTCGACCAGGTCGGCGTCGCCTGCCACACCGGCACCCGGACCTGCTGGGACGGCGATCCCGTCGCCGTCGCCGTCGGGAGCCCGGACGAGACCGCTCCCGACGGAGGAACCCCATGACGGCCGCCCGCACCGCCACCACCCGCCGCGAGGACTTCGCCGACCTGCTGCCCGGCCGGCGGGTCGTCCCCGTGGTGCGCGAGCTCTTCGCCGACGGCGAGACGCCGGTCGGCATCTACCGCAAGCTCGCCGGCGGACGCCCCGGCACGTTCCTGCTGGAGTCGGCCGAGCAGGGCGGCATCTGGTCCCGGTACTCGTTCGTCGGCGCCGGATCGTACGGCGTGCTCACCGAGCGCGACGGTGCCGTCGCGTGGCTCGACTACGGACTGCCGCGCGAGCGTGCGCTGGGCGCCTCATCCGACGACCTCGCTCCGCTCGCCGCGCTCGAGGCGGTCTACGCGCGCTGGGCCACCGACGACGTGCCGGGGGCGCCGCCGCTCACCGGCGGCCTCGTGGGCTTCATCGGCTGGGAGGCGATCCGGCAGATCGAGCACCTGCCGAACCGCCCGCCCGCCGACTACGCCATGCCCGGCCAGGCGTTCGCGTTCGTCTCCGAGCTCGTCGTCATCGACCACCGCACGGGAACCGTCCAGCTCGTGGCATCCGTGCTCAACGACCGCGACGAGCCGGCCGACGCGCTCTGGTCCGACGCCCAGGCGCGACTGGATCGCATGCAGGCCGCGCTGGCCGAGCCGTCCGAGGCGCACCTCTCGCAGATCGACCTCGAGCGGGCGCCCGAACCGCGGTACCGGACCGAGAAGGCGGACTTCCTCGCCGCCGTCGAGCGCTCGAAGCACTACATCCACGAGGGCGACATCTTCCAGGTCGTGATCTCGCAGCGGTTCGAGCAGGAGGCCACGGCGCACCCCATCGACGTGTACCGCGTGCTGCGAAGCCTCAACCCGAGCCCCTACATGTACCTCCTGCACCTCGAGGACCCGGCGGGCGCTCCGTACTGGATCGTCGGCTCGTCGCCCGAGGCGCTCGTGAAGGTCGAGGACGGCCGCGTCTTCACGCACCCCATCGCCGGGTCGAAGCCGCGCGGCGCCACGCCGGAGGACGACGCCGACCTCGAGGCCGAGCTCATCGCCGACCCGAAGGAGCAGGCCGAGCACCTCATGCTCGTCGACCTCGCCAGGAACGACCTCGCGAAGGTGTGCCACGCAGGGAGCGTGGAGGTGACCGAGTTCATGCGCGTGGAGCGGTTCAGCCACATCATGCACCTCGTCTCCTCCGTCGAGGGCGACCTCCGCGGCGACGCCAACGCGATCGACGTGTTCCGCGCCACCTTCCCGGCCGGCACGCTGTCGGGTGCGCCCAAGCCGCGCGCCCTCGAGATCATCGACGAGCTCGAGCCCGCCCAGCGCGGCCTCTACGGCGGGGTCGTCGGCTACTTCGGGTTCGGCGGCGACGCCGACCTCGCGATCGCCATCCGCACCGCGACGATCTCCGGCGGCATCGCGCGAGTGCAGGCCGGAGGCGGTCTCGTCGCCGACTCCGACCCCGAGTCCGAGTACCAGGAGTCGGTCAACAAGGCGGCCGCGCCGCTGCGCGCGGTCGCGGTGGCCAATGCGATGCGGCAGGTGGGCTGATCGGATGCGCCCCGACCGGATGAAGCTCCCCGCGATCCTCGCCCTGCTGGCGGGGTCGGGCCTCGCGCTGCTGGCGTGGAGCCGGACGTGGTTCACCGTGCGGCTCGTCGACGGGCAGGCCGCCGCCGGCGGCGCCACGTCGCTCGAGGTCGGGGGAGCGGTCGCGTCGCCGGCCCTGGCGGCGCTCGCGCTCGCGGGCCTGGCGCTCGCCGGCGCACTCGCGATCGCCGGACCGGTCATCCGCATCGTGCTCGGCGCGCTCGCGTTCGTCCTCGGCGGGAGCGTCGTGCTCGCCGCCGGGATGTCGCTCGCGGACCCGGCCGCTGCGTCGTCGGCCGCGATCGCGGAGGCGACCGGGGTGGCGGGAGCCCAGCCGACGGCGGAGCTCGTCGCCGCGGCGACGCCGACGGGCTGGGCGGTCGCGGCGATCGCCGGCGGCGTGCTCGTGGCGGCCGCGGGGGTCGTCGTCGTCGTCACCGGGCGAGCGTGGGCCACCTCGCGCAGGTACGGCGCGGGAGCCCGGTTCGCCGACGACGAGGCGAGCGTGCCGACCGCGGCATCCGACCGCGCCGTCGACGACTGGGACGGCCTCAGCCGCGGCGACGATCCGACCGAACGGGCGTCCGGCGAGGCCGACGGCGACGGCCGCAAGACAGCCCCGCCGCACCCGGTAGACTCTCCACGACCCCCACGCACAGAAGGAGCACCATGAGCACTGAGCACGCTGATCCCGGCCACGGACACTCGCCCGCGGCGTGGACCGCCGTGACCATCATGCTCATCGCGTTCGCGATCGGCACGGTCGCCTTCTTCCTCGACGTGCAGTGGCTCGTGTGGGCGTCGGCCGTCCTGCTGGTCGTCGGTGCGCTCGTCGGCTGGGCCCTGGCGAAGGCCGGGTACGGCGTCGACGGCGCCAAGGTCGCGCCCAAGGCGCACTGACGCGTGCTCGCCGAGCTCACCGCCAACGCCGTCGCCGACGCCGAGGCACGTCGCGCCGAGCGACCCCTCTCCGAGGTCGAGGCCGCAGCCCTCGCCCGGCCGGCGGCGCTCGACGCGATCTCCGCGCTCCGTCCCTCCGAGCGCGTCAAGGTCATCGCCGAGATCAAGCGGTCGAGCCCCTCGCGCGGCTCGCTCGCGGCGATCGACGACCCGGCCGCCCTGGCCCGCACCTACGAGCTGGGCGGTGCGAGCGCCATCAGCGTGCTGACCGAGGGCCGGAAGTTCGGCGGATCGCTCGAGGACCTCGAATCCGTGCGACAGGCCGTCTCGCTCCCGGTGCTCCGGAAGGACTTCATCGCGACGCCCTACCAGGTGTTCGAGGCCCGCGCGGCGGGCGCCGACCTCGTGCTGCTCATCGTCGCGGCCCTCGACGACGACACCCTGGCGGAGCTCTACGACCTCGTCGGCCAGCTCGGCATGACGGCCCTGGTCGAGACGCACTCCGCCGACGAGCTCGACCGGGCGGCCGAGCTCGGCGCCCGGCTGATCGGCGTCAACGCACGCGACCTGACCACCTTCGAACTCGATCGCGACCTGTTCGGCAGGATCGCCGACCGGTTCCCCGAGGGGGCCATCCGCGTGGCGGAGTCCGCCGTCCTGTCGGCGGACGACGTCGCGCACTACCGCGCGGCGGGCGCCGACGCGGTGCTCGTCGGCGAGGCGCTCGTGACGGGCGACCCACTCTCGAACCTCTCTGCATTCCTGGCGGTGTGACATGGCCCTTCGTGCCCAGACCGGTCCCTACTTCGGCGAGTTCGGCGGACGCTTCGTCCCCGAATCGCTGATCGCGGCGCTCGACGAGCTCTCCGAGGCGTACACGCTCGCCAAGCTCGACCCCGCGTTCGGCGAGGAGCTCGCCGAGCTCGGCCGCAGCTACACCGGGCGGCCCTCGATCATCACCGAGGTGCCCCGCTTCGCCGAGCACGCCGGCGGCGCCCGCATCATCCTGAAGCGGGAGGACCTGAACCACACCGGGTCGCACAAGATCAACAACGTGCTCGGCCAGGCGCTGCTGACGCGCCGGATCGGCAAGAAGCGCGTCATCGCCGAGACGGGCGCCGGCCAGCACGGCGTCGCGACGGCGACCGCGGCCGCGCTGTTCGGCCTCGACTGCACCATCTACATGGGCGAGGTCGACACCGAGCGCCAGGCGCTCAACGTCGCGCGCATGCGCCTGCTCGGCGCGGAGGTGATCGCGGTCAAGACCGGGTCGCGCACCCTGAAGGACGCGATCAACGACGCGATGCGCGACTGGGTCACGAACGTCGAGACCACCAACTACATCTTCGGCACGGTCGCGGGCCCGCACCCTTTCCCCGAGATGGTGCGCGACTTCCAGAAGATCGTCGGCGAGGAGGCGCGCCAGCAGGTCATCGACCTGACCGGCGGGCTGCCCACCGCGGTCGCGGCGTGCGTCGGCGGCGGATCGAACGCGATCGGCATCTTCCACGCGTTCCTCGACGACGCCGACGTGGCGCTCTACGGCTACGAGGCCGGCGGCGAGGGGGTCGAGACGCCGCGCCACGCGGCCACGATCTCGAAGGGACGCCCGGGCGTGCTGCACGGAGCGCGCAGCTTCCTCCTGCAGGACGACGACGGCCAGACGATCGAGTCGCACTCGATCTCCGCAGGGCTCGACTACCCGGGCGTCGGTCCGGAGCACTCGTGGCTCGCCGCGCTCGGGCGCGCCACCTACCTGCCGATCACCGACGACGCTGCCATGCAGGCGCTGCGACTGCTGTCGCGCACCGAGGGCATCATCCCGGCGATCGAGTCGGCGCACGCGCTCGCCGGCGCGCTCGACCTCGGCCGGGAGCTCGGCCCCACCGCGACCATCCTCGTGAACCTCTCCGGCCGCGGCGACAAGGACATGGAGACCGCGGCGCGGTACTTCGAGTTGCTCGACGGCGGGAGCGGCGAATGAGGAACGTCGGCGCCGTCATCCGCCGACGCAACGAGGAGGCCGCGGGCGCGCTCATCGGCTACCTCCCCGTCGGATTCCCCACGCTCGACGAGAGCGTCGAGGCCGCGGTCGCGCTGGTCGAGAACGGCGTCGACGTGCTCGAGCTCGGACTGCCCTACTCCGATCCGGTCATGGACGGTGCGGTGATCCAGGCGGCGACCGTGCAGGCGCTCGCGAACGGGTTCCGCCTCGCCGACGGCTTCGAGGCCGTCCGCCGCGTCACCGAGCGGGTCGACGCGCCCGTGCTCGTGATGACCTACTGGAACCCGGTCGTGCAGTACGGGGTCGACCGGTTCGCCGACGACCTGGCCGCGGCCGGGGGCGCGGGCCTCATCACCCCCGACCTGATCCCCGACGAGGCCGCCGACTGGCTCGCCGCATCCGAGCGGACCGGGCTCGACCGGGTGTTCCTCGCCGCGCCGTCGTCTACCGACGCGCGGATCCGGCAGGCCGTCGATTCGAGCCGCGGGTTCGTCTACGCGGTCTCCACGATGGGCATCACCGGTGCCCGGAGCGACGTCGACCAGGCGGCGCGCGCGCTCGTCGGCCGGCTGCGCGACGCCGGCGCCGAGGCGAGCTGCGTCGGCCTCGGCATCTCGACGCCCGAGCAGGTGGCCGAGGTGCTCGAGTACGCCGAGGGCGCGATCGTGGGCTCCGCACTCGTGAAGGCCCTGGCCGACGGCGGCGTCGGCGCGGCCGGCGCCCTCGCGGCCGACCTCGCGCGCGGCACCGTCCGCAAGTGAAGTAGTCTCGACGGGGCCGCCGCTCGCGACGGTCCCGCACCATCGACGAAAGGCAGACGCCGGCGTGTTCGCACCGCTCAGCATCCCGACTCCCGACCCGGAGTGGCGAGCCCTCGAGATCCCGGTCCCGTGGGGAACGCTGACCATCCAGATGTACGCCCTGTTCATCCTGACGGGCATCGTCATCGCGACCATCATGACGTCGCGCCGCCTCACCAAGCGCGGGGCCGAGCCGGGCATCGTGCTCGACGTCGTGCTCTGGGCGGTGCCGCTCGGCATCATCGGCGCGCGCATCTACCACGTGCTCACCCACCCCGACGACTACTTCGCCGGGCAGGAGTGGTGGAAGGTCTTCGCGATCTGGGAGGGCGGCAACGCCATCTACGGCTCGCTCATCGGCGGCGCGATCGGCGTCATCATCGCCTGCCGCCTGACCGGGCTCCGGTTCTGGTCGTTCGCCGACGCGCTCGCACCGGGCCTCCTCGTCGCGCAGGCCGTCGGGCGCCTCGGCAACTGGTTCAACGCCGAGCTGTACGGTTGGCCGACCGACCTGCCGTGGGGCCTCGAGATCCCGTTCGACAACGCCGCCTGGCCGGCCGGCCTCGCCGAGGGCACCCTGTTCCACCCGACCTTCCTGTACGAGATCGTCTGGAACCTGACGGGCGTCGTCGTCCTCCTCGGCCTCGAGCGGTTCTTCCGCCTCCGCTGGGGCATGATGTTCGGCGCGTACCTGATCTGGTACGGGGCGGGCCGGGCGGTCTTCGAGACCATCCGCGTCGACCCGAGCGAGATGTTCCTCGGCATCCGCTCCAACGTCTGGGCGTCGTTCGCCGCCATCCTGATCGGCCTGGTCATCATCCTCGTGCAGCGCCGCCGCCACCCCGGCAACGAGCCGAGCGTCTACCGGCCCGGCCGTGAATGGGCGCCCGCGGATGCTGAGGTAGACTCGGACGACACCGAGTCCGACTCCGACTCTCTCGACGCTGGTGTCGAGGGTGAGAACGCACCCGGCGAGCCGGCAGCCACAAGCTCCAGCCGCTCAGCCTCCGCGTAGGCCACGCCGCCCGACGCGTTCTCCGACTCGGCGCCGCACCTCGCGCCGTGAACCTCCCTCCCGTGGGCCGACGACGTCCCGCTGCCCGACGAGATACCGAGGACGGTCCAACGTGTCGCTTCCCCCTCCCCACTCACGGTTCGGCCTGACGCCCCCCGCCCAGGGGATGTACGACCCCGCCGACGAGAAGGACGCCTGCGGGCTCGCCATGGTCGCGACCCTCCGCGGCACCGCCGGGCACGACATCATCCAGGCGGCGCTCGACAGCCTCCGCAACCTCGAGCACCGGGGCGCGGTCGGATCCGACGCCGGCACCGGCGACGGGGCGGGCATCATCACGCAGGTGCCCGACGCGTTCCTGCGCGAGGTCGTCGAGTTCCCGCTTCCGCCCGCCGGCGCCTACGCGGTCGGCAACGCGTTCCTGCCCGTGGACCCGACCGCGCGCTCGAGCGTGAAGCAGCGCCTCCAGCGCATCGCGGCATCCGAGGGCCTCGAGGTGCTCGGATGGCGCGAGGTGCCCGTGCGGCCCGACGAGCTCGGCACGCTGGCACGCGCCGCGATGCCCGTCGTGCAGCAGCTCTACGTGCGCAGCGCGGCGAACACGTCCGACGGCGAGCACCTGGGCGGCATCGCGCTCGACCGGCTCACGTTCCGCCTGCGCAAGCGCGCCGAGCGCGAGCTCGAGCTGTACTTCGCCTCGCTGTCGAGCCGCACCCTCGTCTACAAGGGCATGGTCACGACGCTCCAGCTCGAGCCGTTCTACCCCGACCTGTCCGACGAGCGGTTCGCCTCGAAGCTGGCGCTCGTGCACTCCCGGTACTCGACGAACACGTTCCCGTCGTGGCCGCTCGCGCAGCCGTTCCGCATGATCGCCCACAACGGCGAGATCAACACCATCCAGGGCAACCGCAACTGGATGCGGGCGCGGCAGTCGCAGCTCGAGTCGGAGGCGCTCGGCGAGCTCGACCCGCTGCTGCCGATCGTCACCCCCGGGGCGAGCGACTCCGCCTCCTTCGACGAGGTCGTCGAGCTGCTCACGCTCGCCGGCCGGAGCCTGCCGCACGCCGTGATGATGATGGTGCCCGAGGCGTGGGAGAAGCAGGCCGAGATCGACCCGGCCCGACGCGCGTTCTACGAGTACCACTCGATGCTCATGGAGCCGTGGGACGGACCCGCCGCGATCGTGTTCACCGACGGCACCCTCGTGGGCGCCACCCTCGACCGCAACGGCCTCCGCCCGGGTCGGTACCTCGTGACCGACGACGGCCTGGTCGTCCTGGCGAGCGAGATCGGCGTGCTCGACCTCCCGCAGAAGCGGGTCGTGCGCAAGGGCCGCCTGCAGCCCGGCCGCATGTTCCTCGTCGACACCGAGGCCGGGCGCCTGATCGAGGACGACGAGATCAAGTCCGAGCTCGCGGCATCCGCACCGTGGGGCGAGTGGCTCGACGAGGGCCGGATCCGCCTGGCCGACCTGCCCGAGCGCGAGCACATCGTGCACCCGCCCGCCTCCGTCAACCGTCGCCAGCGCACCTTCGGGTACACCGAGGAGGAGGTGAAGATCCTGCTCGCCCCGATGGCGCGGACCGGCCAGGAGCCGCTCGGCGCCATGGGGTCGGACACCCCGATCGCGGTCCTGTCCGAGCGCCCGCGCCTGCTCTTCGACTACTTCACGCAGCAGTTCGCGCAGGTCACGAACCCGCCGCTCGACTCGATCCGCGAGCAGGTCGTCACCTCGCTCGCGACCTCCCTCGGACCGGAGCGGAACCTCCTCGCCGCCGGCGCCGAGCACGCGCGGCAGGTCTCGCTCGACTTCCCGGTGATCGACAACGACCAGCTCGCCAAGATCGTCCACATGACCGCGCCGTCCGGCGCGCGGGCGACGCGGACGCTCCGCGGGCTCTACCGCGTCGACGAAGGACCCGACGGGCTGCGCGCCCGGCTCGACGAGCTCTACCGGGAGGTCGACGAGGCGATCGACGAGGGCGCGTCGTTCATCGTCCTGAGCGACCGCGACTCGACGGCCGACCTCGCGCCGATCCCGTCGCTGCTCATGCTCTCGGCGGTGCACCACCACCTGATCCGCTCCGAGACGCGCATGAAGGTGGGCCTCGTGGTCGAGGCCGGCGACGTCCGCGAGGTGCACCACGTGGCGCTCCTCGTGGGCTACGGCGCGTCGGCCGTGAACCCGTACCTCGCGATGGAGTCCTGCGAGGACCTCGTGCGGTCCGGCGTGCTCTCCGGGGTGACCCCCGAGCAGGCGGTGAAGAACGTGATCACCGCGCTCGGCAAGGGCGTGCTGAAGATCATGTCCAAGATGGGCATCTCGACCATCTCGTCGTACGCGGGCGCGCAGGCGTTCGAGGCGGTCGGGCTCTCGGAGGAGTTCGTCGCCGAGTACTTCACCGGCACCACCTCGAAGCTCGGCGGCGTCGGCATCGACGTGATCGCGCGCGAGAACCTCGCCCGTCACCAGGTGGCCTACCCGGCGGATGCCGCGGTGCGGGCGCACGAGCGACTGCAGACCGGCGGCGAGTACCAGTGGCGCCGCGACGGCTCCCCGCACCTGTTCAACCCCGAGACCGTCTTCCGCCTCCAGCACTCCACGCGCAACCGGCGGTACGACGTCTTCCGCGAGTACACGGAGATGGTCGACTCGCAGGCCGAGCAGCTCATGACGCTCCGCGGCATGTTCGCGCTCCGGACGGGCGTCCGGCCCCCGGTGCCGATCGACGAGGTCGAGCCGATCGAGTCGATCGTCAAGCGCTTCTCCACCGGGGCGATGAGCTACGGCTCGATCTCGAAGGAGGCGCACGAGACGCTCGCGATCGCGATGAACCGGCTCGGCGCGAAGTCGAACACCGGTGAGGGCGGCGAGGACCTCGACCGCCTGCTCGACCCGGAGCGCCGCAGCGCGATCAAGCAGGTCGCGTCGGGCCGCTTCGGCGTCACGAGCATGTACCTCACCCACGCCGACGACATCCAGATCAAGCTCGCCCAGGGCGCCAAGCCCGGCGAGGGCGGCCAGCTGCCGCCGACCAAGGTGTACCCCTGGGTCGCGCGCACCCGTCACGCGACCGCCGGCGTCGGGCTCATCTCCCCGCCGCCGCACCACGACATCTACTCGATCGAAGACCTGAAGCAGCTGATCTTCGATCTCAAGCGCGCGAACCCGAAGGCGCGGATCCACGTGAAGCTGGTCAGCCAGTCGGGCATCGGCGCGGTGGCCGCCGGCACCGCGAAGGCGCTGGCGGACGTCATCCTCGTCTCCGGCCACGACGGCGGCACGGGCGCGAGCCCGCTGAACTCGCTCAAGCACGCCGGAACGCCCTGGGAGCTCGGCCTCGCCGAGACGCAGCAGACGCTGATGCTCAACGGCATGCGCGACCGCGTGGTGGTGCAGGTCGACGGGCAGTTGAAGACCGGGCGCGACGTCGTGATCGGCGCGCTGCTCGGGGCCGAGGAGTTCGGCTTCGCGACGGCCCCGCTCATCGTCGAGGGCTGCATCATGATGCGGGTGTGCCACCTCGACACCTGCCCCGTCGGCGTCGCCACGCAGAACCCCGAGCTGCGCAAGCGGTTCACGGGCAAGCCCGAGTTCGTCGTCAACTTCTTCGAGTTCATCGCCCAGGAGGTGCGCGAGTACCTCGCCGAGCTCGGGTACCGCTCGCTCGACGAGGTCATCGGCCGACGCGAGCTGCTCGACGTCGACCGAGCGGTCGCCCACTGGAAGGCCTCGGGCCTCGACCTCACGCCCGTGCTGGTCGGCCCCGACTTCTCCGGCGCCGAGCCGCGCCGGAACGGCCGGCCGCAGGACCACGAGCTCGACGAGCACTTCGACAACGAGCTCATCCGCCGGAGCGCGCTGGTGCTCGAGGAGGGCGGCCGGGTCGAGATCGCGCTGCCCATCAGGAACACCGAGCGCGCGGTCGGCACCATGCTCGGCCACGAGGTGACCGTGCGCCACGGTGCGCAGGGGCTGCCGACCGGGTCGATCGACGTGACGCTGACCGGATCGGCGGGGCAGTCGTTCGGCGCGTTCCTGCCGAGCGGCATCACGCTGCGGCTCGAGGGCGACTCGAACGACTACGTCGGCAAGGGCCTCTCGGGCGGCCAGGTGGTCGTCCGGCCGTCGCGGGAGGCGGGCTTCGTCGCCGAGCGCAACGTCATCGCCGGCAACGTGATCGGCTACGGCGCGACCCAGGGCAGCATGTTCATCCGCGGGATAGTGGGGGAGCGGTTCCTCGTGCGCAACTCCGGTGCGACGGCCGTCGTCGAGGGCGTGGGGGACCACGCGCTCGAGTACATGACCGGCGGGCTCGCCCTGATCCTGGGCGGCACCGGACGCAACCTCGGCGCGGGCATGTCGGGCGGCACGGCCTACGTGCTCGACCTCGCCGAGTCGCGCGTGAACCGTGAGGCGCTCGCCGGCGGCGAGCTGGAGCTGCACCCGCTGGGCAGCGCCGACCACGAGATCGTGCGCGACCTGCTCGAGCAGCACCTCGAGCACACCGACTCCGCGGTCGCCGCGGCGCTCCTCGCCGAGGGGCCAGCCGCGTTCGACCGCTTCACCAAGGTGCTTCCGCGCGACTACGCCGCGGTCCTCCGCACCCGCCAGGCGGCGGTCGACGAGGGGCTCGACCCCGACGGCGACGTCGTCTGGACGCGAATCCTGGAGGTGACGGGTGGCTGACCCCAAGGGCTTTCTCAAGGTCACCGAGCGCGAGCTGCCCAAGCGGCGGCCCGTGCCGGTGCGGATCATGGACTGGAAAGAGGTCTACGAGCAGGGCGACCCGGCCCAGCTCCGACGTCAGGCCGGCCGCTGCATGGACTGCGGCATCCCGTTCTGCCATCAGGGCTGCCCGCTCGGCAACCTGATCCCCGAGTGGAACGACCTGATGTGGCGCGGCGAGGGCCGGGCCGCCATCGAGCGCCTCCACGCGACGAACAACTTCCCGGAGTTCACCGGGCGACTGTGCCCGGCGCCCTGCGAGTCGTCCTGCGTGCTCGGCATCAACCAGCCCGCCGTGACGATCAAGCAGGTCGAGGTCTCGATCATCGACCAGGCCTTCGGCAACGGCTGGGTGCAGCCCCAGCCGCCCGGGCGGCTGACGGGCAAGACCGTCGCCGTGGTGGGATCCGGCCCCGCCGGCCTCGCGGCCGCCCAGCAGCTCACGCGAGCCGGCCACACGGTGGCGGTGTACGAGCGCGACGACCGCATCGGCGGGCTGCTCCGCTACGGCATCCCGGACTTCAAGATGGAGAAGCGCCACCTCGACGCGCGCCTCGCGCAGATGACGGCGGAGGGGACGCGGTTCCGTGCCGGCGTCGAGATCGGCGTCGACCTGGCGTGGGACGAGCTGCGCCGCCGGTACGACGCCGTGGTGGTCGCCACGGGCGCGCTGGTCCCTCGCGACCTGCCCATCCCGGGGCGCGACCTGCCCGGCGTCCACTTCGCGATGGAGTTCCTCACGCAGGCGAACCGCCGCGTCGCCGGCGAGGACGTCTTCGACCAGATCACCGCTGAGGGCAAGCACGTCGTCGTCCTCGGCGGAGGCGACACGGGCGCCGACTGCATCGGGACCGCCCACCGCCAGGGGGCGCTCTCGGTGACGAACCTCGCGATCGGCAAGCAGCCGAGCCCGACGCGGCCGGCGGAGCAGCCGTGGCCGATGCACCCGAACCTGTTCGAGGTGCAGAGCGCGCACGAGGAGGGCGGCCAGCGGCAGTACCTCGCGTCGACCGTCGAGTTCCTCGCCAACGACAACGGCGAGGTCCGCGCGATCCGCGTCGCCGAGACCGAGTACCTCGACGGCCGCCGGGTCCCCAAGGCGGGGACGGAGCGCGAGATCCCCGCCGACCTGGTGCTGCTGGCGCTGGGCTTCACGGGCCCCGAGACGGATGCCGCCGGCGAGCAGCTCGGCCTCCAGGCCTCGGACCGCGGGAACTTCGCCCGTGGCGCCGACTACGCGACCGCCGAGCCCGGCGTGTTCATCGCCGGCGACGCAGGTCGTGGTCAGTCGCTCATCGTCTGGGCCATCGCCGAGGGACGGGCTGCGGCGGCATCCGTCGACCGGTACCTTGAGGGTGAGACGCAGCTGCCGAGCCCCATTCCCGCGACGGCGCGAGCCTTCGCCGTCTGACCCGGCGCCGTCCGGCGCCGACGAAACCGTATCCAGCGCTTCGGCGCGCAACCCCTGGAGCACACACCACATGAGAAGAGCGAAGATCGTCGCCACGCTCGGGCCGGCAACGTCCAGTTACGAGCAGATCCGCGCGATCATCGATGCGGGCATCGACGTCGCCCGGATGAACCTCAGCCACGGCAGCTACGACGTGCACGAGGGCGTCTACCAGAACGTGCGCAAGGCCGCGAACGACTCCGGCCGCGCGGTCGCCGTGCTCGTCGACCTGCAGGGGCCGAAGATCCGCCTGGGCAAGTTCGCCGACGGGCCGCACGAGCTCGCCGAGGGCGACATCTTCAAGATCACGACCGAGGAGATCCTCGGGACGAAGGAGATCGTCGGGACGACCTTCAAGGGCCTGCCGCACGACGTCGAGGAGGGCGACCACCTGCTCATCGACGACGGCAAGGTGCGCGTCGAGGTCGTCGAGACCGACGGCACCGTCGTGACCACCAAGGTGATCGTCGCCGGCCCGGTCTCGAACAACAAGGGCATCAACCTGCCCGGCGTCGCGGTCAACGTCCCCGCGCTCTCCGAGAAGGACGAGGCCGACCTCCGCTGGGGCCTCAAGCTCGGCGCCGACCTCATCGCCCTGTCGTTCGTGCGCAACGCCGCCGACATCGACCGCGTGCACGAGATCATGTCGGAGGAGGGTCGTCGCGTCCCCGTCATCGCCAAGATCGAGAAGCCGCAGGCCGTCGACGCCCTCGAGGGCATCGTCGAGGCCTTCGACGGCATCATGGTCGCCCGCGGCGACCTCGGCGTGGAGCTGCCGCTGGAGGCCGTCCCGATCGTGCAGAAGCGCGCGATCGAGATCGCGCGACGCCTGGCCAAGCCCGTCATCGTGGCCACGCAGATGCTCGAGTCGATGACGCACTCGCCCGTGCCGACGCGCGCCGAGACGTCGGACGTCGCGAACGCGATCCTCGACGGCGCGGACGCCGTCATGCTCTCCGGCGAGACGAGCGTCGGGGAGTACCCGGTCGAGACGGTCGAGACGATGGCGCGCATCATCGAGTCGACCGAGAAGCACGGCCTCGAGCGCATCCCGCCGCTCGGCACCAAGCCGCGCACGCAGGCGGGCGCGATCACGCTCGCCGCGGTCGAGGTCGCCGACTTCGTCGAGGCCAAGTACCTCTGCGTGTTCACGGAGTCGGGCGAGTCGGTGCGCCGCATGACGCGCCTCCGCTCGAACATCCCGATCCTGGCGTTCACGCCGTACCCTGCCATCCGCCGGCGCATGGCGCTGAACTGGGGCGTCGAGTCGTTCGTCGTCGAGCGCGTCACGCACACCGACCAGATGGTCGGGCAGGTCGACGAGGTCCTCGCGAAGACCGGCAAGGCCGACGCGGGCGAGAAGGTCGTCATCATCTCGGGATCCCCTCCCGGAATCCCCGGCACCACGAACGACGTGCGCGTCCACGTCGTCGGCGAGGTGCTGTAGCCGTTCGCACGCGAGGCCCGGTCGTCCCAGCGGAGGACCGGGCCTCCGGCGTACCCGGTGCCGGTGGTGGGGGTCGAACCCACACGCCCTCTCGGGCAAAGCATTTTGAGTGCTCCGCGTCTGCCATTCCGCCACACCGGCCGCAAGGCCCCGGCCAGAATACCGTAGGCTTTCCTGCGTGACAGACACCGAAGAGACCCAGTCGACCGCGCCGCGCCGCGTCGTGGTGGCGGAGGATGAGTCGCTCATCCGCCTCGACATCGTCGAGATCCTGCGCGACAACGGCTTCGAGGTCGTCGGCGAGGCCGGAGACGGCGAGACGGCGGTCGCGCTCGCGACCGAACTCCGCCCCGACCTCGTCATCATGGACGTGAAGATGCCGCAGCTCGACGGCATCTCCGCGGCGGAGCGGCTCTCGAAGGGCCACATCGCCCCGGTCGTGCTCCTCACGGCGTTCAGCCAGAAGGAGCTCGTCGAGCGCGCGACCGAGGCCGGTGCGCTGGCCTACGTGGTGAAGCCCTTCACGCCGAACGACCTCCTGCCCGCGATCGAGATCGCGCTCGCCCGCCACGCCCAGATCATCGCGCTCGAGGCCGAGGTCGGCGACCTCGTCGAACGCTTCGAGACGCGCAAGCTCGTCGACCGCGCCAAGGGCCTGCTGAACGAGAAGATGGGGCTCACCGAGCCCGAGGCCTTCCGCTGGATCCAGAAGGCGTCGATGGACCGTCGCCTGACGATGAAGGACGTCTCGCAGGCGATCATCGAGCAGCTCGCGCCCAAGAAGTAGCCCGACACAGCTCGGGACTTGCGTCCCGGTCCGCGTGCCGCGCCCCGTGGAACCATGGGGTCCGCCGGGCCCGTCGGTCCGGCGACCGACGAGGGCAGGGGGGCCGGATGCTCGGCGACGACCGTTCCAGGCTGGTGAGCCGCTTCGAGGAGATCCGGCTCGGCGACGCCGACTCCGTCGGCGGGAAGGGCGCGAACCTCGGCGAGATGACGGCGGCCGGCCTGCCGATCCCGCCCGGGTTCGTGATCACCGCCGCCGCGTACCTCGAGGCGATCGAGCACGCCGGCGTCAGGTCGGCGCTGCTCGAGCGGTTCCGCGAGGCCGCCGCGGCGGCCGACGACACCGAGGCGCTCGCGGTCGCGGCGGCGGAGCTTCGCGAGACCGTCCGCGGCATCCCGATCCCGGACGACGTCCGCGAGGCGATCCTGGGGGAGTACCACCGGCTGGGCGAGGGCTCGCCGGTGGCGGTCCGCTCCTCCGCGACGTCCGAGGACACGGCGGGAACGTCGTTCGCGGGCATGCACGACACCTACAACAACGTCGTGGGCGACGAGGCCGTCCTGGGTCGCGTGCGCGACTGCTGGGCGTCGCTCTACGGCGATCGCGTCATCGCCTACCGGGCCGGGCAGCGCATGGACGAGGAGCCGGTCCTGGCCGTGGTGGTGCAGGTCCAGATCGCGTCGGACCGTTCCGGCGTGATGTTCACCGTCGATCCCTCGACGGGCGCTCGGGACCGGATGGTGATCGAGGCGGCGCTCGGCCTCGGCGAGGTCGTCGTCTCCGGGGCCGTGGAACCCGACACCTACGTCGTGGCGAAGGACGGACCCCGCATCGTCTCCGTGCGCGTCGGCCGCCAGTCGCACGCGCTCGTTCCCGGCCGTCAGGGGACGGTCGAGCGCGAGGAGCTCGATCCCCGCACCGCGGACGCGCGCGTCCTGAGCGATGACGAGGTGCTCGCGGTCGCCTCGCTGGGGCTTCGGGTCGAGCAGTTGTACGGCGAGCCGCAGGACACCGAGTGGGCGTACTCGGGCGGGACGCTCCACATGCTCCAGTCGCGTCCCGTGACGACGCTCGGGGGAGGGCCGCTCCACGCTTCGGACGCGGGGGGACCGCCGGCGGGGACGGTGCTGCTCCGCGGCCTGGCCGCCGCACCGGGGCGGGCATCCGGGCGGGTGCGCATCCTGCAGAGTCCCGCCGACGGCGCCCGCCTGCAGTCCGGCGAGATCCTCGTGGCCCCGATGACCAACCCCGACTGGGTGCCGACCATGCGGCGCGCCGGAGCGGTCGTGACGGACGGCGGCGGCATGACCTGCCACGCCGCGATCGTCGCGCGCGAGCTCGGGGTGCCGGCCATCGTCGGGGCGCGATCGGCGACGACCACGCTGCGCGACGACGAGCTCGTGACGGTCGACGGGGCCAAGGGCGAGGTGGTCGAGGGGGCCGACGTCGCGCCATCCGCCCCGGAGGCCGGTGCGACGCCGCTCGCGTTCGTGTCGCCGGTCGCCGCGCCGGCCGCGCCCGAGCCGCTGGCCACGCGCCTCTACGTCAACCTCGCGATCGCGGAACGCGCCGCCGAGGTCGCCGCCATGGACGTGGACGGCGTCGGCCTGCTGCGCGCCGAGTTCATGGTCACCGACGCGCTCGGCGGGCGCCATCCGCGCGAGATGCTGGCCCGCGGGGAACGCGAGGAGTTCGCCGAGCGGATGAGCGCCTCGCTGCTGGAGGTCACCCGCGCCTTCGGGGACCGGCCCGTGGTGTACCGCACGATCGACTTCCGCAGCAACGAGTTCCGCGGACTCGAGGGCGGTGACGCGTACGAGCCGCAGGAGAGCAACCCGATGATCGGGTACCGCGGCGCGTTCCGGTACGTCACGGAGCCCGAGCTGTTCCGGCTCGAGCTCGAGGTGCTCGCGCGGGTGCGCGAGGAGACGCCGAACCTGCACCTGATGCTGCCCTTCGTGCGGACTCGCTGGGAACTCGAAGCCTGCCTCGAGCTCATCGACGCGAGCCCGCTCGGCCGGCAGCGCGGCCTCCGGCGGTGGGTCATGGCCGAGGTCCCGTCGATCGCCTTCCGGATCCCGGAGTACGCCGCGATGGGCATCGACGGCGTCTCGATCGGCTCGAACGACCTCACCCAGCTGATGCTCGGGGTCGACCGGGACTCCGAGATCTGCGCGGAGCTGTTCGACGAGTCGGATGCGGCCGTGCTCGACGCGATCGAGCGGATCATCGGCGCCTGCCGTCGCGCGGGCATCACGTCGTCGCTCTGCGGGCAGCGCCCCTCGAACGACCCGGGGTTCGCCGAGCACCTCGTGCGCTACGGGATCGATTCGATCTCCGTCAACCCGGATGCCGCGGACCGGACGCGCCGGGTCGTCGCCGCGGCCGAGCGCCGGATCCTGCTCGATGCGGCGCGCGACGGCGCCCGCGGCTGATCCGCCGGGGGCCGCCGGAGCACCGGAGGGGAGCGTGGCGGCGGGCTCCCGTCGGGCGCTCCCGCGGGCGGGCCGTGTCGGCGCCCGCTTGTAGTCTTGGGGGGTGTCGGACCCCACCCCTGCAAAGCCCACCCTCCTCGTCGTCGACGGGCACTCGCTCGCCTATCGCGCCTTCTACGCCCTTCCCGTCGACAGCTTCAGCACCCGCGACGGCCAGCACACGAACGCCATCCACGGCTTCCTCTCCATGCTGCTCATGCTGCTGCGCAACGAGAAGCCGACGCACCTGGCGGTCGCGTTCGACACGTCTCGACAGTCGTTCCGCACCCGCGACTACGCGGAGTACAAGGCGAACCGGAGCGAGACGCCGTCCGAGTTCAAGGGCCAGATCGGGCTGCTGAAGGACGCACTGCGCGCCATGCGCATCACGGTGCTCGAGAAGGAGGACTACGAGGCCGACGACATCCTCGCCACGCTCGCCTCGCGCGGCTCCGCCGCCGGCTACGAGGTGCTCGTCGTCTCCGGCGATCGCGACACCATCCAGCTCGTCGACGACGACGTCACGCTCCTCTACCCGAACGTGCAGGGCGTCTCGCAGCTCAAGCGCTACGACGCCGATGCAGTGCTCGAACGGTACGGCGTGCGGCCCGAGCAGTACCCGGACGTCGCCGCGCTGGTCGGCGAGACGAGCGACAACCTGCCGGGCATCACCAAGGTGGGCGAGAAGACCGCCGTCAAGTGGCTCGGGCTCTACGGCAGCCTCGACGGCATCCTCGAGCACATCGACGAGATCAAGGGCGTGGTCGGCGACAACCTGCGACGCGAGCGCGAGAACGCCGTGCGCAACCGCCGGCTGAACCGTCTCGTGCGCGACCTCGAACTCGACGTCGAGCTCGACGAGCTCGCGGCGAAGCCGATGGACGAGGCCGCCGTGCGCGAGCTGTTCGACCGGCTCGAGTTCAAGACGCTGCTCGAGCGCGTGGTGAAGATGGCGAACGAGGGCAACGGGGTCACCGCCGACGGGTCGGCGGCCCTGGCGGCCGAGCCGGAGCCGGCGGCGACCGCCCCGGAGCCGCAGTCGCTCCGCGGCGACGAGCTCGCGGCGTGGTTCGATCGCGCCGTCGCGGCCGAGCCGGCGGGCCTGGGCCTCAGCCTCGAGGTGCTCGACGGGCGGGTGATCGGGGCCGGCGTCGCGTCGTCCACCGAATCGCTGGCGCTGGCGTGGACCTCCGGCCGGCCCGACCTCGCACCGTTCGAGGCCTGGCTGGCGAGCGATGCGCCGAAGGTCATGACCGACGCGAAGCCGCAGCTGAAGGCCATGCGCCGTTCGGGCCTGGCCTTCGACGGGCTCGTGGTCGACACGCTCGTCGCCGGATGGCTCGTCCGACCGAGCCTCGCCGAGAAGGACCTGGCCGACCTCGTCTCGCGCTACCTCCGCGAGACGATCCCGATGGCCGACCCGTCGCAGCTCGTCCCCGATGCGGAGTCGACCGCCGGGCCGCCCGAGTTCGCCTGGTACTCGCTGCGCGTCGCGCCGCTCGTGCTGGCCGCGCTGTCCGAGGGGTCGCGGCGCGTGCTCGCCGACCTCGAGATCCCGGTGGTCCGCATCCTCGCCGAGATGGAGCTGCGGGGCGTCACCGTCGAGCACGACAAGCTGGCCGAACTCTCGTCCCAGCTCGGCGAGCGGGCGGCATCGCTCGCCCGGTCGGCGTACGCCGAGATCGGTCGCGAGGTGAACCTCGGCTCGCCCAAGCAGCTGCAGGAGGTGCTGTTCGACCAGCTCGGCATGCCGAAGACCCGTGCGACGAAGACCGGCTACTCCACCGACGCCGGCGCCCTCGCCGACCTGCAGGAGACGAACCCGCACCCCTTCCTGGGCCTGCTGCTCGAGCACCGCGACGCGACGAAGCTGCGCCAGATCGTGGAGACGCTCGACAAGTCGATCCAGTCCGACGGGCGGGTGCACACGAGCTACGTCCAGGTGGGCACCACCACCGGGCGCATCTCCTCGACCGACCCGAACCTGCAGAACATCCCGGTCCGCACCGAGGAGGGCCGCCGCATCCGGGCCGCCTTCACCCACGGCTCCGACTACGCGGAGCTGCTCACGGCCGACTACTCGCAGATCGAGATGCGCATCATGGCGCACCTGTCGCAGGACCCCGGCCTGATCGAGGCCTTCCACTCGGGTGAGGACCTGCACCGCTTCGTCGGCGCCCGCATCTTCGACGTCGACCCCGCCGACGTCACGCCCGTCATGCGCACCAAGGTCAAGGCGATGTCGTACGGGCTCGCCTACGGCCTCAGCGCGTTCGGCCTGTCGAAGCAGCTCCGCATCGACCGCGGCGAGGCGACGCAGCTCATGAAGGACTACTTCGAGCGATTCGGCGCCGTGCGCGACTACCTCCGCGGCGTCGTCGCGCAGGCGAAGGTCGACGGCTACACCGAGACGATCTTCGGGCGCCGGCGCCCCTTCCCCGACCTCAACAGCCCCAACCGGGTGCTCCGCGAGAACGCCGAGCGCGCCGCCCTGAACGCGCCGATCCAGGGTTCTGCGGCCGACATCATGAAGTTCGCGATGATCGGGGTCGAGCGCGAGCTGCAGGCGCGCGAGCTGCGCTCGCGCATGCTCATGCAGGTGCACGACGAGCTCATCTTCGAGATCGCCGGCGGCGAGGGCGACGAGGTCGAGGCGATCGTGCACGATCGGATGGCCGGCGCGGCCGACCTGCTCGTGCCGCTCGAGGTGCAGGTCGGGCGCGGGCGCGACTGGGAGGACGCCGCCCACTGACGTGGAGTCGGCCGCCGTCGCGAGTCGAGGAGTGCTCGGAGGTTGGCGGCGGCGTCATCCGCTCGTCTAGGCTCGCGCGCATGGCCAACGCTGATCGCACGCCCACCGAGGTCGACCGCGTCGCGGAGGCGTGGGTCGACACGCTCGTCGAGATCGACCCCGCGACCGCGACCTACATCGGACGGACCGAGCAGGACCATCGCCTGCCCGACTTCTCGCCGGAGGGGCACGACGCCCGCGTCGACGCGGTGCGCTCGGCGCTGCGGTCGCTGCGGGCCGCCCGGCCCGTCGACGAGATCGACCGCATCACGGTCGCCGACCTCGGCAGCGAGCTGGACCTCGCGCTGGAGTCCGACGCGGCCGGCCTCCACCTCCGCGACCTCAATGTCATCGCGAGTCCCGCCCAGGAGATCCGCGACGTGTTCGACCTCATGCCGACGGCGCGCGTCGAGGACTGGGAGCGGATCGCCACCCGACTCGCCGCGGTCCCGGCCGCGGTCGAGGGGTACGTCCGGACCCTGCGCCTGGGGATCGAGCGCGGCACCGTGCCCGCGGTCCGGCAGGTTCGCGAGGTGGCCGAGCAGGCGCGCCGCACCGCCCGGGCCGACGGGTTCTTCCCCGCCTTCGTCGCCGGGGCCGAGCCGGTCGCGGGCGACGCGCTCCGCGGCGAGCTCGAGCGGGGCGCGGCCGACGCCGCCTCCGCGTACGAACGCCTCGCCGCGTTCCTGGAGGACGAGCTCGCTCCGCACTCCACGCCGGAGGACGCGGTCGGACGCGATGCCTACGCACTCCAGTCCCGTCGCTTCCTCGGGGCGGAGGTCGACCTCGACGAGACCTACGAGTGGGGCATCGAGGAGCTCGCGCGGATGGTCGCCGAGCAGGAGGCCGTGGCGCGCGAGATCCTCCCGGGCGCCTCCGTCGAGGAGGCGGTCGCGCACCTCGAGTCCGACTCCTCCCGCAAGCTCGTCGGCACCGAGGCGCTGCGTCGCTGGATGCAGGAGACCAGCGACCAGGCGGTCGCGGAGCTCGGCGCGACGCAGTTCGACATCCCCGACGAGATCCGCACGCTCGAGTGCCTCATCGCGCCCACGCAGGAAGGCGGCATCTACTACACCGGCCCGAGCGACGACTTCAGCCGGCCGGGCCGCATGTGGTGGTCGGTGCCGGAGGGCGTGACCGAGTTCGACGCGTGGCGCGAGAAGACGACGGTGTACCACGAGGGGGTGCCCGGTCACCACCTGCAGATCGGCCAGGCCGTCGTCAACCGCGGCCTGCTCAACACCTGGCGCCGCCAGCTGGCCGGCACGTCGGGTCACGCCGAAGGATGGGCGCTCTACGCGGAGCGGCTGATGGAGGAGCTCGGCTACCTCGACGACCCCGCGGATCGGCTCGGCATGCTGGACGGCCAGCGCATGCGCGCCGCTCGAGTGGTCCTCGACATCGGCGTGCACCTGGGCAAGCCGCGCCCCGACGGGGCCGGCGCCTGGACGGGGGAGTACGCGTTCGAGTTCCTCGGCGCCAACGTGAACATGCCCGCCGAGTTCGTGCGATTCGAGGTGCACCGCTACCTCGGCTGGCCGGGACAGGCGCCGTCCTACAAGGTCGGACAGCGCATCTGGGAGGGGCTGCGCGACGAGGTGCGACGCCGTGAGGGCGCGGACTTCGACATCCGCTCCTTCCACTCGCGAGCGCTCGCCCTCGGCGGGGTCGGCCTCGACACGCTCCGGGGCGCGCTGGTGGGGTGAGTCGCGCCGCCGAGGGGGTCGACGGCGTGCCGCCGCGGCCTCCGGTTGCCCCCGGGCTGCGGATGCGGATAGGATGAGGTGTCACTCGTGTGACATTCCTGTCCGCATGCCCGCCGCGGATCACCAAGAACACGCTCATTCCGCATCGGGCCCGATTCTGTCCATTAACGGAGCATCCACTACATGACAACCGCAACGACCAAGGCGCCCAAGCAGGTCGCAATCAACGACATCGGATCTGCTGACGATTTCCTCGCCGCGGTCGAGAAGACCCTGAAGTTCTTCAACGACGGCGACCTGATCGAGGGCACCGTCGTGAAGATCGACCGCGACGAGGTCCTCCTCGACGTCGGCTACAAGACCGAGGGCGTCATCCCCTCGCGCGAGCTTTCCATCAAGCACGACGTCGACCCCAGCGAGGTCGTCGAGGTCGGCGACACCGTCGAGGCCCTCGTCCTCCAGAAGGAGGACAAGGAAGGCCGTCTGATCCTGTCGAAGAAGCGCGCGCAGTACGAGCGCGCGTGGGGCGACGTGGAGAAGATCAAGGAGAACGACGGCGTCGTCACCGGTACCGTCATCGAGGTCGTCAAGGGCGGCCTCATCGTCGACATCGGCCTCCGCGGCTTCCTCCCGGCCTCGCTCATCGAGCTGCGTCGCGTCCGCGACCTCACGCCGTACCTCGGCCAGGAGATCGAGGCGAAGATCCTCGAGCTCGACAAGAACCGCAACAACGTGGTCCTCTCGCGTCGCGCCCTCCTCGAGCAGACCCAGTCGGAGTCGCGCTCGACCTTCCTCCAGAACCTCCACCCGGGCCAGATCCGCAAGGGCGTCATCTCGTCGATCGTCAACTTCGGTGCGTTCGTCGACCTCGGTGGCGTCGACGGTCTCGTCCACGTCTCGGAGCTCTCGTGGAAGCACATCGAGCACGCGTCCGAGGTCGTCGAGGTCGGCCAGGAGGTCACCGTCGAGGTGCTCTCCGTCGAGCTCGACCGCGAGCGCGTCTCACTGTCGCTCAAGGCGACCCAGGAGGACCCGTGGCAGGTCTTCGCCCGGACCCACGCCATCGGCCAGGTCACCCCGGGTAAGGTCACCAAGCTGGTTCCCTTCGGCGCGTTCGTCCGCGTCGCGGACGGCATCGAGGGCCTCGTGCACATCTCGGAGCTGTCGGGCCGCCACGTCGAGCTGGCCGAGCAGGTCGTCTCGGTCGGCGAAGAGGTCTTCGTCAAGGTCATCGACATCGACCTCGAGCGCCGCCGCATCTCGCTCTCGCTGAAGCAGGCGAACGAGGGCGTCGACCCCGAGGGCACCGAGTTCGACCCGGCGCTCTACGGCATGCTCACCGAGTACGACGAGCAGGGCAACTACAAGTACCCCGAGGGCTTCGACCCCGAGACCAACGAGTGGCGCGAGGGCTTCGACGCCCAGCGCGAGAAGTGGGAGCAGGAGTACGCTGCGGCCCAGGCTCGCTGGGAGGCGCACAAGAAGCAGGTCGCCGCGTCGCTCGCGGCCCAGGCTTCGGACGACTCGTTCTCGTCGGGCGGCTCGTCGTTCTCGAGCGAGTCCGCCGGTGCGGGCACGCTTGCCGACGACGCCTCGCTGGCCGCGCTGCGCGAGAAGCTCTCGAGCAACTGATTCCACCGCTCGAACGGCGAATCGAACGGAAGGCCGGTCCCCTCGGGGGTCGGCCTTCCGGCGTTCCCGGCCCGGCGCGGGAGTCAGGTCCCGGAGGTCGCGGCATCGCGCCGCCGTCGCCGCTCGCGACGCTGGTCGCCGCGCCGACGCAGGAGCACGACCACGAGGACGGCCATCACGACGATCGCGATGAGCACGAGGGCCGGGAGCAGGATCGCCACGAACGAGAGCGAGACGCTGCCGACATCCTCGAGCGTGCTCGCCACCGGTGCCCCCACCCCGGCGGTGGACGCGTTCACGACCGGCCGCGCGGCCGCCTTGGCGAGGTGCACCCCGAGCGCGAGCACGACGCCGATGGCGACCGGGATCCAGTCGGGAGAGAAGAAGAACGCCTCGGGATCGGTGACCGCGACCGTCGACGCCCCCACGCCCGAGCCGAACGCGAGCCCGCCCGCCGTGGGCCTGACGACGGTCTGGACGATGTCGTTCAGCGAGTCGAGCCCCGGCACCTTGTCGGCCACGACCTCGATCACGAGGAGGACCGCCAGGATCAGCAGGACCCACTCGTTCGACAGCCAGGCCCACCCCTCGGGGAGCTCGACCAGGCCGGTGAAGCGGTCGAGCGCGCCGATCACGAGCAGGGGGATCCAGGCGTTCAGGCCCGCCGAGAGCGCGAGCCCCGTCGCCGTGAGCACCTCGAGCATGCGACCTCCTCGGTTGGGGACGAGTGTCGCACACGCAATAGGGTGATCGTGTGTACCTGATCGGCCTCACCGGCGGAATCGCCTCCGGAAAGTCCACCGTCGCCCGGCGGCTCGTCGAGCACGGCGCGATCCACCTCGACGCCGACCAGCTCGCGCGTCGGGTCGTCGAGCCCGGGAGTGCCTGCCTGGACGCGATCGTCGCCGAGTTCGGCGAGGGCGTGCTCCGTCACGACGGCACGCTCGACCGGCCGAAGCTCGGCGAGATCGTGTTCCACGACGACGCAGCCCGAGCCCGGCTGAACGCGATCGTGCATCCGGCGGTGCGCGACCTCTCGGGCCGTCTCATCGCCAAGGCCGAGGAGGAGGATCCCGACGCGGTCGTCGTGTACGACGTGCCCCTCCTGGTCGAGGCGCAGGTCGACCACCCGTTCGACCTCGTCGTGGTCACGAGCGCGCCGAAGCGCGCGCAGGTCGACCGCCTGGTGAACGAGCGCGGTCTCGACCCCATCCAGGCGGAGGCGCGGGTCGACGCGCAGGTCGGCGACGCCGATCGCCGTGCCGTCGCCGACGTGGTGATCGACACCGGCGGCAGTCTGGCGCACACCATGAGCCAGGCCGACGCGCTCTGGGTCGACATCGAGCGGGCGCGTCGAGCCCGGGGCTGATCCCGAGCGGATGCCGCCGGCCGCCGCATCCCGCTCCCAGCCTCGGTGTCGGAGGTCGAACCTAGACTGGACCCATGCAGTCGACCCGTTCCGTGCGCCCGTTCGAGGTCGTGAGCGAGTACTCGCCGAGCGGCGACCAGCCGCAGGCGATCGCCGACCTCGCGGCGCGAATCAACGCCGGCGAGACCGATGTCGTGCTGCTCGGCGCGACCGGAACGGGCAAGTCGGCGACCACCGCCTGGCTCGTCGAGCAGGTGCAGCGGCCCACCCTCGTGCTCGCGCACAACAAGACGCTCGCCGCGCAGCTCGCCAACGAGTTCCGCGAGCTCATGCCGAACAACGCGGTCGAGTACTTCGTCTCGTACTACGACTACTACCAGCCCGAGGCCTACGTGCCGCAGACCGACACCTTCATCGAGAAGGACTCCTCGATCAACGCCGAGGTCGAGCGGCTGCGCCACTCGACGACCAACTCGCTGCTCAGCCGGCGCGACGTGGTCGTCGTGTCGACGGTCTCCTGCATCTACGGACTCGGCACGCCCGAGCAGTACCTCAACGCGATGATGCCGCTCCAGGTCGGCCAGCGCGTCGACCGCGACTGGCTCATCCGAAAGTTCGTGTCGATGCAGTACCAGCGCAACGACGTCGACTTCTCCCGGGGCACCTTCCGCGTCCGCGGCGACACGATCGAGATCATCCCGGTCTACGAGGAGCACGCGATCCGGATCGAGATGTTCGGCGACGAGATCGAGGCGCTCCACAGCCTCCATCCGCTCACGGGGTCGGTCATCGCCAGGCTCGACTCGGTTCCGGTCTTCCCCGGCTCGCACTACGTCGCGAGCACCGACGTGATGCAGCGGGCCATCGGCACCATCCGCGACGAGCTCGACGAGCGGCTCGGCGAACTGGAACGCGAGGGAAAGCTGCTCGAGGCGCAGCGTCTCCGGATGCGCACGACCTTCGACCTCGAGATGATGGAGCAGATCGGGTTCTGCTCGGGCATCGAGAACTACTCCCGGCACATCGACGGGCGCGCCCCGGGCGAGGCGCCGCACTGCCTGCTCGACTACTTCCCGGACGACTTCCTCGTGGTGATCGACGAGTCGCATGTCACGGTCCCGCAGATCGGCGCCATGTACGAGGGTGACTCGTCGCGCAAGCGCACCCTCGTCGAGCACGGATTCCGGCTGCCGAGCGCGCTCGACAACCGGCCGCTGAAGTGGGACGAGTTCAAGGACCGCGTCGGCCAGACCGTCTACCTCTCGGCCACGCCCGGCCGGTACGAGATGGGCATCGCCGACGGCGTGGTGGAGCAGATCATCCGTCCCACGGGCCTCGTCGATCCCGAGATCGTCGTGAAGCCGTCGAAGGGGCAGATCGACGACCTGCTCGAGGAGATCCGCGCACGGGCCGAGCGCGACGAGCGCGTGCTGGTCACGACGCTGACCAAGCGGATGGCCGAGGAGCTGACCGACTTCCTGACCGAGGCGGGCGTGCGCGTCCGGTACCTCCACTCCGATGTCGACACGCTCCGCCGCGTCGAACTGCTCACCGAGCTTCGCGCCGGCGTCTACGACGTGCTCGTCGGCATCAACCTCCTCCGCGAGGGACTCGACCTGCCCGAGGTGTCGCTGGTCGCCATCCTCGATGCCGACAAGGAGGGCTTCCTCCGTTCGTCGACGTCGCTCATCCAGACGATCGGCCGCGCGGCGCGCAACGTCTCGGGGCAGGTGCACATGTACGCCGACGTGACGACCGAGTCGATGCAGCTCGCGATCGACGAGACGAACCGGCGTCGCGACCTGCAGCTCGAGTACAACCGGGCGAACGGCATCGACCCCACGCCGCTGCGCAAGCGCATCGCCGACATCACCGAGGTCCTCGCGCGCGAGGAGGCCGACACGGCGGCGCTGCTCCGCGGGCGGGACGCGAAGAAGTCCTCGCCGGTGCCGATGCGGCGCGAGGGGATCGCCGCCGAGGGCGCGAACGATCTCGAGGACCTGATCCGCGACCTCAACGAGCAGATGCTCGAGGCGGCCGGCGAGTTGAAGTTCGAACTCGCGGCCCGCCTCCGCGACGAGGTGGCCGAGCTGAAGCGGGAGCTCCGGCAGATGGAGAAGGCGGGGCACCTGGGCTGAGCGGTGCGCCATCGCGGAGGCGACCGCGGAAGATGACGCGGTGCCGGGGGAGTCGCGCGACGGCCGTTCGCTCTCAGCGCGTGCGTTCCCGGCGATCGTGTCGGAGGGCGTTCGTACACTCGTAGGGTGCCAGTTTCACGTCTCGATGCCCATTCGCGCCTGAGTGTCCGCGGTGCCCGCGTCCACAACCTGCGCAACGTCGACGTCGAGATCCCCCGCGACGCGATGGTGGTGTTCACCGGCCTGTCGGGGTCGGGCAAGTCGTCGCTCGCGTTCGACACGATCTTCGCCGAGGGCCAGCGACGCTACGTCGAATCGCTGTCGGCGTACGCCCGGCAGTTCCTCGGTCAGGTCGACCGCCCCGACGTCGACTTCATCGAGGGCCTGAGCCCGGCGGTCTCCATCGACCAGAAGTCCACGAACCGCAACCCGCGCTCGACCGTCGGCACGATCACCGAGATCTACGACTACATGCGCCTGCTGTGGGCCCGCATCGGCGTGCCGCACTGTCCTGTGTGCGGCGAGCGCATCCAGCGCCAGACCGTCCAGCAGATCGCCGACCAGCTGATGGAGCTCCCCGCCGGCACGCGGTTCCAGGTGCTCAGCCCGGTCGTCTCGCAGAAGAAGGGCGAGTTCGTCGACCTCTTCCGCGAGCTGTCCGGCCAGGGCTACTCGCGTGCCGTCGTCGACGGCGAGGTCATCCGCCTCGATGAGCCGCCGACGCTGAAGAAGCAGGTCAAGCACGACATCTCGGTGGTGATCGACCGGCTCGTGGCATCCGACGAGGTGCTCGGGCGACTGACCGACTCGCTCGAGACGGCGCTGCGACTGACCGACGGCGTCGTCCAGATCAACTACGTCGACCGTGAGGGCGACGGTGCATGGCAGACCTTCTCCGAGAAGCTGAGCTGCCCCAACCAGCACCCGATCGCCCTGACCGAGGTCGAGCCTCGCACCTTCTCGTTCAACGCCCCCTTCGGCGCCTGCCCCGAGTGCTCGGGGCTCGGCACCCGCATGTCGGTCGACGAGGACCTGCTGCTCGGCGACCCCTCGCTCAGCATCAACGAGGGCGTCATCCTGCCGTGGACCTCGCAGGGCAAGAGCCTCTACAACTACTACGAGAAGCTCCTCAACGGGCTCGCGCGCGATCTGGGCTTCTCGCTCGACGCGCCCTGGGAGGAACTGCCCGTCGAAGCCCGTCATGCGGTCCTCCGGGGCGACAACTTCGAGGTCAAGGTGCGCTGGCGCAACCGCTACGGCCGCGAGATGAGCTACACCTCGGGCTTCGAGGGCGTCGTGCCCTACATCGAGCGGCAGTACCTGCAGGCCGAGACCGACGTGCAGCGCGCGCGATGGGCCGAGTACCTCCGCGAGGTTCCCTGCCCGGTCTGCCACGGCGACCGGCTGAAGCCCGAGGTGCTGGCGGTCCGCATCCACGACGCGTCGATCGCCGACGTGTGCCGGCTGAGCCTCCACGACGCCCGGGCGTTCATGGACCGCCTCCGGCTGACCGACCGCGAGCAGGCGATCGCCGCGCAGGTGCTGCGCGAGATCAAGCTCCGGCTCGACTTCCTGATCCGCGTCGGACTGAGCTACCTCGACCTCGCGCGCGCCGCCGGAACGCTCTCCGGCGGAGAGGCGCAGCGGATCCGGCTCGCCACGCAGATCGGCTCCGGACTCACGGGCGTGCTCTACGTGCTCGACGAGCCGAGCATCGGCCTGCACCAGCGCGACAACCGCCGGCTCATCGACACGCTGGTCGCGCTGCGCGACCTCGGCAACACGCTCATCGTCGTCGAGCACGACGAGGACACGATCCGCACCGCCGACTGGATCGTCGACATCGGCCCGGGCGCAGGCGTGCACGGCGGAACGGTCGTGCACAGCGGCAGCTACGCCGATCTCGTGGACAACCGCGCCTCCCTGACGGGCGACTACCTCTCCGGCCGGAAGGAGATCGCGATCCCCCCGACCCGGCGCGTGGTCGATCCGTCGCGCGTGATCACCGTCGAGGGAGCCCAGGCGAACAACCTCCGCGGGGTCGACGTCTCTTTCCCGCTCGGCACGCTCACCGCCGTCACGGGCGTGAGCGGATCGGGCAAGTCCTCGCTCGTCAACGACATCCTCTACCGGGTGCTGGCGAACCGACTGAACGGCGCCCGCAAGGTCCCCGGCAAGCACCGGCGCGTCACCGGCCTCGATCACCTCGACAAGGTCGTCCACGTCGACCAGGCGCCCATCGGCCGCACGCCGCGGTCGAACCCCGCCACCTACACCGGCGTGTTCGACCGCATCCGCACCCTCTTCTCCGAGACCGCCGAGGCGAAGGCCCGCGGGTACCTCCCGGGGCGGTTCAGCTTCAACGTGAAGGGCGGCCGCTGCGAGGCGTGCTCGGGCGACGGCACCATCAAGATCGAGATGAACTTCCTGCCCGACGTCTACGTCGCGTGCGAGGTCTGCGGCGGCCAGCGCTACAACCGCGAGACGCTCCAGGTGCACTACAAGGGCAAGAACATCGCCGAGGTGCTCGAGATGCCGATCAGCGAGGCGGCCGACTTCTTCGAGCCCATCTCCGCCATCCATCGCTACCTCAAGACCCTCGTCGACGTGGGCCTCGGCTACGTCCAGCTCGGGCAGAGCGCCACCACGCTCTCGGGCGGTGAGGCGCAGCGCGTGAAGCTCGCGACCGAGCTGCAGCGCCGGTCGAACGGCCGCAGCGTCTACGTGCTCGACGAGCCCACGACCGGCCTGCACTTCGAAGACGTCCGCAAGCTCCTCAAGGTGCTCGGCAAGCTGGTCGACAAGGGCAACACGGTGATCGTCATCGAGCACAGCCTCGACGTCATCAAGTCCGCCGACTGGATCGTCGACCTCGGCCCCGAGGGAGGGTCCGGCGGCGGCCAGGTCGTCGCCGTGGGCACCCCCGAGCAGGTCGCCGAGAACCACGACAGCCACACGGGCTACTTCCTGCGCGAGATCTTCGAGGCTTCGGCCGAGCCGGCCGTCGCCGTCGGCTGACGATGGCCGGCACCGTCCCGTACCGGCCGAAGCCGCGGGAGATCCCGACCGCGCCCGGCGTCTACCGGTTCCGCGATGCAGACCGCCGCGTGCTGTACGTCGGCAAGGCGAAGAACCTGCGCGCGCGGCTGTCCAACTACTTCGCTCCGCTCCGGACCCTCCACGAGCGCACCCGCCGGATGGTCACCACCGCCTCCTCCGTCGAGTGGACCGTCGTCGGCAACGACGTCGAGGCCCTGCAGCTCGAGTACACCTGGATCAAGGAGTTCGACCCGCCCTTCAACGTCAAGTACCGCGACGACAAGAGCTACCCGTACCTCGCGGTCACGCTCGCCGACGAGGCGCCCCGCGCGATCGTCACCCGTCGCCGCGGCATCCGCGGCGCACGGTACTTCGGTCCGTACCCGAAGGTCTGGGCCGTCAACGAGACGCTCGACCTGATGCTGAAGCTGTTCCCGATCCGCACCTGCAAGGACAGCGACTACAAGCGGGCGATGCAGACCGGCAAGCCCTGCTTCGCAGGCCAGATCGGCCGCTGCTTCGGACCGTGCTCGGGCCGCGTCACGATCGAGGAGCATCGCGTCAACGTCGAGCGCTTCGTGTCGTTCATGCAGAACCAGGACCGCCGCATCATCACCGACCTCACCCAGCAGATGCGCGAAGCCGCGGCGGCCCAGGACTACGAGACCGCGGCGCGCCGACGCGACCAGCTGCAGGCGGCCGAGCAGTTCTTCGAGAAGAGCACGGTGGTGCTGCGCGACCACGTCGACATCGACGTGTTCGGGATCGACCACGACGAGCTCGCCGCCGCGGTGCACCTGTTCATCGTGCGCGGCGGTCGCATCCGCGGCCAGCGCTCCTGGACGGTCGACACCGAGCTCGACATGGAGCTCGGCGACCTCGTCGATTCCGTGGTGCAGCACGCCTACGGCGACGACATCCGTCCGCCGGCCGAGGTCGTCGTGCCCGCGCTCCCCGACGACGCCGACGCGCTGGCGGACTGGCTGAGCGAGCGGGGCGGTCGGAAGGTGCGTCTGCGCGCGGCGCAGCGCGGCGACAAGGCCGCGCTGCTCCAGACGGCGACGCAGAACGCCCGCCAGTCCCTCCTTCTCTACAAGACCCGACGCAGCGCCGACTTCACCGCGCGCTCGCGAGCCTTGGAGGACATCCAGGAGGCGCTGGGCATGGATGACGCGCCGCTGCGCATCGAGTGCTTCGACGTCTCGCACCTCAGCGGAACCAACATCGTCGCCTCGATGGTGGTGTTCGAGGACGGGCTGCCGCGCAAGGACGAGTACCGCCGGTTCACCATCCCCGATTCCAGCGACGACACCGACTCGATCCACCAGGTGCTGACCCGCCGCCTGGCCTACCTCGCCGACCGAGCCGACGACGGAGGGGCCGGCGACCCGGACGAGGATCGGACCGATGCCTCCGCGACGGGCCGGCGCAAGAAGTTCGCCTACCGGCCGAACCTGCTGGTCGTCGACGGCGGCCAGCCGCAGGTCGCGGCGGCGGAGCGCGCGCTCCGCGAATCGGGCGTCGAGGGGATCGCCCTCTGCGGGATCGCGAAGCGGCTCGAGGAGATCTGGACGCCCGACTCGGACTTCCCGGTGATCCTCCCTCGGAACAGCGACGCGCTCTTCCTCTTCCAACGCATCCGCGACGAGGCGCACCGTTTCGCGATCACCCACCAACGGCAGCGCCGGAAGCGGGACATCTCGACCGTGCTCTCCGAGATCCCGGGTCTCGGGCCGGCACGCGTGAAGTCCCTGCTCACGTACTTCGGCTCGGTGTCGCGACTGCGCGCCGCCGACGAGGCCGCGATCGCCCAGGTGCCGGGCATCGGGCCGGCCCTCGCGGCGAGCGTGCGGGCGCGGCTGCGGGGCGACGCCCCCGATTCGGCCGACTAGGCTGGATGCTCCGGGGGGATCACGCACGGAAGGGAGCGCGGCGCGCATGACCGACGGCGAACGGCAGGAGATGCTCATCGTCACCGGGATGTCCGGTGCCGGACGTTCCACCGTCGCCGATGCGCTCGAGGACCTCGGCTGGTACGTGGTCGACAACCTGCCGCCCCAGATGCTCCGGCCCCTCGTCGACCTCGCCGAGCGGGCCGGCACGTCGCTCCCGCGCATCGCCGCCGTGGTCGACATCCGGGGCGGCGACTTCTTCTCCGAACTGCGCGAGATCCTGCAGGCGCTGCGCACGCACGCCAACGTGCGGGTGATGTTCCTCGACGCCAACGATGCCGTGCTCGTGCGCCGGTTCGAGTCGGTGCGTCGGCCGCACCCCCTGCAGGCCGACGGCACGCTGCTCGACGGCATCACCGCCGAGCGTGCCCGACTGGCGGAGGTCCGCGAGTCCAGCGACATCCTGGTCGACACGTCGGAACTGAACATCCACCAGCTCGCCAACGTCGTGACCGACACCTTCGCCGAGGCGGGGCGCGCGGGACTGCGGGTGACCGTGCAGAGCTTCGGGTTCAAGTACGGGCTGCCCGCCGACGCCGACCTCGTCGCCGACGCCCGGTTCCTCCCCAACCCGTTCTGGGACGAGCGACTGCGGCACCTCACCGGCGAGGACGCCGCCGTGAGCGACTACGTGCTCGAGCAGAACGGCGCTCGGGACTTCCTCGACGCGTACGTCCGTGCACTCGAGCCGGTGCTCGCCGGCTACCAGCGCGAGAACAAGCGGCACGCCACGATCGCCATCGGCTGCACGGGCGGCAAGCACCGCTCGGTCGCGATGGCGCGTGAGCTCGCCGCCCGGCTCCGGGCGCTGCCCGGACTCGCGGTCAGCGTCAAGCACCGCGACCTCGGACGCGAATGACCCGGCGCCCCGCGCCCCCACGAACCCAGGAGAGGACGACCACGTGGCCCTGACCGCAGAGGTGAAAGAGGAGCTGGCCAGGACCGAGGTGACCAAGACCGCGGTGCGAGCCGCGGAACTCGCGTCGGTGCTGCGATTCGCCGGAGGCCTCCACATCATCTCCGGACGGATCGCGATCGAGGCCGAACTCGATTCGCCCGCCATCGCCAGGCGCGTCACCCGCGACCTCGGCGAGCTCTACGGCGTCCGCCCCGACGTCTCGGTGATCAACGCCGCCGGCCTGCGGCGCACCAACCAGTACCTCGTGCGCGTGCTCGACGGCGGCGAGACCCTCGCCCGCCAGACCGGGCTGCTTGACGCCCGGCGACGCCCCGTCCGCGGACTGCCCAACAAGCTGACCACCGGGTCGCGCGACGACGTCGCGGCGGTGTGGCGGGGGGCGTTCCTCGCCCGAGGCAGCCTCACCGACCCGGGTCGATCGGCCGCACTCGAGGTGACCTGCCCGGGGAGCGAGACCGCCATGGCGCTCGTGGGTGCGGCCGGACGCCTCGGCATCTCCGCCAAGGCGCGCGAGGTCCGGGGCGTGCACCGCGTCGTCATCCGCGACGGCGAGGCGATCAGCAGCATGCTCGCCCTCATGGGCGCGACCGACACGGTCCGGAACTGGGAGGAGCTGCGCCAGCGCCGCGAGGTGCGCGCGACCGCGAATCGCCTGGTGAACTTCGACGACGCGAACCTGCGTCGCTCCGCGCAGGCGGCGGTCGCCGCGTGCGCCAGGGTCGAGCGTGCGATGGAGATCCTCGGCGACGACATCCCCGAGCACCTCCGCTACGCCGGGACGCTGCGCCTGGCCCACCGCGACGCGAGCCTCGACGAGCTCGGCCATCACGCCGACCCGCCATTGACGAAGGATGCCGTGGCCGGCCGCATCCGCCGCCTCCTCGCGATGGCCGACAAGCGCGCCGTCGAACTCGGGGTGCCGGGAACCGAGGCGAGCCTGCCCGCCGACCTCGACGTCGACTGAGCCGGGCGCGCCGCGTCGACCGACCCGGACCGGGTGCGCCGCGTCGACGGTCGAGGCCGTCAACCCCCGACATCCGCGCACGGCGCGGGCATAGGATCGAGGAGGCCGCGGTCCGCCGGGCAGACGTCCGGTGCACCCCGGCTGCTGACAAGGAGAAGCAATGGCTGACTACACCCTTCCCGAACTCGCGTACGACTACGGCGCGCTCGAGCCGTCGATCAGCGGCAGGATCATGGAGCTCCACCACTCCAAGCACCACCAGGCCTACGTGACCGGTGCGAACACCGCGCTGCAGCAGCTCGCCGAGGCGCGCGACTCGGACAACCTCGCGAACGTCAACAAGCTCGAGAAGGACCTCGCGTTCAACCTCGGCGGCCACGTCAACCACTCGATCTTCTGGACCAACATGTCGCCGGACGGCGGCGACAAGCCGACCGGCGACCTCGCCTCCGCCATCGACGACGAGTTCGGCTCGTTCGACAAGTTCCGTGCGCACTTCACGGCGACGGCGATGGGCGTGCAGGGCTCCGGCTGGGCCGTCCTCGCGTGGGACTCGATCGGGCAGCGCATGGTCATCGTGCAGTTCTTCGACCAGCAGGGCAACCTCCCGGCCGGCATCGTCCCGCTCCTGATGCTCGACGTCTGGGAGCACGCGTACTACCTCGACTACCAGAACGTCCGGGCCGATTACGTCAAGGCGTTCTGGAACATCGTGGACTGGGCGAACGTCCAGCAGCGCCTCCACACGGCGACTGAGAAGACCTCAGGGCTGCTGCTACTGTCATAACGCGGATGGTGTCCCCGGGCGCCGTCCGGGGACACCGCCGTCCGGTCAGATCCATCTCGAAGCGCGATCGCGCCCGTCACAACAGGGGAGACTCCCGTGTCCGTAAAGATCGGCATCAACGGCTTCGGCCGAATCGGCCGCAACTACTTCCGCGCCGCCCTGGCCCAGGGCGCCGACCTCGAGATCGTCGCGGTGAACGACCTCACCGACAACAAGACGCTCGCCCACCTGCTCAAGTACGACTCGATCACGGGCCGCCTCGACGCGACCGTCGACTACGACGACGAGCACCTCATCGTCAACGGCACCCCGATCAGGGCGTTCGCCGAGCGCGACCCCGCGAACCTGCCCTGGGGCGACCTCGGGGTCGACATCGTCATCGAGTCGACCGGGTTCTTCACCAAGGCGGCCGACGCGCGCAAGCACCTCGATGCCGGCGCCAAGAAGGTCCTGATCTCCGCCCCGGCGACCGACGAGGACGCCACGTTCGTGATGGGCGTCAACGAGGACTCGTACGACCCCGCGACGCACCACATCATCTCCAACGCGTCGTGCACGACGAACTGCCTCGCGCCGCTCGCGAAGGTCTTCAACGACGAGTTCGGCATCGAGCGGGGTCTCATGACCACCGTCCACGCGTACACCGCCGACCAGAACCTGCAGGACGGCCCGCACAAGGACCTCCGCCGCGCCCGTGCCGCCGCGATCAACATCGTGCCGACCTCGACCGGTGCCGCGAAGGCCATCGGCCTGGTGCTGCCCGAGCTCGTCGGAAAGCTCGACGGCTTCGCGCTGCGCGTGCCCGTCCCCACCGGTTCGATCACCGACCTCACCGTGACCGCCTCGCGGCCGGTCACCGTCGACGAGGTCAAGGCCGCCTACAAGAAGGCCGCCGAGGGTCCGCTGAAGGGCATCCTGAAGTACACCGAGGACCCGATCGTCTCGAGCGACATCGTCACCGACCCGCACTCGTCGATCTTCGACGCCGGTCTGACGCGCGTGATCGGCGACCAGGTGAAGCTCTCGGCGTGGTACGACAACGAGTGGGGCTACTCGAACCGCCTCGTCGACCTCACCGAGTACGTGGCCGAGAAGCTCTGAGGCGCGACGCAGTGACCCTCCGAACCATCGAGTCCCTGGGTCCGCTGGCCGGCACGCGTGTCGTCGTCCGCTGCGACCTCAACGTCCCCTTGAAGGACGGGGTCATCACGGATGACGGCCGCGTGCGCGCGTCGGTCCCGACCCTCACCGCGCTCGTCGAACAGGGTGCGAAGGTCATCGTCGTCTCGCACCTGGGCCGCCCCGACGGCGCTCCCGACGCGAAGTACAGCCTCGCGCCCGTGGCGACGCGGCTCGGCGAGCTGCTCGACGCCCCCGTGGCCTTCGCGTCGGACACCGTCGGCGAGGACGCTGCCGCGAAGGTGGCCGCGCTGGGCGACGGCGAAGTCCTCGTCCTCGAGAACCTCAGGTTCAATCCCGGCGAGACCAGCAAGAACGAGGCTGAGCGCACGGCGTTCGCCGGCCGGCTCGCCGAGTTCGCCGACTCGGTCGTCTCGGACGGCTTCGGCGTCGTGCACCGCAAGCAGGCGAGCGTCTACGAGCTCGAGCAGCTCCGGCCGAGCGCCGCGGGCCTGCTCATCGCGACCGAGCTCGACGTGCTCGACCGCCTCACCGAGAACCCCGAGCGCCCCTACGTGGTCGTGCTCGGCGGGTCGAAGGTCTCCGACAAGCTCGGCGTGATCGAGCACCTGCTTCCGCGCGTCGACGCGCTGCTCATCGGCGGGGGCATGCTCTTCACGTTCCTGGCCGCGCAGGGTCACAAGGTCGGCTCGAGCCTGCTCGAGGCCGACCAGATCGACACGGTCACGCGCTACCTCGCGGATGCCGCCGACCGCGGCGTCGACATCGTGCTGCCGACCGACGTCGTCGTGGCGGCGTCGTTCTCGGCGGAGGCCGAGCACGAGGTCGCGTCGGCCGACGCGATCGAGGAGACGCCCTTCGGCGACTCCGGGCTCGGCCTCGACATCGGGCCGGTGACCGCCGCGGCCTTCGCCGAGCGGATCCGCGGCGCGAAGACGGTCTTCTGGAACGGGCCGATGGGCGTCTTCGAGCTCGCCCCGTTCGCCGAGGGCACGCGGACCGTCGCCTCCGCGCTCACCGAGGTCGACGGCCTCAGCGTCGTCGGCGGCGGCGACTCCGCTGCGGCCGTGCGCCAGCTCGGATTCGACGACGACGCATTCGGACACATCTCGACGGGCGGAGGCGCGAGCCTCGAGTTCCTCGAAGGCAAGAAGCTCCCCGGACTGGAGGTCCTCGGATGGCAGTGAACCGCACCCCGTTCATCGCGGGCAACTGGAAGATGAACCTCGACCACCTGCAGGCGATCGCCTTCGTGCAGAAGCTGGCGTGGTCTCTGGCCGACGCGAAGCACGACGTCGCCGACGCCGAGGTCGCGGTGTTCCCGCCCTTCACCGACATCCGCTCGGTGCAGACCCTCGTCACCGCCGACGACCTGCCGATCGCCTACGGCGCGCAGGACCTGTCGCAGCACGACTCAGGCGCGTACACCGGCGAGGTGTCCGGCGCATTCCTGTCGAAGCTCGACTGCCGGTACGTCATCATCGGCCACTCCGAGCGGCGCACGCTGCACGGCGAGACCGACGCGGAGGTGAACGCCAAGGTGAAGGCAGCGCATCGCCACGGCCTCGTCCCGGTGCTGTGCGTCGGCGAGACGGCCGAGGACCTCGAACAGCACGGCGCGAGCGCCGTGCCGGTGTCGCAGCTCCGCGCCGCGCTCGACGGCGTCGACGCCGGCAAGGGCCTCGTGGTCGCCTACGAGCCCGTCTGGGCCATCGGATCCGGCACGGCGGCCACGCCCGACCAGGCACAGCAGGTGGCCGCCGCACTGCGCAGCGTGCTCGCCGAGCTCGCCGGCGACGAGCTCGCCGCGTCGACCCGGATCCTCTACGGGGGCTCGGTGAAGGCCGCCAACATCGCGTCGTTCCTCCGGCAGGCCGACGTCGACGGGGCGCTCGTCGGAGGCGCGAGCCTCGACCTCGACGAGTTCTCCAGCATCGTCCGGTTCAAGAAGCACGTGGGCGCCTGAGCCTCCGGCATCCGAGCCGTCCGCATCGCCCTGCCCGCCGCGCCGCGTAGGGCAGGCGATGCGGGCGGCTATACTCGACTGGCGGCATTCGACACTTGGTCATGCCCCGGAAAGGTTTCACCGTGGAGATTCTCCAGGTCGTCCTGCAGGTGCTGCTCGGCCTCACGAGCATCCTGCTCACGCTCCTGATCCTGCTGCACAAGGGCCGCGGCGGCGGGCTGTCCGACATGTTCGGCGGCGGCGTCACCTCGAACCTCGGTGCGTCCGGGGTCGCGGAGCGCAACCTGAACCGCATCACGATCGTCCTCGGACTCGTGTGGGTCACGTGCATCGTGGTGCTCGGCCTCATCACGAAGTTCGACGCCGGAATCTGACGGAGGTCACCGTGGCATCAGGCAACAGCGCCATCCGGGGTTCGCGCGTGGGCTCGGGCCCGATGGGCGAGCAGGACCGCGGCTTCCACGCCGACCGCGTCGCGGTCAGCTACTGGGATGCGCAGGGCAACGAGACGGTCCGGTACTTCGCGGCCAACCTGCCCGAGGAGGAGATCCCCGACGTCATCGACAGCCCGTCCACCGGCCTTCCTGCGGGCCGCGACAAGGACAACCCGCCCGCGGTGTCCAAGCTCGAGCCGTACAAGACGCACCTCGCGTACGTGAAGGAACGGCGCTCCGAGGAGGAGGCGGAGGCGCTCCTCGAGGAGGCCCTGCAGCAGCTCCGCGAGCGCCGCGGCACGCAGGCGAAGGACTGACGCGGCGCCGCGCCGCGGCGCCCCGCACACGACGAAGGCCACCCCCTCGGGGGTGGCCTTCGTCGTGTGCTCCGGGTCCCGCTAGTACTCCCGGGCGATGAGGGCGTCGGGCACCTCGGCCGCAGCGTCCCGGTCGATGAAGAACACCGTGCGCCGCCGGCCCTTGATGCCCGCGACGGGCACCTCGTCGCGACTCGCACCGGCGAGGGCCAGTCCGAGCGCGGAGGCCTTGTCGGCGCCCGCGAGCACCAGCCAGACCCGCTGCGAGGCGTTGATCACCGGGCGCGTGAGGCTGAGCCGCTCGGGCGGCGGCTTCGGCGACTCCCGGACGGCGATCACCGGGCGGTCGACCACCTGGATGCCGGAACGGTGGGGGAACAGCGAGGCGATGTGCCCGTCCGGACCGACGCCGAGGAACACGATGTCGAACACGGGGTGCGGGTAGCCGTTCGCCGAGAACCGGGCGAGCTCCGCCGCATACGCCTCGGCGGCGTCGTCGAGGGTGAGACCCGCGTCGGAGGCGGGGAACGGGTGCACGTTGTCGGACGGAAGGTCGAGCGAGTCGAGCAGCGCGTCGCGGGACTGCCGGTCGTTGCGGTCCGGGTGCCCCTCCGGCACCCAGCGCTCATCGCCCCACCAGAAGTGCACGCGGCTCCAGTCGATCGACTTGTGCGCCGGGGACTGACGCACCGCCTCGAGGACGGCGGCGCCCATGCTCCCGCCCGTCAGGACGACATGCACGACGTCCTGGTCGTCGAGCAGGTCCAGCACCTTGGTGATGAACCGGGCGGCGACCGCCCCTGAGAGGGTGTCCTTGTCGGGGTGGACGAGCACGCGGCGCTCGTTCGTCATGCGGTGACTCCTTCGTCGTCGGTGTCCCGGCCCGTGGCGATGAGCGACAGGCCGCTCGTGATCACCTCACCGTACAACTCATCCGGGTCGAGGCGGCGCAGCTCGTCGGCCAGGCAGTCGCGGAGGCTGCGCCGGGGGAGCGCGACATCGTGCACCGGCTGCCCGGGCTGCCGCAGCGTCGCCACGCCCGGCTGGTCGCGGACCAGTTCGACCGTGCCGCTCGCGCGGACGAGGTGCACACCGCGGATCCCGTGGGAGCCGTGCTCGAGGCCCATCAACGAGCAGTCGGTGGTCGCACCGAGTTGCATCGACAGCCACGCAGCCAGGAGCGTGGTCGACGGGGAGTCGATCGAGCCGGACACGCGCACGGCGGTGACCGACTCGTACGGCGGCTGGTCGAGCACGGCCGCCAGCTGCGCGCGCCAGAGGGTGAGCCGCGTCCACGCGAAGTCCGCGTCGCCCGGCCGGTAGTTCTCGGCGAGCGCGTGGAGCGCGGCCTGCGGGTCGGGCTGCGCCGAGGCGTCCGTGATGCGCCGCTGCGCGATGCGACCGAGCGGGGCGTCGCCGGGCACGTCGGGCGCGTCGCCGGGCCACCAGGTGACGACGGGGGCGTCCGGCAGGAGCAGCCCCATCACCAGGCTCTCCTCGTCGTCGGCCGCGTCGCCTCGGGCGCGGAGGATGATGACCTCGCTCGCGCCGGCGTCGCCGCCGACGCGGATCTCGGCGTCGAGGCGGCTCTCGGTCGCCCGGTCCGCCGCGTCCGGCGCGGCCGACACCACGATGACGCGCATCGGATGCTCGCGCGAGGCGTCGTTCGCCGCCTCGATGGCCTCCTCCTCGCCGTCCTGGCTGGTGGCGATCACGAGGGTGAGCACGCGGCCGAGCGCGACGACGCCGCCCTCTTCCCGGATCTTCACCAGCGTCTTCGAGACCTGGCTGGTCGTGGTCTCGGGGAGTTCGATGATCATGGGCGCCTCCACGTGCGTCCGTCGCGGGCGAGGAGGTCGTCGGCCGAGGACGGACCCCACGAGCCGGGCCGGTACTGCTCCGGCTGTCCCTGCGTGGCCCAGAACTCCTCGATCGGGTCGAGGATCTTCCAGGACAGTTCGACTTCCTCCTGACGGGGGAAGAGCGGCGGATCGCCCAGCAGCACGTCGAGGATGAGTCGCTCGTAGGCCTCCGGGCTGGCCTCGGTGAAGGCGTGGCCGTAGCCGAAGTCCATCGTCACGTCGCGCACCTGCATGCCCGCGCCCGGCACCTTCGAGCCGAAGCGGATGGTCACGCCCTCATCGGGCTGCACGCGGATGACCAGGGCGTTCTGCCCGAGCTGGGAGGTCTGGCTGTCGGCGAAGACCTGCTGCGGTGCCCGCTTGAACACGACCGCGATCTCGGTCACCCGGCGCCCGAGTCGCTTGCCGGCACGGAGGTAGAACGGCACGCCGGCCCACCTGCGGGTGCCGATCAGCAGCTTCATGGCCGCGTACGTCTCCGTCTTGGAGTCCGGATTCATGCCGTCCTCGTCGAGGAAGCCCACGACCTTCTGGCCGCCCTGCCATCCGCCGGAGTACTGCCCCCGCGCGGTCGCCGTGGCGAGGTCCGTGGGAAGCCGCACCGCGCGCAGGATCTTCTCCTTCTCCGACCGCAGGTCGGCGGCGTCGAACGAGATGGGCTCCTCCATCGCGGTGAGCGCCAGCAACTGGAGGAGGTGGTTCTGGATCACGTCACGCGCCGCGCCGATGCCGTCGTAGTAGCCGGCCCGGCCGCCGACGCCGATGTCCTCGGCCATCGTGATCTGCACGTGGTCGACGAAGTTCGCGTTCCAGATGGGCTCGTACAGCTGGTTGGCGAACCTGAGGGCGAGGATGTTCTGGACGGTCTCCTTGCCGAGGTAGTGGTCGATGCGGAACACCGAGTCGGGCGGGAAGACCGACGCCACGACCTCGTTGAGCTCGATGGCCGACTTCAGGTCGGACCCGAACGGCTTCTCGATGACCACGCGGCGCCACTGGCCGTCGCGCTGGACGGTGAGGCCGGACCGCTTGAGCTGCTCCGTGACGACGGGGAACGACTTCGGCGGGATCGACAGGTAGAACGCGTGGTTGCCCATGGTGCCGCGTTCGCGGTCGAGTTCCTCGACCGTCTCCCGCAGCCGTTCGAACGCTTCGTCGTCGTCGAACGCGCCCGGCACGAAGCGGATGCCGCGGGCGAGCTGCTGCCACACGTCCTCCCGGAACTCGGTGCGCGCGTACTGCTTCACCGAGTCGTGCACGACCTGCTCGAAGTCCTGGTCCTCCCAGTCGCGGCGTGCGAACCCGACCAGTGCGAAGCCGGGGGGCAGCAGCCCCCGGTTGGCGAGGTCGTACACCGCGGGCATGAGCTTCTTGCGAGAGAGGTCGCCCGTGACGCCGAAGATGATGAGGCTCGACGGTCCGGCGATCCGGTTCAGGCGGTAGTCCTTCGGCGATCGCAGCGGATTGTGCGTCGCCGTGATCTGGGCCGGCTGCATGGAGGGGCCTCCGTCAGCCGATCGCGGCGCGGAGCGCTGCGACGTCGCGGCTCGGATCCGACAGCGTCAGCGTGAGGACCGGCCGACCGTGCTCCGCGAGGACCGAGGCGTCGCCCGAGGCCTGTGCGGCGATCAGCTCGCCGAACGTGAACGGGCGATCCGGGATGGCGAGGTCCTCGACGGGGCGCTGGACGAGCTGCAGGAACACGCCGTGCGCGGGGCCGCCCTTGTGGTACTGGCCGGTCGAGTGCAGGAACCGCGGCCCCCATCCGAAGGTGACCGGGCGACCGCTGCGCGCGGCGAGGGCATCCCGGAGCTCGGCGACCTCGGGGTGCGCGACCCGGTCGACGTAGGCCTGCACCGAGAGGTAGCCGTCCTCGGGGAGTTCCTCGAGCAGCACCTCGACGGCCGACGCGAGGTCGCTTGCCGCGCCGATGACCTCGGGCGTGCCGCGCACCTCGATGCCGTCGGCGACGAACGCCGCCGGCGCCGGTTCGGGGCGCGCGTCGAGCAGGCCGCGCGCCGCGACCTTCGCCGACTCGACGTCGGGCTGGTCGAACGGGTTGATGCCGAGGATCCGACCGGCGACCGCCGTGGCGTACTCCCAGACCAGCAGCTGCGCGCCGAGGGTGCCCGAGACGCGGATCTCGCCGTCGGTGTCGTCGACGAGGAGGTCGGTCCCGGCGTCGTCGACGAGGCGCACGACCTGGAGGTCGGACATCGGGTCGTCGAGCTCGGGGGCGTCCGGTGCGAGCACGACGGGCAGGATGCCGGTGCCCTCCTTGCCGGTGGACTCGGCGATGAGCTGCTCGGCCCAATCGGCGAACCCGACGATGTGGGTGCCGTCCGCGACGATCGCGAGCTTGTCGCGTCGCGGTTCGGCGGCGGCGATCGCGGCACCGAGCACGAGGCCCGGGTTCTCCTCCGTGTCGACCGCGACGGCGAGCTCGATCGCCTCCGCCTCGGCGAGGAGCTCGTCGAGGTCGACGCCGGCCAGGCCGGAGGGCACGAGGCCGAAGGCGGTGAGCGCGGAGTAGCGTCCGCCCACGTTCGGGTCCGCGTTGAAGACGCGGTAGCCGGCGGCACGCGCGGACTCGTCGAGCGGTGAGCCCGGGTCGGTGACGACGACGATGCGGGAGGCGGGGTCGACGCCGGCGTCGCGGAACGCCTGCTCGTACGCGCGGCGCTGCGAGTCGGTCTCGACGGTCGAACCCGACTTGGACGACACCACGAGGGCGGAACGGCCGATGCGGTCGCCGAGGGCGGCGCGCACCTGGCCGGGCTCGGTGGAGTCGAGCACCGTGAGCTCGGCGCCGGCCGTCCGCGTGATCACCTCGGGCGCGAGCGAGGAGCCCCCCATACCGGCGAGCACGATGTGCTCCACGCCCGCGGCGTGCAGCTCGTCGCGCAGGGCCGCGATGTCGGGAAGCAGCGGACGCGAGATCGCGACCGCCTCGGTCCAGCCCAGGCGCTTCGACGACTCCGCCTCGGCCTCGGGGCCCCAGAGCGTGGCGTCCAGCGCGGTGATGCGGGAGGCGACGCGGTCGGCGACCAGCTGCGGAACGACCCGGCGGACGGCGTCGGCGGCGGCGCCGCTGACGGAGATGCGGAAGCTCATCGCGCGGCCTCCAGCGAGGTGCGGACCGTGTCGAGCAGTTCGTGCCACGACACGATGAACTTCTCGACGCCCTCGCGCTCGAGCAGCTCGGTGACCTCGTCGTAGTCGACGCCGACGCCCGCGAGGGCGTCGAGTACGCGCCCGGCTTCGGCGTACGCGCCGGTGACGGTGTCGCCCTCGACGACGCCGTGGTCGAACGTCGCCTCGAGCGTCTTCTCCGGCATGGTGTTCACGACGCCCCCGGCGACGAGCTCGGTGACGTAGAGCGTGTCGGGCAGCGAGGGGTCCTTCACGCCGGTGGAGGCCCACAGGGGACGCTGCCGGTGTGCGCCGGAGTCCAGCAGCGCGGTCGCGCGCTCGGTGGCGAACTGCTGCTGGTACAGCTCGTACGCGAGGCGGGCGTTCGCGACTCCGGCGCGGCTCTTGAGCGCGAGCGCCTCGGGAGTGCCGATGGCCTCGAGCCGCTTGTCGATCTCGGTGTCGACCCGCGAGACGAAGAACGAGGCGACCGAGTGGATCGTCGAGAGGTCGATCCCATCCGCCTTCGCCCGCTCGAGGCCGGCGAGGTACGCCTCGATGACCTCGCGATACCGGTCGAGGCTGAAGATCAGCGTGACGTTGACGCTGATGCCCGCTCCGATCACCGCGGTGATCGCCGGGAGGCCGGCGCGCGTGGCGGGGATCTTGATCATGACGTTCGGGCGGTCGACCTTCTCCCAGAGACGGTGGGCCTCGGCGATGGTCGCCTCGGTGTCATTCGCCAGGTCGGGGGAGACCTCGATCGAGACCCGGCCGTCGTAGCCGTCGGTCCGGTCGTAGATCGGGCGGAAGACGTCGGCGGCGTCGCGCACGTCCTCGGTGGTGGTCTCGAAGACCGCGCGGTCGACGTCGGCGCCGTCGGCCGCGAGGGCGCGCAGCTGGTCGCGGTACGAGTCGCCCTTGGCGAGCGCCGCGGCGAAGATCGTCGGGTTGGTCGTCACGCCGACGACGTCGCGCTCGGCGATGAGCCGCTGGAGGCCGCCGGAGGCGATGCGCTCGCGCGACAGGTCGTCGAGCCAGATGCTGACGCCGGCCTCGGAGAGCGCGGCGGTGGGAGAGGTGCTCATGATGGTCTCCTTCTGCCCGGTCACGCGGACGCGAGCGATTCCTTCGCGGCGGCGACCACGGCCTCGGCCGTCATCCCGAACTCGCGGAACAGGGTCTTGTAGTCGGCGGATGCGCCGAAGTGCTCGATCGACACGGCACGTCCGCGCGATCCGAGGTAGCGGTACCAGCTGAGCGCGAGTCCGGCCTCGACGGAGACCCGCGCGGTGACTGAGGACGGCAGGACCGACTCGCGGTACGCGGCGTCCTGCTCCTCGAACCACTCGACGCTCGGCACCGACACGACGCGCGCCTGGACCCCGTCGGCGGCGAGCTGCTCGCGGGCGGCCAGCGCGACCTGCACCTCGGAGCCGGTCGCGATGAGGATCACGTCGGGCTCACCCGAGGCCGCCTCGGCGAGGACGTACGCGCCCTTCGCGACCCCGGCCGCGGATGCGAGGGTGTCGCCGGATGCCGCGCCGTCGCCGCGCTCGAAGACCGGGACGTTCTGCCGCGTGAGCGCGAGGCCGGCCGGCCCGCCGCGGCGTCGCAGGATCTCGAGCCACGCGTGCGCGGTCTCGTTCGCGTCGGCCGGTCGCACCACTGCGAGGTGCGGGATGGCGCGGAGCGAGCTCAGCTGCTCGATCGGCTGGTGGGTCGGGCCGTCCTCCCCGAGCGCCACCGAGTCGTGCGTCCAGACGAAGATCGACGGGATCTGCATGAGCGCCGCGAGGCGGACCGCGGGGCGCATGTAGTCGCTGAAGATGAGGAACGTGCCGCCGAACGCCCGCGTCGGCCCGTGCAGCACGATGCCGTTCAGGATCGAGGCCATGGCGTGCTCGCGGATGCCGAAGTGCAGCACGCGTCCGTACGGGTTCCCGGAGAACTCCTCGGTCGAGTGCTCGACGGGGATGAACGACGGGGCGCCGTTGATCGTCGTGAGGTTCGATTCCGCGAGGTCGGCGGAACCGCCCCACAGCTCGGGGAGGCGAGCGGCGAGCGCGTTGATCACCTTGCCGGACGCGGCACGAGTCGACACGTCAGTACCGGCCTCGAACACGGGCAGGGCATCCTCGAGGCCGTCGGGCAGCTCGCCCGCCTCGAGGCGGTCCAGCAGCGCCTTCCGGTCGGGGTTCGCCGCGGCCCAGGCGTCGAACGCCTCCTGCCACGCGCCCTTCGCCTCGGCGGCGCGGTCGCGCGCGTTGCCGCGCGTACGCTCGATGACCTCGTCGGCGACGGCGAAGTGCTGCTTCGGGTCGAAGCCGAGCACCTCCTTGGTCGCGGCGAGCTCGTCGGCGCCGAGCGCCGAGCCGTGGATCTTGCCGGTGTCCTGCTTGTTCGGTGCCGGCCATCCGATGATCGTCTTGAGGATGACGATCGACGGCTTGCCGGTCTCGGCCTTCGCGGCCTCGATCGCGTCGTTCAGCTCGGCGACGTCCTCGACGTACTCGCCGGTCTTCTTCCAGTCGACGGTCTGCACGTGCCATCCGTAGGCCTCGTAGCGCTTCGCGACGTCCTCGGTGAAGGCGATGTCGGTGTCGTCCTCGATCGAGATCTGGTTCGAGTCGTAGATGACGACGAGGTTGCCGAGCTGCTGGTGTCCGGCGAGCGAGGAGGCCTCGCTCGTCACGCCCTCCTCGAGGTCGCCGTCGCTCGCGATGACGAACACGTGGTGGTCGAAGGGGCTCCGCCCGGCCTCGGCGTCCGGGTCGAACAGGCCGCGTTCGAAGCGGGCCGCGTACGCGAAGCCGACCGCTGAGGCGAGGCCCTGGCCGAGCGGGCCGGTCGTGATCTCGACGCCGTCGGTGTGGCCGTACTCGGGGTGCCCGGGCGTCTTCGAGCCCCAGGTGCGCAGCGACTCGAGGTCGTCGAGTTCGAGGCCGTCGCCCGCCAGGTAGAGCTGGACGTACTGCGTCAGCGAGCTGTGGCCCGCCGAGAGGATGAAGCGGTCGCGACCGAGCCAGCCGTGATCGGCGGGGTCTCGGCGCATGACCTTCTGGTACAGCAGGTAGGCGACGGGTGCGAGGCTCATGGCCGTGCCGGGGTGGCCGTTGCCGACCTTCTCGACGGCATCGGCGGCGAGCACGCGCGCCGTGTCGACCGCGCGGTCGTCGATGGGGTCCCAGTGCAGAGCTGCCACGGGTTGGGTTCCTTCCGGTCGTGACGGAGCGGGGAGCCTCTCCAATCGGCCCCCGGACCCGCCGGGAAACGCGACGGCGCGGTGGAGCCCGGTGACCGATCCGGTCATGCGCGAGGTGGAGATGCACGTCGAATCCGCACGCCGGGCGCGCTGACCTCAGTATATTGACTCGCCGATCCTCTGTGACGGGGCTTGACGGGCCCCGCGACGGCGCGGGCCGGCACGCCCTCGTCGGCCGCGCCCATGGCCTAGAATCGAACGGAATGCGCGCGCCTCCGCCCAGTCCGCGCGCGCCCGGAAGAGGAAGTTCATGCAGGCCGCACCGACCATTCCCGACGCTCGACGGACGACGACGAGCCTGCGACGCAAGGTCGCCGCGTACGTCGCCCTCACGAAGCCGAGGGTCATCGAGCTGCTCCTCGTGGTCACCGCGCCGACCATGATCCTCGCGGCCGACGGCCTGCCCGACCTCTGGCTCGTCATCGCGACGCTCGTCGGCGGCGCGATGAGCGCCGGGTCCGCGGGCGCGTTCAACTGCTACATCGACCGCGACATCGACCGCGTCATGCGTCGCACCAAGGGGCGTCCGCTCGTGACGGGCGAGCTCACCGATCGCGAGGCGCTCGTCTTCGCCTACGCGCTCGGCGCGGCATCCATCGTGTGGCTCTGGGCCTTCACCAACTGGCTCGCGGCGGCGCTCTCGCTCGGCGCGATCCTGCTGTACGTCGTCTTCTACAGCCTCATCCTGAAGCGCCGTACCGCCCAGAACATCGTCTGGGGCGGCGTCGCTGGCTGCATGCCCGTGCTGATCGGGTGGGCGGCCGTCACCGGCAGCCTCGACTGGGCGCCCTTCATCCTCTTCCTGATCATCTTCCTGTGGACCCCGCCGCACTACTGGCCGCTGTCGATGAAGTACAAGGACGACTACGCGGCCGCCGGCGTGCCGATGCTCGCCGTGGTCCGCGGGCGGGTGCAGGTCGGCCTGCAGGTCGTGCTCTACGCCTGGGCCACGGTCGCGGCATCCCTGCTCCTCGTGCCCGTCGCGGGCATGGGCCTGCTCTACACCTCGGTCGCGCTGGTCACCGGAGGGTGGTTCATCTACGAGACCCACCGCCTGTACGGCCTCGCCGTCCGCGGCGAGGAGGTCTCGCCGATGCGGGTGTTCCACGGCTCCATCGTGTACCTGTCGCTGCTGTTCCTCGCGGTGGGGATCGACCCGCTCCTGCCCTTCTGACACTGCGTCGGAGATCTCCCTCCGATCGGATCCGGTGCGGTTGCCGCTCCGAATCCGCGGTGATCTCCGAGGACGTGGCGTGCCGAGTGCTCCTCCCCAGCAGGGGCGAGCGAGAAGGCCGAGCCGAAGCGGATGCTCCGGACGCGAGGCCCGGCTCGGCGCGCGCACACTCGAGCGATGTCGGATCCGGAGCACACCGTACGACGCGGCGGCGGCGTCGCGAAGCTGACGAGCCTGCAGGCGGCCGGCCACAGCCGCCATCACCTGCGACGAGCCGTCGACGAGGGGCGCCTGGTCCGCGTGCGACGCAACTGGGTGGCCGTGCCGGAGGCCGACGCTCTCCTCGTCGCGGCGGCGCGCCGGTGTCGTCCTCACCTGCGTCACTCGCGTCCGGCAGCTCGGGCTCTGGGTGCTCGCGGACCCCGGCCTGCATGTCGCCGCCGAGCCGCACGGGGCGGTGCCGTCGATCGACGCGACCGTGCACTGGTCGAAGCCGCTCGTGCCGAGGCATCCCGACGCGCTCGTCGACCCGATCGAGAACGCGCTCGCGCTCGTCGCAGGGTGCCAGCCCTTCGAGCGGGCACTCGCGGTCTGGGAGTCGGCACTGCACAAGCGGGTCGTCTCCCGTGAGGTGCTCGCGCGCCTGCCGCTCGGTCCGCAGGCACGACGTCTGCTCGAATCCGCCCTGCCGTTCTCGGACTCGGGGCTGGAGACGCTCGTCCGCACGCGGCTGGGCTGGCTCCGCGTCCGGATACTCGCGCAGGCGTGGATCGAGGGGCACCGGGTCGACTTCCTGATCGCGGACCGGCTGGTCCTGCAGATCGACGGCGGCCACCACGTCGGCGGGCAGCGCGTCGAGGACAACGCCCACGACGCCGCGCTGATGGTCCGCGGATACCACGTGGTCCGCGTCGGCTATCGCCAGGTCGTCGACGAGTGGCCCTCGGTGCAGGACGTCATCACGCGGGCGATCGCCCAGGGGTTGCACCTGCGCTGACGATCGGGAACCGCCACGGTCTCGGAGCGGAATTCCCCCACCGCACCGAGGAGGTGCGGATCTCCGAGTCCGCGGTGGGCCGGCGGCGTGCCCGCCGAGCCGTGCGGGGCGTCAGCGAGCGGATGCCGCGAGCGACGCGTCCGCCCCGGCGCCATCCGTCGTCGCGGGTCGCTTGAGGCGCAGCAGGAACACCGTCATCGTCGCGGCCGTGAGCGCCGCGAGCACCATGTGGATCCCGACGAGCAGCGGCGGCAGGCCGTTGCGCGCCTGGTACAGGCCCACGGCGATCTGCACGAGCTCGATCCCGAGGAGCGCGAGCCCCCAGCCCAGCGCGGGCAGGCGGAGCCGGCGCGCGGCGACGACCAGGGCCACCGTGAGGGCGAGCAGCGCGTAGCCGGGCCACGCGTGCACGTGCTCGAGGAGCTCGGCGTCGTACCCGGTGCGGCCGGCGTCGGCGTCGCCGGAGTGCGGCCCGGATGCGGTCGTCAGTACGCCGAAGACGATGGTCAGCGCGAGGACCGCGGCGGTCGCGTGCGCGAGACGGGCGTACCACGCCGGCACCGCGAGCACGCGCGGACCCGGTGCGGTCCGGAGGCGCACGAGGTAGGCCGCGGTGACGCACACCAGCAGCAGCGACGCCACGTAGTGGAAGCCCACGATGAACGGGTTGAGGCCGGTCCAGACGGTGATGCCGCCCACGACCGCCTGCGCGACGATGCCGAGGACGACCGCGACGGCGAGCCACCAGAGGTCGCGACGCTCGCGGCGGATGCGCCAGATCGAGAGGATCACGAGCAGGGCGACGATGCCGACGACCCCGGTCATGAGCCGGTTGCCGAACTCGATGACGCCGTGGATGCCCATCTCGGGCGTCGTGACGAGGGAGTCCTCGGTGCAGAGAGGCCAGGTCGGGCAGCCGAGCCCGGACCCCGTGAGTCGCACCGCGCCGCCCGTGGCGATGATGATCGTCTGGGCGAGGAACGACAGCCACGCGGCCACGCGCACTCGGCGGTCGATGCGGTCGGGGAGCCACGCGGTGAAGCGGTTCACGCTCGTCGTTCCTGATCCGGGTCGCGGTGGGAGGGCGCTGGGAGTCGGACCTCCGGGACCTTCGACCCTATAGACTTGATTGGTTGGCAGGGACCGCCAGACGCGCGAGGGCGTGCGCGGGCCCGAAGCCATTGTAGGTACGCGACGAAGCCACCCGCACATCACCCCACGACGGCATCGGCACCTCGACCGGTCGGCGGGGGTGGGCCGGACTCATATCCGGTGCGCGGGAGGAGAAGAGGGAGAGCATGACGGACGTACTCATCGACCGCCCCGAGTTGGAGGGGCTCGGCACGTACGAGTTCGGCTGGTCCGACTCCGACGTGGCCGGGGCATCCGCTCGTCGCGGCCTGTCGCCCGAGGTGGTTGCCGACATCTCGCGGTTGAAGGACGAGCCGGAGTGGATGCTGCAGCGCCGCATGCGCGGCCTCCAGCTCTTCGACCGCAAGCCGATGCCGTCCTGGGGCGCAGACCTGTCGGACATCGACTTCGACAACATCAAGTACTTCGTCCGTTCCACCGAGAAGCAGGCCCAGACCTGGGAGGACCTGCCCGAGGACATCCGCAACACCTACGAGCGCCTCGGCATCCCCGAGGCCGAGCGCCAGCGCCTCGTCGCGGGCGTCGCCGCCCAGTACGAGTCCGAGGTCGTCTACCACCAGATCCGCGAGGACCTCGAGGAGCAGGGCGTCATCTTCCTCGACACCGACACGGCGCTCAAGGAGCACCCCGAGTTCTTCGAGGAGTACTTCGGCACGGTCATCCCGGCGGGCGACAACAAGTTCGCCGCGCTGAACACCGCCGTCTGGTCGGGCGGGTCGTTCGTCTACGTCCCGAAGGGCGTGCACGTCGAGATCCCGCTGCAGGCCTACTTCCGGATCAACACCGAGAACATGGGCCAGTTCGAGCGGACCCTGATCATCGCCGACGAGGACAGCTACGTCCACTACATCGAGGGCTGCACGGCCCCGATCTACAAGTCGGACTCGCTGCACTCCGCCGTCGTCGAGATCATCGTGAAGAAGAACGCGCGCGTTCGCTACACGACGATCCAGAACTGGTCGAACAACGTCTACAACCTCGTGACCAAGCGCGCCGTCGCGCACGAGGGCGCCACCATGGAATGGGTCGACGGCAACATCGGCTCGAAGGTGACGATGAAGTACCCGTCGATCTTCCTCATGGGCGAGCACGCCAAGGGCGAGACCCTCTCGGTCGCGTTCGCGGGCCCCGGCCAGCACCAGGACGCCGGCGCGAAGATGATCCACATGGCGCCGTACACGCAGTCGTCGATCGTCTCGAAGTCGATCGCGCGCGGCGGCGGCCGCGCGGGCTACCGCGGCGAGGTGCGGGTGGACGCCAACGCGCACCACTCCGCGAACACGGTGCGCTGCGACGCTCTGCTCGTCGACACCATCTCGCGCTCCGACACCTACCCGGCGATCGACATCCGCGTCGACGACGTGCAGCTCGGCCACGAGGCCACGGTCTCGAAGGTCAGCGAGGAGCAGCTGTTCTACCTCATGTCGCGCGGCATGCCGGAGGACGAGGCGATGGCCATGATCGTGCGCGGCTTCATCGAGCCGATCGCGCGCGAGCTGCCCATGGAGTACGCGATGGAACTCAACAAGCTCATCGAGATGGGCATGGAAGGATCGGTCGGCTAACCGATGAGCACCGCGATGCAGAGCACCGCCCTGCCCACCCCCGAGCAGCACGGCATCCGTGCGCACTCCGACGGCCCGATCGTGCCCGTCCAGACCCGTTCCGAGCGCTTCCGCTCGACCGACGTCGCCGACTTCGCGCCCATCACGGGCCGCGAGCACGAGTGGAAGTACTCGCCGGTCGCCGCGTTCGCCGACCTCACCTCCGGTGAGCTCGACGGCTCGCGGATCGACGTCGAGACGACGGATGCCGCGGGCGTCTCGCTCTCCTGGATCCCGCGCGACGACGCCCGCGTCGGCCGCGCCGGCACGCCCGAGGAGCGCGCGTCGGCGAACGCCTGGTCGGCGTTCGGCGAGGCCGCGCTGGTCGAGGTCACCGGCGAAAAGGCGAAGACGGTCACCGTGACCCGCTCGGGTCTCGGCACGACGCCGCGCGCCGCCCACACCGTCATCGAGGCCGCGCCGTTCAGCCGGGCGCTCGTCGTGCTCCGCGGCGTCGGCGACGCCCGCCTCACCGAGAACGTCGAGGTCGTGGTCGGCGAGGGAGCGAACCTCACGGTCGTCTCCCTCCAGGAGTGGACCGACGAGTCGGTCCACCTCGCGAGCCACTTCGCGCGCATCGGCCGCGACGCCAAGCTCAAGCACATCGTCGTCTCCCTCGGCGGCAAGGTCGTTCGGGTGAACCCGTCGACGCACCTCGCCGAGCAGGGCGCCGACATCGAGGCGCTCGGCCTGTACTTCTCCGACGCCGGCCAGCACCTCGAGCAGCAGGTCTTCGTGCACCACGACGCGCCGCACACCCGGTCGCGCGTGACCTACAAGGGCGCCCTGCAGGGCGAGGGTGCGCGCAGCGTCTGGATCGGCGACGTGCTCATCGGCAACACGGCGACCGGCACCGACAGCTACGAGCAGAACCGCAACCTCGTCCTCACGGACGGCACCCGCGCCGACTCGGTCCCGAACCTCGAGATCGAGACGGGCGACATCGCGGGCGCCGGCCACGCGTCGGCGACCGGCCGGTTCGACGACGAGCAGCTGTTCTACCTGCAGGCCCGGGGCATCCCGGAGGACGAGGCGCGTCGTCTCGTCGTCCGCGGCTTCCTCGCCGAGGTCGTGCAGCAGATCGGCGACGACGAGCTCGAGGAGCGCCTGATGGCGGCGCTCGAGGCAGAACTGCAGGGGAGCTGACGTGGCATCCGTTCGCGTGTGCGGGGTGGACGACCTCGCCGTCAATGAGGCCCGGCGATTCGTCGTCGAGGGCGTTCCGATCGCCGTCGTGAAGGACGCGGCCGGCGACATCTTCGCCATCGGCGACACCTGCACGCACGGCGACATCTCCCTCTCGGAGGGCTTCGTCGAGGACGACACGCTGGAGTGCTGGGCCCACGGCTCCAAGTTCTCGCTCCTGACCGGCAAGCCCCTGACGCTCCCGGCCTACGAGCCGGTCCCCGTCTTCAAGGTCGAACTCACCGACGGGGGCGTGTTCATCGACCCCGCGGTGAAGATCGCCGTCTGACCCCGACTTCCACCGACTCCCGGCCCGCGCGGCCGGATCCGACGAAAGAGACCACCGAATCACCATGTCCGTGCTCGAGATCAAGAACCTCCACGTCAACGTCGAGACCGACCAGGGGACCCGCGAGATCCTCCGCGGCGTCGACCTCACCATCAACGAGGGCGAGATCCACGCCATCATGGGGCCGAACGGCTCCGGCAAGTCCACGCTCGCGTACACGATCGCGGGACACCCGAAGTACACCGTGGTCGAGGGGGAGATCCTCCTCGACGGCGAGGACGTCCTCGAGATGTCCGTCGACGAGCGCGCCCGCGCCGGCCTGTTCCTCGCCATGCAGTACCCGGTGGAGATCCCCGGCGTGACCGTGACCAACTTCCTCCGCACGGCCAAGACGGCGATCGACGGCCAGGCGCCCTCGATCCGCGGCTGGGTGAAGGACGTGCGCGAGTCGATGAACCACCTCCGCATGGACCCGGCCTTCGCCGAGCGCAACGTCAACGAGGGCTTCTCGGGCGGTGAGAAGAAGCGCAACGAGATCCTGCAGCTCGAGCTGCTCAAGCCGCGGTTCGCGGTCCTGGACGAGACCGACTCCGGCCTCGACGTCGACGCGCTCAAGGTCGTGTCGGAGGGCGTCAACCGGGCGAAGGAGAACACCGGCCTCGGCATCCTGCTGATCACGCACTACACGCGCATCCTCCGCTACATCAAGCCGGACTTCGTGCACGTGTTCGTCGCGGGCCGGATCGCCGAGCAGGGCGGGCCCGAGCTCGCCGACCGCCTCGAGGAAGAGGGCTACGACCGCTACAACGTGGCCGAGTCGGCCACCCAGTAGGCGCCGGTAGGATTCGACCATGGTCACCTCACTCGCCCCGGAGCGCTACGACCAGATCAGCGAGGCGCTGAAGGACGTCGTCGACCCCGAGCTCGGGGTCAACATCGTCGACCTCGGCCTCATCTACGACCTGAGCTGGGACGACGAGAACGACGCGCTCGTCATCCACATGACCCTCACCAGCGCGGGCTGCCCGCTGACCGACGTCATCGAGGAGCAGACCGCCGAGTCGCTCGACGGCGTCGTCGAACGATTCCGCATCAACTGGGTGTGGATGCCGCCGTGGGGTCCCGAGCGGATCACCGACGACGGCCGCGACATGATGCGCGCGCTCGGCTTCGCGATCTGATCCCCGCCTCAGCAGCAACGACGAACGGCCCGCCCCGATCCGGGGCGGGCCGTTCCGTCGTCTCCGGCAGGACCGGACCGGTTCAGTCGACGATCACCACTCGTCGTCGGATTGCGCCGCCGTCCCCGACGGGGGGAGCCCGCCGGTCGTGACGACCGTGCCGTCGTCGAGCTCGGCGATCGGTCGCCCTTCGAGCCACGTCAGCGTCCAGTGCCGCCCGGCTCCGTCGGCTGCGCGCTGCTCGGCCTCCCGGATGCGGGGGAGGAGGTCCTCGGGAACCGAGGCGGGCGGCGTCGCGCCGAATGCCCAGCGGGTGCCGAGGCGCATCAGAGTTCCATCTCGAACGCCACGGCCGCGTCGCGGCGGCCCAGCTCGTCCGAGATGCGGATGCCCTCCGCGTCATCCGGGTCGGCGGCCCAGCTCACGCGGGTGGCGTGCAGCTCGACGGCCCGCTCGCGAACCGTGCGGAGCATCTGGCGGGCCACGCCGTTGCGCCGGTGCTCGCCGTCGACGTAGAGGTCGTCGACGACCAGGCCGACGCTCCCGTCGATCGTGCGCGGCTCGGGGTGGTAGTGCACGAGGCCCACCGGGGTGTCGTCCTCCGAGAGCGCCATGATGCCCCGCAGCGCGCTCCGCGGGTCCTGGATCCAGCTCCACACGACGAGCGCCTTGGTGTCGTCGAGCTCCACCCCGCGGACGCGGCAGTACGCCTCGAACAGCGGCAGCCAGCCGAAGAAGTCGCCGTCGCGGATCTCGCGGATCGTCACGCTCATGCGCGAGCCTCCTCTGCGGGAACGTCGAGCACGACATCGCGCACCTGGAGCGCGTCGGCGGCGTCGAATCGGAGCTCGGCGATGCGGCCCACGGCTCGCAGGTCGCCCTCAGCGGACGCGAGGAGTGCCGTCGCGGCCTCCGGCGCGGCGATCACCGCGCTCGCGACCGGGGTCTTCTGGGACGCCTTCGCGTCGGTCTTCGCTCGACGGATGCCGGTCAGTGCGAGGCTCGCCAGCTCGAGGAGCTCCACGCCGGCGTCGCCTCGCGCCGCGAGCTCGTCGGTGCCCGGCCAGCTCGCGCGGTGCACCGAACCCTCGTTCGACCAGCTCCACGCCTCCTCGGCCGCGTAGGGGATGACGGGCGCGAACAGGCGGAGCAGCACGCTGAGCGCGGTCTTCAGCGCGGCGACCGCGGAGGCCTGCTCGGCGCTCGGCGCGCCGTACGCGCGCTCCTTCACGAGCTCGAGGTAGTCGTCGCAGAACGTCCAGAAGAACGTCTCCGAGACCTCCAGCGCCCGGGCGTGGTCGTACGACTCGAGCGCACGCGTCGCCTGCTCGACGACGGTCGCGAGGCCCGCGAGCATGCTGCGGTCGACCGGCACCGTCACCGCGGCATCCGCCGCGCCCTCGAAGCCGAGGATGAACTTCGCGGCGTTCAGGACCTTGATGGCCAGCCGCCGGCCGATCTTGACCTGCGTCGGGTTCTGCGGGTCGAAGGCCGCGTCGGTGCCGAGGCGCGAGGATGCGGCCCAGTAGCGCACCGCGTCGGCGCCGTGCTGGTCGAGGAGGCCGGCGGGCGTGACGACATTGCCCTTCGACTTCGACATCTTCTTGCGGTCGGGGTCGACGATGAACCCGGAGATCGCGGCGTTCGCCCAGGGCGCGACGCCGTGCTCGAGTTCGGCGCGCAGCGCCGTCGAGAACAGCCAAGTGCGGATGATGTCCTGTCCCTGCGGGCGGAGCGAGTACGGGAACACCAGGTCGAACAGCTCCGGGTCGCGTTCCCAGCCGCCCGCGAGCTGCGGGGTCAGCGACGAGGTGGCCCAGGTGTCCATCACGTCGTGCTCGCCGACGAAGCCGTTCGGCTCGCCGCGCTGCGACTCCTCGTAGCCGGGCGGGGTCGCCGACGAGGGGTCGACCGGCAGCATCTCGCGCGTGGCGAGGATGGGCTCGTCGAACACCGGGTCGCCCGCGGCGTCGATCGGGTACCACACCGGGATGGGCACGCCGAAGAAGCGCTGGCGCGAGATGAGCCAGTCGCCCGACAGGCCGCCGACCCAGTTCTCGTAACGCACGCGCATGAAGTCGGGGTGCCAGTCGATCTCGCGGCCGCGGTCGAGGAGCTTCGACTTCAGCGCCTCGTCGCGTGCGCCGTTGACGATGTACCACTGGCGGGTCGACACGATCTCGAGCGGGCGGTCGCCCTTCTCGAAGAACTTCACGGGGTGCGTGATCGCCTTGGGGTCGGCCAGCAGGGCGTCGGACTCGCGGAGCAGCGCCACGACGGCCTGCTTGGCCGAGAACGCGGTCTTGCCGGCGAGCTTCGCGTACGCCTCGAGGCCGGCCTCGGAGGTGATCGCCTCGGGCGCCTCCGCGATGACCCGTCCGTCGAAGCCGATGATCGCGCGGTTCGGCAGGTTCAGCTCGCGCCACCAGACGACGTCGGTCACGTCGCCGAACGTGCAGATCATGGCGATGCCGGTCCCCTTGTCCTTCTGAGCGAGGTGGTGCGCCACGACGGGCACCTCGACGCCGAACACCGGGGTGGTCACGGTCGTGCCGAACAGCGGCTGGTAGCGCTCGTCGTCGGGGTGCGCCACGAGCGCGACGCAGGCGGGGATCAGCTCGGGGCGGCTCGTCTCGATCTCGACGTGCCCGCCGCCCGGCTTGGCGAACGCGACGCGGTGGTAGTGGCCGGGCTGCTCGCGGTCCTCGAGCTCGGCCTGCGCCACGGCGGTGCGGAACGTCACGTCCCACAGCGTGGGTGCGAGCGCCTGGTAGGCCTCGCCGCGCTCGACGTTGCGGAGGAACGCGAGCTGGGAGGTGAAGAGCGCCTCGTCGGCGATGGTGCGGTAGGTCTGGGTCCAGTCGACCGACAGCCCGAGCATGCGCCAGAGCGCCTCGAACTGCTGCTCGTCCTCGACGGTGAGCTGCTCGCACAGCTCGATGAAGTTGCGGCGGCTGATGGGCTGCTGATCGGCGGCCTTCACGCTCTTGCCCTCGCCGCCCTGGAACGGCGGCACGAAGTCGGGCTGGTATGGCAGCGACGGGTCGCAGCGAACGCCGTAGTAGTTCTGCACGCGACGCTCGGTCGGCAGGCCGTTGTCGTCCCAGCCCATCGGGTAGAACACGCGCTTGCCCCGCATGCGCTGGAAGCGCGCGACCACGTCGGTGTGCGTGTATGAGAACACGTGCCCGATGTGCAGGGACCCCGACGCGGTGGGCGGCGGGGTGTCGATCGAGTACATGCACTCGCGCGTCGCGCCGTCACGCTCGAACCGGTAGGTGCCCTCGGTCTCCCAGACGCCGCCCCACTTGGTCTCGAGGCCCTCGAGGGCGGGCTTGTCGGGAATGCGCGCGGTGTCGGTCATGATGCTCCGGTTCGGTATGTGCGGCACCGAGTCCATTGGGGTGCCTGAATGTGCGACGATCAAGCCTACCCGAGGCGGGCCGCGGGGGAGTGCGGGGGTGGGAGGGCTCCCGGGCGGGGCGCGCGGGAGGCTCAGCCCCTGACGATGGTCACGGAGTTGTGCGTGACGCCCGACGGGCCGCTGAGGGTGACCGTGTAGACCTGGCTCTCCTCGGAGCACTGGTACGCGAGGTTCGAGTAGTTCGACGCGGAGGTCGGCACCGATTCGTACGGGGCGGCCTGCGCGTCCGTCGTGCCCACGCCGATCCACGCCTCGGTCGCGCCCTCGCTGGACCAGCTGAACACCAGCGGCACGGATGTCGCGCCGCCGGAGCAGTCGGCGGTCGCGGGCTCCGCGCTGAACGACGTGAACACCGGGCCGGACACCGGCTCGGTGGTGGGTTCGGATGTGGGCTGCACCGGGGTCGAGGTCGTCGTCGGCTCCGGGCTCGCGGTGGCCGTCGGCGTGGCGCTGGGTGAGGCCGAGGGGGTCGGGCTGGCGGTCGGCGCCGCGATCGGCGTCGCGCCGGGCCGGAGGAGCAGGAAGAGCAGGAGCACCACCACCGCGACGGCGAGCGCGGCGATCGCGACCCACATCCACCGCATCCGGCGGGCGGCGGTCGCGTTCTCCGGCTCGCTGCCTGCGTCGGCCGTGTCGAGCCGCTCCGTCGCGGGCTCGTGCGGGACCGGTCGCGTCGCGTCGTCGTCCGTCATGGCGCCTCCCCGGGGCTCGGCCCGATGCTACCGGCGCCGGTGCGCGCGCGGCAACGGTCCCGTGGACCCGGGCGCTCAGGCGTCGACTCGGGGTGCGTCGGCGACGAGCTGCGCGGTGTACGGATGGCGCGGCGAGCCGAAGACCGCCTCCGCGTCGCCGGATTCGACGATGCGACCGGTGCGCATGACCGCGACGCGGTCGCTCATGTGGCGGACCACGCCGAGGTCGTGGGAGATGAAGAGCATCGCGAGCCCGCGTCGCCGTTGCAGGTCGTCGAACAGGTCGAGGATCTGCGCCTGGACCGTGACGTCGAGCGCGGACACCGGCTCATCGCAGATCAGCACGTCGGGCTCGGTCGCGAGGGCGCGTGCGATCGCGACGCGCTGCCGCTGACCGCCCGACAGGGTGAGCGGCCGCCGGCCTGCGACCGGTCGCGCGAGGCCGACCTGGTCGAGCAGTTCGACGATCCGACGGTCGCGGTCGCGTCGCGAGGCACGGGGGAGGGCCAGCGCGACGGCGTCATCGAGGATGCCGTGCACGCTCCATCGCGGGTCGAACGAACTCAGGGCGTCCTGGTACACGGCGCCGATGCGACGGCGGAGCGGGCGGCGCTCGCGCTCGGGCCGGTGCGACCATGGTGCGCCGGCGAGCGTGACCTCGCCCGCATCGGGATCGGCGAGGCCGAGGGCCAGCCGCGCCACCGTGGTCTTGCCCGACCCCGACTCGCCGACGAGCCCCAGCGTCTCGCCCGCCGAGAGCGACAGGGTCACGTCGTCGACCGCCGTGAGGCGGCCGCCGCGTACCGGGAAGGTCCTGACCACCCCGTCCAGGCGCAGGAGGACGGCGTCGGATCCGACCGCCTCCGGGCGCGGGGCGGGTGCGAGGTCGCCGGGTCCGGCCGCCAGGTCCGGCTCGGTCCGAGCGGGGCCGGCCCCTGCCGCCACGAGGCGGGTGCCACGGGGACGCTCGGTGGGCACGGCGTCGATCAGCGACCGCGTGTACGCCGTCCGGGGGGCGCGGAGGAGCTGGTCGGCCGGGCCCGACTCGATCACCGCGCCGTCGCGCATCACGATGATCCGGTCGGCCAGCCGGCCGACGACCGCCAGGTCGTGGCTGATCAGCAGCAGGCCCGTCCCGCGCGACCTGATCTCACCGAGCAGTGCGAGGATCCGCGCCTGCACGGTGACGTCGAGCGCCGTCGTCGGCTCGTCGGCGATGACCAGCGGCGGATCCAGCGCGAGCGCCGAGGCGATGAGCGCGCGCTGCCGCAGGCCGCCGGAGAGCTCGCCCGACCGTCGGCCCGCCGCGGCGGGGGGATCCGGCATGCCCACCCGGTCGAGCAGTTCGATCGCGCGCCTGCGACGCTCCGCCGCCGGCATCCGCTCGTGGATGCGCAGTGCGTCCTCGATCTCGCGGCCGATCGGTCGGAGCGGATCGAGGGAGACGAGCGCGTCCTGGAGGATGAGGCCGATGCCGCGCCCGCGGATCGAGCGCCAGGTGCGCTCGTCCGCCTCGGCGACGTCCCGGCCGAGCACGGTCAGCCGCTCCGCGGTCGTCCGCGAACCGGGTCCGGCGAGACCGAGGAGCGACCGCGCCGTGACGCTCTTCCCGGAGCCGGACTCGCCGACCACGGCGACGCACTCGCCGGGCATGATGCGCAGCGAGACCCCGTGCACGACCTCGTCGCCGCCGAACGCGACGCGCAGGTCGACCGCATCGAGCAGCGGCGCGCCCTCGCCGACGCCGGCCGAGCGGGCGGTCATCGCGCCTCCCGGCGCCGGCGCGTGAGCGCGCGGCCGAGGACCGTGGTGGCCACGGTCGTGCCGACGATCATGAGCCCCGGGAAGACCGTCATCCACCAGGCGGTCGCGAGGTAGGTGCGACCCGCGGCGAGCATGGCCCCCCACTCCGCCGCGGGAGGCTGCGCTCCGAGCCCGAGGTAGCTGAGCGCCGACGCCCACACGATCGCCTGGCCCACGCCGAGCGTCGCGAGCACGAACAACGGGACGAGGGCGTTCGGCAGCACGTGCGCGGTGAGGATCCGTCCGGGCGGATGCCCGAGGACCCGGGCGGACTCGATGAACGGCGCCGTGCGGATGGCGGTCAGCTGCCCGCGGATGATGCGCGCGTACCCGGGCGCGGTGGACAGCCCGACCGCGATCGTCGCCGTGACGGGACCCGGGCCGTAGATCACGATGACGAGCAGCGCGAGCAGCAGTCCGGGGAAGGCGAACAGCACCTCGACCAGCCGGCTCACCCCGAAGTCGAGCACCCGCCCGCCGAAGCTCGCCACGATCCCGAGCACCAGGCCGAGCACCAACGCGATCCCGGTGGCGGTGACGCCGATGAGCAGGGAGGTCCCGGTGCCGGCGACGACCCGGCTGTACACGTCCCGGCCCGACTCGTCGGTGCCGAACCAGTGCGCGGTCGACGGGGGCATGAAGGCCTCCGACGCCGAGATCGCATCGGGCGGCTGCGTCTGCACCAGGCCGGGGGCGACCGTCGCGACCAGGAGGAACGCGACGAACGCGAGGGAGAGCACGGTGCCGGCCCGCGGCATCCGGGGTCGGCGGCGCACCCCGTCGTGCGCCGCGGCGGAGTCGACCGTGGTCTGCCGGAGTTCGAGCTCGCTCATCGGGCCCCGTCCTGCCGGAGGCGCGGATCCGCGATCCGGGATGCCAGGTCGGTGAGCACCGTCATGACGACGTAGACGAGCGCGACCAGGAGCACGACGCCGACCACGACGGGGATGTCGCGCAGGGTGACCGCCTGGAGGAGGGTCCGTCCGAGTCCGGGCATGGCGAAGATGGTCTCGACGACGACCGCCCCCGACAGGAGCCAGCCGAGCGCCCATCCGGACAGGCTGATGCCCGGCAGCGCGGCATGGCGGATGGTGTGCCGCAGTCGCACGCCCGCGGTGCTCTCGCCGCGGGCCCGCGCCGACACGACGAAGGGCTGCTCGAGGGCGTCGAGCAGGCTCTCGCGCATGACCTGCGCGAGGAACCCCGCGAGCGGGATCGCGAGGGTGACGACCGGGAGCACGAACCCGGCCGGCGTGCCCGTGGAGACGGGCGGGAACCACCCCAGGCCCGTGCTGAACACGGCGATGAGCACGGCGGCGAGCCAGAAGTGCGGGAGCGCCGCCGCGGTGAGCTCGACGCCCTCGCCGACGGCCGTGGCGATCCGACCTCGGCCGGTCGACCAGAGGGACAGCGCGAGCGCCAGCATCCAGGCCGTCGCGAGCGACAGGAGGGCGAGCAGCAGCGTGCCGCCGAGCTGGGCGCCGAGCAGTTCGGCGACCGGCATCTTCAGGGCGTACGAGGTGCCGAGGTCGCCGGTGGCCAGGCGGCCGAGCATCGCGACGTACTGCACGACCAGCGGCTGGTCGAGCCCGTACTCCTCGCGGACGAGGTCGAGGGCCTCCTGCGACGCCTGCGAGCCGGGGCCGCCGAGGATCGCCTGCGCCGGGTCGCCCGGGACGAGCCGGATGGCGAAGAAGGTCAGCGTCGCGACGGCCCACATGACGAAGGCGGCGCCGCCGAGCAGCACCGCGACGTGACGCGCGGTGCTGCGGCGGCGCCGATGCGGCTCAGTCGGCGAGCCAGGCGTCATGGAAGCTCGGCGTCGACACGGTCGGCATCGCGCGCGCCCCGCGCACGGACGGGTCGAGCAGGAAGCCGTTCTGCTGGTCGTACAGCGGCAGCAGGTAGTACCCGCCGAGGATGAGCTGCTGCGCCTGCTCGTACAGCTCCGCCCGCGCCTCGGGGTCGCCCTCGCCGGCCGCCCGCGTGAGCAGGGCGTCCACCTCGGGGTCGTCGAGCTGGGCGAGGTTTGCGAAGTAGCCGCTCGGAGCCGGGGTGATGCTGTCGGAGTGGTAGAGGATGCGGAGCACGTCCGGTCCGACCTTGGTGTACGGCGCGCTCACGATCTCGTACTCGTTCGCGAAGAGCCGGCCGTACCAGCTCGACAGGTCGAGCAGGTCGATGACCACCTCGAAGCCGGCCTCCTTCGCCGTGGCCTGCACCTGCTCGAACAACGACTGCTCGGCCGGGATCGACTGGTTCGTGCTCACCGGGAAGCGGAGCGTCAGCCGCTCGCCGTCCCGGGTCCGGATGCCGTCCTCGTCCCGCTCGGTCCAGCCGGCCTCGTCCAGCAGCTCGTTCGCGCGGTCGAGGTCGGGTTCGAACAGCGACTCGTCGGAGTAGGCGAGCGCCTCGACCGACGACAGGGCGGAGTACGAGCGGTCGGCGGTGCCGAAGAAGAGGGCGTCGATGCCGTCGTCGACCTGGACGGCGCGGATGAACGCCTCGCGCACGCGCTCGTCGTCGAACGGCGTCTGCCCGGAGTTGAGCTCGATCCGGTTCGATGCGCCTGGTCGCGGCGCATCCAGCCACGTGAACGCACCGGACTCCTCCGCGGCGGCGATCGTGTCGGGCTGCGGGTTGTCGATCACGTCGACCTGGCCGCCCTGCAGCGCGGCGTACCGCGACGCGGCATCCGGCACGAAGCGCCAGTCGATCGCCTCGAGGTACGCGGGGCCCTCGTGCTCGGCGTCGGCCGGGGCCGAGGAGTAGTCGTCGTTGCGCACCAGGGTCACGCGGTCCTGCTTGACCCACGCGTCGACCACGAACGGGCCGGTTCCGACCGGCGCCTCGCAGTTCTCCTCCATCCCGCGGGCGATCCCGGCAGGGGACTGGATCGCCGTCCAGGGCTGGCTCAGCGACTCGAGGAGCGCGCTGTCGGGGGTCGTGAGCACGAACCGGGCGGTGAGGTCGTCGACGGCCTCCACCCGCTCGACCTTGCCCATCGCGAGGTACCCGGTCGAGGACTGCGTCGCCGGGTCCTGGAGGTGCTCGACGTTCGCCTTCACGGCGGCCGCGTCGAACGGGGTGCCGTCGGTGAACGTCACGCCCTCGCGGAGCGAGAAGTCCCACGTGAGGCCGTCCTCCGACGACTCCCACGACTCGGCGAGCCAGGGGATGATCTCGCCCGAGGCGTCGCGCGAGACGAGCGATTCCAGGAACTGCCCGGCGAGCAGCGCCTGCGGGTAGTTGCCGCCGACGTGCGGGTCGAGGCAGGTCGGCTCGGCGTCGCCGCTCGCGTAGACGAGCGTGCCGCCCTCGACGGGCTCGTCCGAGGCCTCGGGCTCCCCGGCCTGGCAGCCGGTGAGCGCGAGCGCCGACGCGATGCCGGCGGCGACGAGGGCGGATCGGCGCCGGGGGCGCCGGGTGGTCAGGGGAGCAGCACGCATCGAGGTCCTTGCAGGAGGGGAGGGGGAGGGGCCGCGCATCGGCGGGGGCCCGGATCATCCTGACACCGGCACGCAGCCCTCACAAGCGGATTGTTCGCATACGACTAGAACAACGATAATGGCGTCGTGCTCATACGCGTCGATCCGAGCCAGCCGACACCCCTGCACCGCCAGATCTCCAGCGGCATCCGCGCCGCGATCGTCGACGGGCGACTCGCCGGCGGCGAACGACTGCCCGCCGCCCGCGAGCTCGCGGCATCCGTCGGCGTCAACATGCACACCGTCCTCCGCGCCTACCGCGCGCTCCGCGACGAGGGGCTCATCGAGCTCCATCGGGGGCGCGGCGCCGTCGTCCTCGTCCGGCTCGGCGGCCACGGCGCCCTCGCCGGCGCGATCCACGACCTCGTCGACGAGGCGAAGGCGCGCGACCTGCCCGAGCCCGCGCTGCTCGAGCTGATCGCGGAGGCGTACCGATGGACCCCGGGCGGACCGGCCACGGGCGTGCGACCTCCGCCGACGACCCGGTACGCTGGGAGGACCGACATCGATCCGGCCATCACCGGGGAGTCTTCGGAAGAACGGCGCGCAGCCAGACCGCGAGCCCAGTAGAACCGAACGGGGCAGGCCCGTCACAGCCGCAGCACGAGAGGTCCGGCGCTCGCCGCCGGGCAAGCGGGGTGGTACCGCGCAGGCGTCCGAACGGCCGTCGGCGTCCTCGCGGTAGGTGATCCGTCCCGCAAGGAGCGCGCGTGTACCCCCGCAACGACGACCAGCCCGTGGCCCCGTCGCCCGACTTCCCCGCCATCGAGCGCGACGTGCTCGCGCACTGGAAGGCCGACGGCACGTTCCAGGCCTCCATCGACCAGCGCGACGGCGCCGACGAGTGGGTCTTCTACGACGGCCCGCCGTTCGCGAACGGACTGCCGCACTACGGACACCTCCTCACCGGGTACGCGAAGGACCTCTTCCCGCGCTTCCAGACCATGCGCGGCAAGCAGGTGCACCGACGCTTCGGATGGGACACCCACGGCCTGCCCGCGGAACTCGAGGCGGAACGGCAGCTCGGCATCACCGACAAGTCCGAGATCGAGCGCATGGGCATCGCCGCGTTCAACCAGGCCGCGCGCGACGCCGTCCTGCGCTACACCGAGGAGTGGGAGGAGTACGTCACCCGCCAGGCGCGATGGGTCGACTTCGAACACGACTACAAGACCCTCGACGTGACCTTCATGGAGTCGGTCGTCTGGGCCTTCAAGCGGCTCTTCGACAAGGGGCTCGCCTACGAGGGCCACCGCGTGCTCCCGTACTGCTGGCGCGACCAGACCCCGCTGTCGAACCACGAGCTCCGCATGGACGACGACGTCTACAAGATGCGCCAGGACCAGACCGTCACGGTCACGTTCCCCCTGACCGGCGCGAAGGCGGAGTCGCTCGGGCTCACCGCCGTGCGCGCGCTCGCCTGGACGACCACGCCCTGGACGCTCCCGACGAACTTCGCGCTCGCCGTGGGTCCCGACATCGAGTACGCGGTCGTGCCCGCCGGCCCGAACGGCACCCCGGACGCCACGGTCCTCCGCGAGCGGGCGGGCGGCGCGCCATCCGACACCGAGGTGCTCGGCGGCGAGTACCTGATCGCGGTCGACCTCGTCGGCAACTACGCCAAGGAGCTCGGCTACGACTCGGCCGACGAGGCGCGCACCGCCGTCTCGCGCACGGTGCGCGGCGCCGAGCTCGAGGGCGTGACCTACGACCGCCTCTTCGACTACTACGCCGACGTCGAGCGCTGGGGCCTCGAGCGCGCCTGGACGATCCTCGTGGCGGACTACGTCACCACCGAGGACGGCACCGGCATCGTGCACCAGGCTCCCGCCTACGGCGAGGAGGACCAGAAGGCGTGCGAGGCGGCCGGCATCCCGGTCATCCTCTCGCTCGACGAGGGCGGGCGGTTCCTGCCCGAGGTCACGGATGTCGCGGGCCAGCTCTGGAGCGACGCGAACAAGCCGCTCACGCAGCTGCTGAAGGCCGAGGGGCGACTGCTCCGGCAGGCGAGCTACGAGCACTCGTACCCGCACTGCTGGCGCTGCCGCAACCCGCTCATCTACCGCGCCGTCTCGAGCTGGTTCGTGCGCGTGCCCGACTTCCGCGACCGCATGGAGGAGCTCAACCAGCAGGTCGAGTGGGTCCCGGCGAACGTCAAGGACGGCCAGTTCGGCAAGTGGCTCTCCGGCGCGCGCGACTGGTCGATCAGCCGCAACCGCTACTGGGGCTCGCCGATCCCGGTGTGGAAGAGCGACGACCCGGCCCACCCGCGCATCGACGTGTACGGATCGCTCGAGGAGCTCGAGCGCGACTTCGGCCGACTTCCGCTGAACCAGCACGGCGAGCCCGACCTGCACCGGCCGTACATCGACGAGCTGACCCGGCCGAACCCCGACGACCCGACCGGGCGCAGCACGATGCGCCGCATCCCGGACGTGCTCGACGTGTGGTTCGACTCGGGCTCGATGCCGTTCGCGCAGGTGCACTACCCCTTCGAGAACCGCGAGTGGTTCGACACGCACAACCCGGCCGACTTCATCGTGGAGTACATCGGGCAGACGCGCGGCTGGTTCTACACGCTGCACGTGCTCTCCACGGCGCTCTTCGACCGCCCGGCGTTCAAGAACGTCGTCAGCCACGGCATCGTGCTCGGCAACGACGGCCAGAAGATGTCGAAGTCGCTGCGCAACTACCCGGACGTGAACGAGGTGTTCGACCGGGACGGCTCCGACGCGATGCGCTGGTTCCTCATGTCGAGCTCCGTGCTGCGCGGCGGCAACCTCGTCGTCACCGAGGAGGGCATCCGCGAGGGCGTGCGCCAGCTGATGCTGCCGCTCTGGAGCACCTGGTACTTCTTCTCGCTCTACGCCAACACGGCGCGCGAGGGCGGCTACGAGGCGTCCCGCCGAACCGACTCGACGGACGTCCTCGACCGCTACCTGCTGGCCAAGCTCCGCGAGCTGGTCGAGGCGGTGACCGCCGACCTCGAGGAGTTCGACTCCCCGCTCGCGGCGCAGAAGCTGCGCGACTTCGGCGACGTCCTCACGAATTGGTACGTGCGCCGCTCGCGTGACCGGTTCTGGGAGGGCGTCGGCGAGGACGGCTCCGGAAGCGAGGCCTTCGACACGCTGTACACCGTCCTCGAGACCCTCACGCGCCTCGCGGCACCCCTGCTCCCGCTCGTCAGCGAGCAGGTGTGGCGGGGACTCACCGGCGGCCGCAGCGTGCACCTCGCCGATTGGCCCGAGGCCTCGGAGTTCCCGGCCGACCCCGGGCTGGTCGCCGCGATGGACTCGGTGCGCGCGGTGACGGGTGCGGTGCTGGCGCTGCGCAAGCAGGCCGGACGGCGCGTGCGCCTCCCGCTGGCCTCGCTCACCGTGGTGGCGGCCGATGCCGCGGCGCTCGCGCCGTTCGAGGCGATCCTGCGCGACGAGCTCAACGTCAAGCGCGTCGACCTCGTCGCCCTCGACGAGTCGAGCGCGGCCGAGTACGGCGTCACGAAGCGCCTGACGGTGAATGCGCGTGCGGCCGGCCCCCGCCTCGGCAAGCAGGTCCAGCAGGCGATCCAGGGAGCGCGGGGCGGCGACTGGTCGCTCGACGGCGACACCGTCGTGGCCGGAGGGGTGGCGCTCGAGCCGGGCGAGTACGACCTGGTGCTCGAGGCCGGCGGCGCCGGCGGCGACGGTCGCGTCCTGGGGCTCCTCGCCGACGGCGGCTTCGCCATCCTCGACATCGCGACCACCCCCGAGCTCGAGGACGAGGGCCGAGCCCGCGACATCGTGCGGGCCGTGCAGGAGTCGCGGAAGGCCGCTGGGTTCGAGGTCGGCGACCGCATCCGGCTGACGCTCGCGCTCGACGCGCCGAGCCTCGCCGCGGCCGTCGCCCACCGCGACCTCATCACCGGCGAGACGCTCGCGGTCGACCTCGACGTGCACGAGCTCGACGAGGCGTCGGCCGGCGAGGTCACGCCGCTCGCGGGCGGCACCCGGGTGCGGATCGGAGTGGAGAAGGCATGACCGTCGAGCCCGCCCCGGAAGAGCGCGACGCCGCCGACGCGGTGTACGCCGCCCTGCTCGCCCGCGTGGGCGAGGGGTCGCCGCAGCCCCGGCTCGACGCCACGCGTCGCGCGGTCGAACTGCTGGGAGACCCGCATCGAGCCGCGCCCGTGATCCACCTCACCGGCACGAACGGCAAGACCTCGACGAGCCGGATGATCGAGAGCCTCCTGCGCGCGCAGGGCCTGCGGACCGGCCTCCTGACGAGCCCGCACCTCGTGCGGTTCACCGAGCGGATCCGCATCGACGCCGAGCCGATCGCCGATGAGGCCGTCGCGCGCATCTGGGACGAGATCGCTCCCGTGCTCGAGCTCGTCGACGCCGAGCTCAGCGGGCGCGCCGAGGAGCCGCTGACCTTCTTCGAGGCACTGACGGTGCTGGCGTTCGCCGCCTTCGCCGACGCGCCCGTCGACGTCGTCGTGCTCGAGGTCGGGATGGGCGGCGAGTGGGACTCGACGAACGTCGCCGACGGCCAGGTCGCGGTCATCACGCCGATCGCCATCGACCACGCGGACCGGCTCGGGCGCACGGTCGCCGAGATCGCCCGCACGAAGGCGGGCATCATCAAGGCCGACGCCGCGGTCGTGACCGCGTTCCAGGCGCCGGAGGCGCTCGAGGTGCTTCACGAGGTCGCCGGGGCGCGGAACGCCACCGTGGCCGTCGAGGGCGGCGCGTTCGCGATCCTCGACTCCAAGGTGGCCGTGGGCGGCCAGCTCGTGTCGGTGCGCGGACTCGCGGGGGAGTACCGCGATCTCGCGCTCCCGCTCTACGGCCGCCACCAGGCCGAGAACGCCGCCATCGCGATCGCGGCGGTCGAGTCGTTCCTCGGCGGCGGGGTCCGCCTCGCCGACGAGGTCGTGGAGGCGGGGTTGGCCGCGGCGACCTCGCCCGGCCGGCTCCAGGCCGTCTCGGTCGACCCGCCGGTGCTGGTCGACGCCGCGCACAACCCGCACGGCGCGGCCGCGCTCGTCGAGGCGCTCGGCGAGTACTTCGACTTCGACGAGCTCGTCATCGTCCTCGGCGTCCTGGGCGACAAGGACGCCGAGGGGATCGTCCGGGCGCTCGCGCCCACCGGCGCGCGGTTCCTGGTCACGCAGTCCGAGTCCGACCGGGCGATCCCGGCCGGCGAGCTCGCGGCATCCGTCGCCTCGATCGTCGGACCGGAGCGGGTCGAGGCCGTCGACCGGCTCGACGACGCCCTCGACGAGGCACGCGAGTGGGCCTCCTACGGCGACCGGCGCGGCGTGCTCGTGACCGGGTCGATCACGCTGGTGGGCGACGCGATCGCGATCGCCGAGGACCGCGAATGGAAGGCCCGATGACCACCGCCTCCGCTCCCGAGCCGCGTTCGGTGCGCCGCACGCTCGCGAGCATCGTGCTCGCGTTCGAGGTCGTCGTCGTGTTCCTCGCCGCCCTCGTCATCTGGGGGCTGTCGCGCGAGGAGGGCGCCGGAGCCGGACTGCCGGAGTGGGCCCCGCTCGCGGGCGGGGGCCTCGTGATCCTGGCCCTCGTCGGCACCATGGGCGTGCTCCGGCACGAGTGGGCGTACGGCCTGGGCTGGGCGATCCAGGCCGTCATCCTCGCGTCGGGGCTGCTCAACCCCGCGATGTTCGTCGTCGGTGCCATCTTCGGCGGCATGTGGGCCTACTGCATGATCGTCGGCGCACGCATCGACCGTGATCGGGCGGCGACCGCCGCCCCAGAAAGGGAACCCGAATGACCACCCCCATCGAAGAGACCCTGGTGCTCGTCAAGCCCGACGGCGTGGCGCGCAACCTCACGGGCGAGATCCTGCGCCGCATCGAGGCGAAGGGCTACTCGCTCGTCGACATCCGCATGGTGCAGCCGGACCGGGACCTCCTCGCGGCGCACTACGCCGAGCACGAGGGCAAGCCGTTCTACGAGCCGCTCATGGAGTTCATGGAGTCCGGCCCCGTCGTCGCGATGCGGGTCGCGGGCAACCGCGTCATCGAGGGCTTCCGGGTCCTCGCCGGCGCGACCGATCCGACGACCGCCGCGCCCGGCACGATCCGCGGCGACTTCGGCCGTGACTGGGGCCTCCGCGTCCAGCAGAACCTGGTGCACGGTTCGGACTCGGTCGAGTCGGCCGAGCGCGAGCTCGCGCTCTGGTTCGCCTGACCCCACCGCGCACGCGGGCGACACGGCGGCGGGATCCGGGGACGGATGCCGCCGCCGTCGGCGTCCGGGTCGGCGACGGCCGGATCAGAACAGGTTCTGCAGGTCGATCATGACCCGGGGGATCGCGTTCATCTGGACCTGCGCGAGGAGGACCACGATCGCGTAGCAGGCGATCGTGATGACGACCACCCACCCCATGAGCACGCCGGCGACCCGGCGCCCGCGGTCGCCGACGGGGATCACGCCGTCGCGGAGGTTCCGCAGCGTCACGACCCAGAACACCGGGATCGTCACGGCCCAGGTGAGCATGCACCACGGGCACAGCACGTCGAGCACGTAGATGCTCTGGGCGATGAGCCAGATCACGAACGCGAGCGCGCCCGCGACGCCGACGTTCAGCCCGATCCAGTACCAGCGCGCGAAGCGGGCTCCCGCGAGCAGCGCCATCGCGGTGGTGATCACCACCGGCCAGGCCATCAGCCCGATCAGCGGATTGGGGAACCCGAACACGGACCCCTGCTCGGATCCGAGGTTCACGCTGCACCCGACGAGCACGCCGACGTTGCAGCCCGGGACGTAGCCGGGATTCGAGAGGGTGAGGATCTTCTCCAGCGTCAGTTCGAACGCCGCGAGGAGTCCGAGGACGCCGGCGATCAGCAGGAAGACCGCGAGCGCGACCTGCCGTGACGAGCGGGGGGAGTCGGGCATGCCCGGTATTCTGGCACGCCGATTCCGCCGGGCGCCGGGAGACCGTGCGATAATCTTTGCAGTCGCCCGGGCCGCGCCCGGTGCGACGCCAACGAGGGCTTTGAGGATGCACCGCATCCGCATCCGCGGACGAACCGCGAGATTTGGCGTCACCGGCACCCGCCGGGCGCAGCAGAGAAGGATTGGCGGTCCGGCGCACGGCGACGGGCCGCTCCGAGGAGTACGGGCGAGGTGGCGCGGCCACCGCCCAGGCGTAGGAGTGCACCAGAGATGGTGGAAGACAACGGAACACCGACGAACGCATCGGCATCGGGAGATTCCCCGCGACGGAAGACCGGCCTGTTCGGCGCGCGACGCACCGGACGGCGATCCGCGCAGGTCGTGCCGCACGCGACCGGCGAGGTGACGGAGACCCCCCGGGCCGACGCAGCCGCGGCCGGAGCATCCCCGGACGAGTCGGGCGAGGCGAGCGCAGAGGTCGCGGCGCCCTCGGAGTCGGCGGCCGCGGCGTCCGTCGCCGCCACCGAAGCGGGAGGGGCGCCGCAGGAGTCCGCCACGGCGGACGCTCCTGCCGCGGAGGCTCCGTCGGCCGGGACGAGCGAGGCGACCGAGGGCGAGGAGCCCTCCGGCTCCGAGCGTCCCGAGGAGGGCGGCGCCGACGCGCCGGCGGCGGCCGAGTCGCCGATCCCCGCGGTCCTCTCGACGACGTCGCTGATCTTCCACGCGCCCCCGGTGTTCCAGCCGCCGGCCAACGACCAGGGCGACCGCGATCGGGGCGACCGCGACCGCGGCGACCGCGACGGGAACCGCGAGCCGGCAGGCGAGGGCTCCAGCGTGCGCCGCCGGTCCCGGCGACGCAGCGGCGAGGAGTCGCGCGGCTCGGGCGACGAGCCCGCGAACACCGTCGTCAAGGTGCGCAAGCCCCGTGAGCCCGAGCTCATCACCGAGCCGCAGAAGGTGAAGGGGTCGACGCGCCTCGAGGCGAAGAAGCAGCGCCGCCGCGACGGTCGCGACGCCGGTCGTCGCCGTGCGGTCATCACCGAGGCGGAGTTCCTCGCGCGCCGCGAATCGGTCGACCGCCGGATGGTCGTGCGCCAGAAGGGCGGCCGGATCCAGATCGGCGTGCTCGAGGACGACGTGCTCGTCGAGCACTACGTCGCCCGCAACCAGGACGCGTCGCTCATCGGCAACGTCTACCTCGGCCGCGTGCAGAACGTCCTGCCGAGCATGGAGGCGGCCTTCGTCGACATCGGTCGCGGGCGCAACGCGGTCCTGTACTCCGGCGAGGTCGACTGGGAGGCCGCCGCCGAGAACGGCGAGAAGAACCAGCCGCGACGGATCGAGCTGGCGCTGAAGCCCGGCGATCGCGTGCTCGTGCAGGTCACCAAGGATCCGGTGGGCCACAAGGGCGCCCGGCTGACCAGCCAGATCTCCCTCCCGGGCCGCTACCTCGTCTACGTGCCGAACGGCTCGATGAACGGGATCAGCCGCAAGCTCCCCGACACCGAGCGCGCGCGCCTGAAGAAGATCCTCAAGGAGGTGCTGCCGGAGAACCAGGGCGTCATCGTGCGCACCGCCGCCGAAGGCGCCACGGAGGAGCAGCTCACCCGCGACGTGAACCGCCTCGTGAGCCAGTGGAAGGACGTCTCGGAGACGATCGAGAAGGTCCAGGCCCCGGCCCTGCTGCACTCCGAGCCGGACCTGCTCATCAAGATCGTCCGCGACGTCTTCAACGAGGACTTCCAGAAGATGATCATCTCGGGCGACGACGCGCGCCGGACGATCGAGAAGTACCTCGGCCAGGTCGCGCCCGACCTGCTCGAGCGCGTGGAGGCGTACGAGGGCGAGCGCGACGCGTTCGACGAGTTCCGCATCACGGAGCAGATCGAGAAGGCCCTCGATCGCAAGGTGTGGCTGCCGTCTGGCGGTTCGCTCATCATCGACCGCACCGAGGCGATGACCGTCGTCGACGTCAACACGGGCAAGTTCGTCGGCTCCGGCGGCAACCTCGAGGAGACGGTCACCAAGAACAACCTCGAGGCGGCGGAGGAGATCGTCCGGCAGCTCCGGCTCCGCGACATCGGCGGCATCATCGTCGTCGACTTCATCGACATGGTGCTCGAGTCCAACCGCGACCTCGTGCTGCGTCGCCTGGTCGAATGCCTGTCGCGCGACCGCACCAAGCACCAGGTCGCCGAGGTGACCTCGCTCGGGCTCGTCCAGATGACCCGCAAGAAGCTCGGTCTCGGGCTGCTCGAGACCTTCAGCGAGCCGTGCGAGGTCTGCGCCGGACGCGGCATCATCGTGCATCACGAGCCGGTGGCGAAGCACCGCGCCCCGCAGCAGCAGGTCGAGCGTCGACGCAACCGCGGCGGCGGCAACAGCGGTGGCGGCAACGGCGGCGGCGGCTCCTCGCAGCCGTCGAGCCCCGACAAGGCGCACGCCGGCACGCACGCGATCACCGAGGACGTCAAGCACGCCCTCGCCCAGATCGCCGCCTCGACCGTGGCGCACGCCGAGCAGAAGTCCCAGGCGCCGGATGCCGCCGTGGAGGCCGCCGCCGAGCCGACCCGCACTCCCGAGTCCGAGCCCGCGGCCGAAGCACCGTCCGGCCGCCGTCGGGGTCGCCGTCGCGCCTCGCGCGGTGGCGCGGCCGACGCGTCGACGGGGTCGGCCGCGTCGACCGAGGCGCCCGCGGCGCCCGCGGAGTCGGGCGAGCCGAAGGCCGAGCCGGAGCGCGCCGCCGAGGAACCCCGCACCGAGCGCGCGACGCCCGTCATCGAGCTGCCCGAGGCCCAGGCCCGGCGCGAGCGCCCCGCGCGCGTGCCGGAGGCCGAGGTGCTCCTGGACTCGATGCTCGACTCGCTGCCGGCGCCCAAGCAGCCCGGCGAGGGCCGTTCCCGTTCGCGCAGCCGGCGCGTGTCGACCGCGGCGCTGAGCCCGGCGGGTGCCCCGCCGGTCATCACGCGCCCGGACGGCGCCGACGCGGGTTCAGCGGCCGAGTGAGCGGCGCCGGTCGCGCGGCGTGACCCGGAGCCCGCTGGCGGCGAGCCGGCGGACGAGCTCGCGCGGCGGGACCGGCTCCGCGCCGGCGGCGACGAGTTCGTCGTAGCGCTCGGCGGGCACGTCGTAGTGGTCGAGGTCGAAGCCGCGGGCGGGGATCCCGTTCCGCTCGGCGAAGGCCACGAGCTCGTCGATCGACGTGTCGCTCACCAGGTGCGACCACACCGTGCCGTGCTTCGGCCACAGCGGGGGATCGATCAGCACGGCCATGGCGCCGAGTGTACGCCGGGGGAGTGCGGCATCCGCGTGGCACCGGTCCGACACGCGTGTGGGGCGCGTTTGACCGGTCCAGCGCCATCCGTGTAAACTCGTCCGTTGGTGCCGCCGCTTATCCCGGTGGGCACGCACAGTTTTCTGGCAGTGACGACCCTCCTTCCCGCTGGGGTCATCCGCGCAGTGACATCCCATCAGTTAGGCGGAGCCGCATGGCTCCCTGGAGATAGGTACGAGAAGTGGTTTACGCAGTAGTGCGCGCCGGTGGTCGGCAGGAGAAGGTCGAGGTCGGCACCATCGTGACGATGGACCGGATCAAGGCCGACAAGGACGGCAACGTGCAGCTCACGCCCGTCCTCCTCGTCGACGGCGACAAGATCACCTCCGACGCGAAGTCGCTCGCCAAGATCACGGTCACGGCCGAGGTCCTGAACGACCTTCGCGGTCCGAAGATCGTGATCCAGAAGTTCAAGAACAAGACCGGCTACAAGAAGCGCCAGGGCCACCGTCAGGAGCTCACGCGCGTCAAGATCACCGGCATCAAGTAACGGCCAGAGGAGACAGGGACAATGGCACACAAGAAGGGTGCGAGCTCCACTCGCAACGGTCGTGACTCGAACGCGCAGTACCTCGGCGTGAAGCGCTTCGGCGGCCAGGTCGTCAAGGCCGGCGAGATCCTCGTCCGCCAGCGCGGCACCCACTTCCACCCCGGTGCGGGTGTGGGTCGCGGCGGCGACGACACGCTGTTCGCCCTCGAGGCGGGTGCGGTCGAGTTCGGCAAGAAGGGCGGCCGCAAGGTCGTGAACATCGTCTCGGTCGACGCGTAAGCAGCGACCGGTAGTCGTGAGGGCGGGCTTCGGCTCGCCCTCATGTGTTTCCCGAGAAGGAGTGATGCGGCGATGGTGAGCTTCGTCGACCAGGTGCGCCTGTTCCTGCGCGCCGGCCACGGCGGCAACGGCTGCGTGTCGGTGCGCCGTGAGAAGTTCAAGCCGCTCGCCGGCCCCGACGGCGGCAACGGCGGTGACGGCGGTGACATCGTCCTCGTCGCCGACCCGCAGGTGACCACCCTGCTCGCGTACCACGGCCGCCCCCACCGGTCGTCCGAGAACGGCCAGCCGGGCATGGGCGACAACCGTTCCGGCGCCACCGGCGAGCCGCTCGAGCTGCCCGTCCCCGTGGGCACCGTCGTGAAGGACGCCGACGGCACCGAGCTCGCCGACCTCACCGAGCCGGGCATGCGCTTCGTCGCCGCACCCGGCGGCCAGGGCGGGCTCGGCAACGCCGCGCTCGCATCGCAGAAGCGCAAGGCGCCGGGCTTCGCACTGCTCGGCACGCCCGGCTTCGAGGGCGAGGTCACCCTCGAACTCAAGACCATCGCGGACGTCGCGCTCGTCGGATTCCCCTCGGCCGGCAAGTCCAGCCTCATCGCGGCGATGTCGGCCGCGCGGCCCAAGATCGCCGACTACCCCTTCACGACCCTGCACCCGAACCTCGGCGTCGTCCAGGCGGGCGACCACCGGTTCACCGTCGCCGACGTGCCCGGCCTCATCGAGGGGGCGAGCGAGGGCAAGGGGCTCGGCCTCGAGTTCCTCCGTCACGTCGAGCGCTGCTCCGCGCTGCTGCACGTGCTCGACTGCGCCACGCTCGAGCCCGGCCGCGACCCGATCAGCGACCTCGAGGTCATCCTCCGCGAGCTCGAGGCGTACGAGGTGCCCGAGGGCCAGACCCCGCTCCTCGAGCGGCCGCAGCTGGTGGCGCTGAACAAGATCGACGTGCCCGAGGCCCGCGAGCTCGCGGAGTTCGTGCGACCCGAGCTCGAATCCCGCGGCTACCGCGTCTTCGAGATCTCGACGGTGAGCCACGAGGGCCTCCGCCGGATCGGGTTCGCCCTCGGCGAGATCGTCGACCGCGCCCGAGCGGATGCCGCCCAGGAGCCCGCCGCGCCGCGCATCGTCCTGCGTCCCAAGCCGGTGCACGACGCCGGATTCGTGGTGAAGCCGGAGGGCGGCAGCTACGGCACCATCTACCGCGTGCTCGGCGCCAAGCCCGAGCGGTGGGTGGCCCAGACCGACTTCACCAACGACGAGGCCGTCGGCTACCTCGCCGACCGGCTCGCTCGCCTCGGCGTCGAGGACGAGCTGGTGCGCGCGGGTGCGATCGCCGGTTCGACCGTGGTGATCGGCCCGGGGGCCGGCGTCGTGTTCGACTGGGAGCCCACGCTCACCTCGACGGCGGAGCTCATCACGTCCCCCCGCGGCAGCGACATCCGCCTCGACGACAACCGGCGAGCCACGCGGGCCGAGCGCCGCGGCGAGTACCACGACCGCATGGACGCGAAGGCGGAGGCCCGAGCCGAGCTCGAGCGCGAGCGCGAGGCCGGCCTCTGGGCGGACGACGCCGACCAGCCGGATGCCGGGGGCGAGGAGACGGAGCGGTGACCCCGCTGACGCGCGCCGACCTGCCCGCCGCGAGGCGCATCGTCGTCAAGGTCGGCTCCTCGTCGATCAGCGGTGAGAACTCGGCGCAGATCGGTCCGCTCGTGGACGCCCTCGCCGCCGCCCACGCGCGGGGGACCGAGGTCGTGCTCGTGTCCTCCGGTGCCATCTCCACAGGCATCCCGTTCCTCCGCCTCTCGACCAGGCCGACCGACCTGGCCACGCAGCAGGCGGCCGCCGCGGTCGGGCAGAACGTGCTCATGTGGCGCTACCAGACCAGCCTCGACCGCTACGGGATCGTCGCCGGGCAGGTGCTGCTCACCGCCGGAGACCTCGAGCACGCCACGCCCCGCTCGAACGCCCAGCGCGCCATGGACCGCCTGCTCGAGATCCGCGTGCTCCCGATCGTCAACGAGAACGACACCGTCGCCACGCACGAGATCCGGTTCGGCGACAACGACCGGCTCGCGGCGCTCGTCGCCGAACTCGTGGGAGCCGACGCGCTGGTGCTCCTCTCCGACGTCGACGCCCTGTACACCCGGCCCCCGCATCTCGACGGTGCGGAGCGGATCTCGGACGTCGCCTTCGGCGACGAGCTGGCCGGCGTCGAGATCGGGTCGGTGGGCCGCGCCGGGGTGGGCACGGGCGGCGCGGAGACCAAGGTGTCCGCCGCCCGCATCGCCGCGGCATCCGGCACCGCCGTGCTGATCACCGCGACCTCGCTCGTGGCCGAGGCGCTCGCGGGATCGCCCGTCGGGACCTGGTTCGAGCCGTCCGCCGGCTGACGTCGCACCCGCCGCCATCCGCCTGACGGCGAACTAGGCTGGCAGCATGACCGACGTCCGGATCGACCCCGCCATGGACTTCGAGGCGCGCCTCGCGGCCGTCCTCGACGAGCGCCTCGCCGCCGCGAAGGAGGCATCGCGCCGGCTCGCGCGAGCCACGACCGCCGAGAAGGACGCCGCGCTCGAGGCCATCGCGGCGCAGCTTCGCGCGCGGGTCGGCGAGATCGTCGCGGCGAACGCCGCCGACCTCGAGGCCGGACGCCGCGACGGGCTCGCCGAGGGCCTGCTCGACCGGCTCATGCTCGACGAGCGCCGGGTCGGCGCCATCGCCGACGCGGTGCTCGACGTCGTCGCCCTCACCGACCCGGTGGGGCAGACCCTGACCGGTCGCACGCTGCCGAACGGCGTCCGCATCGAGCAGGTGCGCGTTCCCCTCGGCGTGGTCGGCGCCATCTACGAGGCGCGGCCCAACGTCACGGTCGACATCGCGGCGCTCGCGCTCAAGAGCGGCAACGCCGTCGTCCTCCGCGGCGGCTCCGCGGCGGAGCGCACGAACGCCGTGCTCGTCGACGTCCTCCGCGAGGCGATCGCGTCCGCCGGCCTCCCCGGCGAGGCGGTCCAGACCGTCGACGACTTCGGCCGCGACGGGGCGCGGCACCTCATGCGCGCGCGGGAGTACGTCGACGTGCTGATCCCGCGCGGCAGCGCCGCGCTCATCCGTGCGGTCGTCGACGAGGCGACGGTGCCCGTCATCGAGACCGGCGCGGGAGTCGTGCACATGTTCCTCGACGCCAGCGCCCGCGAGGACTGGTCGGTCGACCTCGTCCACAACGCCAAGGTGCAGCGACCCAGCGTGTGCAACGCCCTCGAGACGCTGCTCGTCCACGCCGACGCCGCGGAGCGGGTGCTGCCCGCGGTGCTCGCACGGCTGGAGGACTCCGGCGTCACCGTCCACGGCGACGAGCGGGTGCGCGCGCTGCACCCGTCCGCGGTGCCCGCCACCGACGAGGACTGGGCCACCGAGCACATGAGCCTGGACCTGTCCGTCGGGATCGTCGACTCGCTCGACGACGCGCTCGCGCACATCCGCCGCTACTCGACGAAGCACACCGAGTCGATCATCACGAACGACCTCGCCAACGCGGAGCGCTTCCTCGACGAGGTGGACGCCGCGGCCGTGATGGTGAACGCGTCCACCCGCTTCACCGACGGCGCCGAGTTCGGCTTCGGCGCCGAGGTGGGCATCTCGACGCAGAAGCTGCACGCGCGGGGGCCCATGGGCCTGCCCGAGCTGACCAGCTCGAAGTGGATCGTGCGCGGCGCCGGACACGCCCGGGCGTGACGTGGTCGAGCGCCGACCGCGATGAAGGCCGGCGGCGGGACCGCTAGACTGTCCGGAGCGACATCCGCGAGACCTGAAGGAGCGGCGATGAGCCTTGCGACGGCAGTGCTGACGAGCACGGTGTTCACCGAGACCGAGTTCGCGCGCGAACTCCCGTTCGAGCCGTTCGTCTACGGCATCATCGTCCTCGTGATCTTCTTCGCCCTCGGCGCCGTCACCTACTCGTACCGCGACGTCGCGAACCGTCACCGCGCGAAGGCCGCGGCGTACGCCGCGCGTCACTCGGGAGCGGAGCACGGCGGTCACTGAGGTCGGCGGCACTGCCGTGACCACCGCGACGCGCCGATCCCGTATCGGCGTGATGGGCGGGACGTTCGACCCGATCCACCACGGGCACCTCGTGGCGGCGAGCGAGGCCGCGCAGTCGTTCGACCTCGACGAGGTCGTGTTCGTCCCCACCGGGCGGCCGTACTACAAGGAAGTGGTCACGCCGGCGGAGCACCGGTACCTCATGACCGTCATCGCCACGGCGTCGAATCCGCGCTTCACGGTGAGCCGGGTCGACATCGACCGGCAGAAGCCCACGTACACGATCGACACGCTCCGCGACATCCGCGCCGAACGGCCCGCCGCCGACCTGTTCTTCATCTCGGGGGCCGACGCGATCGCCCAGATCCTCTCCTGGAAGGACGTCGAGGAGCTCTGGTCGCTCGCCCACTTCGTCGCTGTGAGTCGTCCGGGACACGTCCTGTCCGTTTCGGGTTTGCCGGAGCAAGACGTAAGCTTGCTGGAAGTACCGGCGCTGGCGATCTCGTCGACGGACTGCCGGGATCGGACGCGCCGGGGTTTCCCGGTGTGGTATCTGGTGCCTGACGGGGTCGTCCAGTACATCTCCAAGCACCACCTCTACCGGAGTGTCGAATGACGTCGCAGGAACCGCCGCTCACGCGCCGCGAGATCCGCGAGCGCGAGCGGGTCCGCGAGCAGCAGCGCGCCGAAGCCGCGGCCGGACACCCGGGCGAGACCGCGCAGCGCGGTCCCGCGCCGCAGTCGGCCCCGCCTCCGCAGCGGCCGCAGCCGCAGCACCCCGGCGCGCCCCAGGGCGGCGGGTATCCGGCCGCTCCCACGCGGGACGCGCCGACCGGACCACCGCCGCGCGGTCCCCAGGGCGGTCCTCCGCCGGAACGCCGCCCGGTGGACCCTCGCCAGTCCGGCGGCCAGCGGCCGCCGCAGTCGTGGGGGAGCACACCCCCGCGCCCGAGCGGCCAGGCGCCGCAGCACTACGACACGCTGCCGCCCGCGCCGCGCACGCCGCCGAGAGGCGGAGGCGGCCCGACCGCCTCCGGCCCCCTTCCGCCGCAGCAGCACGGCCAGCGTTCGGCGACCGCCTCGGGAGCGATGCCGGCACCCGCAGGCCAGCCTCGCCCGCAGCAGCCCGGCGTCCGGACCGGAGCACCCGGTCCGGCGCCCTCGCAGCTCACCACGCCAGAACGCACGCTCACGCGTCGTGAGCTCCGCGCCATGCTCGACGCCCACTCGGGAGAGCGCGTCGAGGGTGACGACGAGCTCGACGAGATGTCGCGGCCCGCGCCGGCCCGCGGACCGGCCCCGCAGCGGCCGCCCGCTTCGGGCCCCGCCCAGCGTCCCGAGGAACGCCGCGGACCGCCGCCGCAGTCGCAGTCGCAGCCGCAACGGCCCCAGCCGCAGCAGCATGCGCCGCAGCGCGCCGCCGCGCCGCACACCACCGTCGACGCCGGTCTCGACGAGCCCGTCGCGGCGCCGAAGCCCGTCGGGCACTGGACCTCGCAGCTCAACCTCCCGGACGACCGGGAGGAGCCCTACGACCAGCTGCTGTCGCGAGGGGGCTCGCCCCGCGGCGTCCCCACGACGACCAACGCGCTGATCCTGCCCACGCTGCCGGACCACGGCGCCCTCGGCACTCCGCTCGCCCCGAGCGGCGAGATCATGGTCACGGGTTCGATCGACCTGCCGCGCAGCTACGGCGCGACCGGCGTCCACCCCAGCCAGATCGATTCGGCCGACGTCGACCGGATGTTCGACGCCGTCGAGGACGTGGGGACGGGCGTGGCGCCGATCTCCGCGACCCGCGCGATCAGCACCCAGGGGCAGAACCGCGCGATGATGGCCCCGCCGTCCAAGGAGGGCATGAACGTCCCGCTCGTCCTCGCGGTGACGGCCGGCGTGCTGGCCCTGGGCGTCGTCGCGACGCTCGTCATCGGCGCCGTCGCGGGCCTGTTCTGAGCGCGTATGCAGAAGGCAACCAGGAAGTCGAGTACATGACCGCATCCGACCACGCACACCGCCTACTCGCCGTCGCCGCCCGCGCGGCCGATGCCAAGGGAGGTGAGGACCTGGTCGCGCTGGACGTGTCCGAGCCGCTGCCGTTCGCCGACGTGTTCCTGCTCGTCAGCGGCAACTCGGAGCGCAACGTCGTGGCCATCGCCGACGCCGTCGTGGAGTCGGTCAGGGAGGCCGGGCAGGACGTCGTGCGTCGCGAGGGGCGCGACGGAGGCCGCTGGGCCCTGCTCGACTTCGGCGACCTCGTGGTGCACGTGTTCCATCAGGAGGAGCGTCTCTACTACGGGCTCGAGCGACTGTGGCGCGACTGCCCGGCGATCCCGGTCGGCCCCCTCGTGGAGCGCGACGGCAGCTCCACGGGTCGTGCCGCGAACGCGCAACCGTGAGGCCGCCTCGATTTCATTTCGGGCCGGAGGCTGGTGTACGCTGAATCCGTTGCCCCGCACGGGGCGGCATCCCGAACGGGTCTGTGGCGCAGCTGGTAGCGCACCTGCATGGCATGCAGGGGGTCAGGGGTTCGAGTCCCCTCAGATCCACCAACTGAACACGACGAAGGCCGGTGCATCGCACCGGCCTTCGTCGTTCCCCGGCGTCAGACGACGGCGGCGACGCGCACTCGCAGCACCGAATCCGGTGCGGCGGTGAATCGACCGCGCCGGCCGTCATGGTCGACGTACTCGACACGGATGCCGCGGCCGATCCGCGCCAGCTTCACGACCTCGTATGACCGGCCGCCGGCGTTGACGAGCGTGTCGCCGACCGCGACCTGCCGCGCCTGCCTCAGTTCCACGACTCCCATACTGAGATGGTCTCAGCACCCGCCGACATCCGCCTCCGACGCGGCATCGACGCCCCCGGCGCGCTTCCTTGACCGCCTCACGAGGGCCGCACGACAATGGGGAGACGATCCGAACCCAGGGGGCCCCGCCGATGAGCGACACCAGCATCCGTCCTTCCGAATCCGGGCTCCTCGAACCCGGTCACGGCGACACCGCCGTGCTCGGCGCCGACGAGGTGTCGGCGGCCGGGGCGGCTTCGACCCGACCCGCGACCACCGCACGCGCCGCGGCCTGGAGTCGCGACCTGCGGTTCATGTCCGTCGTCCTCGCGGCGATCGTCGTGCTCTTCCTGGCCTTCGCCCTCGTTCTGGCGTTCGCACCCGATGCCTCGGGAGTCAGTGCGCTCGCGATCGTCGCGGCGCCCATCGCCACCATGGTCGCCGCGTACTACGGCATCTCGCTCGCGCTCCGGCAGGTCTCCGACGCTCGGCGGGCCGCCGACGCAGCCGAGGCGCGCGCCCGAAGCGCCGAGGCGATCGCACGGGAGTCCGACGCGTGGGCGGCCCAGATGGAATCAGGACTCCGCCTGGCCGTCTCGAAGCTGGGGGCGGCCGGCGTCGACACCCGTGACGTCGAGCGCGCGGCCGGCACGCCCGACGACTTCTTCTAGACCGGCGGGAGCCCGGAAACGATCGAGGCGCACTCCACACGGAGTGCGCCTCGATCCGCGTCAGCCGTCAGAGATCGGCGAGCAGCGAGATCGGTCGCTCGATGCACGAGGCGACGTAGGTGAGGAATCCCGCCGCCTCGGCGCCGTCGCACACGCGGTGGTCGAACGAGATGGTCAGCTCCGTCACCGTGCGGACGGCGAGTTCCCCATCGACGACCCACGGGCGCGACACGAGCCGTCCGATCCCGAGCATGGCGGCCTCCGGGTGGTTGATGATCGCGGCCGAGCCGTCGACCCCGAGGCTGCCGTAGTTGTTCAGCGTGAACGTGCCGCCGGCGAGGGCGTCGGGCGGGAACGCGCCCGTGGACGCCTCGTCGGTCCGGCGCTGCACGGCGTCGCGGAGTTCGCGCAGCGACATCCGCTCCGCCCCGTGCACGACGGGCACCAGCAGGCCGCGCGGCGTCTGCGCGGCCAGGCCCAGGTTCACCGCCGAGTGCAGCACGAGTTCGTCGCGCTCGGCGTCGAAGCTCGCGTTCAGCGACGGATGCCGCTTGAGCCCGGCGACCACGAAGCGGGCGACGAGCGCCGTCATCCCGAACCGCTCGCCGGTCGCCTCCTGGAGCTGGCGCTTCGCGGCGAGCAGCTCGGTCGCGTCGACGTCCATCCACACCGTCGCCTCGGGGATCTCGCGGCGCGAGCGGGCGAAATGCGACGCAGCCGCCCGCTGCAGGCGGTCGAGCGGCACGCGGCGGTCGCTCGACTCGGGGGCCGGTGCGGTGTCGGGCGCCGAGGCCGGGGCGGTGCCGACGGCAGGGCCGGCGGGCGCGGAGCGGGCCTCGTCGAGTTCCCGGATGAACGACTCGACGTCGCCTCGGGTGACGAGCCCGTCGGGCCCGGACCCGAGCAGCTCGCTCGCGTCGAACCCGTGCTCGCGCGCGAGTCGCCGGACGATCGGCGAGATCACGGGGGAGTGCCGCCCGTGCTCGAGCACGCCCTGCGGTTCGTCCACCCCGCCGCGGTCGTCGTCTCCGGTGCCCGCTTCGGCCTCCGCCCGGCGGTCCGGCGCGGCGGTCCCCTTCGCGACCGCATCGGTCGGCTCGCGATCCGACCCGCGGCGGCGCCCGAACCGCGACGGCGCATCCGCCGCGCGAGCGGAGGCGGCGGCGGTGCGGGTGCCGTAGCCGATGAGCACGGCCCCGGACTCCTCGCCCGCGGCATCCGTCGGCACCGCGATGCCGGGCTCGGCCGCGACCGGCGCGGCGCTCTCCGCTTCCGGTCCGGCCCCGGCGTCGGGCGTGCCGGCCGCAGTGCCGACCGGCGTGAGCCGCAGCAGCACCTCGCCCGCGTGCAGCACCTGGCCGACCTCGCCGCCGAGCGCCTCCACGACGCCCGCGATGGGCGTCGGCAGCTGCACCACCGACTTGGCCGACTCGAGCTCGACCACCGGCTGGTCGACGTGCACCTCGTCGCCGGGCTGGACGAGCCAGGCGACGACCTCGGCTTCGGTCAGCCCCTCGCCGAGGTCGGGCAGGATGAACTCGTGGCCGCTCATGCGAGGTCCCATTCCCAGGAGGCGATCGCGTCGAGCACGCGGTCGGGCGTCGGCAGGTAGTGCTCCTCGAGCTTGGGCGAGGGGTACGGGATGTCGTACCCGGTGATCCGCAGGATCGGCGCGGCGAGGTGGAAGAAGTTGCGCTCGGTCAGGCGCGCGGCGACCTCGGCGCCGTAGCCGCCGAACTGCGCGGCCTCGTGGATCACCGCCGCGCGCGACGTCTTGCGGACCGACGCGCTCACGGTCTCGTCGTCGAACGGCGACAGGCTCCGCAGGTCGACCACCTCGATCGAGAGGCCCTCGGCCTCGGCGGCGGATGCCGCGTCGAGCGCCGTCCGCACGGTCGGGCCGTACCCGATCAGGGTGACGTCCGAACCCTCGCGGACGACCTTCGCCCGATCCATCGGCTCGGTGCGCACGGGGAGCTCGAGGCTCGCCTTGGACCAGTAGCGGCTCTTCGGCTCCATGAACACGACGGGGTCGTCGCTCTCGATGGCCTCGCGGAGCATCGAGTACGCGTCGGCGGGGTTGGACGGCATCACGACGGTCAGACCGGGCGTCGCCGCCCAGTACGCCTCGGAGGAGTCGGAGTGGTGCTCCACGCCGCCGATGGCGCCCGCACACGGGATGCGGATGACCATGGGGAGGCTCACGTTGCCCTTGGTGCGGTTCCGCATCTTCGCCACGTGCGAGACGATCTGCTCGAACGCCGGATAGCTGAACGCGTCGAACTGCATCTCGACGACGGGACGCATGCCGTACATGGCCATGCCGACGGCCGTGCCGACGATGCCGGACTCGGCCAGCGGCGAGTCCCAGACGCGATCGTCGCCGAAGGCCGCCTGCAGCCCGTCGGTGACGCGGAACACGCCGCCGAGCGGGCCGACGTCCTCGCCGTAGACGACGACGCGGTCGTCGGCCTCCATCGCGTCGCGGAGCGCTGCGTTCAGGGCGCCCGCCATGGTCATCGGCTGCGGGGCGGATGCCGCGGCATCCGCGGCGCGTTCGGTCGCGGCCTGGCTCATCGCGCGGCCACCTCCGTTCCGGCGTGCTGGGCGTGGGCGGCGAGCTCGGCCTCGAGCGCGGCGCGCTGCTCTCGGAGCGCAGCGCGGGGGGTCGCGTAGACGTGGTCGAACAGCTCGAGCGGGTCGAGCTCGGGCGCGACGTTCATCGACTCGCGGGTCCGCGCGGCGAGCGCCTCGGCGGCTTCGCCGATCTCCGCCCGGACCTCGTCGGTGAGCGCGCCCTCCGACACGAGGTACTTCTCGAGGCGCTCGATGGGGTCGCGACGCTTCCAGTGCTCGACCTCGCGGCTCTGGCGGTAGCGGGTCGGGTCGTCGGAGTTCGTGTGGGACTCGATGCGGTACGTCAGCCCTTCGATCAGCGTGGGGCCGCCGCCCGAGCGCGCGCGTTCGACGGCGGCGGAGGCGACCGCGTACATCGCCGCGATGTCGTTGCCGTCGACGTGGTACCCGGGCATGCCGTAGCCGACCGCCTTGTCGGCGAGGGTCGTCGCGCGCGTCTGCCGGGCGAGCGGCGTGCTGATCGCGAACTGGTTGTTCTGCACGAGGAACACCGTCGGCGTCTGCCAGACCGCGGCGAAGTTGAACGCCTCGTGGGCATCGCCCTCGCTCGTCGACCCGTCGCCCATGAAGGTGAGGGTGACGATCGGGTCGCGGCGGAGCCGGGCGGCGTGCGCGAGTCCGACGGCGTGCAGCGCCTGGGTCGCGAGCGGGGTGGCCATCGACGCGGTGCGGCGCGCGTGCTGGTCCCAGCCGTTGTGCCAGTCGCCGCGGAAGGACTGCAGGATCTCGCCGGGTTCGAGGCCTCGTGTGAGCAGCGCGATGCTGTCGCGATAGGTGGGGAAGAACCAGTCGTCGGCGGCGATGGCGGAGACCACGCCGATCTCGCAGGCCTCCTGGCCGTAGGCCGACGGGTAGGTGGCGAGCCGACCCTGCTTGGTGAGCGCCGTGACCTGGACGTCGAACCGGCGCGCGATCACCATCCGGCGGTACAGCTCGAGGAGGGTCTCCACCGGCGGCAGCTCGAACCCGCCGGTCTCCCGGCCGCGCAACGCGTGCCCCGCGTTGTCGAGGAGGCGTAGGGGCTTCTCGGAGGGCAGGACCCGTGGTTCGTGATGCTCGACGTTGAGGCTCATACGGCCATGGTGCGGCAGCATGCACCATGCCCGCTGGAGGTGCGCGGCAACCGTGAACGAACGGCACGCAGCGCGGCCAACGGGTGCCGGTCGTCCGCCGGCAGCGGCTCAGGAGCGCCAGATGTCCAGGGACTGCGCGGGCGGCCGACCGTCGATCTCGGCGAGGATGAGGTGCGACCTGGTCGAGACCACGCCGGGCATGTCGTGGATGTCGCGCAGGATGGCCTGGCTCAGCTGCTCGTGGTCGGGAGCGCTCACGGTGAGCATGATGTCGATGTCGCCCGAGACCGCCTGCACCTTCTCGACGAACGGGAGCGTGGCGAGCTTCGCGGCGATCGCCTCCCACGAGACGTCGCCGATGCGCACGACGACGAGCGCCGAGATGTTCAGCCCGATCGCCTTGCGGTCGATCTGCGCTCCGAAGCCGGTGATGACGCCGCGCTGCTGCAGCGCGAGCACCCGGTTGTGCGCCGCGGTGCGCGAGATGTGGACGCGCTCCGCGAGCGTGCGGACCGACAGCCGTCCGTCGCGACTGAGCTCGGCGACGATCCGGCGATCGATCGCATCGAGCGGTTCGCCTCGGTGTGCTGCCTGCTGGGTCATCCTCGTCCTCGTAGTTCGGTCCCAGCGTACCGGCTGCGCCGTCGCAGCCGACGGAGCGAGATCAGCGTGGGGAGTGCGCGGACGACCGGGGGTAGGACGCGTCGCGCGACGCCCAGCCCCCGAAGCCAGGCCGCGGCCGCGCGCCGTGCCCGGGGGGTCCATCGGAAGCCGTACGCGCGGCGCAGCTCGTGAGGAAGGAGCGAGGCGGTGATGAGTCGCACCGCGGGCATGAGCGCGCGCAGGGCCGGCGGCAGCCCGGTCCCCGCCAGCAGGTCGCGGGCGACGGCGCGTGCGTCGTGGCCCACCTCGAGTCCGGCGAGCCGCGACGCCCACCACGCGTCGAACTCGGCCCGCGAGGCCGGCCATCCGGCCGCCGACCCCTGCAATCTCGCCGCGATCGGCGCGTACCCCCGGACGAGCGAATCGGCGGTCGCGGTGTCGAGCCGCCGGCCGATGGTGCGCTCCTCGAACTCCAGCGCCACCGCGAGCAGCGTGGCCGCGACCCATCGCTGGGCGTCGGGGTCCCGGGCGTCGTACGACCCCGGCGCGTCGCCGTGCACCCGGCCGTGCCGGGCGTCGACGACGCGGACCACGTGCCGGACATCGTCCTCGTCGCCGAACACGAGCGCGGTCAGGTAGGCGTGCGTGCCGGCGAGCCGGTCGAGCGGGCGCTCGCGGAACCCGCTGTGGCGGGCGACGCCGGCGGCGACCCTCGGGTCGGCGAGCTGCAGGAGGATCGCCGCGGCACCGCCGGCCATGAGCGTGCCGTCCGCCGCGTGCCTGCGGAGGATCGCCCGGTCCTCGTTCGTGTCCATCAGGTCCGTTCTCCCTCGCCGGCGCCCGGGAATCGGACAGGCGGGCCGCGTAGACTCGCCGGGTGCGCCGGAGCCTCCGATCGACCCTCACCGTACTCGCCCTCGTCGGGACGGGAGCGCTCGCGGGGTGCGCGGCGCCGTCGCCGGCCGATCCCGGTCCGAGCACGTCGTCGCCGAGTGCGGCGCCCTCGCCGACCCCGACGCCACAGGATGCGGCGGACTGGGCGGCCGAACGCGTCGCCGCGATGACCGTCGAGGAGAAGGCCGCATCGGTGATGATGATGCACGCCCCGGGGACCGAGCCCGGCGCCATGCGCGCGCTCCTCGACGAGGGGATCGCCGGCGTCATCCTCATGGGCGACAACATGCCCGGCGACGAGGCCTCGCTCGCGGCGCTCACCGCAGAGCTCCAGGTCGACCCCGAGGCGGCCACGCTGGTCGGCATCGACCAGGAGGGCGGCATCGTGAGCCGCATCGACTGGGACCCGGCTCCCGCACCGTGGGTGCTCCGGGACCAGCCGGTCGAGGCGGCGGGCGACGCGTTCGCCGCGCGGGCGGCCGCGCTCGCGGCATCCGGGGTCAACCTCAACTTCGGCATCGTCGCCGACGTCACGTCGGATCCGGCGTCGTTCATCTTCGATCGCGTGCTCGGCACCGACCCGCAGGCGGCCGGCGACCGCGTGGCCGCCGCAGTCGACGGCGAGCGCGGGATGGTCGCGAGCACCGTCAAGCACTTCCCCGGCCACGGGGCGGCGCCGGGGGACTCGCACGTCTCGGTGCCGTCCGCATCGCTGTCGCTGGACGAGTGGCGCGCCGGCCCGGCCCTGCCGTTCGCCGCGGCGATCGAGGCCGAGGTCGAACTCGTGATGACCGGGCACCTCGCCTATCCGTCGGTGGATGCCGCGCCCGCGTCGCTCTCACCGGAATGGCACCGGATCCTCCGTGAGGAGCTCGGGTTCGACGGCGTGGTCGTGACCGACGACATGCTGATGCTGCAGCACAACGGCCTGGCCGAGTACGCCGATCCCGGAGAGAACGCGGTGCGCGCGCTCGCGGCCGGAGGCGACCTGCTGCTCTACGTGCTCCCGGCGGACCCGTCGGAGTTCGGCATCAGCGTCGACGGCCTGGCCGGGTCGGTCGCGGAGGCGGTCGCGTCCGGTCGGATCCCGGAAGCACGCCTCGACGAGGCCGCGACGCGCGTGCTCGAACTCCGACGGGAACTGGCCTCGACCGACTCGGAATAGATCCGACCGCTCTATGCGTTTGCATTCAACGTGGCCGCATCCGGCCTCGAATGCGACGAAGGAGCAGACTGCATGACCACCACCGAGACGACGATCGAGATCCCCGGCTACAAGGCGGGCACCTGGAAGGTCGACCCGACGCACAGCGAGGTCGCGTTCAGCGTCCGTCACCTCATGATCAGCAAGGTGAAGGGGAAGTTCGAGCGGTTCGACGCCACGTTCGTCACCGGTGCCGACCCCCTCGACTCGCGCGTGAGCGCGACGGCCGAGGTCGTGTCGATCAACACCAACGAGCCGAACCGCGACGCGCACCTGCGCACCAACGACTTCTTCGAGGCCGAGCGGTTCCCGACGATCGAGTTCGTCTCCACCGGCGTCCGCGTGGTGGACGGCGACTTCAAGGTGGACGGCGACCTGACGATCAAGGGCGTGACCAAGCCCGTCACGTTCGACTTCGACTTCGGCGGCTTCGGCACCGACCCGTACGGCAATTACAAGGGCGGCGCCACCGCGAAGACCGTGATCGACCGCGAGGACTTCGGCCTGTCCTGGAACGCCGCGCTGGAGACCGGCGGCGTCCTCGTGGGCGAGAAGGTCACCATCACCCTCGAGATCCAGGCCGCGCTCGTCGAGGACTGAGCGCACGGCGACCCGACGGGCGGTCCGGGCCTCGGCCCCGGCCGCCCGTCTCGTCGTTCACCCGACCGAGTGGTCGAGGCCGTGCAGTTCGAGGCCGTGGAACCGGGCCCACGATCGGATCGGCCGGGCGAATCGACCGGATGCGGACGCGGGCATCGCCTCGAACCAGTCCAGCCGCACCCTCGGCCTTGCCGGCGTTCCCGCTCGGCCCCACGTGCCGACCACTCGGCCGTCGAGGACGAGCAGCGGCTGGAACACGCCGTTGCCCCCGGGGATCACCTGCCCGGCGTACCGGGGATCGCAGACGGGCGAACGGTCGGCGTACCCGAGGAAGTACTCGTCGAAGGCGGCCAGCGCCAGGGCACCGTGCGGTCGCGCTGCGGCGGCATCAACGGAACCGGCTGAGACATACCGGTCCTCGTCGCCGGGGAACCGCTCCACCTCGCCGGACGCCGCGCCGAGCGCCGCTCGGGCGTCGCCCTTGGTGAGCCCGGACCACCACGCGAAGTCGGCGATGGTCGCGGGCCCGTGACCGGCGACATAGGCGGCGAACAGGCTGCCGAGGGTCTCGTCGCGGTCGCGCGGCTCGTCCGGCATCGCCGGCGCCCAGTCGTCGAGCAGGGCGAAGCGCTGCGCGCGCCCCTCGACCGGGCCGCAGCAGAGCACGGCGTCGAGCGCCAGCCACCAGATGAGGTGGTACGTACGCTGGCCCTCCATCCGGAGACCGGCGGCCTGCCAGGCCGCCGCGAGCTCGTCGCGCGACGCGCTGCCGCCGCCCTCGAGCAGTCCCTCGGCAGTGTCGCGGGCGATGCGGTACTCCGCATCGCCGAGGCCGAGTCGCGCGCGCCTCGTCCGGGCCGCTGCGAGCACCCGTGCGGCGGTGAGCCCGAGGACGGGGCGCAGCATCCGCGACGGCAGGAGGTGCAGCGTGCCGCGCATCGGCCAGGACCGCACGATCCGCCTCGATTCGATCGCGGCATCGACGGCCTGCGCGTCGGGCACGGCCATCCGGCTGCCCAGCGCCCATCTCGCCGCGGGCAGGTCCTGCGCCTGCACCGCGCCGAGCCGCTCCACCACGGCGACGGCGTCGTCGGCGGGGGAGCGGAAGCCGTGCGCCGCGATGCGAGCGGCGCGCAGCGCGGGGGACCCGGTGGCCGGCATGCGCCCAGTCTGGCGCGGACCGCCGACACGCGGCATCCGTCGTGCCCGCTAGACTGGAGGGCTGTGCCGCTCGGCACGTCACCCAAGCCCATCCGACCGGAGGTCGACCGTGCTCGCCGTCCATGACCTCGAGATCCGCGTGGGCGCGCGCCTGCTCATGGAGAACGTGAGCTTCCGCGTCTCCGACGGGGACAAGATCGGCCTCGTGGGCCGCAACGGCGCCGGGAAGACCACGCTGACGAAGACCCTCGCGGGCGAGACGCTGCCGACCGGCGGGCGCATCGACCGATCGGGAGAGATCGGCTACCTGCCGCAGGACCCGCGCTCGGGGGACCCCGAGATGCTCGCCCGGACCCGCATCCTCGACGCACGCGGACTCGGGTCGCTCGTCCTCGGCATGCGCGAGGCGTCCGAGCGCATGGGCTCCGACGACCCGGCCGTCGCCGAGAAGGCGATGAAGCGCTACGGCACGCTCACCGACCGGTTCCAGGCACTCGGCGGGTACGCCGCCGAGGCCGAGGCGGCGTCGATCGCATCGAACCTCAACCTGCCCGACCGCATCCTCGACCAGCCGTTGAAGACCCTCTCCGGCGGGCAGCGCCGGCGCATCGAGCTCGCGCGCATCCTGTTCTCCGACGCCGACACGATGATCCTCGACGAGCCGACCAACCACCTCGACGCCGACTCGGTCGTATGGCTCAGGGACTTCCTGAAGAACTACAAGGGCGGCGTCATCGTCATCAGCCACGACGTCGAGCTCGTCGGGGAGGTGGTGAACCGCGTGTTCTACCTCGACGCCAATCGCTCGCTGATCGACGTCTACAACATGGGCTGGAAGCACTACCTGCGCCAGCGCGCCGCCGACGAGGAGCGCCGGAAGAAGGAGCGCGTCAACGCCGAGAAGAAGGCCGACGCCCTGCGCCAGCAGGCCGCGAAGTTCGGCGCCAAGGCATCGAAGGCGGCGGCCGCCCACCAGATGGTCGCGCGGGCGGAGAAGCTCCTCTCGGGCCTCGAGGAGGTGCGCCAGGTCGACCGCGTCGCGAAGCTCCGATTCCCGACGCCGGCGCCCTGCGGTCGCACGCCGCTCACCGCGGCCGACCTCTCGAAGAGCTACGGCTCGCTGGAGATCTTCACCGCCGTCGACCTGGCGATCGACCGCGGCTCGAAGGTCGTCATCATCGGCCTGAACGGCGCGGGCAAGACGACCCTGCTGCGGATCCTCGCCGGCGTCGATCGGCCCGACACGGGCGTCGTCGACGCGGGCCACGGGCTGCGCGTCGGCTACTACGCCCAGGAGCACGAGACGCTGGACGTCGCCCGCACCGTGCTGCAGAACATGGTGAGCGCCTCGCCGAACCTCACCGAGACCGAGGCGCGCAAGGTGCTCGGGTCGTTCCTGTTCACCGGCGACGACGTCCACAAGCCCGCCGGGGTCCTCTCCGGCGGCGAGAAGACGCGCCTCGCGCTGGCGATGATCGTGGTCTCCGGAGCCAACGTGCTGCTCCTCGACGAGCCCACCAACAACCTCGACCCGGCGAGCCGGTCCGAGATCCTGGATGCGCTCGCGCACTACGAGGGCGCCGTGGTGCTCGTCTCCCACGACCCCGGCGCGGTCGAGGCGCTGAACCCCGAGCGGGTGCTCATCATGCCGGACGGCGTCGAGGACCACTGGAGCCGCGAGTACCAGGAGCTCATCGAGCTCGCCTGACCCGCGACGGAACCGCGATGGGGCGTCGTTCCGGTGTGAGCATGTCGGCGCACGAATCGTGCGCGCGAGCGACGCGAACGCACCGGATGCAGCGCCCAATCGAACGTTCGTGCCAAGGATTTGCGTTCCGTCCCGGGATTGCGCACACTTGCGCAGGCTCCAGTTCGATCGGAGGGAATGCCGCATGACCACCGCTGACGCGACCGACCCCGTCCGCCCCACCCGCATGCACGAGGTCTCGCCCGAGACCACCGGGCTCGTCGACCTCGTGCTCGACTACTCGCGACGGCGGATCCTCGCGACCGACACCCCGCTGGACAAGCCGATCTCGGACTTCGAGCTCGGCCGCCTCGCCGGGCGCAGCATCGACGAGCACGGGATCGGCGCCGAGCGAGCGCTCGCGCGCTTCGAGCACGTGCTCGCGCCGGCGTGCATCACCACCGACCACCCCCAGTACCTCTCGTTCATCCCCACGGCGCCGACGAAGGCGGCGATCGCGTTCGACCTCGTCGTCTCCGCGAGCGCGCTCTACGGCGGATCCTGGCTCGAGGGCGCCGGCGCCGTGCACGCCGAGAACGAGGTGCTCGCGTGGCTCGCCGGCGAGTTCGGCCTTCCCGCGACCGCCGGCGGCGTGTTCGTCCAGGGCGGCACGCTCGGCAACCTCTCCGCCCTCGTCGCCGCCCGCGAGCACGCCCGGCTCCAGGTCACCCTCGCCGACGGCGAGATGCCCGCCCGGTGGAAGGTCCTCTGCAGTGCCGAGGCCCACTCGTCGATCGCCTCGGCCGCGCGGGTCATGGACGTCGACGTGGTCCCGGTCGCGCCGGGCGACGACGGGATGCTGCGCGGCGATGCCGTGCGGATCGCGCTCGAGGAGCACGGGGCATCCGTCTTCGCCGTCGTCGCCACGTCGGGCTCGACCAACTTCGGCATCGTCGACGACCTCGCGTCGATCGCCGCGCTCAAGGACGAGTTCGACTTCTGGATGCACGTGGACGGCGCCTACGGCCTCGCCGCGATGCTGTCGCCGCTCGCACGCGACCGCTTCGCCGGAGTCGAGCGCGCCGACTCGGTGATCGTCGACCCGCACAAGTGGCTGTTCGCGCCGTTCGACGCGTGCGCGCTCATCTACCGCGACCCCGAAGCCGGACGCCGCGCGCACACGCAGCACGCGGAGTACCTCGACACGCTCACCGAGACGAGCGAGTGGAGCCCGTCGGACTACGCCGCGCACCTCACCCGGCGTGCGCGGGGCCTGCCGCTGTGGTTCTCGCTCGCGACGCACGGCGCCGCGGCGTACCGGGAGGCCATCACCGCCTCCATCCGCCTGGCGCACGACATCGCCCGGGAGATCGAGCGACGCGACGGGTTCCGGCTCGTGCGCGACCCGCAGCTGTCGGTCGTGGTGTTCGAGCGCGAGGGCTGGACGAAGGCCGACTACGACGCATGGTCGGCGCGGCTGCTCGATCGACAGCACGCGTTCGTCACGCCCAGCTCGCACGCCGGTCGCCCGAACACCCGGTTCGCGATCGTGAACCCGATGACGACCTACGAGCAGCTCGTCGCCATCCTGGACACGATGGCCTGATCGACGCGTTCGGCGGCGCCGGGCCCGCGGATGCCGCGGTGCTCAGCGCCGGTCGAGGATCTCGTCCTCGACGTCGGCGTCGCTGCGGCCGCGGCGCGGCGCCGGAGCGCGCGTGCGGTCCGCGGGCCTCCGGCCAGTGCCGGAGCGGTCGGCGCCGTCCGCCGCGAGCGTCTTCCGCTCCTGGTTCGCGAACCAGCCGAGCGCGACGAAGCCCATCAGGGCGAACACGAACCACTGCAGCGCGTACGAGAGGTGCGGCCCCTCGTCGCGTACGGGACGGGGGAGCGCGATCGGCGGGTCGGAGGCCTCCGACCTGGACTGGACGAGGATGCCGTAGGCGCCCGTGTACGTCGGCTCGTCGATGCGCTCGGCGAGCTCGCCGAGGTCGATCGTCGCGAACTCCGCGCCCGAGGACGTCCGCCCGGCGATCGTCTGCTCGCCGGCCTTGAGCCGCGCGGCGACCTCCACCCGGCCGTCCGGCGCCGGCGGCACCTCGGAGGGACGCCCGGACGAGTCCTGCGGGATCCAGCCGCGGTCGACGACGAACACGGAGCCGTCCTCGAGCCGGAGCGGGGTCAGGACCTCGAAGCCCGTGCTGCCGCCCATCGGCCGGTTGCGCACCACGACCTCCTCCTCGTGCAGGTACTCGCCGGACAGCGCGACGACCTGCCACCGCTGGTCGATGTCGAACGACTCCGGGTCGGGCAGCGCCTCGGCGACCGGGACCGGGTCGGCGTCGTAGTTCGCGTCGATGCGCGCGACCTCGGCGAGGGCCTCGGCTCGACGGTTGAACTGCCAGGTTCCGAGCGCGGCGCAGGCGATCGCGAAGATCACGACGAGTGCGAGGTAGCCCGCCCATCTCGGGGAGGCGAGGAAGCGCCATCCGCTCACGCCGCACCGCCCTCCGCGCGGGACGACGGCTCGGCGTCGTCCGTCGGCGACTCGAACGGCCGGACCTCCAGGGGGAAGGATCGCGCCGCGAGGAAGTCGCGGAGGTACGCCACGTGCTCGTCGCAGGCGAGCCAGGTCTTGACCCGGTCGCCGGTGTGGATGCGCGGATTGCGCCAGTCGATGCGCCACGTCGCGGGGTCGTGGCACCCCGCGCGGGAGCAGCCGCCCGCGGGGGCGGCGCCGAGCGAGCCGATCACGCGGCGTCCCCCTCGGGGCGCGCCTGGCGCGGTTCGTCGTCGGGGGCGCCGCGGAAGCGCGGGTCGCCGTCCTCGGCAGGGTCGTCGTGCACGTCGTACTCGGACGGTTGCAGCGGCACGAGCCCGCCGGGGCGCGCCACCTCGTCGACGCGACGGACCGTTCCCACGTTCGCGACGACCACCGCGAAGTAGGGGAGGAAGATCGCTCCGGCCGCGAACACGAGGATCCACCAGCCCTGCGCGAACAGCAGGGCGAAGATGCACGCCACGCGGATCCCCATCATGACCGAGTACTTGATCATGCGGGCCCGCCGCTCGTCGTCCGGCGATGCGGGCAGCGAGGTGATCGACTGGGTGGGCTGCTGCTTCATGGTGATCGCCGGGGCTGGCGGCGCTCCTCACCTCCAAGGGTACGTCCGATGCAGCGGCCGATGCCGCGTACACGGCAACCTCTATGCTGGGACGGGCCGATCGGCCCTCGACGTTCATCCCCCGGAAGAGACGGAGTCCGCCATGACCACGAGCCGCACCGTGCTGGTGACCGGAGGCAACCGCGGCATCGGATACGCCATCGCCGAGGAGTTCGTCGCGCAGGGCCACCGCGTCGCCGTGACCGCCCGTTCCGGCGAGGGGCCGGCGGGCGCCCTCACGGTGCACGCCGACGTGACCGATTCCGCGTCGATGGACCGTGCCTTCAGCCAGATCGAGGCGGAGCTCGGCCCGGTCGAGGTCGTCGTCGCGAACGCGGGCATCACCCGCGACACCCTCCTCATGCGCATGAGCGAGGACGAGTTCACGAGCGTCGTGGACACGAACCTGACCGGTGCCTTCCGGGTCGTCAAGCGGGCCTCGAAGGGCATGCTCAAGGCGCGCTTCGGCCGCATCGTGCTCATCTCGAGCGTCGTCGGGCTGTTCGGCGGGGCGGGCCAGGTGAACTACGCGTCGTCCAAGGCCGGCCTCGTGGGCATGGCACGGTCGATCACGCGCGAGCTCGGCGCCCGGAACATCACGGCCAACGTCGTCGCACCGGGCTTCATCGAGACGGACATGACCGACGCGCTGCCGGCCGAGCAGCAGGCCGAGTACAAGAAGAACATCCCCGCGGGCCGATTCGCCACGCCCGCGGAGGTCGCCAGGGTCGTCGCCTGGCTCGCCGGCGACGACGCGGGCTACATCTCGGGCGCCGTCATCCCCGTCGACGGCGGCCTCGGCATGGGGCACTGAGCCCGCAGAACCCGGTGACGACCTCCTGCTGAGGGGGCGCCGCTCGAACGCGGTGCGCGCTATCCGCGCAAGCCGGCGAGGGCGAGCACGCCGCTGAGGTCGACCCGGTCGATCGCGACATCCGCCTGCGCCCGCACGACGGGCTTCGCGCAGAAGGCGACGCCGAGCGCGGCGCGGTCCAGCATGCGCAGGTCGTTCGCGCCGTCGCCCACCGCGATGGTCCGCGAGACCGGGGTGCCGGATGCCGCGGCCCACTCCTCGAGCGCGCGCCGCTTGGCCTCGGCGTCGACGATCGCGCCCTGCACGCGGCCGGTGAGTCGGCCGTCGGCGACCTCCAGGCGGTTCGCCCGGCAGAAGTCGAGCCCCAGCCGCTCGGCGAGCGGATCGAGCAGTTCGTGGAAGCCGCCGGAGACGACGGCGACACGACCGCCCGCGGCGTGCACCCCGTCGATCAGCTCGTGCACGCCGGGCGTCGGCGTGAGCCGCGCACGGGCGGCCTCCACCTCCGACACGGGCAGCCCGGCGAGCGTCGCGACGCGTTCGCGGAGGCTCGCGGCGAAGTCGAGCTCGCCGCGCATCGCGCGCTCGGTCACCGCGGCGACGTGCTCGAGGCTGCCGGCGGCCCCGGCCAGCAGCTCGATGGCCTCCTCGCGGATCAGCGTCGAGTCGGCGTCGAGCACGACGAGCAGGCCGCCCGGGCGGCCGTCGGCGCCGGCCCTCACGAGGCCCGGACGTGCGAGCCCTTGCCCACCACGGTGACGCCGCTCTCGGTCACGACGAAGCCGCGCGCCAGGTCCTCCGCCCGGTTGAGGCCGATGTGCGCCCCCTCCTCGACGACGACCTCCTTGTCGAGGATCGCGCGGCGCACGGTCGCGCCCGCCTCGATCCGCGCGCGGTCGAACAGGATCGAATCGGACACGTTCGCCCCCGACCCGACGATGGCCCACGGTCCGAGCACGCTGCGTTCGACGTGGGCGCCCGAGATCACCGACCCGAGCGAGACGATGGAGTCGATCACCGTGCCGAGCGATCCACGCGCGTCGCGCGTGAACTTCGCGGGCGGCGAGTTGACCTGCTGGCTGAAGATGGGCCACTCGCGGTTGTAGAGGTTGAATACGGGCAGCACCGAGATCAGGTCCTGGTGGGCTTCGAAGAACGAGTCGATCGTTCCCACGTCGCGCCAGTAGTACCGGTCGCGGTCGGTCGACCCCGGCACGTCGTTCCGCTTGAGGTCGTACACGCCCGCGTTGCCCTGCGCGACGAAGGCGGGGATGATGTCGCCGCCCATGTCGTGGCTCGAGTCGGTCCGCTCGCCGTCGCGCAGCACCGCGTCGATGAGCGCGTCCGCGTTGAAGACGTAGTTGCCCATCGAGGCGAACACCTCGTTCGGGGAGTCGGGCAGGCCCTCCGGGTCGCTCGGCTTCTCGAGGAAGCGGTGGATGCGGTCGGGGTTGTCCTGGTCGACCTCGATCACGCCGAACTGGTTCGCGAGCGAGATGGGCTGGCGGATCGCGGCCACCGTGGCATCCGCCCCGGACTCGATGTGCGCCTGGATCATGTCGCTGAAGTCCATGCGGTAGACGTGGTCGGCGCCGACCACGACGATGATGTCGGGCTGCTCGTCGTAGATCAGGTTGAGGCTCTGCAGGATGGCGTCGGCCGAGCCCGAGAACCAGCGCTTGCCGAGTCGCTGCTGCGCGGGCACCGATGCGACGTAGGAGCCGAGCAGGCCGTCGAGGTGCCATGTCTGCGACACGTGCCGGTCGAGGCTGTGGGACTTGTACTGGGTGAGCACCACGATCTGGCGGAGTCCGGAGTTCACGAGGTTCGAGAGCGCGAAGTCGATGAGCCGGTACTGGCCGCCGAACGGCACGGCCGGCTTCGCCCGATCCTCCGTGAGGGGCATCAGGCGCTTGCCTTCGCCGCCTGCGAGGACAATGCCGAAGATCTTGCGGTTCGCCACCATGTGCCCAGCGTAGTCAGACGGATGCCGCGGGGGACAGGTGGTTGACGGCGCGTGACCCGAACGGGCTAACGTTGCCGCATGCGCGTCGACCTGCTCACCCGCGAGTACCCGCCCGAGATCTACGGAGGGGCCGGGGTGCACGTCGCCGAACTGGTCCGCGCACTCCGCCGCGACACCGACGTGCGGGTCCGCTGCTTCGGCGCACCGCGCGACGAGGAGGGCACCACCGGCTACGGGACGCCGGCCGAGTTCGCCGAGGTGAACGCCGCCCTGTCGACGATGGGCGTCGACCTGCTGATGGCTGCGGATGCCGCCGGCGCCGACCTGGTGCACTCGCACACGTGGTACGCGAACTTCGCCGGGTTCACCGCGAAGAAGCTCCACGGCATCCCCCACGTCGTCACGGCGCACAGCCTCGAGCCCCTCCGGCCGTGGAAGGCAGAGCAGCTCGGCGGCGGATACCGGGTGTCGAGCTGGGTCGAGCAGACCGCCTTCGAGGACGCGGACGCGGTCGTCGCGGTGAGCGACGGCATGCGCCGCGACATCCTCCGGTCCTATCCCGGCATCGACCCCGACCGCGTGTCGGTGGTGTACAACGGCATCGACCTCGCGGACTGGCGTCCGAACGACGACCCCGACCTGGTCCGCTCGCTCGGCGTCGACCCCGACCGTCCCTCGATCGTCTTCGTCGGCCGCATCACCCGCCAGAAGGGCCTGCCCTACCTGCTGCGAGCGGCGCGGTCGCTGCCGGCCGACGTGCAGCTGGTCCTGTGCGCGGGCGCCCCGGACACGCCGGAGATCATGGCCGAGGTGTCGGGCCTCGTCGCCGAGCTCGCCGAGACCCGTGAGGGCGTGGTCTGGATCGACCGCCACCTGCCGCGACGCGAGCTGACGGCGCTGCTCACCTCGGCGACCGCCTTCGTCTGCCCGTCGGTGTACGAGCCGCTCGGCATCGTGAACCTCGAGGCGATGGCGTGCGGCGCCGCGGTCGTCGGCACCGCCACGGGCGGCATCCCGGAGGTCGTCGACGACGGCGTCACGGGCGTGCTCGTGCCCATCGAGCAGCACGACGACGGGACGGGGACGCCGCTCGATCCGGACCGGTTCGTCGCCGATCTCGCCGAGGCCCTGACCCGGGTCGTCAGCGAACCGGTCCGCGCGCGGGAGATGGGGGCGGCGGGCCGCCTGCGCGCGGAGCAGCACTTCGCGTGGGACGCGATCGCGACGGCCACCCGGCAGCTCTACGACCGCGTGCTCGCAGGACGCTGAGCCCTCCACGGGTGCGCGGGCGGGCTCCGTCGATCCCACTAGCATGGGGGGCATGGCGTCTACGGTTCTGCAGTTCCAGCATGTGTCGGTGGTCCGCGATGGCAATGCGATCCTCGACGACATCGACTGGAGCGTGGGGTCCGACGAGCGCTGGGTGATCCTCGGGCCGAACGGCGCCGGCAAGACCACCCTCCTGCAGATCGCCGCCGCGGCCATGCACCCGACGAAGGGCTCGGTCGAGGTGCTCCAGGAATCGCTCGGCAAGACCGACGTCTTCGAGCTCCGGCCGATGATCGGGTTCGCCTCCACGGCGATGGCGCGTCGCATTCCCAAGAACGAGACGGTGCTCGACTCCGTCCTGACCGCCGCGTACTCGGTCACCGGCCGCTGGAACGAGGAGTACGAGTCGATCGACGACCGTCGCGCCCAGCGCGTGCTGAAGGAATGGCAGCTCGAGGGGTTCGCCGACCGCCGCTTCGGCAGCCTGTCCGACGGTGAGCAGAAGCGCGTGCAGATCGCGCGATCGGTGATGACCGACCCCGAGCTGCTGCTGCTCGACGAGCCGGCGGCATCGCTCGACCTCGGCGCGCGCGAGGAGCTCGTCGAGCTGCTCGGCGGCTACGCCTCGTCGGAGTCGTCGCCCGCCATCGTGATGGTGACCCACCACGTCGAGGAGATCCCGAAGGGCTTCACGCACGCGATGCTGCTCGCGGACGGCCGGATCCGCGCGGCCGGTCCGATCGCCGAGGCGCTCACCTCCGAGACGCTCACCGGGACCTTCGGCATGCCGATCGAGCTCGCCGAGCAGGACGGCCGGTACACGGCGCGCGCCGCGCGCTGACGCGTCATCCGTGCACCTCTGCTAGACTCGTGTGCTGGCCCGACGGCCGACATGCTTTCCCTGCCCGCAGGCGGGGCGATACCGAATCCGATCAACAAGGAAGTCCCATGAAGACCGACATCCACCCCGCCTACAACGCCGTCGTCTTCCGCGACCTCGCTTCGGGCGAGACGTTCCTCACCCGTTCGACGGTGACGAGCGACAAGACGATCGAGCTCGACGGTGAGACCTACCCGGTCATCGACGTCGAGATCTCGTCGGCGTCGCACCCGTTCTACACGGGCAAGCAGCGCATCATGGACTCGGCCGGCCGCGTCGAGAAGTTCAACCAGCGCTTCAAGAACTTCGGCAAGTAGTCACTGCCGCGAAGCGAGGGCCCTGCCGGTAGGCGGGGCTCTCGTCGTATCCGGCCACTCGGCGAGTTGCCGATTGCGCCGGAAATGTCGCGCCGGTACCCGCCGGAAGTGGCAATTCGCCACGTCGGCACAAGACGGCTCAGGCGTCCGGCGCCGGAGCGGTGACGTGGAGGTAGCGGGCCGACTCGTCGATCGCGGCCAGCTGCGCCTCGTGCGGCGTGATCCGGCCCGCGTCGAGGTCGCCTCCGATCTCCAGGAAGCGTCGTGCCTCACCGGGGTCGGCGTCGCCGATCACCCCGCGGGACCAGTCGAGCAGCTCGCGCACCGAGATGCGGTCGCGCAGCAGCAGCGCGGCCAGCGCCCGCATCGCCATCGGACGCGTCTCGGGTGCGGGGTCGGGCACGGGCAGGCCGAGGTCGGCGAGGGCGCGCTCCAGGGCCGCCCGCAGCTCCCAGGCCTCGTCGGCGTCGGAGAGCCCGGCGAGCTCGTGCAGGTCGGGTGCGTCGACGCCCGCCACGACCGCCTCGACCGCGGCGTCGATGAGGAACGCGGGGGGACTGTCGCCGACGAGCCAGAGCGCACTCGCCTCGGCGAACGCGTCGATCGCGGATCGGTCGTCGGTCGATGCCGTCATGGGACACAGCGTCGCAGACGGACGGTGATCGCGCGACGGTCGTTCGTCCCGAACCCGTGACGAAGGGAGGCGGCCGAGTCGGCCTCAGCGCAGCGGCCACGCTCCGGACGTCGTGAACTCGGGCTCGCCGTTGGCGCGGCGCCACTGCTGGTAGCTCTCGGCCTGCTCCCGGCACCAGTCGACCTGCCGGGCGTGCAACTCGGCGACGGCGGTCGCGGCGAGCTCCGGGAACGCGCGGGCGATGGCCTGCGCCACCCGCCCGGCGGCGATCGCATCGGCGCCGGCATCGTGCGCCGCCGTCAGCTCGACGCCGTAGTGCGCGCAGGCCGCCGTGAGCGTGCGCTTGCCGCGCCGGTACCGGTCGACGGCCTTGTCGATCACGAGCGGATCGACCACGTACGCCGGGCCGCGGAAGGCGTCGTGGCCGTACCGCTCGGCCTCGCGATGGAGCACCGACAGGTCGTAGGCGGCGTTGTAGGCGACGATCGGCAGCCCGCGCGCCGCCGCATCCGTCAACGTCTCGACGATCTCGGCCACGGCCTGCGCCGCCGGGATGCCCTCGAGGCGGGCCTGCTCGGTCGTGACGCCGTGGATCAGCGTCGCGGCCGTGGGGATCTCGACGCCCGGATCGACGAGCCACTGGCGCTGCTCGAGCACCTCGCCCTCCCGGCCGATGACGCCCAAGTGGGCGGTCACGATGCGGCACGAGTCGATGTCGATGCCCGTCGTCTCGAGGTCGAAGACCGCGAGCGAGTCGGCCCAGCATGCGGCGGGGGAGTGCTCCATGCCCGCCACGGTATCCACGCCCTCCGACAGCGCTCAGGCGCCGCGCCGTAGGATGTCCGGGATGATCGCCTCACCGTACGCCGACGAGCTCGCGCGCATCCCGGTCCGCGAACACCACGCCACGATCGCGGGCAGCGACACCGCGTGGTGGGAGTACGGCGACGCCGACGCGCCCGTGATCGTCATGGTGCACGGCTTCCGCGGCGATCACCACGGACTCGAGCCGATCGTCGCGAAGCTGCCCGGCTATCGGGTCATCGTGCCCGACCTGCCCGGATTCGGCGAGTCGTCGACCTTCGCCGGAGCCGACCACGACATCGACGGCTACGCGACCTGGCTCGCCGCCTTCGTCGAGGCGTCCGGGGCGACGGATGTCGCGGCTCGCGCCGCCGGCGGGTACACGCTGCTCGGGCACTCCTTCGGCTCGATCGTCGTCTCCGCCGCGGTCGCCGCCGGGCTCGAGCCGGGCCGGCTCGTGCTCGTGAACCCGATCGGCGCCCCCGCGCTCGACGGCCCGCGCGCGATCATGACGCGACTCGCGATCGGGTACTACCGCGCCGCGGCCGCGCTTCCGGAGCCCATCGGGTTCGCGCTGCTGCGCAACCGCGCCATCGTCCGGGTGATGAGCGTGACGATGGCCAAGACCGAGGAGCCCGCGCTCCGCCGCTACATCCACGACCAGCACGACCGGTACTTCTCCGCGTTCGGCGATCGCGACGCGGTGCTCGCCGCGTTCCGGGCATCGGTGAGCCACGACGTGCGCGAGTACGCGCCGGCCATCCACGTGCCCGTGCTCATGATCGTCGCCGAGAAGGACGACATCACCCCGCTCGCCGCCCAGCACCGGCTGGCGCCGCTGTTCGACCACGGACGGATCGAGGTCATCGCCGGGGTCGGCCACCTCATCCACTACGAGACGCCGGCCGAGGCCGCGGGCCACCTTCGCGCGTTCGTCGAGGAGGGGCTCGCGTGAGGCTCGTCGTCGACTGCCGGTACGTCCGCGTCGGTCACCACGACGGCATCAGCCGGTTCACGGCCGGACTCGTGCGCGAGCTCGGCCGGCGGCATCCGCTCACCATGCTCATCAGCGACCACCGCCAGCTCGACAAGCTGCCGCCGCTGCCTTGGGAGCTCGTCAGCGACCCGACCAGCATGCGCGAGCCGTGGGTGGCGCGGCAGGTGCGCAAGCTCGAGCCGGACGTCGTGTTCTCCCCGATGCAGACGATGGGCTCGTGGGGGCGCGACTACCGGCTCGTGCTCACGCTGCACGACCTCATCTACTACGAGAACCGCACCCCGCCGCGCGACCTGCCGGCGTTTGTGCGCGGGCTGTGGCGGCTGTACCACCTCGCGTGGTGGCCGCAGCGGATGCTGCTGAACCGGGCGGACGCGGTCGTGACCGTCTCGGAGACCACCGCCGGGCTGATCAAACGGCACCGGCTCACCGACCGGCCCGTCACGGTCGTCCCGAACGCGGCCGACGAGCTCGGCGTGCCGCGGTTGCCGCGCACCCGCCCGGAGCACGGTCGGCTCGTGTACATGGGCTCGTTCATGCCGTACAAGGGCGTCGACACGCTCGTCCGGTCCGCGGCGCAGCTCCCCGACCACGAGCTGCACCTGATGAGCCGGATCCGTCCCGAGGAGCGCCGTCGCCTCGAGCGGCTCGCCCCGGGAGCCCGCCTCGTCTTCCACGACGGCGCGACCGACGCCGAGTACGCCGAGGTCCTCGGCGGCGCGAGGGCGCTCGTCACGGCGTCCAAGGCCGAGGGGTTCGGGATCCCGCTCGTCGAGGCGATGCGCCTGGGGACCCCGGTGGTCGTGAGCGACATCCCGATCTTCCGCGAGATCGGCGGCGACGCCGCGTCGTACTTCCCGCCCGACGACCCGGCCGGGCTCGTCAGCGCCGTGCGCGCGCTCGAGGCGCCGGGCGAGTGGGAGCGGCGCTCCGCGGCATCCGTCGACGCGGCCGCGCGGTTCACCTGGAGCGCCTCCGCGGAGCGGCTGCTCGAGGTGCTGCGCGACGTCGCCGACGGCGGACCGCGCCGGCCGCGCTGAGCCGGTCAGTCGCTCCCGGTCGCGGCCCGGAGGTCCAGCGCATCGGTCGCGACCAGCTCCAGGCGCGGGCCGGCGACCCGCACCACGTGCACCGACCCGTTCGCGACGGCGCCGCTCGGCAGGCTCGAGCGCTCCTCCAGGTGCAGCAGCAGCGACTGGATGACGCCCCCGTGCGTGACCGCGACGACCGCGCCTCCCGGATGCCGGGCCGCGAGGGCGAGCAGCGACGGCACCGCCCGCGACACGACGGACATGCGCGATTCGAGGCCATCGATCGCGCCGGCGCCGGCCTCGTGCCGGAGGCGTTCCTCTCGCGTGAGCCCCTCGAGCACGCCGTGCCGTCGCTCCGCGAGCGCCGGGACCGTCGCCGGACCGGCGAGGCCCAGCCGCCCGGCGATGATCGACGCGGTCTCCGCCGACCGCGAGAGCGGACTCGTGACCACCGCGTCCCACGGCGAGCACGCCAGCCGCTCGGCGGTCGCGCGCGACTGCGCCCGTCCGCGCTCGTTCATCGGGATGTCGGTCGAGCCCTGGATGCGCCCCTCGCGGTTCCAGTCCGTCTCGCCGTGGCGCACCAGGGCGATCGTCGCCGCGGGGGCGTCGACGACCGACGCAGCGGCATCCGGCCGCCAGAGGCGCACGATCATGCGCCGAGCGCCTGCGCCATCGCGGTCAGCGTCTCGGTCGCCCCCGCGTCGAGCTTCACGGTCGCGCGGGAGTCGCCCTTGGTCAGGCCGCGGTTGACCACGACGATGGGGATGCGGCGACGCCGGGCGATCTCGAGCAGGCGCACGCCCGAGTTCACGACCAGCGACGAGCCGGCCACGAGGAGCACGTCGGCGCGCTGGACGAGCGCGGCCGCCTGACGGTACACCGGCGTCGGCACGAACTCGCCGAAGAACACCACGTCGGGCTTCAGCACCCCGCCGCAGACCGTGCACTCCGGAACGACCATGGACTCGACGTCGTCCACCTCGGCGTCGCCGTCCGGGTTGACGCGCGCGGGGCGCGTCAAGTCGAGGTGCGGGTTCAGCAGCTCGAGCCGATCGGCGATCGACTGCCGCGCGAACATCTGGCCGCAGGCCAGGCACGTCACGCGATCCGACGCCCCGTGCAGCTCGACCACGTGCGTGCTGCCGCCCTTGCGGTGCAGCCCGTCGACGTTCTGCGTCACCACGCCGGAGACCACGCCCGCGGCCTCGAGGCCGGCGAGCGCGCGGTGCCCGTCGTTCGGGCGCGCGGCCGCGAAGGCGCGCCACCCGAGGTGGCTGCCCGCCCAGTAGCGCTTCCGGGCCGTCTCCGACGAGAGGAAGGTCTGCACGGTCATCGGATTGCGCACCGGCGCGCCCTCGCCCCGGTAGTCGGGAATGCCCGAATCGGTGCTCACGCCCGCGCCGGTCAGCACGGCCACGCGCGCGCCGCGCATGAGCCCGATCGCCTCGTCGAGCAGCGCGTCGCGCGACGTCGGCGCCTCGATGCCTGTGACCACACGGCTCCCTTCGACGGTGCTGCGGTTCCCAGAGTCTAAACACCGCGCATTATCGGAATGTTTCCGCGGGCTGGCAGGCTGGTCGTCGGAGGGCAGATGCGAATCGAACGAGTCCGCGATGCGGCATCCGACACCGTCGTCGACTACGCCCGGCTGACGGATGTCGCGCTGCGATCGATCACCGAGCCCGAACGCGGCATCTTCATCGCCGAGTCGGCCAAGGTCATCCGGCGCGCCATCGACGCGGGGTGCACGCCGCGCTCGGTGCTGATGGAGGAGAAGTGGCTGCCGGGGCTCCGCGACGCCCTCGACCCCTTCGACATCCCCGTGCACCTCGCCGATCCGGCCGAGCTCGAGGCGATCACCGGCTACCGGGTGCACCGGGGGGCGCTCGCGGCGTTCGAGCGGCCGGCGCTGCCGGATCCCGCCCGGCTCCTGGCGGCATCGCGCCGCGTCGTGATCCTCGAGGACATCGTCGACCACACCAACGTCGGGGCGATCATCCGATCCGTCGCCGCGCTCGGGGCCGACGCCGTGCTGGTCACGCCGCGCTGCGCCGACCCGCTGTACCGGCGGAGCGTCCGGGTGAGCATGGGCACCGTCTTCCAGGTGCCGTGGACCCGACTGCCCGAATGGGACGAGGCGCGCGCCCTGCTGTCGGAGCACGGGTTCGCGGTCGCCGCGCTCGCCCTCGCCGACGATGCCGTCATGCTCCGCGACCTGGCCGCCGATCCGCCCGAGCGGCTCGCGCTCGTCCTCGGCGCCGAGGGCGACGGCCTCTCGGACCGGGCGCTGGCCGCGGCCGACACGGTCGTCACCATCCCGATGGCCCACGGCGTCGACTCGCTGAACGTCGCCGCCGCGGCGGCCGTGGCCCTGTACGCGCTCGCCTAGCGAGGGCCGGTATCCTGCAACGGATGTCTCGCACGCTCGACCCGGCCCCGCCCGCGGCACCCACGACCCCGCCCCGGCCCTCGCCCCAGGTGTACCGCCGCCGACGGATCGCCGTCTTCGGCACGCTCGGCGTGCTGCTCGCCGCGCTCGTGGGGGGCGGCGCCTACGCGGCGACGACGCTCACGGCGCCCGTGCCGGCGTCGACGCCCGCGGTGGTCGACCCGGCGCCGGTCGCCGCGCCGCCGCAGGCCGTCACCGAGCCCGGCTTCGGCGCCTGGGCGGTCGGAGCCGTCGGATTCGACGGCGCACTCGCCGCCGGCGGCGAGACGACGCCCCTGCCCATGGCGAGCATCGCCAAGGTGGTGACCGCGCTGGTCATCCTCGAGGAGCACCCGATCCCGGCCGGCGAGGGCGGGCCCGGCATCGCATACACCGAAGCCGACATCGACCTCTACTGGGACATGGTCGCCCAGAACGGGTCCGTCGCCCCCGTGGCGGCGGGGTCCACCCTGAGCCTGCGGCAGAGCCTCGAGGCCATGATGCTGCCCTCGGGCAACAACTACAGCATCTCGCTCGCGCAGTGGGCGTTCGGCTCGGTCGACGCCTACGTGGAGCGGGCGCGGGCGTGGGTCGCCGAGCACGGCCTCGCGAACACGGTCATCGCCGACACGAGCGGCCTCTCGCTCGAGAACACGAGTACCGCCGCCGACCTGGTCCTGCTCGGCGAGCTCGCGCTCCAGGACCCGACGCTGTCGGAGATCGTCGCGACGAAGCAGGTGGACATCCCCGGTCTCGGCACGCTCGAGAACTCGAACAAGCTGCTCGGGACGCACGGTGTCGACGGCATCAAGACCGGCACGACCGACGACGCGGCGAACCTGCTGTTCTCCGCCGACGTGCCCGTCGGCGACGGGTCGGTCACCCTGGTGGGCGTGCTGCTCGGCGGTGCGAACCATCCGCAGGTGCGCGAGGGCGTCGCGGCCATGATCGACACCATCGCCCCGGGCTTCCACGAGGTCGTCGCCCTCGAGGCCGGCGCCGGCCTGGCCACCTACGAGACGCCGTGGGGCGACACCGCGACGGCACGGGCGACCGAGGGCGCGACGGTCGTCGTCTGGTCCGACACCCCGGTCGACGTCGCCGTGACGGCCGAGCCCGTCACCCTCGCCGCGGACGGCACCGGCGCGGGCACGGCGGTCGTCACCGCCGGCACGCAGCGCATCGAGGTGCCGCTCGAGCTCGACGGGACGCTCGACGACCCGGGTGCGTGGTGGCGCCTGACCAACCCCGGCGCCCTCGACGGGGACTAGTCCTCGACCTCGCCGACCGGAGGGACCGCGTACGGGCCGGCATCCGGTCGCTTCGCGGTGATGAGGTCGCCCGACGACTGGTGGCGGATGCGGCGGATGACCCACGGCACGAGGTACTCGCGCGCCCACGAGAGGTCCTGCGTGCGCGCCTGCCGCCACGAGTGCTGGGGGAGCGGCTCGGGCTTCATCGGCTCGAGGTCGTTCTCGACGTTGAGCGCGCGCAGCACCATGCGCGCCACCTCGTGGTGGCCGAGCGAGTTCAGGTGCAGGCGGTCCCGGTCCCACATCCGCTGGTCCTGGATCTCGGCGAGCGCCCACTGGTCGGCGACGATGCAATCGTGCTTCTGGGCGATCGCGCGCAGGTTCTCGTTGTAGATCGCGACCTTGCCGCGGATGCCGCGGAACACCGGCGAGAAGCCCACGTCGACGCCGGTGAACAGCACGATCGTCGCGCGGTCGCGGGCGAGGCGTTCGATGGCGTACTCGAAGCGCGCCGCGATCTCATCGGGGTCGGTGCGCGGGCGGATCACGTCGTTCCCGCCCGCCGAGATCGTGATCAGGTCGGGGCGCAGCTCCAGCGCGGGCTCCAGCTGCTCGTCGATGATCTGCTGGATCAGGCGACCACGGATGGCGAGGTTCGCGTACGCGAAGTCCTCGGTGCCGCGCGAGAGGACCTCGGCCACGCGATCGGCCCAGCCGCGATGGCCCCCGGGCAGGCCGGGCTCGGGGTCGCCGATGCCCTCCGTGAACGAGTCGCCGATCGCGACGTACCTCGACCAGGGATGCTGCTGGGTGACCATCCCTCCATTCTGCACAGGCCGCGGACCTCCGCGCCGCTCCACGCGGTGCACGTCCGTGCGGGGTGCGGCATCCGTGTCGGGCGTCTCGACTACAGTGCTGCAGAGTGAGCAACGCGACCCCCACCGGCCATCACCTGCCGGGCACCTCGGCCGCCGAACACCTCTCACCCTCCTTCCCGGCCCGTGCGCCGTGGGGAACCGCCTCGAAGCTGCGCGCCTGGCAGGCCGAGGCGCTGGACCGCTACTTCGAGCACGAGCCGCGCGACTTCCTCGCCGCGGCGACGCCCGGCGCGGGCAAGACCACCTTCGCGCTGCGCCTGGCCGCCGAGCTGCGCGCCCGTCGCACGATCGACCGGATCACGGTGGTCGCTCCGACCGACCACCTCAAGCGGCAGTGGGCGGACGCGGCGGCCCGGGTGGGCATCCGGCTCGATCCCGGGTTCCGCAACGCCCACGGACGCTCCGCTCGGCACTACCACGGCGTGGCCGTGACCTACGCGCAGGTCGCCGTCCGCCCGGCGCTGCACCGCGAGCTCACGCTCTCCGGGCGCACGCTGGTGATCCTCGACGAGGTGCACCACGGCGGCGACACGCTCTCGTGGGGCGACGCGATCCGCGAGGCGTTCGAGCCCGCGACGCGACGGCTCTCGCTCACGGGCACGCCGTTCCGCAGCGACACCGCGCCCATCCCGTTCGTCGACTACGCGCCCGACGCGAAGGGGATCCGCGTCTCCCGGACCGACTACGACTACGGCTACGGGCGCGCCCTCCAGGACGGCGTGGTCCGCCCCGTGCTGTTCATGGTCTACGCAGGCAGCATGCGATGGCGCACCAAGGCCGGCGACGAGATGGAGGCGCGCCTCGGCGAGGACGCCACGAAGGACATCCACTCGGCGGCCTGGCGCACCGCGCTCGAGCCGACGGGGGAGTGGATCCCATCGGTGCTGCAGGCGGCCGACCGGCGGCTCACCGAGGTGCGGCACGCCATCCCCGACGCGGGCGGACTCGTCATCGCGACCGACCAGTCGATGGCGCGCGCGTACGCCGAGATCCTCGAGCGCGTGTGCGGCGAGCGAGTGACCGTCGTCCTCTCCGACGAGAAGGAGGCGTCCGGCAGGATCGAGGAGTTCTCGCAGGGCACCAGCCGGTGGATGGTCGCGGTGCGCATGGTCTCCGAGGGCGTCGACGTGCCGCGGCTCGCCGTCGGCGTGTACGCGACGAGCTCGTCGACGCCGCTGTTCTTCGCCCAGGCGATCGGCCGGTTCGTCCGCGCGCGGCGCCGGGGCGAGACGGCCTCGGTCTTCCTGCCGAACGTTCCCGTCCTCATGGCGCTCGCGGGCGAGCTGGAGCGGCAGCGCGACCACGCGCTCGACCGGCGTTCCGGCGACGGCGACGACGATCCGGGCCTCGAGGACGGCCTGCTCGAGTCGGCGAACCGCGACGAGAAGGCCTCCGACGAGCTGCAGGCCGAGTTCACCTGGCAGGCCCTGGGCTCGCATGCCACGTTCGATCGCGTCGTGTACGACGGCACCGACTTCGGCACGTTCGCCGAACCGGGTAGCGACGAGGAGCTCGACTTCATCGGACTGCCGGGCATCCTCGAACCCGACCAGGTGGCCGAGCTGCTGCGCCACCGCCAGGCGCGCCAGGCCCGGCGCGCGTCCGACCGGCGCAAGCACGCGGCATCCGCCGAGGAGGAATCGGACGGTCACGCCGAGCCCGTCGCGCTCTACCGCACACTGAAGGAGCAGCGCGCACTGCTCAACAGCCTCGTCGGCCTGTACGCGCGGCAGACCGGTCAGGCGCACTCGCTCGTCCACGCCGAGCTGCGTCGCGCCTGCGGCGGACCGGAGGTCGCCCACGCGACCGTCACGCAGCTGCAGTCGCGCATCGAGATGCTGCGCAAGCGCCTCTCGGGTCGGTGAGGTCGTCGGGTCGTCGGGGCACCGGCGTAGCATGGCGCGCATGGAGCGTCGGACCCGCGTGCTCGTCATCGCGATCGTCGTCGCGTTCATCGCCTTCCTCGACGGCGCGGTCATCAACATCGCCCTGCCGGCCATCGAGGCGGACCTCGGCGGTGGCCTGGTACTGCAGCAGTGGGCCGTCGACGCGTACCTCCTGACCCTCGGCTCGCTCATCCTCCTCGCCGGCTCCCTGTCGGACTCGTTCGGCCGGCTCCGGATCCTGCGCGTCGGCCTGTACGGGTTCGCCGTCACCTCGGTGGTGTGCGCGATCGCGACGGAGGGCGGCGTGCTCGTCGTCGCACGGGCGCTCCAGGGCGCGTCCGGCGCCCTGCTGGTCCCGAGCTCGCTCGCGCTCATCATCGCCCACTTCCCGCAGTCGGAGCAGGGACGCGCGATCGGGCGCTGGACGGCGTGGACCACGAGCGCGTTCCTCGTGGGGCCCATCCTCGGCGGGGCACTGGTCGACCTCGTCTCGTGGCGGCTGGTGTTCGCCATCAACGTGGTGCCGATCGCGATCGTGCTCCTGCTGATGCGCCGCCTGGGGCGTGACGAGGCGAACCCCGACCGCGCCCGCATCGACTGGCTCGGCGCCGCGCTCGCCGTCGTCGGGCTCGGCGGCACCGTGTTCGCGCTGATCGAACTGAACCGACTGGGCTGGACCGACCCGCTCGTGTTCGTGCCCGGGGTCGGCGGCATGCTCGCGCTCGTCGCGTTCGTGCTGTGGGAGCGGCGGGCTCGCGCCCCGCTGCTGCCGCTGACGCTGTTCCGGGCGAGGAACTTCGCGGCCGGCAACCTCGCCACCTGGTTCATCTACGCCGCGTTCATGCTCGGCCTCTTCGCCCTGCCCATCCTGCTCCAGCAGGTCGGCGGGTTCTCGGCCACGCTCGCCGGGCTCGCGACGCTTCCGCCGACCGCCATGCTGGTGCTGCTCGGATCGTGGTTCGGCACGCTCGGCGGACGCTTCGGGCCCCGGATCTTCATGACGCTCGGGCCGGTCGTCGTCGCCGCGGGCTACCTGCTGACCCTCGCGATCGACCTGCCGGTCGAGTACTGGTGGCAGGTGTTCCCCGGGATGGTCGTGGTCGGCCTCGGCATGGCCATGACCGTCGCACCCCTCACCTCGGCGATCCTCGGCGCGGTCGATCCGGCGCGAGCGGGCATCGGCTCGGCGGTCAACAATGCCGTCGCGCGCATCGCCGGCCTGGTCTCGGTCGCGTCGATCGGGGTCATCGTCGGCGGGGAACTGGACATCGCGGGCTACCGCTCGGTCGCGATCGTCCTCGCCGTGCTGCTCGTCATCGGCGGCGCCGTGTCGTGGATCGGGATCCGCAACCCGGCGCCGCCGGACGACGAGGAGGTTCAGCCGGCGACGTCGACCGAGACGCCCTCCTCCGAGGACCGCCCGAGGTCCTGAACCTCGGCGGCGGCGTCGAGCGCCGCCATCAGGTCGGCCGTCAGGTCGTCCACGTGCTCGAGGCCGATGGACAGTCGCACGACGCCGGCGTTCGGCTTGGCGTGCGCGGCGACGGGGCGGTGCGTCAGCGACGCGGGGTGCTGCACGAGCGAGTCCACGCCGCCGAGCGACACCGCGTGGGTCACGAGCTCGCACGCCTCCGTGAACCGGCAGGCCGCGTCGTATCCGCCCGCCAGCTCGAGCGCGATGATCGATCCGGGGCCCGACATCTGGTTGCCGATCAGCCCCTGCGGGTCCTGTCCCGGCAGGCCGGGGTAGAGAACGCGGGCGACGGCCGGGTGCGCCTGCAGGCGACGCGCGAGCTCACCGGCGGTCTCCTGCTGCGCCCGCACGCGCACCGGCAGGGTGCGGATGCCGCGGTGGAGGAGGTAGGCCCCCATCGGGTGGAGCAGCCCGCCCGTCAGCGCGCGGACGCGGCGCAGCTTCTCGACCCACTCGATCGGGCCCGCGACCACGCCGCCCATGGCGTCGCCGTGTCCGCCGAGGTACTTGGTCGCGCTGTGCATCACGAGGGTGGCGCCGTGCTCGAGCGGGCGCTGCAGCACGGGAGTGGCGAAGGTGTTGTCGACCAGGAGCGGCACGTCGCCCGCGGCCTCCGCCGCACGCCGGAGGTCGATCAGCTCGAGGGTGGGGTTCGCGGGCGTCTCGACGATCACGAGCCCGGTGTCGGGCCGGATGGCGGCGGCGATGCCGTCGACGTCCGTCCAGGTGACCTGCGTGCCGAGCAGGCCGCTGTCGAGCACGTGGTCGGACCCGCCGTAGAGCGGGCGGACGGCCACCACGTGCGGGCGTCCGTCGGAAACCGTGGCGATGAGCGTCGCGGCGAGCGCGGCCATGCCCGTGCCGAACGCCACCGCGCCGTCGGCTCCCTCGAGGTCGGCCAGCGCGGTCTCGAACCGGGCGACGCCGGGATGCCACAGCCGCTGGTAGACGGCGGACCGGCCTTCGGTGAGGCATCCGCCCGTGGCGAGCTCCTCGTAGGACATTCCGCCGTTCTCGACGTCGCCCAGCGGGTTGGTCGTGGAAAGATCGATGGTGGGAACGTGCGAGCCCTGCTCGTGCACGCCCTCCATGCCGCCGTGGACGGCTCGGGTCTCGAAGTTCGACATCGGTGTCAGCATGGTCGCAGATTACAGAATCTGTGGCGTTACCGATTCTTGACTGAAGAAGCTTGCGAATCATCCCACTGAATCGCAGAATCTTCTGAATAGGCGAGAGGATCACGCTCATGGCGCAGAAAGCCGAACTCGACCGCGTCGACCGTGCGCTGCTCGCGGCGCTGTCGAAGAACGCCCGGGCCTCCGGTGCGGCGCTGGCCGCTGAGGTCGGCGTCGCGGAATCGACCGTCTCGCTCCGACTCCGACGGCTGCAGAGCCTCGGCACCGTGCGCGGGTACCGGGTCGACGTCGACCTCGCCTCGCTGGGCGTCTCGCTGCAGGCCCTGATCGCGATCCGGCTGGTCAAGCACGACCGCAGCGAGATCGACGCCTTCCGCAACACCGTGCCGCACCTGCCCGGGGTGCTCGGCGTCTTCCACATGGCCGGTGCCGAGGACTACCTGCTGCACGTGGCGGCGCGCGACGCGGAGGAGCTGCGTCAGTTCGTGCTCGCGCACCTGACGGGTCACCCCGCGGTGGCGCACACCGAGACCAACCTGATCTTCGAGTACGCCGATGGCGACGGATGGCAGAAGCTCGTCGGCTGAGCGCCATCGCCCAGGCGGTTCGGCACTCCGAAATGCTGCCAATCCCGCGGTCCCGGGTCCCCTCGAGGCGTCCGCGCCGCTAGCCTTTCGGAGGCCCGTGGGGCCGACACGCGATGAGGCGGGGCATCGGCCGCATCGGCCGTCCCCGCGACGGGATGGAGCCGAATGACCGCCGACGAGCCCCAGGGCGCACCCGCCGATCGGGCGCGATGGAAGCGCTACCTCGCCGACGAGCGCGCCGAAGCGGCCGTGTACCGCGAACTCGCCGCCCGACGTGAGGGCGAGGAGCGCGAGATCCTGCTCGCCCTCGCCGCGGCCGAGGGACGTCACGAGGCGCACTGGCTCGCGCTCCTCGGAGGCGACGACGACGGCATCCCGCGCGCCGACATCCGCACCCGCATGCTCGCCGGGCTGGCGCGACGATTCGGCTCGATCTTCGTGCTCGCGCTCGCGCAGCGCGCGGAGTCCCGTTCGCCGTACGCCACCGACCCGCACGCGACCGCCGCGATGGCCGCGGACGAGCGCATCCACGGCGAAGTGGTCCGCGGCCTGGCCGCTCGCGGGCGGCGGCGCCTCGCCGGCACGTTCCGCGCCGCCGTCTTCGGGGCCAACGACGGCCTGGTCTCGAACCTCGCACTCGTGCTGGGCATCGGCGCGACCGGCGTTCCCGCCCCAGTGGTGCTCTTCACCGGCATCGCGGGGCTCCTCGCCGGCGCCCTGTCGATGGGCGCGGGAGAGTACGTCTCGGTGCGATCCCAGCGCGAGCTGCTGGAGGCCTCCGCCCCCGACCCGACCGCGCGCGACGCGCTCGTCGACCTCGACATCGACGCGAACGAGCTCGCCCTCGTCTACCGGGCGCGGGGCATGGCCGAGCAGGACGCGATCGAGCAGGCGGCGCTCGTCGTCGCCCGGGTGCAGGCCGCGGGGCGCACGCCCGCGCCGACGGATGCGATCGGCATCGTGGAGCACGACGACGAGGCCGTCGGGACCGGCATGAGCGCGGCCGTCTCGAGTTTCCTCTTCTTCGCCTCCGGCGCGCTCATCCCCGTGCTCCCGTGGATCCTCGGCCTGTCCGGCACGGCGGCGATCATCGCCGCCACCGTGCTCGTGAGCATCGCCCTGCTCCTGACCGGCGCGACCGTCGGCCTGCTCTCGGGCGCATCCCCGCTCAAGCGTGCGCTGCGCCAGCTCGCGATCGGCCTCGGCGCCGCCGCGGTCACCTACCTGCTCGGCCTCGCCTTCGGCACCACCATCGGCTAGGAGCGCCGAGGCTCCGCGGCGACGGTCACCCGGCCGTGCCAGCGGTGACGAAGTCGATGAGCTCCTCGACCCGGCCGAGGAGGGCGGGCTCCAGGTCGCCGTACCCGCGCACCTGCCCGAGGATGCGCTGCCAGGCCCGGGCGATGTCGGCCTGGTCCTCATGCGGCCAGCCGAGCGCCGCGCAGACGCCGTGCTTCCACGACGTCCCGCGAGGGATGACCGGCCACGCCTCGCGCCCGATCCGGGCGGGCTTGACTCCCTGCCACACGTCGATGAACGGATGGCCCACGACGAGCACGTGGCCGCGATGGCGCCCGCGCATGACGGCGTCGGCGATGCGCTGCTCCTTCGATCCGGCGACGAGGTGATCGACGAGGACGCCCACCCGTCGACCCGGACCGGGCCGGAACTCGTCGAGGACGGCGGCGAGGTCGTCGACGCCCTCGAGGTACTCGACGACGACGCCCTCGACGCGGAGGTCGGCGCCCCAAATCTTCTCGACGAGCTCGGCGTCGTGCCGGCCCTCGACGAAGATGCGGCTCGGTAGCGCGACCTTCGCCGGGCTACCCGGCTCGACGGCGTACGACCCGGACGCCGTGCGGACCCGCCCCTGGGGTGCCGTCGCCTTCGGCGCGACCAGGCGGACGGGCTCCCCGTCGACGAGGAAGCCGTGGCCGAGCGGGAATATGCGCGTGCGACCGTGCCGGTCCTCGAGCGTCACGGTCTGCTTCTCGACGGCGACCACGGCGCCGCAGTACCCGTCGGCCGCGAGCTCGACCACCAGGTCGCGGGTCGCCGGGACCTCCGGGATCGTGCGCCGGCCGGCGGCACGCCAGTCGCCGGCGAGCACGTCCTGGCCGTAGCGGTCGGGGCCGAATCGGTCGTTCGAGGCTGGGGGCACCCGCCGAGGCTAGCGAACGGTTCCCGGCGTCGCGCGTCGACACGGCGGGAGACCGGCGCTCACGCGTGTGCCGGGGACCGACGCGCGAGGCGTGCGGTCCACGCCGCGCCGGCGAACGCGATGGCCGCGGCGAGCGCGAACGCCCACGGGATGCCGAACGGCGCGGCGACGAGTCCGAGCGCGATCGGGCCGATGCCGAGGCCCAGGTCGAGTGCCGCGCTGGCGGTGCCCGACGCGATGCCGCGTTCGGACGGGGACGCGGTCGCGAAGACCGCGGCGAAGAATGCGGGCGTCGTGAAGGTGATGCCGACCCCCATGAAGACGACGCCGACGATGAGCCCGACCCAGTCCTGCCAGGTCGCGGCGATGACGAGGCCGATGCCGATGGCCACCAGCGAGGCGGCGGCGAGCGGAAGCGACGGGAGTCGATCCGGAACCCGCGCGAACGCGATGCGGCACACGACGACGACACCGCCGTAGGCGAAGAGGGCGATGCTCGGCGAGGCGAGGTCGATGCGCTCTGCCCACAGCGTCGCGAACGCGATGAAGCCGCCGACGGCGGCGAGCGAGCTGAGGAAGCCGATCGAGATCGGGATCGCCGGACGGTGGACGATCCGGATCCGGCCGCCGACCTCCGGCGGTGCCGTCCTCGTCTCGCCGACCAGGAGGGCGAGACCGACGGCCAGCACGGCGAGTCCGGCGCCGCCGAGCCAGACGGCGACGAACCCCGCGGCATCCAGCAGCGCCTGGCCGAGGAGCGGACCGAACGCGATGCCGAGGTAGAGCCCGAGCGAGTTGTAGGACAGCGCCTCGCCCATGCGCGACGCCGGGGCGAGGTCGGCCAGGGCGGCGAACCCGGCCACGAAGAACGCCGCTTCGGCGACGCCCGCGAGCAGGCGCAACCCGATGATCACGAGGAGCTGCTCCGTCGTGGCGAGCAGGGCCAGCGAGGCGGCCGCGATCAGGGCACCGCCGAGGAGCATGGGGCGACGACCGAACCGGTCGGACGCCCGGCCCGCGAACGGCCGGAGCACCAGTGCGGAGACGGCGAACACGCCGACGGCGAGCCCGGCCCACGCCTCATCGCCGCCGACCGGCCCGGTGACGTACAGCGGCAGGGCGAAGAGGGCGACACCGACCGCCGTGAAGTACGCGAGCTCGGCGATCGACAGCGCGATGAACGCGCGCGTGAACAGCGGTTCTCGTGCCGACCCGGTCACATGGCCACCCCCTCGCGTCGCGACAGCGCGCGTGTCCGGCCATCGCCAGCGTATCGCCGCGTCGCGCGCACCGCACAGGCCGGCTCAGCGGAAGTCGCGCGAGCGGTTCGTCGTCGACACGATGAGCGGCTCGAACCGATCGGCCACGAGGTTCACCACCCCCTCGCGCGACCGCTCGAGGATGCCCCGCACCACCATCGCCGGCGCCTCGCGGGCGATGCGGCGGTACCTGGTCCACACGCCGACGCTCGCGATCACGTTGAGCGTGCCGGACTCGTCCTCGAGGTTCATGAACGTGATGCCGCTCGCGGTCGCCGGCCGTTGCCGGTGCGTGACGACGCCGCCGACCTCGATGCGGCGCCCGGACTCGGCTCCGCCCAAACGGTCGATGCGCACCGCCCCGCGCGCGTCCAAGTGGTCGCGCACATGCCGGATCGGGTGGTCGTCGGGGGAGATCCCCGTCGCCCACAGGTCGTACACCACCTGCTCGGCGTCGTTCAGCAGGGGCAGCAGCGGCGGCTGCACGACGACGACCGCCCCCGGCAGGTAGTCGGCGCGGTCCTGCGCCGCCTCTCCCGCGAGCCACAGCGCCTGCCGCGGCCGCAGGTCGAAGCACTCGAATGCGCCCGCGGCGGCGAGCGCTTCGAGCTGGGCCGCATCGAGGTCGGCGCGCCGCGACAGGTCGGCCATGTCGCGATACGGCCCGTGGGCGTCGCGTTCGGCGACGATCCGTTCGGCGACCTTCGCGCCGATCGAGGTCACGTCGGCGAGCCCGAGGCGCACCGCGAACGCGCCGTCGCGCCGGTGCTCCGCCGACCGGTCGGGCGCACCGCGATCGAACGGGCCGACGGGCGGTTGCGTGGGCTCGGCGCAGCCGGGCACGCCGGTCGGAGGCCGGGTGCCGCCGGCCCCCGCCGCATCCGTCGCGCTCGCCGCCTCGGGCACGAGCGCCTCGAGCCCGGCGTGCACGCCCGAGCGCGCCAGGTCGGGCCGGAGCAGCTCCACCCCGTGCCGGCGCGCGTCGGCGGTGAGCGTGTGCGGCGAGTAGAACCCCATGGGCTGGGCGCGCAGCAACGCCGCGAGGAACGCAGCCGGGTAGTGCAGCTTCAGCCACGAGCTCGCGTAGACGAGCAGGCCGAAGCTGATGGCGTGGCTCTCGGCGAAGCCGAAGTTCGCGAACGCCTCGATCTTCTCGTAGATGGAGTCGGCCACGTCGGGCTCGATGCCGTTGCGCGCCATGCCGTCGTAGAGCTTGGCCCGCAGCCGCTCGATCTTCTCGACGCCGCGCTTGGAGCCCATCGCGCGACGCAGCAGGTCGGCGTCGGCCGCGTCGCAGTCGCCGACGGCGACGGCCATCTGCATGAGCTGCTCCTGGAACAGCGGCACGCCGAGCGTGCGCCGCAGCACGGGCTCGAGCTTGGGGTGCAGGTAGGAGATCGGCTCCTCGCCCGTGCGGCGTCGGATGTACGGGTGCACCGCACCGCCCTGCACGGGCCCAGGTCGGATGAGCGCGATCTCGACGACGAGGTCGTAGAAGCAGCGGGGTTGCAGCCGGGGGAGCGTGCCCATCTGCGCGCGCGACTCGACCTGGAACACCCCGATCGAGTCGGCACGGCACAGCATGTCGTAGACCGCGGGCTCCTCCTTCGGGATCGTCGCGAGCTCCCACTCCTCGCCCGTGTGCTCGCGCACGAGGTCGAACGTGTACTGCAGCGCCGCGAGCATGCCGAGCCCGAGGAGGTCGAACTTGACCAGGCCCATCCACGCGCAGTCGTCCTTGTCCCACTGCAGGACGGTCCGGTCCTCCATGCGGGCGTGCTCGATGGGGCACACCTCGCCGACGGGCCGGTCGGTGAGCACCATGCCGCCCGAGTGGATTCCGAGGTGCCGGGGGAAGGTCAGCAACTGCTCGGCGAGCTCGACGACCGCGTCGGGGATGTCGTGATCCTGCGTCTCGACGACGGCGCCCCAGCGCTCGACCTGGCGCGACCACGCGTCCTGCTGGCCCGTGGAGTAGCCGAGCGCCTTCGCCATGTCGCGCACCGCGCCCTTCGGCCGGTAGCTGATCACGTTCGCGACCTGCGCGGCGTTCTGCCGCCCGTACCGGCCGTAGACGTACTGGATGATCTCCTCGCGCCGGTCGGAGTCGAAGTCGACGTCGATGTCGGGCTCCTCGTCGCGCAGCGACGACAGGAACCGCTCGAACGGCAGCTCGTAGAAGATCGAGTCCACCCCGGTGATGTCGAGCACGTAGCAGACCGCCGAGTTCGCCGCCGAGCCGCGACCCTGGCAGAGGATGCCGCGGCGGCGCGCCTCCTGCACGAGGTCGTGCACGATGAGGAAGTACCCGGGGAAGTCCTTCTGCTCGATCACGTCGAGCTCCTTCGCGAGCCGCTCGCGCACATGGGCGGGCACGCCCGGGTAGCGCCGTTCGGCGCCCTGCCACGCGAGCTCGCGCAGCCACGACATCGGCGTGTGCCCCTCCGGCACCTCCTGCCGGGGCAGGCGCGGGCGGGCGCTGCGCAGCCGGAACGACAGGTCGCGCGCGAGCGTCACCGAGTGCTCGACGGCGCCGCCGTACCGGCCGAAGCGGGCGAGCATCTCGGCGCCCGAGCGCAGGTGCCGCCCGTCGGTCGCGGGCAGCCACCCGTCGAGCTCGTCGAGGCTGCGCCGGGCGCGCACCGCCGCGAGCGCCGACGCCAGCCGGTGCTCGCCGGGCGTCGCGTAGTGCACCGCGTTGGTCGCGAGCACGGGCACGCGCGCCCGGGCCGCGAGCGCGGCGAGCGCGTCGTTGCGCACCTGGTCGACCGGGTCGCCGTGGTCGGTCAGCTCGACGACCACGTGGTCGCGGCCGAACAGCGCGATGAGCCGGTCGAGCTCGCGCCACGCGGCATCCGCCCCGCCCTCGCCCGCGAGCGCCCGGCGCACCGCGCCCTTGCGGCATCCGGTCGAGACGACCCAGTGCCCGTCGGCGCGCGCCGCGAGCTCCTCGAGGTCGTAGACGGGTCGCCCCTTCTCGCCGCCCGCGAGCTGGCCGGCGGTGATCGCCGACGCGAGCCGGTGGTAGCCCTCCTCGCGCGCGGCGAGCACGAGCAGGTGGTCGCCCTCGGGGTCGGCGGCGCCCATCTGCGGCTCGGTGAGGCCGAACGACAACTCGGCGCCGTACACGGTCTCGAGCTCCAGGTACGCCTCGGCGGCCTCGGCGAAGCGCACGATGCCGTAGAAGCCGTCGTGGTCGGTGATCGCGAGTCCGGTGAGCCCCAGCCGGTGGGCCTCCTCGACGAGTCGCTCGGGCCCGGACGCCCCGTCGAGGAAGCTGAAGGTGGAATGCGCGTGCAACTCCGCGTACGGCACGATCGGCCCGCCGGGCCGGGCGGCGGCGGCCTCCGACGGGCGGTACGGATGCCGCTTCCGGCTCCAGCCCGGGCTGTCGCCGCCGTCGCCCAGCACCGTCGAGCGGCCGGCCGTCGCGCCGCCCGGCCGCTGCCGGTCGGAGAGCCGGCGCTCGAGTTCGGACCACGGGATCTCGGGGTTGTTCCAGCCCATCAGTCGTACCTCGCCTCGGCCCACCAGCCCTCGGCGTCGCGCACGAGCAGCCACGCGCAGCCGTCGTGGTCGACCACCTGGAAGCGGTGCACCCGGCGAGCGCGCTCCGCGTCCCACCAGCGCTCGACGACCGGCCACGGGCCCGCCCACGCCCGTACGGGAGCAGGCCGCCCCGCACCCACCGCGAACGAGACGGGCGGCGCCGAGATCGCACCGCGGACGTCGACGCGGACCGGTGCGCCATCGGTGTCGACGAGCACCACCGGCATCCGCTCCCGGAACACGCTCGCGGGCGCGAGCGCAGGCAGGCTGCCGGGCCACGGCGCCTCGGCGGCTCCTCGTTCGGGCGCGCGGTCGCCCCACGGAACCAGCACCTGGCGGTCGGCGAGCATGCGCCCGCCGCCGACCGACGCCGTCACCACGCCCTCGTGGCCGAGCATGCTCTGCACCCGCGTGAGTCCGTGGTGCACTCGCTCGTCGGGCCCGCCGCCCCAGAGCCCCGCTTCATGGTTGCCGGTCGAGTCGACGCGCTCGGGCACGACCCGCAGCCGGACGATGGGGGAGTCGAGGCCGGCGTCGGCCGTGCCCGCGCCCTGCAACTGCCAGCGCACCCGGTCGACCACGTCGGCGGGGGTGAACCAGTGAGGGTGCAGCCAGCTCCGGCTCGCGTGTCCGCCGCGCTCGTCGTCGAGCTCGACGCGGATGCCGGTGCACACGAGCCGCACGGCCCGCATCCGCGCGATGAACTCCTCGGCCCGCACGCGGAACGCGAACGCCAGCTGGTCGATGCGCTCCAACGGCGGTTCGAAGTGCTGCTCCACCTCGAAGTCGGGCGGGGGAGTGCGCGGAGCCACCCGCGACTGCTCGCGGCCGGCCGCCCGGTCGTGCGCGAACGCGCCCGCCGCGCCGAACCGCCGCCGCACGTCGTCGTCGGGCAGCGCCGCGAACCCGCCGAGCGTGCGCACCCCGAGCCGGTGCAGCAGCGTCGTCGTGCGCGCGTCGACCACGAGGGAGACCGGCAGCTCGGCGAGGAACGCGGCCGACCCGCCGGAGGGCACCACGTGCACGGGGGCGGCGCCTCCCGCACCCGAGGCGGCGCGCGCCGCCTGTTCCGCCGCGAACGGCCCGTCGGCGACCCCGACGCGCGCACCGGCGACCCCGAGCCCGGATGCCGCATCCAGGAGCGCCCGCGCCGCGGCCTCCTCGCCGCCGTAGTACCTGGCCGGACCCCGGGACCGCATCGCGAGCGCGCCCGGCCGCAGCACCTGCACGCCGGGCACGATCGCCTCGATGCCGCGCACGACCGGCTCGAACGCCCGGTGGTCGAGCGCCGCGTCGTACTCGAGCACCGTGAGCGCGGTCGACCGGTACTGGGCCTCGCGGAGCCGCAGGCCGCGCGCCACGCCGTCGCGGCGGGCCGCGGCCGAGCACGAGTGCACGAGCCCCTTCTCGGTGAGGGCCACGGGCCGGGCGGGATCGATGCCGTGCTCACGGCACGCCGCGAGCACGGGCCAGTCGGGGCACCACAGCACGATCGTGCGCACCGCTGCGCTCACGACGCCCTCGCCGCGAAGTCGGGCCGGTGCACGACGGCATCGTCGACGGCGGCGTGCGCGGACGAGGCCGGGGAGGCGGGTGACGCGCTCTGCTCGTCGACCGCCGCGAACCCGAGATCGCCCGCCGGGAGCCGCAACCGCCGTCGGCTGCCACGGCCGACCTCGCCGCGCCCCGTCACCCTGACGACGGCCTCCCGCTCCGCGAGGTGACCGTGCCCGTGGTCGAGCCCGACCCACTCGCTCTGCTCGAGCTCGAGGCGCGCATCGCTGCCCGGCCAGTCGCCGTCGACGAGCAGCAGTGCTCCGCGCTGCCGCAGCCGGGCCGCGAACCGCGATGCCTCGGCGGGCGCGGGCCGGCCCGGCGGACGCACGGCCACCACCGGGATGACGTCGGCGAGCGCCGCGGCGACCGCGAGCCACTGCCGACCCGGGTCGGGCACCAGCACGAGCCGTTCGAGGTCGATCCCGAACCGCACGGCCGCCTCGACGCCGAATTCGGGGATGCCGGCGACGGCGACCCAGCGCCCGCTCCGAGACGGCCCCGCCAGCGCAGCCATGAGGAGCGTGATCGACCCTTCGACCTGCACGACCGCACCCTCGCGCAGCGCCCCGCCCGGCAGGACCGCGGCGAGCGCCGGATGCGTCGGCACCGCCCGCGAGTCGAGCCGCGTGGCCTGCATGCCGCGGATGCGCGCCTGCAGTTCCTCGACGCGCTCGACCCGGCCCGCGGCCGCCGCGGAAGCGGTCGGCGCGGATCGGGGAGCGGTCATGGTCACCACTCAATATTCGAACACATGTTCGAATACGGCAAGTCGCGGATGCCACGCGTCCACGCCCCCGAGCGGGGGTCGGCACCGGCGCTCTCGGCTCTCGAGCGGATGCCGCCCGCCCGCACCGCCGTACCGTCGCCCCACCAACCGTTTCTCAGGACCGCGCGGCCGAATCGACGCATTTCTCAGGAGGACACGCCGACGATCGCGGCGACACGCGGCGCGGGCTCCTGAGAAGAGCACCTCCGGGAGGGGGAGGGGGGAGTCGGAGGGGGGATCACCCCGGAAACGCGAGAAGGCCGGATCCGAAGATCCGGCCTTCTCGACAACGCGTGCGCGAGGGGGGACTTGAACCCCCACGCCCGTTAGGGCACTAGCACCTCAAGCTAGCGCGTCTGCCAATTCCGCCACCCGCGCGTTGTCTCGAACCGCTGATCGCTCAGCGGCCGTAGAAGACATTAGCACGCTTTTCCGGACCCGTTGACCACCGCCGGAGGCACCCCGGCGCTAGCGTGGAACGCATGTCCGAGACGACCCCGACCGACGCCCGACCACCCGCCGCGGTCGCCGGTGCGAGCCCGCCGGACGGCCTCGACGAGACCGCGGCCATCGCACGCGACCTCATCCGATTCGACACCACGAACCACGGCGAGGGCCGTTCGAACGGCGAGCGCGAGGCCGCCGAGTACGTCGAGGCCCGGCTGCGCGCGATGGGCCTGGAGCCCGCGGTGTTCGAGTCGGCGCCCCGCCGCACGAGCGTCGTCGCGCGGGTCCCGGGCGCGAACCCGGACAAGCCCGCCCTCGTCCTCCACGGACACCTCGACGTGGTCCCGGCCGATCCGCGGAACTGGAGCGTCGACCCGTTCGCCGGCGAGGTCCGCGACGGCATGCTCTGGGGGCGCGGCGCCGTCGACATGAAGGACATGGACGCCATGATCCTCACCGCCGTGGGCGACATCCTCGCAGACGGGCGCCTGCCCGAACGCGAACTGGTCCTCGGGTTCTTCGCCGACGAGGAGGCCGGCGGCCTCTACGGCGCAGGGTGGCTCGTCGACGAGCACCCCGAGCTGTTCGCCGGGGCCACGGAGGCCATCAGCGAGGTCGGCGGCTACTCGATCACCGTCGGCGGCGAGCGGGCGTACCTGCTCCAGACGGGCGAGAAGTCGCTCGTGTGGGTGCGGCTGGTCGCGCACGGCACCGCGGCGCACGGCTCGCGCCTGGTCGGCGACAACGCGATCACGAAGCTCGCCGAGGCGGTCGCGCGCATCGGGCGGCGCGAATGGCCGGTGCGCCTCACCGACACCACCCGGGAGCTGCTCGCCGCGATCGCCGGGGCGCTCGGCGTCGACCCGGAGCAGGTCGCGCCGGACGAGCTCGCGCTCGCGACCGGATCCGCCTCCGGCTTCATCACGGCGACCCTGCGCACCACGTCGAACCCGACCCTCCTCGACGGCGGCTACAAGCACAACGTCATCCCCGACCGGGCGGAGGCGCTCGTCGACATCCGCACGCTGCCGGGGGAGGAGGACGCGGTCCTCGCCGAGATCCGGGAGCTCGTCGGCCCCGACATCGAGATCCTGACGGTGCACCGCGACGTCGGCCTCGAAGCGCCCACCCGCGGGCCGCTGGTCGACGCGGTCACCGGTTCGCTGCGGGCCCACGACCCCGAGGCGACGGTCTTCCCGTACCTGCTCAGCGGTGGCACCGACAACAAGGCCCTCTCGCGGCTCGGGATCGCCGGCTACGGCTTCGCGCCGCTCCGGCTGCCGGCCGACATCGACTTCCCGTCGATGTTCCACGGGGTCGACGAGCGCGTCCCGCTCGACGCACTAGTCTTCGGTAGGCAGGTCCTCCGCGACCTCCTGCTCGCGTACTGAGGGGTCGCGCACCCCGACGCACGTCCACACGACTCCCGACCCCGACGGTCCCGTGCCCTCCGCCGACGCGCAGGGCGGAAGGCGATACCCAGTTGCTCGAAGCGATCATCCTCGGCCTCGTCCAGGGACTCACCGAGTTCCTGCCGATCTCGTCGAGCGCCCACCTGCGCATCCTCGGCGAGTTCCTGCCGAACGCGTCCGACCCGGGGGCGGCGTTCACCGCCATCACGCAGCTCGGCACCGAGGCCGCCGTGGTCGTGTTCTTCTGGCGTGACATCGTCCGCATCATCCGCAACTGGTTCGCCTCGCTCGCCGGGCGGGTGCCCCGCACCGACCCGGATGCGCGCATGGGCTGGCTCATCATCGTCGGCTCGATCCCGATCGTGCTGCTCGGCCTGCTCTTCCAGGACCAGATCGAGACGGTGTTCCGTTCGCTCTACGTGGTCGCGACCATGCTCATCGTCTTCGGCATCGTCTTGGGCCTCGCCGACTGGGCGGGCGCGAAGCGGCGCAAGCTCGACGACCTGACCGTCCCGCACGGCATCTTCTTCGGCCTGGCGCAGTCGCTCGCGCTGATCCCGGGCGTCTCGCGCTCGGGCGGCACCATCACGATGGGGCTCTTCCTCGGCTACGAGCGAGCGGCCGCGGCACGGTACGCGTTCCTGCTCGCCATCCCGGCGGTGTTCGGTTCGGGCTTCTACCAGCTGTTCAAGAGCTGGGGGGAGCCGGCGGTGTACGGTCTGCTCGAGACCGCCGTGGCCACCGTCGTGGCGTTCGTCGTCGCGCTGCTCGTGATCGCGTTCTTCATGAGCTACATCTCCAAGCGGAGCTTCCTGCCGTTCGTGATCTACCGCATCGCGCTCGGCACCACGATCTTCGTGCTGCTCGGCACCGGTGTGCTGCAGCCGTTCTAGCGACCAGCGGCCGAACCGCCGGATGCCGCGTGCGGACGGGCGCGGTCAGGCGCCGTCGCGCGGGCGCCAGGGGCCGCCGCCGGGCTGGTCGCCGCGGCGGCGCAGGTAGCGTTCGAACTCCTGCGCGATGGCCTCGCCCGAGGCCTCGGGGGCGTCGGCGGCGTCGCGCGCCTGTTCGAGCTGCTGGATGTACCCGGCCATCTCGTCGTCATCGGACGCCAGCGCGTCGACGCTCGACTCCCAGGCCTTCGCCTCGTCCTCCAGCGACCCGCGGGGGATGCTGAGCCCGGTCAGTTCCTCCACCTTGCCGAGCAGCGCCAGGACGGCCTTGGGCGAAGGGGCGTTGTGCACGTAGTGGGGCACCGACGCCCAGAGCGACACGGTCGGGATCCCGACGCGCTCGGCCTGGTCGGCGATCACGCTCAGGATGCCCACCGGCCCCTCGTAGGTCGATCGCTCGACGCCGAGCGCGGCACGCACCTCGGGGTTCTCGCTCGAGGCGAAGACCGCGAGCGGCCGCGTGTGCGGCGCGTCCGCGAGCATGGCGCCCAGCAGCACGATGCCCTCGATGTCGGCGGACAGGGCGGCGTCGATGAGCTCGGCGGCGAAGCCCTTCCAGGTGCGCGCCGGCTCGGCGCCGAGGAGCACGTGGAGCGTGTCGGCGCCGGGGCCCGTGACGCCCTCCTCGTCGGGTTCCGCGAGGATGCCGCTCGGGCCGAGGATGGCGGCGCCCGGCCACTTCAGCCGGCGTGAGCCGTCGGGCTCGGCCTGAATGGTGGGGCGCGTGAACTGGTAGTCGAAGTACAGCTCCGGGTCGACCGCGGCGAGCTCGACGAGCCGGAGCCGTTCGGCCAGGAGCCGGGCCGCGCCGGTGGCGGCTTCGCCCGCGTCGTTCCACCCCTCGAATGCGACGATGAGGAGTCGCCCGCCCTCGAACCCGGTCGGCTGCTGCACTCGGTTCGCCCCGCTTCCCGAACCCGGAACCTCCGGGCTCACCTCCACAATAGGGCGTGGCGATAGAATCGCCCGTTGTGACCACAGCCCTCCCCGCCGCCGTCCTGTGGGACATGGACGGCACCCTCGTCGACACCGAGCCGTACTGGATGCGAGCCGAAGGCGAGCTCGTCCGCGAGTTCGGCGGCACCTGGACCGACGAGGAGGCGCTGCAGGTCGTCGGCGCCGGCCTCTGGGAGGCCGCCGCCGTGTTCCAGGGCGCCGGGGTCGAACTCGACGCCGACACGATCGTCGCGCGCCTCACCGCCCGCGTGCGCGAGCAGCTCGCCGACCACGGCGTGCCGTGGCAGCCGGGAGCGCGCGAGCTCCTGAAGTCGGTGCGCGAGGCCGGCATCCCCACGGCGCTCGTGACGATGTCGGTGCGTTCGATGGCCGAGGACATCGTCGGCGCGATCCCGTTCGAGGCCTTCGACGTGCTGGTCACCGGCGACGAGGTCGCCGAGCCGAAGCCGCACCCCGAGCCCTACCTGGCGGCGGCCGGACTCCTCGGGGTCGACATCCGCGACTGCGTGGCGATCGAGGACTCGGTCCCGGGCCTGCGCTCCGCGGCCTCCGCCGGCACCATCGCGATCGGCGTCCCGCACATGGTCCCGCTCGACCCGGCCGCGGCCCACGTGATCTGGGACACCCTCGACGGGAAGGCCGTCGACGATCTCGTCCGGGTCGCCGCCACGGCGAGGGCCGGCGCATGAGCCGCGGCGAAGCGAGCGGGCCCTTCCGCGCCGGCGACCGGGTGCAGCTGACCGGCCCGAAGGGCCGCCTCCACACCATCACCCTCGAGCCCGGCAAGCTGTTCCACTCGCACAAGGGCGCGATCGCGCACGACGACCTCATCGGGCTGCCCGACGGCTCGGTCGTCGCGAACGCGGTCGGCGTCGAGTACCTGGCCCTGCGCCCGCTGCTCAGCGACTTCGTGATGTCGATGCCCCGGGGCGCCGCCATCGTCTACCCGAAGGACGCCGCGCAGATCCTGGCCCAGGCCGACGTCTTCCCGGGCGCGACGGTCGTCGAGGCGGGGGTCGGCTCCGGGGCGCTCTCGCTCTGGCTGCTCCGGGCGATCGGATCGGACGGCCGGCTGATGTCGTTCGAGCGCCGCGCGGAGTTCGCCGACGTCGCGCGCGGCAACGTCGCGACGTTCCACGGCGAGGACCCGGCGAACTGGACCATCACGCTCGGCGACCTCGCCGAGGCGCTGCCGGAGCAGGCGCCCGCGGCATCCGTCGATCGCGTCGTGCTCGACATGCTCGCGCCGTGGGAATGCCTCGGCGCGGTGTCCACCGCGCTGAAGCCCGGGGGAGTGCTGCTCTGCTACGTGGCGACGGTCACGCAGCTCTCCCGGGTCGCCGAGGCGATCCGGGCCACGGGTTCCTACACCGAGCCCGCGGCGAGCGAGACCATGGTGCGCGGATGGCACGTGCAGGGCCTCGCCGTCCGGCCCGACCACCGCATGATCGCCCACACCGGCTTCCTCCTCACTGCGCGTCGCCTCGCACCCGGCACGGTCCTCCCGGAGCTCAAGCGCCGTCCGTCGAAGACCGAGTTCAGCGACGAGGACGTCGAGGCGTGGACCCCGGGCGCGCTCGGCGAACGCAACGTGAGCGACAAGGTGCTGCGCAAGCGGGCGCGGGCGGCGGACGCCGCGGCCCGCAGTTCGCGCGAGGACGACGACGCCCGACCCGACACCGGAGCCGCCGACGCCGACTAGGCTGTCTGCGCCCCGTTCCCACCGACGACGAAACGAGGACCCGTGCGTCTCCCGCTCGCACTCCTTGCCACCGCCACCGCGGCGGCACTCACGCTGTCCGGCTGCACCGCGGCCCCCGAGCCGAAGGCCAGCGCCGGCGCGTCGTCCGACCTGATCGAGGTCGGCGGCGACTTCGGCGAGACGCCGCGCGTCGACTTCCCGACGCCGGTCTCGCCCGACGAGACGCAGTGCACCGAGGTGATCGCCGGCGAGGGCGACCGCCTCGTCGCGGGCCAGCAGGCGCTGGTCGGCCTCGCGGTGTACAACGGAACCACCGGCGAGGAACTGACCACGGGCGGCTTCGGCGGCGAGGAGCCGATCTCGCTCCTGCTGGGCGGGGGCGGCATCCCCGGCTTCGCCGCCGGCCTGACCTGCGCCCGCGAGGGCTCGCGCGTCGTCGTGGTCGTCCCGCCGTCGGACGCCTTCGGCGAAGCGGGCAACGAGCAGCTCGGCATCGCTCCCGAGGACAGCCTGGTGGCCGTGTTCGACGTGCAGCGGGCCTTCCTCCCCAAGGCGAACGGGACGCCGCAGCTGACCCGCGACGGGTTCCCCGCCGTGGTCACGGCACCCGACGGCCGCCCGGGCATCACCGTGCCCGACGCGGAGCCCTTCGACACCACGCAGGTCGAGGTCATCAAGGGCGGCGACGGCCCCGTCGTCGAGGACGGCGACCAGGTCGTCGTGCACTACACCGGGGTCCTCTGGGACGACAACGAGGTGTTCGACTCGACCTGGGAGCGCGACGGCCAGCTCGGCGGCCCGACCACCTTCACGGTCTCCGAGGGCGAGGCCTCGCAGGTCATCCCCGGGTTCTCGAAGGCGATCATCGGCCAGAAGGTGGGCTCGCAGGTCGGCGTCGTGGTCGCTCCGGAGGACGGCTACGGCGATGCGGACCAGGCCCGCATCCCCGCCGGCTCGACGCTCTTCTTCGTCATCGACATCCTCGGCGTGGTGTGACCCGGCCGAACGGATGCCACCCGCGGCCGCTTCAGTATGATCGCTGACGTGGCGTCGTCCAAGCGCTCGGGGGAGCCGAGGATCCCGGTCGAGGACCGGCTGTTCAGCCTCGTCCTCGCGCTGCTCGCGACCGAGACCGGACTGCTGAAGTCCGAGATCCTCTCGACGGTGCGCGGGTACGCGGAACGCTACGACGACCGGGGCGGCAACGCGAACCTCGAGCGGCAGTTCGAGCGCGACAAGGACGAGATCCGCGACCTCGGCATCCCGCTCGAGACCATCGAGTCGCCCGACCGGCCGGGCGACAACCAGGCGCTCCGCTACCGGATCCCGAAGGGCGACTACGACCTCCCCGTCGACGTGCGCTTCACGCCCGACGAGCTCGCGCTGCTCGGGCTCGCCGCGGAGGTGTGGCGCGAGGCGTCGCTGTCGTCCGATTCGCAGCGCGCGCTCACCAAGCTGCGCTCCCTCGGCATCGAGCCGCGCGAGCCCGTCATCGGGTACGCGCCGCGCCTGCGCGTGCGCGACGCCGCCTTCGAACCGCTCCGACAGGCGCTCGACAAGCGTCAGCGCGTGCGCTTCCGATACCTCAAGCCGGGGGAGCAGGCCCCGCGGCTGCGGACCGTCGAGCCGTACGCGGTCGTCCTGCACGAGGGCCGGTGGCACCTGCACGGGCGTGACGTCGACGCCGCGGGCACGCGGACCTTCCTGCTCTCGAGGATCGTCGGCGACGTGCAGACCCTGCCGGGCAAGCCGTTCGACGCGCCGCCGGCCGACGTCCAGGACCGCGTCCTGGCCGACCTCCGGGCGCTCCGGCAGGCGAACGCCGCGGACCTCGCCGTGGCGGCGGGCTCCGACGCCGAGGTTCGCCTCGGCAAGCGCGCCGTCCAGTCCGACGAGGACGCCGGCGTCATCCGGTTGCACTTCACCGATGCCGCGGTCTTCGCCGACGAACTGGCGTCGTACGGCCCCGAGGTCCGCGTCCTCGCCCCGGATTCGCTGCGCGACGCCGTCCGCGACCGGCTCGCGGCGGTCGCCGCCGCGCATCGGGCGGGAGGCGCGGAATGACCGGGTCGCCGCCACGCCGATCGGGTGGGATGCGGGCGCCGGACCGGCTCGTGTTCCTCCTCGCCCTCGTCCCCTACCTCCTCGAGCAGCGCGTCGTCGACGTCGCCGAGGCGGCGGCGCACTTCGGCGTCGGCGAGGCCGAGATCCGCGACGCCGTCCGGCTCATCGCGACGTCCGGCCTGCCGGGCGCGACGGGCACCTACCAGCCGAACGACCTGTTCGACATCGACTGGGACTCGTTCGAGGACGACGACGTCATCGTCATCGTGCACCACGTGGCGATCGACGACGCGCCCCGGCTCTCGGCTCGCGAGGCGGCCGCGCTCATCGCCGGCCTCCAGTACCTGTCGGCGTCGCCCGAGAACGCGGGCAGCGCCTCGCTCGCCGCGCTCACCGAGAAGCTCAGGGCCGGCGCGTCGGCCGCGCCGAGCCGGCTCGCGGTGGCGGAGGAGGTCGCCGACGCCTCCCTGGCCGTGGTCCGGCGCGCCGTGGCATCCGGTCGCCAGCTCGAGTTCGACTACCTCAACGCCCGCGGCGAACGTCGCCGGCGGAGGGTGGACCCGTTGCGCATCGCCTCCCTCGGCGCCGACTGGTACCTGCAGGCGTTCGACCATCTCCGCGACGACGTGCGCAACTTCCGGATCGACCGGATGAGCGCGCTCGAGGTGGCCGAGGACCGCGTCGCGGACCACTCCGGGCGAGCCATCCCCGAGACGCTGTTCCAGGCCTCGGACACCGACCTCGAGGTCGTGGTCGACGTCGCGCCGGCGACGCTGCCGCTGCTGGCCGACTACCTCGCCGACTCGACGACCACGGAGGTCGACGGGCGCCTGCGCGTCACGCTGCGGCTCGCGCACGTGCATGGGCTGAAGCGGCTCGTCGCCGGCCTGCCGGGCTTGGTCACGGTGGTCGGCCCTCCCGAGGCGCGCGCCGTCGTCGCGGAATGGGCCCTCGCCGGACTCGCCGCGTATCCGGACGAATCGTCCGGCACGGCGCCGGACGGCGACGCCGCGTGAGGGCGAGGCCCGCGACGAACGGGTAGACTGGACGCACCATCCCGTCAGAATTGGACGAGCTTCTATGTTTGGAAACGCCTTCACCGGTTGGCACGCGCTGATCATCCTTCTGGTGATCCTGCTGCTGTTCGGTGCGCCGAAGCTTCCCGCGCTCGCGCGGAGCCTGGGCCAGTCGATGAAGATCCTGAAGAACGAGGTCCGGTCGGATTCCGACGAGCGCAGCGACGCCTCGAACGACTCGACGTCGGCCGAGGCGCCCGCAGCCGGTGCGCCGTCGTCCTCCGCAACGGCGCCCACGCCTCCGGCCGCGACGGGATCCACCGACCCGGCGAAGCGCACGGACGCCGGCCCGAACGGGTAGCCGCGTGTCGGCCGTGAAGGATCGCGGCACCGCGAACCGCGAGAAGCGGATGTCGCTCGGCGCGCACCTGGTCGAGCTCCGCAAGCGCCTGTTCATCTCGGGCATCGCGATCCTCGTCGGCGCCGTCGCCGGCTGGTTCCTGTCCGACTTCGTCTGGGACGCCCTGCGCGAGCCCGTGCGACAGATCGCCGAGGCCCAGGCGCGCGATGCGGAGATCACCTATCCCACGATCACGGGCGCGTTCGACCTGCGCCTCCAGATCGCCTTCACGCTGGGCATCGTGATCTCCAGCCCGGTCTGGCTCTACCAGGTCTTCGCGTTCCTCGTCCCGGGGCTGACGAAGAAGGAGAAGCGGTTCACCTTCGGGTTCTTCTTCTCGGCGGTGCCGCTGTTCTTCGCCGGGTGCGCCGCCGGCTGGTTCGTGCTGCCGCACATCGTCGAGCTGATGACCGGGTTCGTGCCCAGCGAGGATGTCAGCTTCCTCGACGCGAAGATCTACTTCGACTTCGTCCTGAAGCTCGTGCTGGCGATCGGCATCGCCTTCGTCGTGCCCGTGTTCATCGTGCTGCTGAACTTCGCCGGGGTCATCAGCGCCGCGTCGATCATCAAGAGCTGGCGGATCGCGATCCTCGTGATCGTCCTGTTCACCGCCATCGCCACCCCGTCGGCCGACGTGGTCTCCATGTTCCTGCTCGCCGTGCCGATGATCGCCCTGTACTTCGGGGCCTGGGGCATCGCCTGGGTGCACGACCGGAGGGCGGCCAAGCGCAATGAACTGGAGTTCGGCTCGCCTGTCTAGGCTGGAGTGGTGATGAGCCTCTCGCCGGCGGAACGCTACGCCCTCTCCCGGCAGCAGCGGCGGCAGCCGCGCCTGCAGGAGTTCGCGGCCGACCTCTCCTTCGATCTCGACCCGTTCCAGCGAGCGGCCTGCGCCGCGCTCGACGAGGGCCGGAGCGTGCTCGTCGCCGCGCCGACCGGTGCGGGCAAGACCGTGGTCGCGGAGTACGCCGTGCACCTGGCGATGCACTCCGGCGCCGAGAAGGTCTTCTACACGACGCCGATCAAGGCGCTCTCGAACCAGAAGTACCAGGAGTTCGCCGCGACGTGGGGCCACGACGAGGTCGGGCTGCTCACCGGCGACACGAACATCAACTCCGGCGCGCGCATCGTGGTCATGACCACCGAGGTCCTGCGGAACATGCTCTACGCCGACTCCCCGTTGCTCGACCGGCTCGCCTTCGTCGTCATGGACGAGGTGCACTACCTCGCCGACCGGTTCCGGGGCGCGGTGTGGGAGGAGGTCATCATCCACCTCCCCGAGGAGGTGCGCCTCGTGTCGCTCAGCGCGACCGTCTCGAACGCCGAGGAGTTCGGCGACTGGCTCCAGGCGGTGCGCGGCGACACCGACGTCATCGTCTCCGAGGAGCGGCCGGTGCCGCTCGAGCAGCACGTGCTGGTCGGTGGCAAGCTGGTCGACCTGTTCGACTCGTCCGGCCAGGCGGCGACCCACCGCGTCAACCCCGAACTCCAGCGGCTCGCCAGGGCCGGAGGGCGCTCGATCCGGGGGCGTTCCGAGCGCGGACGCCGCGGCAGCGACCGGGGCCGGTTCCATCAGGGCCACGGCAGCGGGCGGATCGACCGGCCCGACGTCGTCGCGCTGCTCCACTCGAAGCACCTGCTGCCGGCGATCGTGTTCATCTTCTCGCGGGCCGGCTGCGACCAGGCGGTCCGCCAGGTGCTCCGCAGCGGCATCCGCCTCACCGATGCCGAGGAACGCGATGAGATCAGGCGAATCGTCGAGGACCGGGCGCGGATGCTGCGCGACGACGATCTCGCCGTCCTCGGGTACTGGGAATGGCTCGAGGGCCTCCAGCGCGGGGTCGCCGCCCACCACGCGGGCATGCTCCCGACCTTCAAGGAGATCGTCGAGGACCTCTTCCAGCGCAAGCTCCTGAAGGTGGTCTTCGCGACCGAGACGTTGGCGCTCGGCGTGAACATGCCGGCCCGATCGGTCGTCCTCGAGAAGCTCGAGAAGTTCAACGGCGAGGCGCGCGTGCCGATCACGCCGGGGGAGTACACGCAGCTCACCGGGCGCGCCGGACGACGGGGCATCGACGTCGAGGGGCACTCGGTGATCCAGTGGGTCGACGGGCTCGACCCCGAGGCCGTCGCCTCGCTCGCCTCACGACGGAGCTACCCGCTGAACTCCAGCTTCACCCCGACGTACAACATGGCGGTCAACCTCGTCGACCAGTTCGGACGGGAGCGCACCCGGCAGGTGCTCGAGCTGTCGTTCGCCCAGTTCCAGGCCGATCGCGCCGTCGTCGACCTCGCGCGGACGCTGCGCAAGCAGGAGGATTCGATGGCCGGGTACGAGAAGGCGATGCAGTGCCATCTCGGCGACTTCGCCGAGTACGCAACGCTGCGACGCGGCATCTCCGACCTCGAACGACGGCAGTCGAAGGGCAACGCGACGCACGCCCAGCGCGAGCGGATGCAACGCGAACTGGCCGCGCAACGCAAGCGCCTGCGCGCGCACCCGTGCCACGGTTGCGCCGAGCGCGAGCAGCACGCCCGCTGGGCCGAGCGCTGGTGGCGGCTGAAGCGCGACCACGACGACCTCGGTCGGCAGATCCGTGCGCGGACCGGTCAGGTCGCGAAGCGCTTCGACCGCGTCGCCGAGGTGCTCGAGGAGCTCGGCTACCTCGAGTCCGACGGCGACGGCGGGCTCGTGCCGACGGCGGCCGGTCGCACGCTCAAGCGCATCTACGGCGACCGGGACCTGCTCGTCGCCGAGTCGCTGCGCCGCGGGCTGTGGGACGGACTCGACGTGGCCGGCATCGCGGCCATGGCCGCGGCACTCGTGTACGAACCTCGGCGCGACGAGCGCGGCATCCAGTTCCGGCTGCCCAAGGGTCCCTTCCGGACGGCGTTCGACCGGACCACGGATGCGTGGAGCGAGCTCGACGACGTCGAGCGCGACCACCGCCTGCCCGGCAGCGAGGTTCCCTCGCCGGCCCTCGCCGCGGCCATGCACGCGTGGGCGCGCGGCGCCGCGCTCGGCAGCGTCCTGTCGGACACCGAGCTCGCGGCCGGCGACTTCGTGCGGCTCGCCAAGCAGGTCGTCGACCTGCTCGACCAGGTGTCGATCGTGGCCGACGCCGAGCTGGGCGCGACCGCGCGTGCGGCGATCGACGCGGTGCGCCGCGGGGTCGTCGCGTACGGAGCCGCGGCATGAGCAGTGCTGCGGCCGACACGGAGACGGCGCCGGCTCCGGACGCCGTCGCGTCCCGGCCGATGATGCCGTTGTGGGCGGCCCTGATCGTGTCGGCGCTCGGCGGGGTCGTCTACGACCTCGGGTTCCCGGGCGCGAGCGTCTGGCCGCTCGCATTCGCCGGCATCGCGATGGCGCTCGTGACCCTGATCGGACGGTCCTCGTGGGCGGCGTTCCACATCGGACTCGTCTTCGGGCTGGGGTTCTACCTCACCCACGTGTCGTGGACGTCGCTGTACCTCGGTCCCGTGCCCTGGCTCGCGCTGTCGATCCTCGAATCCCTCTTCGTGGCCGCGGGCGCCGTCCTCATCGCGCTGGCGTACCGCTGGATGCCCGCGGCCACGACGTCGCGCTGGGCCCGCATCGTGCTGCTGCCGCTCCTGGTCGGCGGGCTCTGGATCGCCCGCGAGACGGCCACCGGCACGCTCCCGTACGGCGGCTTCCCCTGGGGGCGCGCGGCGCTCAGCCAGTCCGAGAGCCCGTTCGCGCAGGTGGTCTCCTGGGGCGGTTCGACCGGGCTCGGCTTCATCATGGTCGTCATCGTCGCGGGCGCCGTCGAATGGGTCCGCCTGCGCGGCTGGCGCGAACCCGTGACCGCGGTCCCGGTCGCCGCGCTGCTCGTGGTCGCCGTGGCCGTGCCTGCGTGGCCGACCGCGAAGTCGGGTGAGCTGCGCGTCGCGAGTGTGCAGGGCAACGGGCCGGCCGGGTACTTCGACGCCCGCGAGCCGGGCGACCTCCTCCAGGCGCAGCTCGATGCCACGGCACCGATCCTCGACGAGGAGGGGGTCGACGTGCTCCTCTGGCCGGAGGGCGGTTCCGACGTGGACCCCACCCGCAGCGATGCGGGTGCGCGGGTCTTCGACGACCTGAGCGAGCAGCTCGATGCGCCCGTCGTCCTCAACACCGTCACGGTCGACGACGAGGAGCGCTTCTACAACACCTCGCTGCTCTGGAAGGCCGGGGAGGGCGCGGTCGACCGCTTCGCGAAGCGGAACCCCGTGCCGTTCGGCGAGTACATCCCCGACCGCTGGTTCTACGACGCGCTGGCGCCCGAGCTGACGGGACTCATCCAGCGGGGCTACTCACCGGGGACCGAGCCCCCGGTGTTCGACCTCGACGGAACGGTCGCCGGTCTCGCGATCTGCTTCGACGTCATCTACGACGGCCTGATCTGGGAGGGCGCACGGGACGGTGCAGAGCTCTACCTGCTGCAGACCAACAACGCCGACTTCCGAGGCACCGACGAGAACCAGCAGCAGCTGGCCATCGCGCGCCTGCGTGCCATCGAGACCGGCCGGAGCGTCGTGAACATCTCGACGGTGGGGACGAGCCAGGTGATCGCGCCGGACGGCCGGACCATCGACTCGCTTCCCGCCTACGAGGCCGGGGCGATGGTCACCGACGTCGAACTGCGGACCGGGCTGACTCCCTCGGTCGTCCTCGGCGGATTCGTCCCGACGCTGATCAGCTGGGGAGCCTTCGCCGGCCTCATCCTGGCAGGCGTGCGCGCGGGCAAGCGGAACGCCCCGCTCCGGAGAGGATCCAGGCGGGGCGTCGGCGAAGCTGCGGCGGGCTAGGCGCCGATCTTCTGCTGCCCGCGACGGGCGCGAAGGTAGGCGAGGCGCTCCTGCAGGAGCTCCTCGAGCTCGGCGCGGGTGCGGCGCTCGAGCAGCATGTCCCAGTGCGTCCGGGCGACCTTCTCGCCCGAGCGGTCGATCTCGACCGGCTTGGAGTCGACCAGGAGCACCGCGGAGTTGCCGCAGTGCCGGCATTCCCACGTCTCAGGGGTCTCGGCCTCGGTCGAGAACGTCATGACCGTGTCGTGTCCGCACGCCTGGCACTGGTACGTGTACTCCGCGCGGTCGGCGAAGATCACGCCGTCCTCGCTCTGCAGGCTCTGGGCGCCGATACGCATGCCCCGAAGGCTCCGGTCCGCCATGGCGTACTCCTCTCGATCGTCACTCAGGTATAGACGACCAAGCTGGGCATCCTCTTTCCGGAGGCTGGATTTTGCCGGGGAACGCTCAGGTTGCGGATGTGACGCGCAGCGCGAGGTCGGCGCGATCGGTGACGATCCCGTCGACGCCGAGCGCCAGGAGCCGCCGCATCTCGGCCTCCTCGTTGACGGTCCACACGTGGATCTCGATCCCGGCGAGGTGGGCGGTCTCGAGGAGCGCAGGGGAGAGCAGCCGCACCCGTCCGACGCGCTCGGGGATCTGCAGCGCGTGGGCTCCGGCGGCCGCGCGCCGGAGCACCTGCGGGCTGCGGGTGACGGATGCGGCTCGGGCGCGCAGCACCGACGCCCGGCCCGCCGAGGTCGCGACCCCCGGCACCATCGCGGCCAGTCGCTTCCGTCGAGCATCGGAGAAGGCCGTGAGCAGGACGCGGTCGGTCGCGCCGGCGCGCCGGACCGCCTCCACCGTCGCGACGACCGCGGCATCCGTCTTGACGTCGATGTTCAGTCGCACGCCGGGGAATGCGTGGAGCAACTCGCCCAACGTCGCGAAGCCCGTGCGCCCGCCGAGGTCGACGTCGCGGAGCAGGGCCATCGGCAGGTCGGCCACCCGCTCGGATCGGCCGGCGGCGACGCGTTCGAGCGTGGGATCGTGCGTGAGCACCGCGACGCCGTCGGCGCTCACGTGCACGTCGGTCTCGAGGTACCCGGCTCCGATCCGCACCGCGTGCTCGAAGGCGGGCATCGTGTTCTCCGGCGCCTCGATCGCGAGACCGCGGTGGGCGAGCACGCGCGGCGTCGGCGGCGCGAACCAGCGCGAGGTCACGCCGGACTCAGGCGCCCGGATTCGCGCGCGAGCCGCCGGTGGGCGAATCGCCGGACTTCGGCGTGAACGCGCTGCCGATGCCCTTGAGCGCCTCGGTGAGTTCGCTCGGGACGATCCAGAGCTTGTTGGACGCCCCCTCGGCCAGCTGCGGCAGCATCTGCAGGTACTGGTAGCCGAGCAGCTTCGGATCGGGATCGCCCTTGTGGATCGCGTCGAACACCGTCAGGATCGCCTCCGCCTCGCCCTGGGCACGGAGCACCGCGGCCTTCGCGTCGCCCTCCGCGCGGAGGATCTCGGCCTGTCGCGATCCCTCGGCCTCGAGGATGGCGGACTGCTTGGTGCCCTCGGCCGTGAGGATGGCGGCTCGCCGATCGCGCTCCGCCCGCATCTGCTTCTCCATCGAGTCCTGGATGGACAGGGGCGGGTCGATCGCCTTCAGCTCGACCCGGGAGACGCGGATGCCCCACTTGCCCGTGGCCTCGTCCAGCACGATCCGGAGCTGGCCGTTGATGTTGTCGCGGCTGGTCAGCGCCTCCTCGAGGTTGAGTCCGCCGACCACGTTGCGCAGCGTCGTCGTGGTCAGCTGCTCGACCGCGCCGAGGTAGTTGTTGATCTCGTACGTCGCCGCCCTCGCGTCGGTCACCTGGAAGTACACGACGGTGTCGATGGACACGACGAGGTTGTCCTCGGTGATCACCGGCTGCGGCGGGAACGACACGACCTGCTCGCGCATGTCGACGAGCGGCAGCAGGCGGTCGATGAAGGGCACGAGGATGTTCAGGCCGGGGGAGAGGGTCTTGTGGTACCGACCGAGTCGTTCGACCACGCCGGAGTATGCCTGCGGCACGATCCGGATGGATCTGGCGATCACCACGATCGCGAAGATCGCGATCGCGACGACGACGATCAGGGTGATGAAGGGTCCGATGTCGCTCACGCCTGTGCGCTCCTTCCGGTGGGCACGACGACCGCCGTCGCGCCGTCGATCCCGGTGACGAGGACGCGCTCGCCTGCGGGCACGTCCGCCTGGTCGGTGATGGGCGACAGCCTCGCCGTCCACACGTCGCCGTTGCTCAGCTTGACCTGGCCCCCGGTCGCGGTCACCGGCCGCATGACCTGCCCCTCGGCGCCGATCAGCGCATCGACGTTGCTGCGGGCCGGATCGGCGCCCCGCCTCAGCATCCGCAGCAGCGACGGCCGGAGGGTCAGCAGCAGCGCGACCGCGACGACGGCCGCGACGATGAACTGCGCCCACCACGGGATGCCGGTCAGTCCGGAGAGCAGTCCCGCGACGCTGCCGAGGGCCAGCATCAGGAAGGTCATCTCGAGGGTGAACACCTCGATGGTCGCGAACACCAGGATCAGGACGAGCCAGGCGATCCATGCGTATTGCGTCAGCACATCCACGTCCGTCTCCTTCGCGACCCCCGCTTCGAACCTATCAGCGCGCTCGGCGCATGTGGGGGAGTTGGTAGTCTCGGGGTCGGCGCGTCCCCCGCGGCGCGTCGCCATCCGACGCATCGAGGAGCCCATCGTGACCAACCCGCTCGCCCCCGGATCGCTCGCCGGCCGCGTCGCCGTCGTGACGGGCTCGTCCCGCGGCATCGGCGCCGACACCGCGCGTTACCTCGCCGAGGCCGGCGCAGCGGTCGTGATCAACTACCGCAGCAAGGCCCCCCGCGCGGAGAAGATCGTCGGCGAGATCACCTCGGCCGGCGGTCGTGCGATCGCGGTGGGCGCCGACCTCACGGATGCCGCGTCCGTCCGCGCCCTCTTCGAGCGCGCCGTCGCGGAGTTCGGCCCCGTCGACCTGCTGGTCCTGAACGCCTCGGGCGGAATGGAGACCGGCATGGGCGACGACTACGCGATGCGCCTGAACCGCGACGCGCAGGTGAACGTGGTCGACAACGCGCTCCCGCACCTCGCCGCGGGCGCGCGCATCGTGTTCGTCACGAGCCACCAGGCCCACTTCATCCGGACGACCCCCACGATGCCCGAGTACGAGCCCGTCGCGCTCTCCAAGCGCGCCGGCGAGGACGCGCTGCGTTCCAAGCTGCCCGAGTTCGCCGAGCAGGGCGTCGAGTTCGTCGTCGTCTCGGGCGACATGATCGAGGGCACGATCACGGCCACCCTGCTGGAGCGCGCGAACCCGGGAGCGATCGCCGCGCGCAAGGAGGACGCCGGCAAGCTCTACAACGTGTCCGAGTTCGCGGCCGAGGTGGCGGCCGCCGCGGTCGATCCGATCCCGGCGGACCACACCCGCTACGTCGGCGACGTCTCAGGCTTTCAGCCCGCGCAGTAGTCCGGGCCGAGAGGCGGGGCCGGTCGAATCCGAGACGACCGGCCCCGCAGTCCGCCGAGCGAGCCCCCCGACTCAGGCGGACGATCGATGTCCGCTCAGGCGGACAGCTGCAGCCCCCGGCCGAACGTGAACGCCCGGACGATCTGCACGATGCCGAGGATGATGAGCGCGATCCCCGTGACCCAGAACAGGACCGCGGCGCCCCAGAACGGCGAGAAGAGCAGGACGATGCCGGCGATCAGGCTGAGGATGCCGAAGAAGATCGCCCAGCCCTTCGATGCGGAGCTGCCGGCCTGGGCGAGTGCCACGGCCCCCTCCACGATCCAGAGGATGCCGACCAGCACGCCGAGGAAGATGCCGAGCACGACCGCGCTCTCCGAGGGGTTCGACAGCATCAGCACCCCGCCGATCACGAACAGGACGCCGAGGATGATGTCCAACGCCCTCGCTCCGCCGGAGATGCCGCGGGAGAAGAGCCCGAGGCCGACGTAGGCGAGACCCGCGATCAGGAAGTAGATCCCGAGCATCACGGTCAGGACGACCGCCGACTTCGCCGGCCAGAACGTGATGAAGATGCCGGCGATGAGCGCCAGCACCCCGGTGATGCCGAGCGTGACACGGATCGTGTTGACCGTCGATCTCGTGAGGTCGGCGGTGTCGAATGCGAAGGCGCTGAACGCGCTGCTCTGCTGCGGGGACGACATTGCGGCGGCTCCTTCCGGCGCGACCAGTGTGTCGCGCTCGGGGTCAGGCTACGCCCGCACCGCCCCCGAACGGTCCAAGGAACCCCGCGATTCGCGGCGTGTCGCGGGTTCGCCCGGGCGCGCTTCAGCCCGCCTCGGCCCGACGCCCGATCCTCGAGACCGGTGGGGCACCGGACGTCGCCGGCGGCCGGTGCTCCTCGATCCAGCCGTCGATCTCCTCCCACTCGCGGAGGAGCCACTCGTTGCGCTCCTCGCGGTCGTGCGGGATGTCGGCACGAGCGACGCTCCAGAACCTCATCGTGATCGTCTTGTCGGTCGGCAGTTCGCGCCAGACGTCGACGATGGTGCGGATGCGGTCGAGGCCGGTGTGGGCCACGAAGTACACGTCGGCCTCGGGTGCCGCATCGACGGCCGCGAAGAACCCGCCGGGGCGCGGTGCCATCACGTTCTGCAGGCGCGCGGCCCGATCGGCGGCCGCGTCGAGTCCCGCGGCGCGGAGCCGCTCGATGGCGCGCGTCCGGCGCTGCTCGGTGAAGTTGCCGCCCTCGGGGAAGATCAGCAGCGCGTCGCGGGGCCCCATGTCGCTCGCCAGTTCGCGGATGCGCTCCTGGAGCAGGTGCTCTGCGGGACGCCGCTCGTCGGGCCCCGGCGCGGGAGCGAGGAACCGGTTCGGCAGGCGGTTGAGCACCACGTCGATCGCCGGGTCCCACTGCAGCGTGTCCTTCATGACGATCCGCGGGGAGCGCTCGAACCAGTCGAACAGCGCGTGGACGAGGATGAAGGAGTCGCCCGGTCCGGCATGCCGGCTCGCGATCACCCGCGGCCCGTCGTCGTCGTGGAACCCCGAAGGGACCCGCACGTCGATGTCGAGGCGAAGCACCCAGCGGCCGTTCCAGAACAGGAACTCCAGCATCCGCGCGACGAACCGGTAGTGCGCGCGGCGGAAGCCGGGGGAGTGGATCCGCCACCCGAATCCCGACGCCACCCACAGCACGAAGAGGGCGATGAGCGCCGCGGCGTCCCAGAGCAGGTAGAGATTGCCCATCCAGAGCAGCCTGGGCGTGCGCAGGCGCGGCTCGATGAAGATCGACACGGCGGTCGCCCCGACCAGCCAGAGCGGCAGCAGCGCCGTCACGACGACGGCGGCGACCACGACGGCCGGGGCGAGGACCAGGCGGCGGACCCAGGTCGGCGGAACTCGCATCAGGAACGCGGCCCCTCGTCGGCCGTCGCCGTGACCTCGGCGTCGAGATAGTCGGATGCCGCTCGGTGCGCGCTCTCGATGCGCCGGAGCACGGCGCTCGGGGAGAGGTTGCGCACGAGGCGGTTGTCGCGCTCGCTCGTGGTTCCGGTGGGCAACAGGTGCAGACGGGTTCCGTCGGGCAGCGCCGCCGTGTCGCGCGCGAACCGGTGCCGCCGCGAGATCTCGAACGCCACGCGCGCGTTCTCGAACTGGTTGCGCGGCGCGGTCAGCGGGTGCTCGATGCGCCCCACCTGCATCACGTAGAGGTCCGTCGCGCCGGCCGCCACGGCCTCGCTGACCGGGATGGAGTTCACGATGCCGCCGTCGACGAAGTGCTCGTTCCCGATCTGCACGGCGGGGAACACCCCGGGCAGCGCTGCGGAAGCCAGCACGGCCGGGATCAGCGGGCCGGCGGAGAACCAGTGCTCGGCAGCGCGTTCGATGCTCGCGGCGCAGCACCGGAACTCGACCTGGAGCTGCTCGAAGGTGCGCACGCGCGGGAGCGACCCCTCCAGCAGTCGCACGAGCGGCCCGGGCGACATCATGTGCGCGCGGCCCGGCCGAACGCCCAGCCCCGCCGTGAGCACGCGCGCGTCGCTGGACGTCCATGCCCGGTCGAGCCGCTCGATGCTGCGCTCGACGTCGGCCGCCACGATCGCGCCGTTGATCGCCCCGATCGAGGTGCCGACCACGAGGTCCGGGCGGATGCCGCGTTCGAGCACCGCGCGCAGCATCCCGACCTGGACGGCCCCCAGCACGCCGCCCCCGCCGAGGACGAACGCCACCTTCGCGGACATGCCTGCATTCTCCCATCGTGCGAGCGCGCAAGCCCCCCTTCCGTCCATTCCGCGTACGCCAGACTGGGGACTTCGTGCAGAAGGGGAGTCGCGTGACACGGACGACGGACGGGATGCGGCGGATCGCGAGGGAGCGGTTCGGATGGGAGCGGCTGAAGCCGGGGCAGGAGCGGGCCATCCACGCCGTGGTCGAGGGACGCGACGCGGTCGTCGTGATGCCGACCGGATACGGCAAGTCGGCGGTCTACCAGATCGCCGCGCACCTGCTCGACGGTCCGACCCTGGTGGTGTCGCCGCTCATCGCCCTCCAGGCCGACCAGGTGCGCCACCTCGAGCGGGCATCGGGTGAGGGGACCGCGGTCGCCATCAACTCGACGCACAGCGAACGCGCCAACGCCAGATCCTGGGAGTCGGTCGCCGCGGGGGACGCCGAGTTCCTGTTCCTCGCGCCGGAGCAGCTGTCCAAGCCGGAGGTGATCGACGAGCTCGCCGCCCTCGGCGTGTCGCTCGTCGTCGTCGACGAGGCGCACTGCGTCTCGTCCTGGGGCCACGACTTCCGGCCCGACTACCTCCGGCTCGGCGCGGCGGTCGAGGCCCTCGGCCGACCGAGGGTCGTGGCGCTCACGGCCACCGGGTCCGCGCCGGTCCGCGAGGAGATCATCGAGCGGCTGGGCATGCGCGAGCCGATGGTCCTCGTCGGCGGGTTCGACCGCCCGAACATCCACCTCTCGGTCGAGCGCCACGAGGACGCGACCGCCAAGGAACGCGCCGTCGTCGAGACGGCCGTCGCCGCGGAGAAGCCCGGTCTGGTCTACGTCGCGACGCGGGCCGACACGGAGCGCTTCGCCGAGCGCTTCCGGGAGGAGGGGATGCGCGCCGCCGCCTACCACGGCGGGCTCGGCGCGCGGATCCGACGGGAGGTGCACGAGGCGTTCCTCGCCGACGAGTACGACGTCGTGGTCGCGACGAGCGCCTTCGGGATGGGCGTGGACAAGCCGAACGTGCGCTTCATCGTGCACGGCGACATCACCGAGTCGATCGACGCCTACTACCAGGAGGTCGGGCGCAGCGGCCGCGACGGGGCGCCGTCGCGGGCGACGCTGCACTATCGCGCCGAGGACCTCGGGCTGCGCACCTTCTTCGCGTCCGGATCCCCGCGCGAGGACCGGGTGCGTTCGGTGGCGCGTGCCCTCGCGGCGGCGGACGGACCGCGGACCGCCCGAGATCTCGCCCGCGACCTCGACCTGCCCCCGCGCGCGGTCACCGCGATCCTCAACCTCCTCGTCGAGGCCGACGTCGCGACCTCGACGGACGACGGGATCGTCGCCGCGGCATCGTTCGACCCTGCCGACGCGGTCGCCCTCGTCGAGGAGGTCGTCGAACGGCGCCGCCGGGTGGACGAGTCGCGTATCGCGATGATCCGCGCCTATGCGGAGACGTCGCGCTGCCGTCGCGCGTTCCTGCTTGAGTACTTCGGTTCGGAGCACGCCGGGTCATGCGGCGCCTGCGACACCTGCGACCGCGGAGCGGCCGAGGACGACGAGGAGGAGGACGCGGCGGCGTCGGGGGAGTACCGCCCCGACCAGCCCGTACGGCACCGCGATTGGGGCGACGGGAGGGTCATGAGCGTCGAGTCCGATCGGCTCACGGTCTTCTTCGAGGACGAGGGCTACCGGGTGCTCGCCCTCGAGGCGATCCGAGGCGGCGACCTGCTCACGACGCGCTGACCCGACCGGCCTCGGCCGCCGCAGGGTGCACGCCCGGGGTCTCCAGCGGATGGTGGACACGGAGGGCCCGGAGTGGGAGCATCGCCGACGTGAGCACCGACCCGACCGGGGAGCAGCGCCTTCGCGAGCTCGCGCTGCTTCGTCGCGTGCGCGACCGTATGGATCGCGACTACGCCGAGCCGCTCGACGTCGCAGCGCTCGCCCGGTCGGTGGGCATGTCGGCAGGGCACCTCAGCCGCGAGTTCCGGCGCGCCTACGGGGAGCCGCCGTACTCGTACCTGATGACGCGGCGCATCGAGCGGGCCATGGCCCTCCTGCAGCAGGGGCGACTCTCGGTGACCGACGTCTGCTTCACCGTCGGGTGCAGTTCGCTCGGCACGTTCACGACGCGCTTCACGGAACTGGTCGGCGTCTCGCCCGGCCGCTACCGCCGGGAGGCCCTGCACCCGCTCGACGGCGTCCCATCGGTGCTCGCGAAGCGCGTGACCCGACCGATCAGGAATCGAGAAGCGGCGCGCGCGCCGCGCCAGTAGCGTGACCGCCATGGACCTCATGATTCAGTACACGTTCCTCCCGCACACCGACCCGGACGCGTCGCTGGCGTTCTACCGCGACGCGTTGGGCTTCGAAGTGCGCAACGACGTCGGCTACGACGGGATGCGCTGGGTGACGATCGGGCCGGCGGGGCAGCCCGGCACCTCGGTCGTCCTCACGCCGCCGGCCGCCGACCCCGGCATCACGGAGGACGAGCGGCGGACGATCGCCGAGATGATGGCGAAGGGCACGTACGCCGCCATCGTGCTCTCGACGAGCGCGGTCGACGCCGTGTTCGAGCGGATCCAGGCGACCGGGGCCGAGGTCGCCCAGGAGCCGATCGACCAGCCCTTCGGCGTGCGCGACTGCGCCTTCCGCGATCCCGCGGGGAACATGGTCAGGATCCAGGAGCCGCGCTGACGATGGCGGAGCGCATCGACGAGACGTCGGCCGCGGCGGCGGGGGAGCAGGCGCCCCACCCCGCGGACCGACACGATCTCATCCGCGTCGTCGGCGCACGCGAGAACAACCTCCGGGGGATCGACCTCGAGATCCCGAAGCGTCGGCTGACGGTGTTCACCGGCGTGTCCGGCTCGGGCAAGAGCTCGCTCGTCTTCAGCACCATCGCGGCGGAGTCGCAGCGGATGATCAACGAGACGTACAGCGCCTTCGTCCAGGGCTTCATGCCGTCGCTCGCGCGCCCGGAGGTCGACCTGCTCGAGGGACTGACCACCGCGATCATCGTCGATCAGGAGCGGATGGGCGCCAACGCGCGCTCGACGGTCGGCACGGCCACCGACGCCAACGCCATGCTCCGGATCCTCTTCAGCCGGCTCGGACGCCCGCACGTCGGCTCACCGCAGGCGTTCTCCTTCAACATCCCGTCGGTCAGCGGCAGCGGGTCCGTCACGGTCCAGCGGGGCGCGGACCCCGAGACGGCGGAGCGGACGTTCACCCAGCTCGGCGGGATGTGCCCGACCTGCGAGGGCATGGGCACCGTGTCCGACCTCGATCCGGCCGAGCTGCTCGACGAGACGAAGTCGCTCGCCGAGGGTGCGATCACGGTGCCGGGCTACACGGCCGACGGATGGAGCACCCGGATCATCGGCGCCGTGGTCCCGGCCGAGGTGCCCGTCCGCGACTTCACGGACGAGCAACGGCACGAACTCCTGTACGGCGAGCCTCGGAAGGTCCGCGTGAACGGGGTGAACCTGACCTACGAGGGGCTGGTGCCGAAGATCCGGAAGTCGATGCTCTCCAAGGACGTGGACGCCATGCAACCGCACATCAGGGCGTTCGTCGAACGCGCGGTCGCGTTCGCGCGGTGCCCGGAGTGCGACGGCACCCGGCTGAACGCCCCGGCGAGGTCGTCGAGGATCACGGGCGTCAACATCGCCGACGCCTGCGCGATGCAGATCACCGACCTCGCCGAGTGGGTCCGCGGTCTCGACGAGCCGTCCGTCGCGCCGCTCCTGAGCGGACTCCGGCACCTCCTGGACTCGTTCGTGGAGCTCGGTCTCGGCTACCTCTCGCTCGACCGTTCGTCGGGCACGCTCTCGGGCGGCGAATCGCAGCGCACGCGGATGATCCGCCACCTGGGCTCCTCGCTCACGGATGTCACCTACGTCTTCGACGAGCCGACGATCGGGTTGCACCCCCACGACATCCAGCGCATGAACGCGCTGCTCCTCCGGCTGCGCGACAAGGGCAACACCGTGCTCGTCGTCGAGCACAAGCCCGAGGCGATCGCGATCGCCGACCACGTCGTCGACCTCGGCCCGGGAGCGGGGTCCGCGGGCGGAACCGTCTGCTTCGAGGGAACGGTGGACGGCCTGCGGGGGAGCGGCACGCTGACCGGCCGCCATCTCGACGACCGCGCGACGGTGAAGGCGACGTCCCGCACCGCGAGCGGGGTGCTCGAAGTCCGGAACGCGCGGGCGAACAACCTCCGGGACGTCAACGTGGACATCCCGCTCGGCGTGCTCACCGTGGTCACGGGCGTGGCCGGGTCCGGCAAGAGCTCGCTCATCCACGGATCCGTCGCCGGGCGCGAGGGCGTCGTGTCGATCGACCAGGGCGCCATCCGCGGGTCCCGCCGCAGCAATCCGGCCACCTACACCGGCCTGCTCGAGCCGATCCGCAAGGCGTTCGCGAAGGCCAACGGCGTGAAGCCGGCGCTCTTCAGCGCCAACTCGGAGGGCGCGTGCCCGAACTGCAACGGCGCGGGCGTCGTGTACACCGACCTCGGGCCGATGGCGACGGTGGCGACCACCTGCGAGGTCTGCGAAGGGCGGCGGTTCGATGCGTCGGTGCTGGGGTACCGGCTCGGCAGCCGCGACATCAGCGAGGTCCTGGCGATGCCGGTGGCCGAGGCCGAGGAGTTCTTCGCCGCGGGGGAGGCGCGCGTCCCCGCGGCGCACGCGATCCTCGAGCGCCTCACCGACGTCGGGCTCGGGTACCTCGCCCTGGGCCAGCCGCTGACGACGCTGTCCGGCGGCGAGCGCCAGCGGCTCAAGCTGGCGACGCACCTGGGGGAGCAGGGCGGCATCGTCATCCTCGACGAACCCACCACCGGCCTGCACCTCGCCGACGTCCGGCAGCTGCTCGGCCTGCTGGACCGACTCGTCGACGCCGGCCGCACGCTGATCGTGATCGAGCATCACCAGGCCGTCATGGCGCACGCCGACTGGATCATCGACCTCGGACCCGGCGCGGGGCACGACGGCGGCACGGTCGTGTTCGAGGGGACGCCTTCCGCGCTCGTCGCCGCGCGCTCGACGCTGACGGGCCGGCATCTCGCCGACTACGTCGATTCGTGATCATCATTCTCAGCAAGACCTCAGGAAACGCACAGGGAGCAGGAGATGGCAGGGACGGACAAGCGCACGCGCGACGCCGACGTGGACGGGTTCACCGACGAGGAGCGGGCGGCGATGAAGGAGCGGGCCCGGGAGGTCCGCAGCAGGAAGAAGGACGGAACGGCCGACCTGCTCGAGAAGATCGCCGAGATGGATGCCGCCGATCGGGCGATCGCCGAGCGTCTCCACGAGCTGATCACGGACGCCGCGCCGGAGCTCGTGGCGAAGACCTGGTACGGGATGCCCGCGTACGCCAAGGACGGCAAGGTGCTGTGCTTCTTCCAGGCGGCGTCGAAGTTCTCGTCGCGGTATGCGACCTTCGGATTCAATGACGTGGCGGCGCTCGACGACGGCGAGATGTGGCCGACGTCGTTCGCGGTGACCGAGCTCACCCCGGAGGTCGAGGCGACGATCGTGGAGCTCGTGAAGCGCGCCATGGCGTGATCGGCACGCGACATTCGAGGGCGTCGTGACGGCGGGATCGACCGTTCGCCACCGCAGACGCCCGCAGACCGATAATGCACATTATGTCCGAACACCTGAAGAGATGAACGGTCGACACTCCCCGCCCGTGTCGGACGACGCGACTCGACGTGCGATGCGCCGCACTGTCGCATCCGCTCGCTCACGCACGTCGCGACGCTCCACTCGGCGCTTCCGACCCGGCCCGCCGTGGCGGATCGCCGACGACGTCGTGCGACGGGCCCGGTTGATCGCCGGCCACCTGGTCCCGCCCGGTGGCGTCCCGTGCCTCCGGCACTCGCTGCTCACGTCCGAGTTCGACCCGAGATCATGAACCGGCTTCACGATCAATGGGATTCACCATGTCGCCTCAGCAGCGCGTCCTGGAGACCTCTCCCCCGGGCATCGCTCCGATCACGCGCGCTCGCGTCGCCTCAGCTTCTCCTTGCGCGCCTCGCTGGCCGGCATCCCGTACTCGTTGAGCGGGCCGCTGGCCGCCGGCTCGGGCAGTCGTTCGTCGGTCGGGCATTCGAGCAGCACGTTCGGCGTCGACTCGTCGATGTAGTGCTCGAACATCGGGTGTCCGCACAGCGGACACGGCTTCTCCCCCGATCGACTGCGGTCGTCGGGCTCCTCCTGGGCCACCGTCGGCGACTCGAACGCCGGGCTGAGAACCCGGTCCACGCGATCGAAGAACCGCGTGAACGCGTTCGGAGTGCCGGGGCCCGCCTCTTCGCGTGCCATGGCGCGATCGTACCCCGGCTCGACCGCCGAACGCGAGCGATTCTCATGGATGTGCCGCCGGGCGGGGTGCGCCACGCCTCAGCGCCTGCCTCCGATCCGCACGGCCGAACGCGCCTCGCGCCGGGGCGTCTGTCGGTCCCTCAGTGCTCTCCGAACCCCGATTCGGCCAGGGCGACGATCGCGTCGACCGCCTCGGACCCGTCCGGGTCGTCGGACGCGATCTCCACCTCCGCCCCCTTCGTCAGGCCGAGCGCCATGATCGAGAGGAGGCTCTTCGCGTCGATGCCGTTCACGGTGACCCGCTGGTCGAACGTGCTCGCGAGCTTCACGAGCTCGGCGGCCGGGCGGGCGTGCAGCCCGTCGGCGTTCGTGAGCGTCACCCGCCGGCGGATCCCCGCCGTGCTCGTCTCCGCCCCCGCGGATGGTGCCGCCTCAGCCGGACCGGCGGGTGCGGCCGACCGTGCGGCCCCCACGACCGCGTCGAGCGACTCCCCCGCCTCCGCGGCGACCGACGCCGCGACGCCGCCTTCCACGAGCGGAGCGTCGGCGAGCCGGACACGCTCGCGCTGCTCGTCGTCGAGGAACTCGAGCGCGGTCTCGGCGGTCATGATGGCCGACCCGAGGTCGCACAGCACGACCGCGCCGGCGCCGGCATCCGCTGCCCCGATCGCGGCGGTCACCTTGTCGAAGCTCGTCCCGATGCGGCCGTCGTCGGTTCCTCCGGCCGCCTCCAGCCGGACGGTCGGCGCCATCTGGCGCGCCAGTTCCACGAGCCCCGCCGCGAGCCGCTCCGAGTGCGACACGAAGACGATGCCGACCCGCTCGGCGCCGGGCGCGTCAGGCACTGGTGCCGTTCGACGCCGTCGTCGCCGCCGCCTCGAGCAGGTACGCGGTAGATTGCGCGCCCGGATCGCGATGGCCCGCCGAGCGCTCGCCCAGGTAGCTCGCGCGGCCCTTGCGGGCCACGAGCGGGATCGTCGCGTCGGAACCGCCCGCCGCGGCGTCCGCGGCCGCCCGCAGCGCCTCGACCGCCGTCGCGCCCGACTCGGCGGCCGCCCGAGCGGCCTCCACCGCGGGCGACCAGGCGTCGACCATCGTCTTGTCGCCGAGTTCCGCCTTCCCGCGCAGGACGATGCCGTCGCGACCGGCCTCGAGGAGCTTCGCCACGGCCGAGGCATCGAGCGACACCTCGCCGCCGACCGCCCCGGAGGCCTTGAGGTAGGCGGTTCCGTAGAGCGGCCCCGCCGCGCCGCCGACCGTCGAGATCAGCGTCGTCGCGACCACCTTCAGCACGTCGGCCGGCGTCGACCCGGCCGGCAGGTCGTCCAGCTTCGGCAGCACCGCCTGGAAACCCCGGTCCATGTTCTCGCCGTGGTCGCCGTCACCGATCTCGCGGTCCAGCCCGATCAGCTCCACCCGATGCTCCGACATGAGTTCGGCGCTTCGTCGCACCCAGTCGACCGCCCAGGTGATGTCGAGACCCACCCGGCGCCCCTAGCGGCCCCACCGCAGCGCGGCGGTGTGCACGGGCGCGTCCCACAGCTCGACCATCTCGTCGTCGAGCTTCAGCAGCGTGATCGAGAAGCCCTGCATCTCGAGCGAGGTGATGTAGTTGCCCACGAGCGAGCGCTCGATCCGGATGCCTCGCTCGTCGAGCACCTCCGCCGCGCGGCGATAAGCGAGGTACAGCTCGATCTGCGGAGTGCCGCCCATGCCGTTGACGAACAGCAGGACGCGGTCGCCGGACGAGAACGGCAGGTCTTCGATCACCGGCGTGATCAGGCGGTCCACGAGCGAGTCCGCGGGCTCGAGCTTGATGCGCTCGCGGCCCGGTTCGCCGTGGATGCCGATGCCGATCTCGACCTCGTCCTCGGCCAGGGTGAAGCTCGGCTCCCCCGCGTGCGGGACCGTGCACGGCGTCAGTGCCATGCCCATCGAGCGCGCGTTCGCGTTCACGCGCTCGGCGATCTCGGCGACCTGGTCGAGCGAGTCGCCCCGCTCGGCGGCGGCGCCGGCGATCTTCTCGACGAGCACGGTGCCGGCGACGCCGCGCCGACCGGCCGTGTACAGCGAGTCCTTCACCGCGACGTCGTCATTGGTGACCACGGCGCGCACCTCGATGCCGTCGGCGGCGGCGAGGTCGGCGGCGGTCTCGAAGTTGAGGACGTCCCCCGTGTAGTTCTTCACGATGTGCAGGACGCCCTTGCCGCCGTCGACGGCCTTGGTGGCGTTGAGGATGGGGTCGGGCGTCGGCGAGGTGAAGACCGCCCCGGGCACGGCCGCGTCGAGCATCCCGTGGCCGACGTACCCGGCGTGCAGCGGCTCGTGGCCGCTGCCGCCGCCCGAGACCAGGCCCACCTTGCCCTGGACCGGCGCGTCGGCGCGCACGACGTGGATCGGATCGGTGGCGACGGCGACCAGGTCGGCGTGCGCGCGTGCGAAGCCGGCGACCGACTCGTCGACCACGCGCTTCGGGTCATTGATGATCTTCTTCACGAAGCGTCCCTTCCCCTCGGCCGCGCCCGCCCGGACCCCTCGCCCGTCGGCCTCGACGCAGCATTCCCCCCGCCAACGTACTCCCGGCGAGGGCGTGGTCGGAAGGCCTCGGCGGAAAATGCGGAACCCCTTCCCCGCTTGCGAGCGCCGCGAGTATGGTGGGGCGCAGTTCCGCCCCTGGGCGCGGCCCAACGGGCACCATCCAGAGCAGGAAAGGTCGATGTGGACATGAATCTCGGGGTCGTATTCGTTTCGGAGATGGCGGGAACGGCAATGCTGCTGCTGCTGGGTTGCGGCGTCGTGGCGAACGCCGTGCTCGCCAAGACCAAGGGGTTCGGCGGCGGCTTCCTCATGGTGAACTTCGGCTGGGGTCTCGCCGTGTTCTCGGGTGTGATCGTCGCGGTCGTGTCGGGCGCGCACATCAACCCCGCCGTCACGCTCGGGCTCGCGGCGAACATCCTCGGGACGGGCGGCACCGAGTTCGTTCCGGGCGTCCCGGTCGACGCGCTGTCGATCCTCACCTACATCGGCGCCCAGTTGCTCGGTGCGTTCCTCGGAGCCACCGTCGCGTGGCTCGCCTACAAGCAGCACTTCGACGACGAGCCCGAGGCCGCCCTCAAGCTCGGCGTGTTCTCGACGGGCCCGGCGATCCGCTCCTACGGGTGGAACCTCGTGACCGAGATCATCGGCACCTTCGTGCTCGTGTTCGTCGTCATCGGCTTCGGGCAGTGGGGCGATCCCGACACCGTCACGCCGGCGGGCCTCGGGCCGCTCGGCGCTCTGGCCGTGGCGCTCCTGGTCGTCGGCATCGGCGCATCGCTCGGTGGCCCGACCGGCTACGCCATCAACCCCGCTCGCGACCTCGGACCGCGCATCGCCCACGCCGTCCTGCCCATCCGCGGCAAGGGCTCGAGCGACTGGGGCTACTCGTGGGTCCCCGTCGCCGGCCCCATCATCGGCGGACTGATCGCCGGCTGGCTGTGGATCCCGCTCGCCGACATGTACACCATGGCGATGGGCTGAACCGTCGGGGGCGGCTCGGTCCAACGAGCCGCCCCCGCTTCCCCGCGACCATTCGGTCGTCGACCACGACGGCCGCAGCGAATCTGAGAGGAAACCATGGCCGACTACATCCTTGCGATCGATCAGGGCACCACCAGCTCCCGCGCGATCATCTTCGACAAGAAGGGCTCGATCGTCTCGACGGGACAGCTCGAGCACGAGCAGATCTTCCCGAAGGCAGGCTGGGTCGAACACGACCCCATGGAGATCTGGCGCAACACCCGCGAGGTCATCGGACAGGCCCTCGGGAAGGCCGACCTGACCCGGCACGACATCGCCGCGGTGGGCATCACGAACCAGCGCGAGACCGCGGTCGTCTGGGACAAGAACACCGGTGAGCCCGTCTACAACGCCATCGTCTGGCAGGACACCCGGACCCAGCCGATCGTCGACCGCCTCGCGGCCGACGGCGGCGTCGAGCGCTTCAAGCAGGACGTGGGCCTTCCGCTGGCCACCTACTTCTCGGGCACGAAGATCGTCTGGATCCTCGAGAACGTCGAGGGCGCGCGCGAGAAGGCGGAGGCCGGCGACCTCCTCTTCGGCACCACCGACTGCTGGGTGCTGTGGAACCTCACCGGCGGCACCGACGGCGGCGTGCACGCGACGGATGTCACCAACGCGAGCCGCACGATGTTCATGGACCTCGAGTCGCTGTCCTGGCGCGACGACATCCTCGAGACCTTCGGCGTCCCGCGCTCGATGATGCCGGAGATCCGGTCCTCGTCCGAGGTCTACGGCACGGTGGAGCCGTCGAGCCTGCTCCGCGAGGTGCCGGTCGCCGGCATCCTGGGCGACCAGCAGGCCGCGACCTTCGGCCAGGCGGCCTTCGACAAGGGCGAGTCGAAGAACACCTACGGCACGGGCAACTTCCTCATCTTCAACACCGACACCGAGATCGTGCACTCCAAGAACGGGCTGCTCACCACGCTCGGCTACAAGATCGGCGACCAGCCGGCGCACTACGCGCTGGAGGGCGCGATCGCCGTGACCGGCTCGCTCGTCCAGTGGCTGCGCGACAACCTCGGGATCATCTCCTCCGCCCCCGAGATCGAGGAGCTCGCGAAGTCCGTCGACGACAACGGCGGCGCGTACTTCGTCCCGGCGTTCTCGGGCCTGTTCGCGCCGTACTGGCGCCCGGACGCCCGCGGTGCGCTCGTCGGTCTCACCCGGTTCGTCAACAAGGGCCACATCGCGCGCGCCGCGCTCGAGGCGACCGCCTTCCAGACGCGCGAGGTGATCGACGCCATCAACGCCGACTCCGGGGTCGACCTCGAGGACCTCAAGGTCGACGGCGGCATGATCGCGAACGACACGCTCATGCAGTTCCAGGCCGACATCCTCGGCGTGCCGGTCATCCGCCCGGTCGTCGCGGAGACGACCGCACTCGGCGCCGCCTACGCCGCGGGACTCGCCGTCGGATTCTGGTCCGGTCTCGACGACCTCCGCGCGAACTGGCAGGAGGACCGTCGCTGGGAGCCGAAGATGGACGCCGAGGAGCGCGACCGTCAGCTGCGGCTCTGGAAGAAGGCCGTCACGAAGACCTTCGACTGGGTCGACGAGGACGTTCGCTGAGCCCAGCACCGCTCCGACCAGGACGGGGTCCCGCTTCGGCGGGGCCCCGTTCGGCCGTCCGGCCCGGAAGGCGGATGACGCCGTCCCGATCCCGGCGCGGCCGGCGTCAGCGGCGAGTCGCCGCGACCCAGTCCTCGAGCTTGCGGGCGGCGGCCCCGCTGTCGATGGCCCCCTCGGCGACGGCCATCTTCTCGTGGAAGCGATCCAGGATGGTGCGCTGCATCTGGGTCGGGTCGTTCGCCAGCTCGTAGGAGACCAGTCCGGCGGCGGCGTTCAGCACGACGATGTCCCGCACCGGTCCCCGTGCGCCGGAGAACACGTCGCGCACCACGGACGCGTTGTGCTCGGCGTCCCCGCCCTGCAGCTGCTCGATCGCCGCCCGCGGGATGCCCAGCTCCCTCGGGTCGAGGTCGTGTTCCTTGACGGTGCCGCGGGAGATCTCCCAGATGTGGCTGTGGCCGGTCGTGGTGAGCTCGTCGAGGCCGTCGTCGCCGCGGAAGACGAGCGCCGTCGCCCCACGGGTCTGGAACACGCCGACGATCAGCGGAACCCGGTCGAGGTGCGCGACGCCGACGGCGGAGGCCTCGGGTCGTGCAGGGTTGCACAGCGGTCCGAGGAAGTTGAAGACGGTGGGGATGCCCAGCTGCGACCGCACCGGCCCGGCGTGACGGAATCCCGGGTGGAACGCGGCCGCGAATGCGAACGTGATGCCGACCTCGTCGAGCACCTCCGCGACGCGGAGGGCCGGGAGCGACAGGTCCACGCCGAGCGCGCCGAGGACGTCCGACGAGCCGGACTGCGAACTCGCGGCCCGGTTGCCGTGCTTGATCACCGGGACGCCCGCGGCGGCGCAGACGATCGACGCCATGGTGGACACGTTGACCGTTCCGAAGCGGTCGCCGCCGGTGCCGACGATGTCGAGGGCCATCGAGTCGGCCGGGAGCTGGACGGCGTGCTCGAGGATGGCGTCCCGGAAGCCGACCACCTCGTCGACGGTCTCGCCCTTCAGCCGCAGCGCGACGAGGAACGCGGCCAGCTGGGCGTCGGTCGCCGCACCCGTCATGACCTGCTCCATGCACCACGCGGCATCCGACACGCTGAGGTCCTCCCCCTCAAGCAGCGCGTTGAGGACGGCCGGCCAGTTCTGCGTCGCGGACATGGTCCGATCCTATCCGGGCCGATTCACGGCGGATTCACGGGGCTTCGGGAGCCCGATCCATGCCCTCCGAATGGATCGCGATGCTGCGATCTCGACACGACGTCGAAAACTTCGCCTCCGAATCCGCCATAATGGGAGGGTGACGAGCACCTCATTGACGTATCAGGCGAGCGCGCCCGTGATCAAGCGTCCGAACACCGTTGCGGTTGGCACGATCGTGTGGCTCGGAAGCGAGGTGATGTTCTTCGCGGGCCTCTTCGCGATCTACTTCACCCTCCGTTCGACGTCCCCCGAGCTGTGGGCGTTCGAGGCGGATCGCCTGAACTTCCCGTTCGCCCTGACCAACACGATCATCCTCGTGGCGTCGTCGTTCACCTGCCAGTTCGGGGTGTTCGCGGCCGAGCGCAGCCAGCCCTATCGCACGGGCTGGAAGCCGACCCAGTGGGGCATGGTCGAGTGGTTCTTCCTCACCTACGCGATGGGCGCGATCTTCGTCGCGGGCCAGGTCTGGGAGTACGCGCAGCTCGTCTCGGAGGGCATCGCCCTCGACTCGAACGCCTACGGCTCGGCGTTCTACCTGACGACCGGGTTCCACGGTCTCCACGTCACCGGCGGGCTCCTCGCCTTCCTGTTCGTGCTCGGCCGCACCTTCGCCGTGAAGAACTTCGGCCACCGAGAGGCCACCAGCGCGATCGTCGTGTCGTACTACTGGCACTTCGTCGACGTCGTCTGGATCGGCCTGTTCCTCGTCATCTACGTCCTCAGATAACGGCCGAGCCCAGGAGCGTCACCCCGCAATGCCCGTGAACAGGAAGAGATCAATGACCCGCTCGACGCGACGCACCGGTCGCCGGCATCCGCTCGCCACCGCGGCCCTGCTCGCCCTCGGCCTCGTGTTCACCGGAGGCGCCTACGCCGCCTTCAGCACGACGACCGCCCAGGCCGAGCCCTCCCCCTCGTCGCAGGAGACGATCGAAGCGGGCGAGAAGCTCTTCCAGGCCAACTGCGCCACCTGCCACGGGCTCGAGGCGCAGGGAACCGACGAGGGCCCGAGCCTGATCGGCGTCGGCGCCGCCTCCGTCGACTTCCAGGTGGGCACCGGCCGCATGCCGATGCAGATGCAGGGACCGCAGGCCCAGGTCAAGCCCGTGCAGTTCACCGACGAGCAGGTCAAGCAGCTCGCGTACTACGTGGGCTCCCTCGGCCCCGGCCCCGACATCCCCGCCGAGAGCCTGGTGAACGGCGGCGGCGATGCCGCGAACGGTGCCGAGCTCTTCCGCATCAACTGCGCGATGTGCCACAACGTCGCGGGCGCGGGCGGCGCGCTCACCGAGGGCAAGTACGCTCCCCCGCTGACGGACGTCTCCGGCGTCCACATCTATGAGGCCATGGTCACGGGCCCGCAGAACATGCCGGTGTTCAATGACCTGAACATCACGCCGGAAGACAAGCGGGACATCATCACCTACCTGCAGTACGTGCAGGACAACCGGTCGCCCGGCGGGTTCGAGCTCGGCTCGCTCGGCCCGGTCGCGGAGGGCCTGTTCATCTGGATCTTCGGTCTCGGCGCCATCGTCGCGATCACCGTGTGGATCACGGCGAAGTCCAACTAGGGCCGACCGAAGAAGCGAAGAAGGAGAACCATGGCACAGGACGACCACAGCGGCACTGAACTCGCCGCTGCCGACTCGTCGCACGCCGCGAACGTTCCCGCCGTCAAGACGGGCACGGCACTGATCCAGACGGACGCGTTCGAGAACCCCGGCTTCCCGCCGCACCGCCCCCGGGTGACCGACGAGGACCCGAAGAAGGAACGGCGCGCGCAGCGCACCGTCTACACCCTCTTCTACCTCTCGATCCTCGGCAGCGTGTGGGCGATCGCCGCGTACATGCTGTTCCCGATGGAGGGCAACGACGTCGGCGACGTCCGCCTGAACAACATGTTCATCGGCCTCGGCGCGGCCCTCGCCCTGCTCGGCATCGGCTTCGGCGCCGTGCACTGGGCGAAGGCCGTCATGACCGACGTCGAGCTGGCCGACGAGCGCCACCCGGTCGGGGGCAACGTCGAGGCCCGCGAGGGCGCGATCCAGGTGTTCCAGGACGCGGACCGCGAGTCCGGCTTCACCCGCCGCTCGGTCATCCGGAACAGCCTCATCGGTGCCCTCCTCGTCTTCCCGCTGCCCGCTGTGGTGCTCTTCCGCGGTCTCGCGCCGCAGGGTGAGAACCCCGTCGAGCTGCTCAGTCACACGATGTGGAAGCAGGGCACCCGCCTCACGCTCGACCCGTCGGGCGTGCCCATCAAGGCGGCCGACGTCACGATCGGCAGTGCGTTCCACGTGATCCCCGAGGGGCTCAGCGAGATGCACCACGGCCGGCTCGAGGAGAAGGCGAAGGCAGCGGTGCTGCTCATGCGCCTCAACCCCGATGAGCTCAACGAGACCGAGGAGCGAGCATCCTGGTCGTACGACGGCATCGTCGCGTACTCCAAGATCTGCACCCACGTCGGCTGCCCCGTCGCACTGTACGAGCAGCACACCCACCACCTGCTCTGCCCGTGCCACCAGTCGCAGTTCGACGTGGCCAACCACTGCGAGGTCATCTTCGGACCGGCGGCGCGGCCGCTGCCGCAGCTGCCGATCGCAGTCGACGACGAGGGTTACCTCGTCGCGCAGAGCGACTTCACCGAACCCGTCGGTCCGAGCTTCTGGGAGCGTCATTGAGTACCGCAACAACCCAAGCGCCGCAGCGCCGCTCCGTCACGGCGTCCGCATCGAACTACATCGACCAGCGGACCAGCCTCTCGACGTTCGTCAACGCACTCGGCCGCAAGGCGTTCCCCGACCACTGGTCGTTCCTGCTCGGTGAGGTCGCGCTCTTCAGCTTCCTGGTGATCCTGATCACCGGCACGTTCCTCACCTTCTTCTTCCAGGCCTCCATGGCCGAGGTCGAGTACGAGGGTTCGTACGTTCCCCTCAAGGGCGTCGAGATGTCGGTGGCGATGGCCTCCACGCTCGACATCTCGTTCGACATCCGCGGCGGCCTCTTCGTCCGCCAGATGCACCACTGGGCGGCCCTGCTGTTCGTCGCGGCCATCGGCCTGCACATGCTGCGCATCTTCTTCACGGGCGCCTTCCGCAAGCCGCGCGAGTTCAACTGGGTGATCGGCTTCGTGATGTTCATCCTCGCGATGGGCGAGGGCTTCACCGGCTACTCCCTGCCGGACGACCTCCTCTCGGGCAACGGCCTCCGCATCATCGACGGCATGATCAAGGGCATGCCCCTGATCGGCACGTGGACCTCCTTCCTCCTCTTCGGCGGCGAGTTCCCGGGCACGGCGATCGTGGGCCGGCTCTACACCCTGCACATCCTTATCCTGCCGGTGATCCTGCTCGCGCTCATCGCGATCCACCTGCTGTACGTGGTCGTGCACAAGCACACCCACTACGCCGCTCCGGGTCGCACCCAGCAGAACGCGGTCGGCCCGCCGATCCTCCCGATCTACGCCGCGAAGGCCGGCGGGTTCTTCTTCATCGTGTTCGGCGTGCTGGCCCTGATCGCCTCGATGTTCACGATCAACCCGATCTGGAACTACGGTCCGTACGACCCCTCCCCCGTCTCGGCAGGCACCCAGCCCGACTGGTACATCGGCTTCGCGGACGGCGCCCTGCGCCTCATTCCGCCGGGCTGGGAGTTCGTGCTGTTCGACCGGACCTGGTCGTTCAACATCCTCGTGCCGCTGATCGGCCTCGGGCTGTTCATCCTGACCGTGCTCATCTACCCGTTCGTCGAGGCCTGGGTGACGGGCGACAAGCGCGAGCACCACATCGCCGAGCGTCCTCGCAACGCTCCGGCTCGCACGGCGATCGGCGCGGCCGGCGTGACCTTCTACGCGGTCCTCTGGGCGGCGGCGGCGTCCGACCTCATCGCGACGCACTTCATGCTCACGATGGAGGGCGTGATCCACACGCTCCAGGCGCTGCTGATCGTCGGACCGATCATCGCGTACTTCGTCACGAAGCGCGTCTGCCTGGCCCTGCAGAAGAAGGACCGCGAGATCGTCCTGCACGGGTACGAGTCGGGTCGCATCGTGAAGCTCCCCGGCGGCGAGTTCATCGAGGTGCACCAGCCGCTCGACGAGTACGAGCGCTGGAAGTTGGTCAGCTACGAGTCGTACCAGCCGCTGATGCTCCGCCCCAACGACCGCGGCAAGATCACGGTCGGCCAGCGACTCCGCGCGGGCATGTCGCGGTGGTTCTTCGAGGACCGCATCGCTCCCGTCACCAAGGGCGAGCTCGAAGCGGCGCACCACTCGACGCACCACTGATCCGCGAACGCGGTTTCCTCGGGCACCGGACCATGTCGATCGATTCGGCGTGGCTCCGGTGCCCGAACTGTTCCCTCCCTCTCGCCGTGCTCGCCGGAGGAGTGCTCGGCTGCGACGCGGGACATCGGTTCGATCCGACGAAGTACGGGACGATCACGCTCCTCCCCCCTCGTGCACCGCAGACGGTCGGCGACACCAGGCCGATGCTGGAGGCGCGCGCAGAGCTGCTCTCCACGGGTGCGTTCGAGCCCATCGCCCACGCGGTCCATGCGGGGGTCGCCTCGTCCGCATCGGTGGCGTCCGCGACGACGCCGCGTATCGCAGATCTCGGGTGCGGCACCGGCTACTACTCGGAGTACATCGCGTCACGGTCCCCATCCGCCGCGTTCCTGCTCGCGGATCGATCGCCGATCGCCGTTCGGATCGCATCCCGGGCTGTGCCGAACTCGACCGGCGTGGTACTCGACCTCTGGCGTCCGCTCCCGATCCGAGACGCTTCGGTCGACATCGCCCTCAACGTCTTCGCACCGCGGAACGTCGACGAGTTCGCGCGGATCATCCGCCCGGGTGGTGCCCTCGTCGTGGTCGTCCCCACGGAACGGCACCTGATCGAGGCGCGCGCCGCGGGCGCGATGCTCGACATCCCGAGCGGGAAGGTCGAGCTGGTCACGTATCAGCTCTCCGGCGCCGGGTTCGACCTGCACGCGCGTCGCGCCGTCGAGTACACGGTCGACCTCGCGCGGCGCGATCTCGAGTCGCTGGTCGGAATGGGACCCTCAGCGCACCACGCCCCCGAAAACGCGGATTCCGCGCCCGCAGCGCCGGGCGCGCCGGACACCCCGGGCGACGTCACCGTTTCAGTCGACGTCCTGGTCTTCCGCCGCGACTGATCCAGGCCCATACTGTGGGCATGGAGGACTGTTGCGGTCCGACCGAGTCGCAGCTCTACGACCGTGCATTCGATTCGAGGTTCGCTCGCCGAGTCGCGCGACGATACCGATCCGGCGGACCGACCGCGATCGAGCGCAGGCTGCTCGCGATCCTCGAGCAGGCGGGCATCAGCGGAGCATCCGTGCTGGAGATCGGCGGGGGCGTCGGCGAGCTGCAGCTCGAGCTTCTCGCGCGCGGCGCTGCTCGTACGACCAACCTGGAGCTCTCGCACGCCTACGAGGCGGAGGCGACGCGGTTGATGGAGGACGCCGGCGTGCGAGACCGCGTCACACGGGTCGTCGGAGCCGATCTCGCGCGCACCCACGACGCCGTCGACGCGGCGGACCTGGTCATCCTCAACCGCGTGGTGTGCTGCTATCCGGAGGCGCCGGAGCTGCTCGCGGCCGCGGCCGGTCGTGCCCGGCACGCACTCGCCTTCAGCTATCCCCCGCGCAATCTGGTCACCCGAGCCCGAGTGGCCTTCGACAACGCGATCAACCGTGTGGCCCGGCGCGAGTATCGCGCCTACGTCCACGACCCGGAGCGGATGGCCGAGGCCGTGCGCAGCGCGGGGCTCGAGATCGTCGTCCGCGACGCGGGTTTCTCGTGGTGCGTGATGGGCGCCCGGCGACCGAGTTGAGCGTACCGCCCCCGTGCACGACGACGCCCCCGGCCAGAGGACCGGGGGCGTCGGGAGCCGGTGTCAGCGGGCGAAGTTGCCGCGGTAGTACTCGTAGACCCACCCGACGAGCGCCACGAGGACGAGCGGGACCGCGATGAACGTGATCCAGAAGCCCACGGCGAGACCGAGGAAGCCGAGTGCCGCGGCGCCGGCGAGGACGATCGGCCACCAGCTCCACGGGCTGAAGAAGCCGAGCTCGGCGTCGCCGTCGTCGATGTTGGCGTCGAGGCGGTCCTCGGGCAGCTCACCGCCCTGCTCCTTGTGCACGCGGCCGAGGTAGAAGGCGATGAACGCGCTGAGGATGGCGGTGAGCGCGAGCGCCACGGTGCCGGCCCACTCGGGACCGCCGCCGCCCGAATCGGCGATCCGCGACGCGGCGGTGTCGATCGACGACCAGAACGCGTACACCGCCGCGGCGAGGACGAAGAATCCGGTCAGGACCCAGAAGAGGATGACGTTCGTGCGCATCTACTTGACTTCCTTGCTGTCAACGTCGTACACGGGCGCCTCGGGGGCATCCTTCGCCGGGCCGATGCCCACGGGGATGCCGGCCTCCGGGTGGTTCAGGTCGAAGGCAGGACGCTCGGACCGGATCCGCGGGATCGAGGTGAAGTTGTGCCGCGGCGGCGGGCAGCTCGTTGCCCACTCGAGCGATCCCCCGTAGCCCCACGGGTCGTTCACGGTGACCTTCGGTGCGCGACGGGCCGTGATGTACACGTTCAGGAAGAACGGGATCATCGACACCGCGAGGATGAATGCGCCCACCGTCGACAGCTGGTTCATCCAGGTGATGTTGTCCTCAGGGAGGTACGAGTAGTACCGCCGGGGCATCGCGACGACGCCGAGCCAGTGCTGGATGAGGAACGTCGTGTGGAAGCCGATGAACAGCAGCCAGAAGTGCCACTTCCCGAGGGTCTCGTTCAGCATCTTGCCGGTCCACTTGGGCCACCAGAAGTAGAAGCCGGCGAACATCGCGAAGACCACGGTGCCGAAGACGACGTAGTGGAAGTGCGCGACCACGAAGTAGGTGTCGGACACGTGGAAGTCCAGCGGCGGCGACGCGAGGATGACGCCGGTGAGGCCACCGAACACGAAGGTGATCAGGAAGCCCAGCGCCCAGATGAGCGGCGTCTCGAACGTGATCGATCCCCGCCACATCGTGCCGATCCAGTTGAAGATCTTCACGCCGGTCGGCACCGCGATCAGCATCGTCATGAGGGCGAAGAACGGCAGCAGGACCGACCCGGTGACGTACATGTGGTGCGCCCAGACCGAGACGGAGAGGGCGGCGATCGCGATCGTCGCGTAGATCAGGGTCTTGTAGCCGAAGATCGGCTTGCGGCTGAACACCGGGAAGATCTCGGACACGATGCCGAAGAACGGCAGGGCGATGATGTACACCTCGGGGTGCCCGAAGAACCAGAACAGGTGCTGCCAGAGGATGACCCCGCCGTTCTCGGGATCGTAGATGTGCGCGTTGAAGATGCGGTCGGCCGAGGCGGCGAGGATCGCGGCAGCGAGGATCGGGAAGGCCATCAGCACGAGGATCGACGTCACGAGGGTGTTCCAGGTGAAGATCGGCATGCGGAACATCGTCATGCCGGGTGCGCGCATGGTGATGATCGTGGTGATGAAGTTCACCGCGCCCATGATCGTGCCGAAGCCCGACATGCCGAGGCCCAGCATCCAGAGGTTGCCGCCGATACCCGGTGAGAACGTCGTCGACGCGAGTGGCTGGTAGGCGAACCAGCCGAACGACGCGGCGCCCTGCGGGGTGAAGAAGCCGGCCACCGCGATCAGGGAGCCGAAGTTGAACAGCCAGTAGGCGAAGGCGTTCAGGCGCGGGAACGCGACGTCGGGCGCGCCGATCTGGAGCGGCATGAGGACGTTCGCGAAGCCCGCGAAGAGCGGGGTGGCGAACATCAGCAGCATGATCGTGCCGTGCATCGTGAACAGCTGGTTGTACTGTTCGCGCGTCTGGATGATCTCGAGGCCGGGCTCGAACAGCTGGGCGCGGATGATCAGCGCCATCACGCCGCCGATGAGGAAGTAGATGAACGAGGTGATCAGGTAGAGGTACCCGATGACCTTGTGGTCGGTCGAGGTGATCCACTTGACCAGGATGTTGCCCTTGCGCTCCACCGTGGAGGCGCCGAACGGCTGCGACGTCGCGCTGGGGCGAGCCGGTGCGGTGCTGGTGCTCATCGCGGCTTACTCTTCCTCTTTCAGATCGGGAGCGCCCGTGCCGGGCAGGTTCTGGTTCCGGTCGAACTCGGTCGACAGCTGGCCCTCCTGGCCCGCGTCGCGGAGCGACTCGATGTAGTCCTCGTACTCGCCCTGGGAGACGACCTCGACGTTGAAGAGCATCAGCGAGTGGTACTCGCCGCACAGCTCCGCGCACTTGCCGGCGTAGGTGCCCTCGCGCTCGGGCACGAACGACATGTAGTTCGTCTTGCCCGGGAACATGTCCTTCTTGTAGAGGAAGTCGACCACCCAGAAGGAGTGGATCACGTCGCGGGACTCGAGCGCGATCTCGACGTTCGCACCCACCGGGAGCACGAGCGTCGGAAGCTCGTCCGTCTTCACCGAGCCGGCCGGGCCCTCCTCATCGAGCTGGGCCTGGATGCCGGGCGAGTAGACGTCCTCGTCGACGTAGTTGAAGTCCCACGCCCACTGCTTGGCGATGGCCTCGATGCGGACATCGACGTCGTTCTCGGCGAAGCGCTCCTCGATCGCGGCCTGGTCGCGTGCGGTGAACGCGAAGAAGCCGAGGATGAGGATCAGCGGCACGACCGTGTAGAACACCTCGATCGGCATGTTGTACCGGAGCTGGACCGGGAGCCCGGTCTGGCCCTTGCGCCGGCGGTAGGCGATCACGGCCCAGATCGTGAGGCCCCAGGTCACCACGCCGACGATGAGCAGCACGATCCACGAGGTGACCCACAGCCCCGAGACGCGCTCGGTGTGGTTCGTGACGGGCGACTCGCCCTCCTCGAAGCCGGGGAGGAATCCGTTCAGCTGTGCCTGCGTGCATCCGGCGAGGACGAGGCTGAGCGTCGCTGCGATCGGAACAGCAGCCCATCGGAGACGGCGATTGTGGCGCACCGGTGACCTTTCGGGAGACTCGAAGGCGCTTCTCAGCGAAGCGCATTGATCGGTCCTAGCCTACTCCGAACCGGCGCCATGCTCGTGCACTCAGGGCATCCATTCCCGCCGACCCACGGAGAAATCCCACCGCACCGGGCGAAACGACGGAGGGAGACCCGCCTGGGCGGGTCTCCCTCCGTCGAGATCGAGCGAGGTCAGTGGAACGAGTCGCCGCACGCGCAGCTGCCCTGCGCGTTCGGGTTGTCGATCGTGAACCCCTGCTTCTGGATCGTGTCCTCGAAGTCGATCGTGGAGCCGTCGAGGTAGGGCACGCTCATCTTGTCGACGACGACCTCGACGCCGGAGAAGTCGACCACGGCGTCGCCGTCGAGCAGTCGCTCGTCGAAGTACAGCTGGTAGATAAGGCCGGAGCAGCCACCGGGCTGGACCGCCACGCGGAGGCGCAGGTCGTCGCGACCTTCCTGCTCGAGGAGGTTGCGAACCTTGGCGGCCGCGGGCTCGCTCAGCTTCACGCCGTGGATGGCGTCGGTGATCGTGTCGCTCATGTCACTCCTCGGTGGATCGGGTACCGCGATTGTACCCGCGCTGGCTGGATGCCCTCCCACGGCACGTCCGGCCGTGCGGCCGACGCGCCCGCAGGCGTCAGTGACCGGATCGGTCCTGCAGCCGCGCCAGGAGGAGCGCCTCGGCGAGGACGGCCCGACGGAAGACGCCCAGGTGCAGGGACTCGTTCGGACTGTGCGCGCGCGAATCCGGGTCCTCCACGCCGGTCACGAGGATCTGGGCGGACGGGAACTCCTGCACGAGCTGCGCGATGAACGGGATCGATCCGCCCACGCCGATGTCGACGGGCTCCCTCCCCCACGCGTCGGCCATCGCCGACTTGGTCTCGGCGACCGCCCACCCGCTCGTGTCCACGAGGAAGGGCTGTCCGGTGTCGACGTCGTCGATCTCGATCCGGGCGCCGAACGGGGCGTTGCCCTCGAGGTGCGCGCGGAGCGCATCGAACGCGGCCCCGGCATCCTGACCCGGTGCGATCCGCGCGCTGATCCGCACCGACACGGCCGGCAGGAGGGTGTTCGAGGCGTTCGCCACCGTCGGCGCGTCGATCCCCGTGACCGTGATCGACGGCTGCGCCCAGATACGCGAGAGGATCGCGCCGCGGCCGATCGGCGCGACGCCCTCGAGGAGACCGGCCTCGGCGCGGAGCTGCGCCTCACCGTACTCGGGCGTCCCGAACGACGCCGACTCGAGCCCGTCGACCGCAACGGCGCCGTCGGCGTCCCAGAGGCTGTCGAGGAGCCGGATCACGGCGAGCATGGCATCGGGCACGGCTCCGCCGAACATCCCGGAGTGCGACGCGTGGTCGAGCGTGCGCACGGTCAGCCGGAAGGTGACGTTGCCGCGCAGGGCGACGGTCAGTGCCGGGGTGTCGACGTCCCAGTTGTTCGAGTCGGCCACGACGATCGCATCCGCCTCGAGCAGGTCGCGGTTCTCGCGGAGGAACTCGGCGAACGAGCGCGACCCGAACTCCTCCTCCCCCTCGATGAAGAGGGCGAGCCCGAGGTCGAGGTCGTCGCCGAGCACCTCGACCAGTGCCCTGATGGCCGCGATGTGGGCCATGACGCCGGCCTTGTCGTCGGCGGCGCCGCGAGCGTAGAGGCGGTCGCCTCGCAGCGTGGGCTCGAACGGCTCGGACTCCCAGTCCTCGTCGCGCCCGGGAGGCTGGACGTCGTGGTGGGCGTAGAGGAGGACGGTCGGACGCCCGTTGCGGGCCGCGCGTCGTGCGACCACCGCGGGCTGGCCGAGCGTGTCGCCCTCCGAGCCGACGGCGGCGCGGCGGATGTCGACCACTTCGAACAGGCCCGTGCCCCGGACCAGTTCGGCGACGGCGTCGGCACTCCGCGCGACGTGCTCCGGGTCGAACGCGGCCCAGGAGACGGAGGGGATGCGCACCAGGCGACCCAGGTCGGCGATCGTCGACGGGAATCCGGCCTCGACGGCCTCTCGGAGTCGAGCGACGACCTCGGATCCGCCGCTCCCCCGATCGGATGCGGGGGCGGGCGGGACGTCGGGTCGCAGGTCGGTCATGCGGGTAATCTTAAGGGGAACCGATTCGACGAGGACTCCCGTGGCCAAGCACCCCAGCACCGACACCCCCGCTCCGCAGACCGGCGACGGCGATGACGCCGCCCGCAAGGTCGGCAAGGGCGCCCCGACCCCCACGCGTGCCGAGCGCGAGGCCGCGCGGAAGCGGCCGCTGGTCCCGGACGACCGCAAGGAGGCGTCGCGGCAGGCGCGCGCTCGAGCTACGGAGGCCCGTGAGCGTGCCCGCCTCGGACTCGCCGCGGGCGAGGAGAAGTACCTTCCCGCGCGTGATCGCGGACCGCAGAAGAAGTACGTGCGCGACTACGTCGACGCGCGCTTCAGCGTCGGCGAGATCCTGATCCCCGTCATGTTCGCGGTGATCATCCTGACCTTCGTGCCGAGCTACGAGGTCCAGACCATCGGGATCTTCGCCCTGTGGGCGTTCTTCCTCATCTCGGTCGTCGACGTGATCATCCTCGGTTCGGTCCTGCAGCGGAAGCTCGCCGCGCGGTTCGGCGCCGAGCGGGTCGAGCGGATCCGCTGGTACGCCGCGATGCGCGCCCTGCAGCTGCGTCCGCTGCGCCTGCCCAAGCCCCAGGTCAAGCGCGGGCAGTACCCGGCCTGACCGGTCCGCCTCACGGCCGGGCGAACGCTCCCATCCGGATGAGCGGGATCCGCGTCTCGTCGTCGGTCGCCGAGCCGTGCTGGCCGACCATGGACTCGCCTCGCCGGTCGGCGTCGCGCCGGTCGTAGTACGCGACCCCGGAGCGAGCGGCGATCAGGATGTCGGCGATCCGGTCGCGATTGCCCGGCTCGACATCGCCGTACAGGCCCGCCGCGACCGCCTCGTCCGACGACATGACCCACGCGCGCGAGCCCTCGGCCTCGCGCCATCCCGCCACGAGCGCGTCCCGAGGCCCGGGTCCGATGCCGGGCTCGAGCACGAGGCCCAGGCAGCGCGGCTCCCCCGCGACGTGACGCACCCCCTCGAGCAGGTCGGGTCGGTCGTCGACGAACCGGTGGCGGTGCGGCGGCACGTCGACCATGCCGTGGTCGGCGGTGACGAGCAGCCCGGTCCCCCGCGGCATCCGCGCCTCGAACCCGGCCACCTCGGCGTCGAGGGACTCGAGCGCGGCGATCCACCGGTCGGACTCCCAGCCGTGCGCGTGGGCGATCTGGTCGAGCTCCGACACGTAGACGTAGACGAGCGCCGGACCCTCGCGGACGATGCGCATGGCCTCGGCGAAGCGGTCCGCGACGCTCGCCCCCGCGCGGTACTCCGCGCCTCGCAGCACCGCTCGCGTGAAACCCGAGTCGGCGTAGCGGGTGCCGCCGACGGCGACGGCGCGGATGCCGCGCTCGACGGCACGGTCGAAGATCGTGGGGTGCGGCTGCCACGTCTCGGGCACCATCCGGTCGTCCCAGCCGCTGAGCTGGTTGACGACCCGGTCGTGCGCCCGGTCGGGCACGCGGTACCCCATCAGCCCGTGCGCGCCGGGCATCAACCCGGTGGCGAAGCTCGCGATCGCGGCGGCGGTCGTGGAGGGGAACACCGTCCGGATGACGTCGCGCCGTGCCATCCGGCCCGCGAGGGTCCTCGCATGGCCCGAGCGCGCGGCGAGGTTGGCCGCCCCGAGCCCGTCGATGAGCACGACGACCGCCGAGGACGCGGCCGGGAGGTCGAGGACGTTCTGCGTGCCCGCGACGGATGCGAGGGCGGCGCCGAGGACCGCGGTGAGCCTCGGAGCACCGTCGGCGGGCACCGGTAGCATGGCAGGCATCGCGCCCAGTCTTCCACAGGACCCGGGGCGCGGTCCCCGTTCCCCGCGCGTGCCCCGGCACGCCCCGCGCAGAGACGACGAATGAGCCCAGGCAAGAACGAGCCCCCCGCCACCCCCATCGCAGAACGCATCGACGACGTCGACGTCGCCGAAGAGATGCAGGGCTCGTTCCTCGAGTACGCGTACTCGGTGATCTACTCGCGAGCGCTGCCCGACGCGCGCGACGGCCTGAAGCCCGTGCAGCGCCGCATCCTCTACATGATGAGCGACATGGGCCTGCGGCCCGATCGCGGCCACGTCAAGTCGGCGCGCGTCGTCGGCGAGGTCATGGGCAAGCTGCACCCGCACGGCGACTCGGCGATCTACGACGCCCTCGTCCGGCTCGCGCAGCCGTTCACGCTCCGCGTCCCGCTGGTCGACGGCCACGGCAACTTCGGCTCGCTCGACGACGGCCCGGCCGCAGCGCGCTACACCGAGGCGCGGATGGCGCCGCCCGCGATGTCCATGACGGACGACCTCGACGAGGACGTCGTCGACTTCGTGCCGAACTACGACAACTCCCACCAGCAGCCCGAGGTGCTGCCCGCGGCGATCCCCAACCTGCTCGTCAACGGCGCGAGCGGCATCGCGGTCGGCATGGCGACCAACATGGCGCCGCACAACCTCGTGGAGGTCGTCGCCGCGGCGCGCCACCTCCTCGAGCATCCGGAGGCCTCCCTCGACGAGCTCATGGAGTACGTCCCCGGCCCGGACTTCCCCTCCGGCGGCACGATCGTCGGCCTGGCCGGCATCCGCGACGCGTACGCCACCGGCCGGGGTTCGTTCAAGACCCGCGCCAAGGTGAGCATCGAGCAGCTCACCGCGCGCAAGACGGGCCTCGTGGTCACCGAGCTGCCCTACCTCGTCGGTCCCGAGAAGGTCATCGAGAAGATCAAGGACGGCGTCAACGCCAAGAAGATCACCGGCATCGCCGACGTCACCGACCTCACCGACCGCAATCGCGGGCTTCGCCTCGTCATCGGCGTGAAGACCGGCTTCAACCCCCAGGCCGTGCTCGAGCAGCTGTACCGGCTCACGCCGCTCGAGGACGGCTTCAACATCAACGCCGTCGCCCTCGTCGACGGGCAGCCGCAGACGCTCGGGTTGCGCGAGCTGCTCGAGGTGTACCTGGCCCACCGGATCCGGGTCGTGACCCGCCGTTCCGAGTTCCGGCTCGCGCGCCGCCGCGAACGACTGCACCTGGTCGAGGGACTGCTCATCGCGATCCTCGACATCGACGAGGTCATCCAGGTCATCCGGACGAGCGACGACGCGGATGCCGCGCGCGGGCGCCTGATCGACGTGTTCGACCTCAGCCGGCTGCAGGCCGAGTACATCCTCGAGCTCCGGCTCCGACGCCTGACCAGGTTCTCGCGGATCGAGCTCGAGGCCGAGCGCGACCAGCTGCTCGCCGAGATCGCCGACCTCGAGGACCTGCTCGGCAGCGACCTGCGGATCCGCGCGATGGTGGGCGACGAACTGGGCCGCGCCGCCGACCTGTACGGCTCGCCGCGACGGACGATGCTCACCGAGGCCAAGGTGCAGCCGAAGACCCGTCGGGCGGTCGACCCGGCGGAGCTGCAGCATGCCGACGTGCCGTGCCGCGTGATCCTCAGCGCGACCGGGCGCATCGCCCGCATCGATGCCGCCGACGGCGCCGACGCGGTCCAGCTCACTCCCCCGACGCGCCGGGCGAAGCACGACGCCGTGCGTTCGGAGCTCGCGACCACCAGCCGCACCGAGATCGGCGCCGTGACCTCGGCCGGACGACTCATCCGGTTCTCCCCGCTCGAGCTCCCCGTCCTGCCGTCGAACTCCGTGCACCTGGCGGCCGGGGTGAAGGTCGCGGAGTACCTCGCCCTCGCCGATCGCGACGAGAAGGTCCTCGCGATCGTCTCGCTCGACTCGTCGCAGCCCATCGTGCTCGGCACGGAGCAGGGCGTGGTCAAGCGGGTCTCGCCCGGCAACTACCCCAATCGGCCCGATTTCGAGGTGGTCTCCCTCAAGCCGGGCGACCGCGTCGTGGGCGCATCGCAGGGCGGCGACGACGACGAGCTGGTGTTCGTCACGAGCGACGCCCAACTGCTGCACTTCCCGGCATCCGCGGTGCGCCCGCAGGGGTGCCCGGCCGGAGGGATGGCCGGCATCAAGCTCGCCGCGGGCCGGCGCGTGATCGACTTCCAGTCGATCCCGCGGGCCGACGTCGACGACGCGGTCGTCGTCACCGTCGCCGCAGCCAGCGACACGCTGCTCGGGGCCGATCCCGGCGCGGCCAAGGTCACCGCGTTCTCCGAGTACCCCGGGAAGGGCCGGGCGACCGGCGGCGTGCGCGCGCACCGGTTCCTGAAGGGCCAGGACGCCCTCGCCGTCGCCTGGGTGGGCCGAGGTCCGGCTCACGGCCTGGCCGCGGACGGCTCCGTCCGCGCGCTGCCGGAGGTCGGGGGCAGGCGAGACGGTTCCGGGCAGCCCCTCGAAGGCCCCGTCCAGGCGGTGGGACGCGGCATCCGCTGATCCCCCGCGTGGCCGCCCCGTCCGCGAATGCGCGAGCGGGGCGGGCCCCGATCAGGCGTCGATGCGGTCGCGGGTGAGCGCCGCAGCGCTGTCGACGATGAACTCCTTCCGAGGCGCGACCTCGTTGCCCATCAGCAGCTCGAAGACGCGCCCGGCGTTCTCCGCGTCGGCGACCCCGACTCGACGCAGCGTGCGGTGCCGCCGGTCCATCGTGGTGGTGGCCAGCTGGTCGGCATCCATCTCGCCGAGTCCCTTGTATCGCTGGATCGGGTCCTGGTACTTCTTCCCCTGCTTGCGCAGGGTCGCGAGCACGCCGCTCAGCTCGGCCTCGGAATAGGTGTAGATCACCTCGTTCGGCTTCGACCCCGGGTTCATGACCACGATCCGGTGCAGCGGCGGGACGGCGGCGAACACGCGGCCGTCCTCGATCATCGGACGCATGTAGCGGAAGAAGAGCGTCAGCAGCAGGGTGCGGATGTGGGCGCCGTCGACGTCGGCATCGCTCATGATGATGACCTTGCCGTAGCGTGCCGTGGACAGGTCGAACGTGCGCCCGGAACCCGCCCCGATGACCTGGATGATGGACGCGCACTCGGCGTTGCTCAGCATGTCGGCGATGCTCGCCTTCTGCACGTTGAGGATCTTGCCCCGGATCGGCAGGAGCGCCTGGTGCTCGCTGTCGCGCGCGAGCTTCGCAGTGCCGAGCGCCGAGTCGCCCTCGACGATGAACAGCTCGCTCTGCGCGACATCCGTCGAGCGGCAGTCGACGAGCTTCGCGGGCAGCGACGAGGTCTCGAGGGCGTTCTTGCGCCGCTGCGTCTCCTTGTGCGTGCGGGCGGAGATCCGCGCCTTCATCTCGGAGACGATCTTCTCCAGCAGCAACGAGGTCTGCGCCTTGTCGTCCCGCTTGGTCGACGCGAACCGCTCCCCCAGCGCCTTCTGGACGACGGAGGCCACGATCGACCGGACGGCGGGCGTGCCGAGCACCTCCTTCGTCTGGCCCTCGAACTGCGGTTCGGGCAACCGCACCGTGAGGACCACGGTGAGCCCGGCGAGGACGTCGTCCTTCTCGACCTTGTCGTTGCCGGCCTTGAGCCGGCGGGCGTTCTGCTCGACCTGCTGCCGGAGGAACTTCAGGAGGCCCTGCTCGAAGCCGGCCTGGTGCGTGCCGCCCTTGGGCGTCGCGATGATGTTCACGAAGCTGCGCGACACCGTGTCGTACCCCGTGCCCCAGCGCAGGGCGATGTCGACGTGGCAGTGCCGTTCGACGTCGGTGGGGATCATCGCGCCGTGGTCGTTGAGCACCGGGACGGTCTCGGTGAAGCGTCCGTCGCCCGTGAGTCGCCAGATGTCGGTCACCGCGCCGTCGACGGCCAGGTGCTCGACGAACTCGGAGATGCCCCCGTCGAACTGGAACCGATGGGTCTCTGGCTCCTCGCCGCGCTCGTCGACGACCGAGATCGCCAGGCCGGGAACGAGGAAGGCGGTCTGGCGAGCGCGGTTCAACAGCTCGTCGAGCTGGAACTCGGCGCCCTTCGTGAAGATCTGGGGGTCAGCCCAGTACCGCACCCTCGTGCCCGTCACGCCCTTCGCGACACGCCCGGCCCTGCGGAGCTCGCTCGACTGCTCGAACGGCGTGAACGATGCGGTGGGCGACGGCGTCCCGCGGTCGTCGAAGACGCCCGGCTCACCGCGGTGGAACGACATCGCCCAGGTCGCTCCGCCGCGGTCGACCTCGACGTCGAGGCGTTCGGACAGGGCGTTGACGACCGAGGCGCCGACGCCGTGCAACCCGCCCGACGCCGAGTACGAGCCCGAGCCGAACTTGCCGCCCGCGTGCAGCTTCGTGAACACGACCTCGACCCCGGAGAGCCCCGTCTTCGGCTCCACGTCGACGGGGATCCCGCGAGCACGGTCGCGCACCTCGACGCTGCCGTCGCGGTGGAGCACGACGTCGATCGTGCCGCCGTGGCCGGCGAGCGCCTCGTCGACCGAGTTGTCGATGATCTCCCACAGGCAGTGCATGAGCCCGCGGGAGTCCGTCGAGCCGATGTACATGCCCGGACGCTTGCGCACGGCCTCGAGGCCTTCGAGCACGGAGAGATGGCGGGCGGAATAGTCGGAGCTCACGTCGCACAAGCCTACTGAGGGCCACCCCGGATGCCGGACAGGCGCTTCGCGCTGAGCGAAATGCGGGGCCGCACGGAAGCTTCGCAGCATCCGGCGTGTTTTCATTGATGCAGACAGATCGGATCGTGAGCTACGGAGGAGGCGCCATGAACCAGTACACCGACACCGCCGGTGCAGTCGACGAGATCGACACCCCTCACGAGCTCACCGCCCTCGACCGGTGCGACGCCTGCGGCGCGCAGGCCTACATCCGAGTGGTCGTCTCGAGCGGCGAACTCCTCTTCTGCGCCCACCACGGCCGCAAGCACGAGGAGAAGCTGTCGCAGATCGCCCACAGCTGGCACGACGAGTCGAGCCGGCTCCTCACCGACACGCGCGACTGAGCGCGTCCCCGACACCACGAACGCCCCGGAGCTCCTCCGGGGCGTTCGTCGTTGCGGATGGCTCAGGCCGGAGCCACGCCGACGGCACGCAACTGCGCCTGGCGCGCGACCTCCGCGTAGCGGTCGACCTCCACGGCGTGCACCCCGGGCGCGTACGCGAGGCCGGCCCGTTCGCACATGCGCTCGAGGATCGCGTCGGCCAGCCGCGGATTCTTCGCGAGCACGGGGCCGTGCAAGTGGGTGCCGATGACGTCGCCCATCCGGACGCCCTCCTGGCCCGAACCGCGTCCGTTGCCGGTTCCGGCGCGCACGCGCCCGAGCGGCGAGGCCTCGGCGCCGATGTAGTCGCGCGCGTGGTTCTCGAACCCGACGAGCTGGCCGATCCGGGGCATCTGGACGACGAGGTCGCCGGTGACCCGTTCGGCGCGGGGCACGCCGCGCCCGGCGAGCACGCCCAGCCCCTCGACGGTCGTGCCGTCGGCCCGCTCGATCCCCCAGCTCAACAGCTCCCAGCCGGTGCCGACTGCGAGGATCGGCACGCCCTCGGTGCCCCATCGCCGGAGTTCGTCGACCAGGCCGAGCAGCCGCTCGCGGACGACGGTCAGCGAAGCGTCGCTCCCGGAGCCGAGCACGACCGCGTCGACGCGCTCGGGCAGGTCGGCCGCCGTCTCCACGGCGACCACGCGGGCGTCGAGACCGGCCCATCGTGCGCGCGCGGCGAGCACGGCGGCGTTCTCGGCGTCGCCGTTGGTGTTCTGCAGCGAGGGCAGCAGGGAGACGATCGTGAGGGTCATTCCGCTCCCGTGAGTCCGAGGTGGGCGCGCGTCCGGCGCATCGAGTCGGCGGAGAAGACGATCGTCTTCACGCCCGAGGTCGGCGCTGGCGCGGCGAGGAAGTCGTCGAGCGCCCGCGACAGCTCCGGCTCGACGCGATCGATCGCGACGCCGTCGTAGGCCAGCATGAGCGCGGCTTCGGCGGCCTTCGACCCGCTCACGATCGAGACCCGCCCGAGCGACGAGGCGTCGGCCGGCCAGAAGTACGAGGGGTCCCGCACGTCGGAGCCGATCGCGAAGAGGATCTGCTCCGTCCCGGGCGGGATGCTGTCGACGTTGAGCTGGTAGCTCGCCGGGTTCTGCACGAGGACGAAGTCGACCTCCTGCCCGCGGACCGTCACGCGCTCGCCGCGACCGAAGACCGCCGGAATCGAGCCCAGCGCCTCGGCCGCGGTAGCGGCGGAGAAGCGCTCGCCGAGCACCTGCTTCGCGGTCGCCCATGCTGCCGCCGCATCCACGGCGTAATGCGTGCCACGCGCCGGCAGGCCCACGGGGACGGATACCGCACCGTCTGCGAGCACGGTCGACGCACCGTCGACGGCGGAGACGACCACGCCCTCCTCCGGGGCGAGCCGGACCCGGCTCGTCTCCGTGTGGCCGAGCCCCCTCGGCGCGGCCGCGAGGACGGACTCGGAGACGCCGAACCGGCGGACGGCGACGCCGGGCCGCAGGTCGGCCGCGAGGCGGAGCAGGTAGCCGTCGTCGGCGTTGACCACGACCGCCTCGTGCGCGCGGTCGGCGATGCGGGCGAGCATTCCGGCGACCATGTCGGAGTCGTGGAAGCGGTCGATCTGGTCGACCATCACGTTGGTGAGCGTGACGACGCGCGCGTCCACGCCCTGCATCACGAGCGCCCCGTGGCCCTCGTCCATCTCGAGGACCGCGACGTCGCCCGGCACGCGGCCGCGCCAGTCGGCCTGCTCGAGCAGCGCGGAGGTGAGCCCCTGGCTGATGTTCGCCGTGGAGGGGTTGGTGAAGACCTGCTCCCCGTGGGCGCGGAGGATCGCGACGAGCATCTTGGTCGTGGTCGACTTGCCGCTCGATCCGGACACGACGACGAGGCCCTGCGGGAATCCGGAGAGCGTGGAACGGAGGTAGCCGGGGGCGATGCGGTTGACGATGAGGCCGGGCACCGCCGAACCGCCGCCCGGCTTGCGCAGCCGGGCGGCGATCCTCACGAGCCGGCCGACGAGGATCGCCGGCGCGTACTTCACCGGCGGCCTACTCGAGGTAGTCGCGCAGCGACTGCGACCGGGACGGGTGGCGGAGCTTCGCCATCGTCTTGGACTCGATCTGGCGGATGCGCTCGCGGGTCACGCCGAAGGTGTCGCCGATCTGGTCGAGCGTCTTCGGCATGCCGTCTCCGAGGCCGAAGCGCATGCGGATGACGCCGGCCTCGCGCTCGCTCAGCGAGTCGAGCAGCGACTCGAGCTGCTTCTGCAGCATCGTGAAGCCGACCGCGTCGGCCGGGACGACCGCCTCGGTGTCCTCGATCAGGTCGCCGAACTCGCTGTCGCCGTCCTCGCCGAGCGGCGTGTGCAGCGAGATGGGCTCGCGGCCGTACTTCTGCACCTCGATGACCTTCTCGGGGGTCATGTCGAGTTCCTTCGACAGCTCCTCGGGCGTGGGCTCGCGGCCGAGGTCCTGCAGCATCTGCCGCTGGACGCGTGCGAGCTTGTTGATGACCTCGACCATGTGCACCGGGATGCGGATGGTGCGGGCCTGGTCGGCCATCGCGCGCGTGATCGCCTGGCGGATCCACCAGGTCGCGTAGGTCGAGAACTTGAAGCCCTTGGTGTAGTCGAACTTCTCGACCGCGCGGATGAGGCCGAGGTTGCCCTCCTGGATGAGGTCGAGGAACTGCATGCCGCGGCCGGTGTATCGCTTGGCGAGCGAAACCACGAGGCGCAGGTTCGCGCCGAGCAGGTGGCTCTTGGCCCGCTGGCCGTCGCGCGCGACCCACTGCAACTCGCGGCCGAGCTGCGACTTCTTCTCGGCGTCGGACATGTGCGACAGCTTCTCTTCGGCGAACAGGCCGGCCTCGATGCGCATCGCGAGCTCGACCTCTTCGGCCGCGTTCAGCAGCGCGACCTTGCCGATCTGCTTGAGGTAGTCCTTGACCGGGTCGGCCGTCGCGCCAGTGATCGTGGTCGAGTAGACGGGGATCTCGTCCTCGTCGTCGGACGCACGCAGCACCAGGGCGCCGGTCGGGTGCGGCTCGACGGGGATCGGCTTGGCCTCCTCCTCGTCCTCCGCGGGGGCCGCGGCCTCAGCGGCCGCGTCGACCGCCGCCTCGGCGGCGTCCGGAGCGGCGTCGTCGAGCTCGGCGGCCTCGTCACCGTCGGCCGCGGCGGCCGACTTCGACTTCGACGACTTCGCGGTCGACGACTTGGCCGTCGACGCGCGGGGGGTCTTCGACGCGGTCGTCGCCCGCTTGGGCTTGGCGGCGGCGTCCGACTCGGCAGCGGCGGACTTGGCCGCGGGGGCCTTCGCGGCGGTCTTCGCCGCGGGCTTGGCCGCGGCGGTCTTCCTCGTCGTGGCGGCGCGCTTCGGGGCGGCGGCGCTCGCCTCGACCTCGTCGGTCGCCGCCTTGGTGGCCTTGGATGCCATGCGTATGAACCTCTTCCTCGCCGTCGCGCGCGGTGTCCGAGCTCGGACACGCGGAGAACGTCGCGATCCGGCGATTTCGGACACGATGAGGACCCATGTCAAGTCCGCGCGGTGTGCGGCGCGAGCCACACGGCGGACCAGAACGGGTCCTTCCCCCATTATACAGGTACGGAAGCGTCATCCGTCCCGCGACTCCGCCGGAATCGGGCGCTCCAGCCCCTCGACCACCACAACGCCGAACGCGCGGCAGACATTCCCGGCGAGGCCGCGGGTCAGCCCGGTTCGTCGTCGCGATGGCGTCGCGCCGCGAGGAACTTCTCCAGCTCGGCGGCGATCTCGTCGGCCGACGGCGGCTCGCCGTCCTCGTCGGTGAGGGGCGACCGCAGCGACGTGCCCTCCATGTAGGCGTCGTGGCGCTCCTCGAGCGCATGCACGAGCTTGGCGAGCTCGCCGTTCTCGGCCACCTGCTCGTCGATCCTCGCGACGAAGTCGCGCCCCTGCTCCCGGAGCGCGTCCGTCGGGAAGATGCGGCCCGTCGACGCGCTCACCGCCTCGAGCGCCGCGACGGCGGCCGAGGGGTACTCGGCGTCGGCGAGGTAGTGCGGGACGAGCAGCACGAAGCCGGTGGTCGGGTGCCCGCGCTCCTGGAGCCGGTACTCGACCAGGTGCAGCGCGTTGGCCGGCACCTGCGTCGTCGGGCGCCACACCGACATCGCCTCGACGAGGTCGTCCCGGGTGCCGCTCACGGTCACCCCGATGGGGCGCGTGTGCGGCACGGGCATCGGGATCGAGTTGATCCACGTGGTCGAACCGACCGCGAGCCGCTCGATGAGGTCGAGGACCGCCGCGCAGAACCGTTCCCATCGGAAGTCGGGCTCGAACCCGGTGAGCAGGAGGAACGGCTGGCCGAGCTCGTCGCGGGCCAGGTCGAGCGCGAGCCGCGGCGGCCGGTAGTCGGTGAGGTGGTCCTCCTCGAACATGATGATCGGCCGGCGCGCCCGGTAGTCGAGCAGTTCGTCCGCATCGAACGTCGCGACGACGGTCGTCTCGAGGGTGGATCGCAGGTACTCGGTGGTCTGTGCGACGCCGCCCCCGGCGTCCGCGAATCCCGTGAGCCCGGCGACGAGGGGAAGGCCGGGCGGCACCTCGACCTCGGCGAGCTCGTACAGGGAACGGGGATCGTGCATGCTTCAAGGCTACTGACGTCGCGGGCGCGGCCGGGCCGATCCCGGACGGCGCCGGGCATGCCCTCAGCGAACACCTACGATCGAAGGCATGCCCGCTCCCCTCCTCGAACTCAGCAGCACCGTTCCCTCCGACGTCGACGCCCTGGTCGTGTTCGCCCGACGCGGCGCCGAGGGGGCGGAATCGCTCGCACCGGCCGGCTTCGAGTGGGTGGGTGCCGCCCTCGCCGCACTCGGTGCGAAGGGCGTCGCCGACGAGGTCGTCCGGCTCGTCGAGCCGCGCGAGCCCGGACGGGTCGTCGCGGTCGCGGGCCTCGGCGACTCGGCCGACGCCGCCGCCCTCCGCCTCGCCGCCGGGGCCGGCACCCGCGCCCTGCCGTCCTCGACGGCGATCGTGGTGTGCGCGCCCGCCGACGCGGACGCGGACGAGACCGCTGCGGCGCTCGAGGGCGCGGGGATGGGAGCGTACGCGTACACCCGCTACCGGGACGTGCCGTCGGGTGCCGAGCGGATCGTCCTGCACACCGGTCACGATGCCGGAGCCATCCGCATCGACCGGGTCCGTGCCACCGTCGCCGCGGTCGCGCGGACGAAGGACCTGGTCAACGACGCGCCGAACGACCTGCCGCCCGCGGCGCTCGCCGAGCTGGCGGCGGAGGCCGCGTCGGCCACGGGGATCGACGTTCGCGTGCTCGACGAGTCCGAGCTCGCCGACGAGGGGTTCGCCGGCATCCTCGCGGTCGGCGGCGGGTCGTCGCGCCCGCCGCGGCTCGTCCGGCTCGACTACTCCCCTGCCGCGGCATCCGTGCACCTCGCGCTCGTCGGCAAGGGCATCACCTTCGACTCGGGCGGCCTGTCGCTGAAGCCCGGCGCGTCGATGGTCGGGATGAAGTCGGACATGGCCGGCGCTGCGGCCGTGCTCTCCGCGATGGTCGCGCTCGCCGAGCTGGAGGTCCCGGTTCGCGTGACCGGATGGCTCTGCCTCGCCGAGAACATGCCCTCCGGCGATGCCGCCCGCCCGAACGACGTCATCCGGATGAAGGGCGGCACGACCGTCGAGGTGCTGAACACCGATGCCGAGGGCCGGCTCGTGATGGCGGATGCGCTCGCAGCCGCGAGCGAGGAGCAGCCCGACGCGATCGTCGACGTGGCGACCCTCACGGGCGCCCAGGTCGTCGCGCTCGGCAACCGCATCTCGGGGCTGATGGGCGACGACGACCTGGTCGACGCGGTGCGACGTGCAGCGGATGCCGCCGGCGAGGCCGTGTGGCCGATGCCGCTTCCGGCCGACCTGCGTCCGCTGCTGAAGTCCGACGTCGCCGACCTCGCCAACACCAAGCTGGGCACGGTGGTCCCCGGGATGCTGCTCGCCGGCGTGTTCCTGCAGGAGTTCGTCGGGCGCCGCGAGGGCGAGGATGCGGCCCGGATCCCGTGGGCGCACCTCGACATCGCCGGCCCGTCGTTCAACACCGGATCGGCGTGGGGGCACACCGGTCCGGGCGCCACCGGGGCGGCCGTCCGCACGCTCGTGGCGCTGGGCGAGCAGCTCTCCGCCAGGTAGTAAGGTCGTAGGGGCGATCACCGCCCGTGCAGCCTGCCCGGCCACCAGCCGGGCAGTTCTCGCCGCAGATCCGACGCGCAAGGGAGATTCCGGTTTGTCCGAGCAGAACTTTGACCTCGTCATCCTCGGAGGCGGCAGCGGAGGCTACGCGGCCGCGCTGCGCGCCGTCCAGCTCGGCCTCAGCGTGGCCCTCGTCGAGAAGGACAAGCTCGGCGGCACGTGCCTCCACCGAGGCTGCATCCCGACGAAGGCCCTGCTGCACGCCGCCGAGATCGCCGACAACTCGCGCGAGTCCGCGAAGTTCGGCGTGCGCTCGACGTTCGAGGGCATCGACGTCCCGGCCGTGACGAAGTACCGCGAGAGCATCGTGGCGAGCAAGTTCAAGGGACTCCAGGGTCTCGTGAAGGCCCGCGGCATCACCGTGGTCGAGGGCGAGGGGCGCCTCGTCTCCGCGAACACCGTCGAGGTCGGTGAGCAGCGCCTCGTCGGCAAGAACGTGGTGCTCGCGACGGGTTCGTACTCGCGCTCGCTCCCGGGCCTCGAGATCGGCGGACGCGTCATCACCAGCGAGCAGGCCCTCGAGCTCGACTTCGTGCCCCAGAAGGTCGCCATCCTCGGCGGCGGGGTCATCGGCGTCGAGTTCGCGAGCGTCTGGAAGTCGTTCGGCTCCGACGTGACGATCATCGAGGCGCTCCCCCACCTCGTCCCGAACGAGGAGGAGTCGATCTCGAAGCAGCTCGAGCGCGCGTTCCGCAAGCGGGGCATCGACTACAAGCTCGGCGTGCGCTTCCAGGGCGTCACCCAGCACGACGACGGCGTGGTCATCACGCTCGAGAACGGCGACACGATCGAAGCCGAGCTGCTGCTGGTCGCGGTCGGCCGCGGGCCGGTCACCGCGAACCTCGGCTACGAGGAGGCGGGCGTCACGATCGACCGCGGCTTCGTGATCACCGACGAGCGCCTCAAGACGAGCGTCCCGGGCGTGTACGCCGTCGGCGACATCGTCCCGGGACTCCAGCTCGCGCATCGCGGCTTCCAGCAGGGCATCTTCGTCGCGGAGGAGATCGCGGGCCTCAACCCGATCGTCGTCGAGGACGTGAACATCCCCAAGGTCACCTACTGCGAGCCCGAGGTCGCCTCGATCGGCTACACCGAGGCCAAGGCCGCCGAGAAGTTCGGTGCCGACGAGGTCTCCTCGTACGAGTACAACCTCGCCGGCAACGGCAAGAGCCACATCCTCGAGACCAGCGGCTCCATCAAGGTCGTCCGCGTGAACGACGGACCGGTCGTCGGCGTCCACATGATCGGCGCCCGCGTCGGCGAGCTGATCGGCGAGGCCCAGCTGGCCGTCAACTGGGAGGCGTACCCGGAGGACATCGCTCCCCTGCTGCACGCGCACCCCACGCAGAACGAAGCCCTCGGCGAGGCGTTCCTGAAGCTGGCCGGCAAGCCGTTGCACGCGCTCTGATCCCGGTCCGCCGAAACCCGACTGCAATAAGCTAGAACGCGTCACACGCTGTGAAGGAGACAAGCGCATGAGCGAATCCGTCAGCCTCCCGGCACTCGGTGAGAGTGTCACGGAGGGCACGGTCACCCGCTGGCTGAAGAACGTGGGAGACCGTGTCGAGGTCGACGAGCCGCTGCTCGAGGTCTCGACCGACAAGGTCGACACCGAGATCCCCTCGCCGGTCGCCGGTGTCATCGAGGCGATCCTCGTCCAGGAGGACGAGACCGTCGAGGTCGGCACTGCGCTCGTCACCATCGGTGACGGCAGCGGCGCCGGCGCCGAGGCCGCCGAGTCGGCGCCCGCCGCGGAGGCCGCACCCGAGCAGGAGGCCGCTCCCCAGGAGCAGGCCGCGCCCCAGCAGGAGGCCGCTCCCCAGGAGCAGGCCGCGCCGCAACAGGAGGCCGCTCCCCAGGCGCAGGCTGCTCCCCAGGAGCAGGCCGCGCCCCAGCAGGAGGCCGCTCCCCAGGAGCAGGCCG